>JAIBBU010000033.1 GCA_019694515.1 Oligoflexia bacterium | reverse complement strand
AGGGAGCTGAAGAATAGGGAGCTGAGGAAGAGGCAGCAGTCGAGCGCGAAGTAGTAGAATACGGACCAGCGGAATAAAAAATTTCGCGCGCTAATTCGGCAGGGGTTTCGTTCGCAAACCATACATGACCATCAGCCAGAAGCTGTTCGAACTTTTGCATAAATGGAAAATTGTGTTTTCGGGCAATTCAGCATTTTTATTGTATATCGAAAAAAACTAGAAGTCCAGAGTCGAGGAAGAAGCAATAAAAAAAGGCCGGAACCTTGCGGCCCGGCCTTCTGACTAAAAAACGAGAGAGCTTAGTGAGTTGGCTGTCCCGCTGCATTCATCGCTTTATGAGCGTCCTGCATAGCCTGGTTACTCTGTTCCATTGCGTTGTTCATAGCCTTGTTGGCATGTTCCATGGCCTGATGTGCCGCCATTGGAAGAACCGAAGCAACCTCGATCGCGGTTTTGCCTGTATTCATTTTGCCTGTCAGTTTAACTTCCTGGTTGGCGTAGGGAGCGACCATCGCTTCGTTCGGTCCGGTCAACTCGAACTTGGTGGTTCCGGCTTCAAACCAGAAGTCTGTGGTGCCGTGTCCGCCAGCAATGATCTTACCGGTCCAGGTCTCGGTGTGGGTGGTATCAACAGCAAAGCAGGGCAGGGCAATCAGCGAAACAATAGCTACAAGTAACGTCTTTTTCATAAAAAATTCCTAAGAGCAAAATTAAAGAGTTGTTACCGCATCGTACAACACCGTTTCCGGTGAGTGATCGATATAGTAATTAACCCCGGTTGTCCATCATAAAGTATGAGACATCCCACGGGGTGGGACGCTTGAGCCTCCATCTTATTCAAGTTGATGAAGCAGAGTTGACCGGAAGTGAAGGTGGCGTTAGCGTGATCCAGCTGACCTTAGGGGTGATCGCGTAAGTTCGCGATCTGAGATGCTTAAAGCAAACCCTCGAACCTGATCCGGATCATACCGGCGGAGGAAAAGGAACCATGTCCAGACCAAAGCAACAATCCAGCCACTTCTTGTTATTTGCCCTGCTCGCGCTTGCTCTGAGCAATACCGCGAAAGCCGAAAATACCCCTGAGAGCGAGTTATTTAAGCCGATCGAAATAACCGTGCATGCTGATGCTATTTCGCAGGATCTGACCTCTGCGATAAGCAATCGCTCCAATATCAGTGGTGAAACGGCAACGCAGCGCAGCGTGCAGCATTTTTCGGAGCTGGCGGACAGCATCCCAAACCTGAACTGGGCGGGCGGAAGTAATCGGCCGCGGTTCTTCCAGATCCGGGGGATTGGTGAACGCGAGCAGTATGAGGGCGCGCCTAACTCGTCAGTGGCATTCTTGATCGACGACTTTGATTTAAGCTCGCTAGGCGGTGTGGGGACCAGCTTTGATATTGAGCAGTTCAATGTACTAAAAGGTCCACAAGGCTTCGGTTTCGGTCCGAGCGCCTTAGCTGGTTTGGTGCAGCTAAAGAGCTCCGATCCCACACCGTATTATTTTGCCCATGGAGAAACCTCCATTGCGACTGACGATTTGGTTGCGGGTGGATTGGCGCTGTCGGGTCCGCTCTCGCCGGAGGATCGTCAGCTGCAATTTCGCTTGGCCGCTTATCAACATTTAAGCGACGGTTTTCGAGATAATCAATTCTTAGACCGAGACGATACCAATGCGCGCGATGAATTTACAGGCCGAGCAAAATTGCGCTGGCTGCCCACTAACGCTCTCACGGTAGATCTTAATGTGCTGCACATCGACGTGGAAAATGGTTATGACGCCTTTGCAATTGATAATGGGCTAAAGGTGCGATCGGATCGTCCGGGTCAGGATGCGCAAACAACGGATGGCGCAGCACTCAAAGCGAATTTCGATCTGGGAGCAAGAGACGCCTTGGTGGTGACTAATACCTACAGCACAAGCGATGTTACATATAGCTACGATGGTGATTGGGGTAACAACCCATTCTGGGGGCCGAATGCACCGTATGATTATTTTTCGGAGACCTTCAGAGATCGCGAGGTATTTAGCACAGAGCTACGAGCGCTTTCCAACCGCTCCACCGATCGCGCCGGACAGGAGTGGAATTACCTAGTCGGACTCTTCGAGCAGAGACTCAGTGAGAATAGTAGCAACCAGGAGTTTTCGGACGGCAGCGTCTTTGACTCCCTTGATAGTGATTTTGTATCTAAGATCAATGCGATCTTTGGTGCTTTAGAAGCGCCACTTGCAGATCGTCTCTCGGTAACACTTGGATTGCGAGGTGAAAATCGTGATTCGCGCTACCTTGACACTAAAGGGGCCTCCTTCTCGCCGGACGAGCGGATGTGGGGAGCCATTGCCGGCCTCGCTTATCAAATAGAACCTGAGCTCCAGGCCTATATCAATGCATCGCGCGGCTATAAAGGTGGTGGCTTTAATACCGGAGCCAGCGTGCCGGCCGATCGGTTGCAATTCGAACCTGAGTTTCTTTGGAATTTTGAGGGCGGCATAAGAGGCGAACCTTTTGGTCCGATGCTGGCAGCCAATTTGGCCGCTTTTTACACATTAAGACGGGATCAACAGATCAAGGTTTCCTTCCAGGACGATCCTTCAGATCCGCTGTCGTTCACCTACCTCACCGATAATGCTGTTAACGGCTACAATCTCGGCAGCGAATTAGAGTTAAAGCTGCGCCCCTCTCAGCGGCTGGAGCTAACAGCTTCGGGGGCGATACTAAGCGCGCGCTTCGATGACTACTCCGACGACCGAGGTCCAGTCCCAGGGCGTGAGCAGTCGCATGCCCCGGGATGGCAGTATTACGCCGGAGCGCGCTACAGCATTACCGATAATATTTTTGCAAGAATAGATCTGACTGGTAAGGATGCCTTTTACTTCAATGACAATGACAGCAACAGATCTGAGCCCTACCATTTGACCAACCTCACGTTGGGATATGAGGCTGCGCAGTGGAGCTGGACGGTATGGGCCAAAAATGCCTTCAATCAACGCTATGCAGTAAGAGGTTTCTTTTTTGGCAATGAGCCCCCGGATTTTAAGGATAAGCTCTACGTGCAATTGGGAGATCCGCGACAGATTGGAACGACGGTGTCCTTTCGCTTTTAGTCCTGCTTGATTGTGTTACAGTGAAACAAGCAGCATGAAAACCATCCTGGTCTTCGCCAACGGCGCACCGGTTGAGGCCGATTTGATAGCGACCCTGCGCTACGATCTTCTTTATTGCGCGGATGGCGGTGCAACACAGGCGATGGCGCTCGGGCTTAAACCCGACCTGATTGCCGGAGACTTAGACTCGATCGACCACGAAACTTTGAAGCAGGCTGAGCTGTCGGGCATTCCGCTGCGCCGCTTCCCGCGCGATAAAGATTTAACAGATTTAGAGTTATGTCTGTTAGAAGCCGTCAAGCTCACCCCCTTTCAGATCTTAATCGTTGGTGCGTTGGGACTGCGGGTCGACCAACACCTCTCGAACCTATTGCTTCTGACCCGTCCCCAATTTAATGGGATTCGCATCGGCGTGATCGACACGCACCAAAGTATTTGGATCTTACGGGCCGGCGAATCAATTGAGCTAATCGGAAAACAGGGAGATCTGCTTTCGATTATCCCCGTCTCGGAGCGCGTGCTGGGGGTAAACGCGGATGGCACATTTTGGCCGCTCAAAGCCGCAGCCCTCGAACTCGGCGATAGCCGCACAGTGAGCAATGTGTTCCTTGGCTCCTGCGTCCGCGTCTCAATCAGCTCCGGCCTCTGCTTAATAATCCACATCGCCCCAACTTAATCTCAGAGACCTGGGGCGGTCTCGCGCAGTTAGAATTGATTTAAATTACTGTATTCCGGGGGGATAAGAGGCCTAAATTTCAGGAAGTTAGGCGAAAAATGGGTGTCCCTTTTCTCCAAGGGGAGGAGCTGAGGGGCAGCGAAAAAGCGGCTAGGAGTTGATTTAGAGTTGCGGTCTAAATCAATTTAAAGCGCGCGTTGGGGATGAGATGCAGAATCTTTCCAGCGGGTCATCGCTCGAGCTGGGCGAATCGGCGAGTTTAACTGTGAGTCGGGTTACGTCGCTAAACAGAGACGAATAGCCTGAGGCGCCGAAACAATGCACAACCGCCCCGCTACCCGTACGAAATTTTTCCTGCACTTTGAAGGCACTGCAGGAGTTAGGAGGCGAATCAGAATTAGCCAAGCTGGCGCTGCAGCCATTGAAACCGCTGGCAGGCCAACGATCGCGGTTCTGGCTGTCTCGAACAACGACACTAAACACCTCGCCATAATTGCCATCAAGAATTGCGGCTGCGTTGCCATTGCATTCCAACAGGGCAGGACGATAACGCACCGTTGCGGGCACGTCCTCCGGGCATAGGCAGCGTTTAAAACCGTTCTCGCCGCCGCATTTTGCTGCCCCGCCCGATCCGCCGCTTCGGGCAGCCCCCTCGATCTCCGAGACAGTCCAAACTTTCCCGCCGGGGGTATCTATGGAGTTATCGCCAGAGCTATCACCTAAGTCCACCGTTACCGAGCTGCCATCTCCTCCATTTTCAGAAGATGCTTCGTCAAGTGAAGAGCCGATTGAGATATCATGGCTGCCTGAACCGCATGCACCAAGGAAACTAAGTACTACAACTGCCAGGCATTTAGACGGGTATCGCATGTGAAACTCCAAAAAGTGTGCGACGATCAAAACACGATCGCGGAGATCGGAAAAGAGATGCAGATAGTCTCCCGTAGGCAGTATGCGGGCCGGTGTTTGATGTGATTTTAAGTGGCGCTTCCGGATTAGGCTGGGAAACAGAGTCCCTCGATTTGCGCTGGAGAGCCACGCCCGAACGTAGACATGCGGAGCAGCGATCCCAGCAAGCTACGGAATTCTATCTGGAATTAGCCTCAAATCGAGCGAGCACCGGTATGAAGTCCAACTGCTTCCCGGCTGGCACCCCCTTTGCAACAACCTCTATCGGTGGCGGCTCCTTAGCCGAGGGTCTACATTTTGGGACGGGGTCTTTTAGGGAGAACGTTTATGCGTAAGGCCCGGCCCTCAGTCCTTAACCTATGCTTGGCGCTGTTGTTGGCGTTTACGGCTGAATCTAGCCATGCCGCTACTGATCCATGCACTCTACCCGTGGACGCATCCGCTCGATATCTAAACAACTCTGCTGCTTGTGGAAAGTCCTGTAGCGACAGCAACGCCGGCACGTTCGATGCCCCTTGGTGCACTTTTTCCGCGGCGATGGCAAAGACTCCCAGCGCGGGAGTGCTTAAGGTCCTTCCGGGAATCTATAGAGCAAGCGCAACTGTTAATCGCAGCTCCAGTATTACCATTCGGGGCTTAGGCGATTTAGGTGGTGTAGTTTTCACCCCCGCAAAGGCCATCGACGAAAGTTTATTTGTATCCGATGGCAACGGCATCTACTCGGCCACCCTTTCCGCATTGGGGCTGGGGAGTAGCAGCGATCTTTCAGTGATGGTGTTAGACCAGGGCAAGAAGCTGTACAAAGATTCCGCGATGGGCTGTACCTATAGTTTTGACGTAACGGGTGGACGGTTGCGCGTGCGGCTGGACGGAAATGCGCTCCCCAGCGCGCATACATTGGAGGTTGTGGATAATAGCCAGTTCACTAATGGTCTCTTATTTCCCTGGGTCACCGGTACGGGCAGCGACCTGGATGTCGAAAACGTCGTGTTTCGCGGCATGGGTACTGGCATCTATATGTATAAAGTGGCCACTCTGCTTCGCTTCGACCATGTTAGGTTCGAGATGGCCAGCGGCCCGCAAATTGCTATCTATTACAGCGGCGGCACGGTTAATCTTAGCAACATCGAAGTTACGGGCTCGCACAATCTTAGCTACTGGGCTACCCCCGGCTCGCTTTTCACCGCCTATAACCGCGACACGGCCTCACGCGTCTCCACCTATAACGTCACGGCCACAAAGATTTATGCGCACAACGCGCTCGGCAGCTTCAATCTCTCTGTTGCAGGTTCTCGCGCCACAGTAGATGGCGTAGAGGTATATTCAGCGGGCGTGGATCACACCGGCATCAGCCTTGGCTCGGGTGGACCCGGACTTCTGGAGGTAAAAAATAGCGTATTCGCAAGTTTTGATTACACCATTGATATGAGAAAGCCTTATGCCTGCTTTTTTAACAAGGCCTATGAAGACGCGGCTCATGATTTCCTATATAGCGACGGAGGGGCGCAGGTAAACGCAACCCTAGAAAATAATCTCATCGCTTACGGGTTGTTTTCGATTCAATTTCAGGGCCCTCCTTCCGGCAGTCATATTAAGGCGATCAATAACATCTTTATTAACAATTCCGCGATTATTGGCGGTTCCTTTGCCATAGACGAATGGGATTACAATCTTTACTACAACGCCTCGGATCCTTACAGCTCGGCCATTCTGAATCTTCCTAGCGGCTCGCTTGCAACACTTTCCGCAGCGCGATCCGGCTGGCAAAGCAACTTCAATTGCAGCGGCTGTGATTCTCATAGCCTGCAAACTGCGCCTGGTCTGATCGACTGGGCCCGAGATGATATGTTCAATTACAATTTCCGCCCAGTACAAGGTAGTAATGTCTGCGGTGCAGGAAAGAATGGCGCGGATATCGGTCCGTATAAATGCGCCACGTCGAATAGCGCCCCTGCTGCTCCAAGCGGTCTGCGTCTGCAGTAATTAAAAATCAGCAGCTGTGGATTACGACGCCATACCTTTCACGCTCTTGTGAAATCTGGCGTTGCGAGTAGTCTATCATACAGTGCTGATTTCAAAATTTTTCCAACTATATCTTTGGGGTCATGCGAAAACGGCCGCAGTAAAGGCGCGGCGACGCCGCAGGCCGCGGCGAGCTATTGCTTGCGAAATTAACGCGCAATCCAGCGACGCGGTCCTTTTTAAGATTTGGTGTGATTTGCAGAAGCTTTATTTTCCCGAGCTTCCGCAGCTTCGCGACTACACGGTGCGCTGGTCTCGCAGGAGGCAGAAGCGCGTATTAGCAACCTGCAATATCAGCCGGCTTATTGTGTCGGTGGCAAAAGAGCTAAGCTATCCAGATCGAATCGAGTGGCTGGAGCCGCTTTTGTATCATGAGATGTGCCATGCTGTGCTCAAGCCGCAGTCATTGAGGCACAGGGGCCGCACGCGCTGGCATGGTCCGGAGTTTCGCGCATTAGAGAGGCGTCACCCGAAAATCGCAGAGTTAGATCGCTGGATTGCGGAGGGCGGTTGGCGCGCAGCAGTACGACAGGCACGCGCCAGACAATCTGTCCAGCGCCGCACTGCAAAGAATTCCACCCAGAGCGTCCCGATCAACATTGCTATAGGAGAAGACAGATGAATAACTCTGCACTGCGAGAGATTACACCTTTAGAACTAAAGCAGCGCCAGCAAGCTGGAGAGCGGATTACGATGATCGATGTACGTGAGGCGTTTGAAAAGGAGATTGCAGACATCGGCGGAGTTCTGATTCCCAAGGCGGAGATTCTGAACCGTCAATCGGAGATCCCTCGAGACGGGATCGTCGTAATTTATTGCCGCAGTGGCGGAAGAAGTAGTAGCGCTATAAAAGCGTTACAGCAGCAGTGCGGCTTCACAAACCTGGTCAACTTATCCGGTGGAATATTGCGCTGGAGTGATGAGGTAGATAGTTCAATCGAGAAGTATTAGTACCCGAAAAAAGATCCGAATCCTTCCGTGGGGGTCGATACCGCCGCAGGAGGTGCTGCCTCGTGCGGCACAAAGGGAGTCGACCAGTCCCATCGACCGCTCTTCGTTTTAAGACAAGCCAGTCCCGTATTCGAAACGTATAAGCGTGCCGCTTCACCATCCAGATCAACTAAAGCCTCCAAAGACAGCATATGATGGGCGCCGGCCAAGCAGCTGCGATCGCGCACTGTGCCAACCGGATCCCGCAAAATTTGCAGCGCCGCATCCAAACCAGATCTCTCCTTGCACCAAAGACAATAAGGCGAATCAAAGCAGGTGACCTTTGTGATTTTAATTGCGCGGGGCAGAACTTCGCTCAATTTCTTCTCCTTGGTGTAGAAATCCATGCTGGGGCCGCAGTTCCAGTTTCCGCAAGTTTGCTGGTAGGAGAGTTGTCCGCAAGAGCTCTGATCACCGTAGGCAGATGAAAGCAGAAGACAGCAAACCGGACAAATCAGCATTAAGTACAATCGCATCTTATAGGTTATTCTATCTCATTCGCGAGACTTTGTCCGCACCTGCATTGCGGCGTTGGCAGTGATAATTGGCCCTTTGTCGCCTCTCCGGTTCATGTCATTGTTTTTTACAATGCGCCTAAAGCCGATCTTTCGTTTCCTGATATGCTGCTATTTAGCGGTGCTCATTACGTTTGTTGCCTTGCAACGAAGCTTTATCTACCATCCCGGTCCGCCGGGGAAGGCTAGTCCCGCCGATTACGGAGTTGCATTTGAGGAGGTCAAGTTTCCCTCATCAGATGGAGTTGAGATCAGCGCATGGTGGCTCGAGCATAAAGATCGCAAGCATTCGCCGGTTCTTTTTTACTGCCATGGCAACGGCGCTGTGCTCTCATCACTTGCCCAGGTGTCCTCGATCTTTTTCAATTTTGGCTGGGATGTGCTGCTTTTTGACTATCGCATGTACGGTAAGAGCGGGCAGGGAAATGGCAAGCTCAGCGAAGAGCTGCTGCAGCGGGATGCTGAGTCAGGATATCAATGGTTGATTCAACGCGGAACCGCAGAGTCAAGAATCGTGGTTTGGGGCCATTCCTTAGGCTCCTCCGTTGCGGCGCTTTTGGCTTCGCGCCATCGCCCCGCTGGACTATTTTTGGAGGGCTCCTTTCCCAGCATGTTTGCCATGGCGCGTGAACGCTATCCTGAAATTTTGGTGCCGCCCTTTCTAATCTTCGATCGATTTGCCACGGCTGAATACTTAAGGCAGCATTCTTTTCCTGTAATGGTTCTGCACGCTTCGCAGGATGAGGTCATTCCTCTAACCATGGGCGAGCGGGTTCTTGAAGCGATCTCCGAGCCTAAACGCTGGGTAATGATAGATGGAATTGGCCATAACGATTTTCCCGCCGTGATTCACTCTTACCGCGATCTGCTGGTCGGGAGTGTTAAGGAGTGGATTGAAAGGGCTTCCGAAGCAGAGAAGCCATCGCCTGCTAGTCTTGAGATCGGATGAAGAGTTTCTTACTCGCAATGCTTGCTCTAGTGGCGGGCTATCTACTTAGCTATCCACCGGTAGATGATGCTTATATCACATTTAGATATGCCGAGAATTTAGCTCGCGGCCACGGCATGGTTTATAATTCCGGTGAAAATATTTTGGGTGTAACGACGCCGCTTTGGGCTTTGTTTTTGGGAGCAGGAGCGCATTTCGGAATTGCCCCTTCGATTTTGGCGAACTTACTCCCGGCGCTAGTCGCAGTCCTTACTTTCTGGCTTTTGGCTCGCATCTTTCTGCAACCGTCGATTGGGTCAGCAGCATTGCTGCTGCCGAGCGCCGCATTGCTTTATTTCCCGGTTATGGTGGCAGTCTTCTCCGGTATGGAAACGACGATCTATATCGGGACCTCATGCGGAGCAATCATCGCGGCGGTCAAAAGAAGACCTTATCTGGCCGGCGGCCTGTGTGCCGCCAGCTGCATGCTTAGACCTGACGGCGTCCTTGCTCTGATAGTGGTCTCCATTATTTTTGCAAAGGAGTCATGGCCCCATCTCGTTAGATCTTTGAGCATAGCAGCGCTGCTGCTAGCTCCCTGGATGGCATATGCGACCCTCACATACGGCTCTCCTGTACCGCAATCAATCTATGCCAAGCGGTTATTATATCCTGAGCCCCCTGGCAGAATATTTTTGATGATCTTTGAGGGCCTGACCCAAACCGTTCCCGATCTAGTCTTGATTGTGGGAGGATTAGCAGGAATTCTATTTCTAGCTCGTCGCAACGGTTCCATCGGTTACTTGCTCCTATGGGAGGCGCTCTATGTCGCCGGCCTCTCGTTCTCGGGGGTGCGTCCGATTTTCTACTGGTACTTTACTCCGCTCATCGCCATTACAGCCGTGTTGGGATGGGGCGGGTTGGCGCTACTATATAAAGAGCGTTTTCCTGCTCACTTCACGGCGCGCCGTATCACGTGGGTAATCTCTCTGCTGTGCCTGGGTCTGCTTGGCAATTCAGTTTACCGCTCACAGCAGACGGACCCGGGCCAAGTTAGGGAGCAGGCCTATCGCCAAATTCTACGCGACTATGGGGGGGCCATTCCGGCACGAGCTCGGGTCTTGCTCGGGGAGACAGGAATTCTAGGCTATGGACTGGGGGACAATTACATCTTTGATTCCTCCGGATTAAATTCCGCCTTGCCTTTCAAAATTATCAGCTCCGCGCGGGCCGAGCTCGCAGACAGAAATATGCCATTTGGCGATATCAATCGGGAAACGTCCTGGGCGATTAAGCTCGTGCAGGAGAGTGATCCTGATTGGATTATTGCACCCCGCGGCAGGCTTCAGTTGGCAGTCATGGAGGAACAGAGCTGGTTTCGTGATCGGTTCGAGCGCTTGGCGCTGTATGCGCCTGAGCAGGCTTTGGGGATCGGGGTGTATCGGCGGCGGTGAGGTTCTTGGTACAAGCGCGGCTCTGTCATTGCGAGCGAAGCGAAGCAAACCCTAACTTTAAGTCGAAATTGACGCTTTACTGACGAAGCTAGGAAAATCTCCTGTGTAATACGGTGGCTTACATGCTTGTAAGAAACTCTTGCAATTACCAAGGAACAAAGCCTCCCTAGACACAGTGGTAGGGATTGCTTCGCTTCGCTCGCAATGACAGAAAATCCGTCCTCGAAATATGCAACATCGACAATTATGAGAGCGGTCGCTCCGAAGCAGATCTCAAATGTAGGATCGGGTCGGTTTTGCTGCTAAACCGTCTTTGCTAAGGCCTTGACCATCCGGACCATTCCCATCAATCCCTGTCCTTTACCCATCGAGATATTTCTTCCGAACAGATCGTAGACGAGATCTTCCGAGATCGACAGGATCTCCTCGACGCCTGCGCCGGAAATGGTCTCATTCAAGATCACCGCCAAGGCCTTCGCGGAGATACCTTGAGGATTCTCGACGGCAAAATAAAATTGCACCCCTTCTCCCGATCTTTTCGCCCAAACGTAGGCTTCGGACTCGCAGGCAGGCACCCGATGCTCGTTAGCAAAAGGCCTTTTCGCAACTGTTTCTGGCACCTGCTCGAAGCGCTCTGCGTATTCGATCAGCAGCTCGCTTTGAAGTTCGCGGTCGCCAAGCGATCTAAAATCATCCAGCGCCTGGAGGAGCTTTTGAGGGGCGGGCATAGGGGGCGGACCTTAAACTGATTTCTCGATCGGAACGCCCACCAAATTGCCCCATTCGGTCCAGCTTCCGTCATAGTTACGAACGTGTTCGTAGCCCAGCAGATATTTCAGCACAAACCAGGTATGGCTGCTGCGTTCGCCAATGCGGCAATAGGCCACAATGTCTTGTTTGGCATTAAGGCCCTGTTCATGTTCGTAGATTGTTTTCAGCTCGGCAGCTGACTTAAATGTTCCGTTTTCGGGATTGATCGCCTTTGCCCACGGCACACTCTTCGCCCCGGGAATGTGTCCGCCACGTAATGCGCCCTCATTCGGATAGCCGTCCATGTGCAATTTCTCGCCGCTGAATTCCTGAGGGCTGCGCACATCCACCAAGGGAAGTCCGCTCTGAACATGCTCGAGCACCTGATCGCGGAAGATTCTAAACTGTCGATCGTTTCTTTCAGAAGCAGTGTATTTCGTGGCGGAGAACGAAGGTTTATCTTTGGTCAGAGGGAGGCCATCTTTTTCCCACTTCAGCCGGCCGCCATCCATGATCTTGGCGTTGGTGTGTCCAAAGAGCTGAAAAACCCAGAAGGCGTAGCAGGCCCACCAATTGTTCTTGTCGCCGTAAAACACAATAGTCGTTTCGCGGGTGGCTCCGATGCGGGACATTAGCGCTTCGAATTGGGGGCGGTTCAGGTAATCGCGTCGAGTTCGATCATTCAGATCGAGAGTCCAGTCAATTTCGACTGCCCCGGGGATATGCCCGGACTTATATAGAAGCTGATCTTCGTTCGATTCAACCACCCGTACATTGGGATCTTTAAGGTGGCTAAGCACCCATTCGGTAGATACTAATGTGGAAGGGTTGCTATAGCCGCGGCTCTCAATTGTGCTCATAATAGAGGATAATACAATTCTTGAGTTTAAGATTCAAGATTAGTCGCCTAACACACAGACCCCAGCACTACCGTATTATCCCCCGTGCTTTACCCACCTTCTGGAAGGCCGTCAAAGCAGCATCCAGATCGGCTTTGCTGTGAGCCGCAGAGAGCTGGGTTCTAATGCGGGCCTGGCCCACCGGCACTACCGGGAAAGAAAATCCGATCACATAGATGCCTTCATTCAGCAAATCGTCCGCCATGCCGGCGGCCAATTTCGCATCACCCAGCATCACCGGCACGATCGGATGTGTTCCATCTTTAATCTCAAATCCCATGCGGGTCAGATTGGAACGGAAATGCGCGGTATTATCTGCCAGCTTACGCCGCAGATCGTCGCTCTTAGATAGCAATTCAATGCAGGCGATCCCCGCCATGACCAGCGCCGGCGGCAGGGCGTTGCTAAAAAGATATGGGCGGCTGCGCTGGCGCAGCATGCTGATCAGCTCTTTGCGGCCAGTGACGAAGCCGCCCGAAGCGCCTCCCAGCGCTTTGCCTAATGTTGAACTGATCACATCCACCCGACCGAGTGCCCCGCAGTGCTCCGTGGCACCGCGACCGCTCGGTCCAAAAAAGCCAGTGGCATGACATTCATCCACCATCACCATCGCGCCATGCGCTTCAGCCAGCGCGCAAATCTGATCCAGTTTCGCAATATGACCATCCATCGAGAAGACGCCGTCCGTCGCAATCATGATTTTCTTGGCGCCCTCAGTCCGAGCCTGTTTTAGGAAAGACTCAAGCTGTCCCAGGTCGCCATGGTCATAACGGAAGCGCTTGGCTTTGCAGAGCCGGATGCCATCGATAATCGAAGCATGATTCAATGCGTCGCTAATAATAGCATCTTCTTCGCCCAAGAGAGTTTCAAAGATGCCTCCATTGGCATCAAAGCATGACGAATACAAAATGGTATCGTCGGTGCCATGGAATTTGCTGATGCGCTCCTCTAACTCTTTATGAATAGTCTGAGTGCCACAAATAAAGCGGACCGAAGCTAATCCCAGACCGTATTCCTCGATGCCTTGGCGGGCAGCATTTTTTAAGATCGGATTGTCAGCTAATCCCAGATAGTTATTGGCGCAAAAGTTCAGCACTTCTTTGCCGTTTACCCGAATATGCGCAGACTGCGGTGATTGGATGACCCGCTCATGCTTAAACAAGCCAGCCTCGCGAATCCGTTCCAGCTCAGCGGCATAAAACTCTCTGACGTTATCGAACATAATAGGTTGCCTCTAAGAAATGCATTCGAATCCCGTCGTGCCGAGGCACAGACAGGTTCCGATCTGCGCGGTAATCATATCTCTACGCTTGCCCGACGGCATAGCACGGCTCGGTCTTGCGTGTTCCGTAATGCTTCCGTACGCCAGGTACTAAGTAGTCCCGAAAAGCGTTCCTGAATTCATACTTCGCCGCCCAGCCCCAGTCACGGCGGGCGAGGGAATCATCAATATCAGCCGGCCAGCTTTCTACGATCTCCAGACGCTTGGGATCGATCCGGTAGTCAACCTGGGCGTCGGGATAATAATTTAGGATTTCGCGATAGATCTCCTCGGCGGTTACGGAGAACGCTCCCACGTTGTAAACCCGGCGTGACAGCGACTTCGCTGGAGCGCGACTGAGTTGAATCAGAGCGTCGACCGCGTCGGGCATAGCCATGAACGGCAGCCGGCTCTCGGCTTTAACAAAACAGCTGTAGGGGATTCCACGTGCAGCTGCGTGCAGCATCTCCGGTCCATAATCGCTCGTTCCCCCGGTCGGAATGGTGTCGGCGCTGAGGAGACCCGGATAGCGCACGGCTCGGAAGTCGAGTTTCAAACGGCGCTGCTCGGATTCGAGCATGCCATAGGTGGTGGAAAAATATCTGCCGAGCTCTTCGACGTAGTGTTTGTTCACACCGTACATGCAGATCGGGCTCAGGTACTGGTCTTCTTTTACCTTTCCAGCTCTGGTCTTTTCAGCGACTGAGCCCAAGCCGTAAACGGCGATGGTGCTGGGAAACATGAAGACCACCGGGGAGGTTCGTTTCTCGGTATACTTTCGAGCGCGTTCTAGCAAATTAAAGGTGCCGTTTACATTAATATCCTGGGCCCGCGCGGGGTTCTTCTCGCTGCTGGTAGAAAGCAGTGCCGCCAGGTGAAACACGTAATCAAAATTGAAACGGTCGAAGAGGTAGTCGAGCAGGGAGCGATCCATGATATCGCCCTTATGAAACTCAACGCGTCCCATGCCGTCCTGGTTAGCGGGTTCATTCAAATCGAGCCCGACGATGTCGTACTTGCCTTCCGCAGAAAGATATTGAATCAGCCCATGCCCAAGCTCTCCGCCCGATCCTGTAATAAGGACTGTAGGTCTATTCATGATCTTTATGTTCTCCCGCTTAAGAGTTCGCGACATGCAGGCTTCCGATCTAAGCTCTCGATATCGCGCCACATATTTTGCAACACCCGCAAATCCAAAGCTATAGCGCCGGCCGGGGTCTTTGATCATGCGTGAGTCATAGTTTCAAGAATGGACAAACACACGGGGAGACTCGATTTTTCCGAGCCGAGGAACTGGAAATCCGGAAGAGCAATGATTATTTACCAGCTAAGGAGTCTAGAATGATCAAAGGAACACTCTTTTTTGATAGCTTCGAAGGACTATTAAGCACCGGCTGGACTACTTTTTTAGCCCAAGGGCTGGGGCTGATTGCGCTCGGAATTCTGGTACTGCTAATGCCGCAGCTATTAGTAGCGATGGTTGCAGCAACCTTTTTTATGCTGGGAATATTATCGATTGGTGTAGCATTAAAGGCGCGCTCGGTAGTTAAGCAGCACCGGCTCTGGCGGCACGAATATCTGTATTCGGAGGAATAGCTCTCTTCGGGCTTCGAACTGATGGCAACGGTGAGAACCGTGGCGCTAAGAATCTAGCCATCAAGCTGCCTTTATTCTCGTGATTTGGTGTTTTTAGAGTATGCCCAACCCCAGCTCAAACCTGCCGAGCGATGACCACGAAATCGATCCAGAGCTTCACCGGCACTGGTTTGAGATGGGATTCCATTTTGAAGGATCGCGCGTCACGCCCCAATCGTTCGCACGTATAATGGCGCTTTTCGAAGAGCATCAGGAGAGCGGTTATGTAAATCTGTCCGCGGCAATTCGAAAGGAAGGCCTGGTAGCGGAAGCGTGTGAATTTTTGGACCGATTCGATCGATATTTCGGCGGATTGCCGCTCTTTAATACCGATCAACTTAGAATCCAGCTTAGGAATGGGGAGCATCCCATGCGGAATATAGAAGCGACAGATCCTTCGACCGACGCCGACAGCGGCGAAACGAATCAAAGCTAGCGAGCCGCCGGCTCGATTTTTTTAAAATCGATGCGCTGCGGCGCTGCTTGCACATAAGACAAATAATCCCGAAAGTCGGAGATGCTCATGCTCTCTTCCCCGGTTTCCGGATTTTCGAGAATGCGGGGCGGATGCGGTAGCTCTGCGCCAGGCTTTAGATCTAGCCGCAGATGCGAATTTCTAAAGTAGATCCGTTCCGGAGTCAGTCGTTCAAATGCGACAGTGTGGCGTCCCCAGCGATTAGCTTTTATAAGCAAGCTATCAGGATCAGCATTGCGCCAGTGCAGCACGATCAGGGCATATTCAGAGTGGTGCAGGCTAGAGAGTACCTGGCCGAATGCCCAGTTGTTGAGCAAATGTCTTTTGGCAGGTGTCGGGGGGATATCTAGGATTGCGCGCGGTTTCTTAACCTCGCCGGCCCGCAGATCGGACGCCCCGATCTCAGCTCCATCCGGCAGCTGCAGGTTGTGAGGCGCTGCGTGATGGGAAAACGCGGGCGCCCGGCTTTTCAGCCATTTCATGAGATTCTTACCGTAATTCCGCAAGCGCTCGGTGGTTTGTTCCAGTGTGGCAGACCAGGTGGGATAGACGCTTCGCACATTAATTCCCAGCACCGCACTAAATAGTTTTCTGCTCTGGGATTCGGTCGTGCCAATAAACGGCTCATTGGTGGAGGTAACAACCGGTAGCCCGCTGACTGCGAAACGCGGAAATTGATCAGTTTCGCTGTATACGATCTGATCGCCGCTGAGATAGTCCATCAGAGCTGCGCGCAGCACCTGCCCTGGATCAATGCGAGCCTTGCGGCGCAGCGGGGCGCTAAAGGCGTCTGGCACTCGCTTTAGGAGCTCGCCGTTTTTCAGCCGAACTGTGCCTTGCGGACGAAGTAATCCTAAGCTCAAGCGCGAAATCTCTCCCGGCATGCGTGATGCGCCTAAGAATTGGAACGCGGCTTCATGGCAGAGGGGCCCCAGTCCTTGCGGTTCCGTTCCGGGATTGGCTATCTCCTGGATGTAAGCGGTTAAAGTCGTGCGCCGCGATCGGGCGACATCCGGAGCGAGTTCCGTAGTCGCCAGCTCCACAATATTCTGGAACACCGTTCGGTCATCAATCCCCCGATCTAGAATTGCCGCCTTGCCATTCGGCAGCTGGCGGGTCATCAGGTTTGATAGCGCTACGCGACCATCCTCATCGCATAATTTCAGGAGCCGAAAAAGTTCCGGTTCGGCAGCGGGATTCTTAAGCAAGAAATCGGAGACATTGTACCTAATCTGATCATTCTGCAGAGCATCTTTGGATAGTTCTCCTACTTGGCGATCGAGATTCCGCAAATTGCGCCGGAAGCCCGGGATCACCAGCTTACCGTCGCTTAAGATCGTCTCGCCAGGATGGGATGCTGTCCAAGGATCCGGCGAGCGTCGAACTTCGGCGGAATTGACGGCGAGATGAACCCGCTCCGATATAATCAGCGCTGCCATACAACTCTAATAGCTGGGTGTGATGGTGATAATAGGGCATTCCTGATCTGTTACCAAGAGCGAAAGGGCGCTTTCTTAGATCGTCCTTTGTGCTTATCTGACCGCCGCTGTAGATTGATCGGCATGCGCAAGGTTTTTCTATTGATGCTGGCAGCTCTATTACCGGCATCCGCGATTGCTGCCCGTTGGAAGCTGCCGATGGACGTCGACGACTCTAATACCCGCATTTCGTTTCGCTTTGATTCGCCAATTCAACCGCTAAGTGGGAGCACTACAGGGTTGTCGGGGAAAGTCTGGTTGAGAAACCCAAACGATCCGTTGTCAATTACCAGCGCTATCACAATTCCCGTGAGCAGCCTTAAGATCGATCGAAGTGCGCAAAATTTTAGTGTATTCGATTTTAATAGTCTGCTGCGCCTGCCCGATCTGATACTGCGAATATCCGAGCTGCGTGGCAACTGCCTTCCGGCAGCGCTGCGTGCCGCGGGTGGTTGTAACGGTACTTTATTGGGATCCGTTTCCAGCAATGCGCGAGCGCACGATATAGAGATTCCATGCCAGATTCGAGATCATGCCAGTTACTATGAATTGCGCGGCGCAATGGATCTCGATTTCTCCCGGTATAATGCGACGGATGCCACTGCTGTTCTAACTCAGATTTATCGAAGTGGGCGGGTCGATTTTAGCTCGCGCATACCGGCCAGGGTTGGGTAGCCCGTTAGCGCTCGGCTTTTCTCTCGCCAAGTAGTCGCGAAGGAGGTATGCTCGCGCCCATTATTATGCTGAAAAAACAAGCATCTTTACTGATCTTAAGCACATTGTTGTGGGGGCCGCAGGTAAGCGCTGAGCATCCACCGACCCCTAAGAAATGCAAGATTGCGGTTCTTACCGAGTTAACCGGCGCAGGTGCGGCGCTCGGGGCTGAATGTAAAAATGGCGCCTTGATTGCGATTGAAGCGCAAACAGCGCGTCCGGTTGGTGCGCAACGCGGCTGTGTACCGGAGCTGGTGTTCGGGGATACGCAGGACGATGTGAAAGCTGCCGTAAACGAATTCCGTAGTGTGATTCTTGACCCGGCCGTTTATGCCGTAGTGGTGAGCCGCAGCAAAACTGCCATGCCGTTAAATCCACTCTCCGAAAGTTCGCAGGTCCCGCTTTTCGCATCGGCCGCGCACCCATTGCTGCTTTCCGGTAATAAGTATGCATTGCGAGCATATATAAGTGCGGATACCGAAGGTTCGTTTCTTGCCGCTTACGCCGCTAAGCTGAATCTAAAGACCTTCAGCACCGTCACGATCGAAGATGAGTGGAATACGGCTCTAACCGCGGCCTTCGATAAGAAGCTCAAGGAGCTTGGGGGCTCGGTGCTTGCTGAGGACACCTTGGTGCCGACAGAGCAGGACTTTGGTGCGACTATTGGAAAGTTGCTGAAAGCCAAGCCGCAAGCAATCTTTATGAATCTGCAGCTGGCCCAAGCCGGACCGTTTCTTAGGCGCTTAAGAGATCTGGGCGGCAATTCGGCGGTACTCTCGAATTACTGGGTCCAGAAGCCGGAGGTGCTCCGCGCCGCGGGCGATGCGGCAGTCGAGGGAGTGCGTTTTGGTGAGATTGACTATGCGCAACCGCGCTTCGTGTCGGCCGCTAGGCAGCACGCCGATAATGTCACCGCAGGCACCTATATTTGCTACGTCGCAACGACGGCTGCAATTGATTCCTTCTCGCTGGTATCAGGTGAAATAACACGTCAATCATATTCTGAAACAATAGATAAGCTTCGCGCGGTGGAGCTTCTCGATGGAGTATTACCGGTACGTGACCGCGAAATTCAGTACCCGCTTGTAGCCCGGGAAATTAAGCATAGTAGTGTTGTAACTGTCGGTGGGCTTAATTGAGCCCTCGGATCGGTTATTACGCTCGTGGCACATGTCGCTGCCGGGTGAGTTCGAGAGGGTAGGGATTCACAACATTCAATTCTCGATTTCGCAGAACATCCTCAAACGCGAAGACCCGGCGCCCGGGAGCAGAGGAGCAAAGTGCACTGTAAAGATTCCGCGCCTTGGGGCCGCCCTTCTTTGTCTCACAAGCATGCAGCAGAATCGTGCCCTGCTCCCGGACGCGCGTAAATAGCTCCAACGCCGAGCGGTTGCTTGAAGATAAACTGATATCCTCGTAGCTATAATCACCGCTGTATTTTGGTTTGTAGGTACCAAAATATAGGCGATGTTTAGAGCCGTGGCTAAAAATGATTTTGCCCTCCAGCTCCGGAACCGAGTTCATCAGGGCGGCGAATTGGCTGACGCGGTTTAGCGCGCGCACCATGAAGTTGTATGGTCCGACAATTTGCTCTAGAAACTTATAAGTATCACGGCTGCAAATCGTGCGTAGGCCCCAGTCGCCAATCGGATCGTTCTCTGCTAACAGTATCAAGAGCTTCGGTTTGCGGCCCCGACTGAAATAGCTCGGTTCACGGAACCCTAGAGATCCATGCACCCACACGTCAGCTGCACTTAAACCGGCCTGGGCGAATTCTGCGGCTGCTTCCACCGGCACTCCTCGATTTACCAGATTGGCGATCTCGTTGCCGTCAAAGGCCTGCTTTCCATCCGGCGTGCGGATCTCCGCAAAACGCATTGCCATGTCGGGCGTGCCCTCCCGCGCAAGCATGCGATTCAAATCCCCGCCATCTCTGAAGAGCGAATTGCCGTCCGCTCCCCGCAGTTTTAAGAGCGCGCGAAACGAGCTCCAGGTAAGAGGATCGGATCTGATCCATCCAACTGCTTGCACCAAGTCCTCGCCCTCCGAAAAGATCGTCTGGCCCAGCGAGTCCTTTAAGGCCGAAACCTCAGCGACCTCTCCCAATGCGAGCCGCTCTCTGGTCGCCTGCACCAGAGATTCTCCATCAAGAATCTCCTGACCATCGTGTGTCCTAAACTCAAGAAGCTTTCGAGCGCCGGCCAGGGAACCCTGATGTTTAAGCAATGAAAGCACCTGGGTGGCCGACTGGAAGACATCACGGTCGCCGGCCAACGTCAGATCCGCCAAATCCTGCAGATCGTGCAGCGAGGTGCACCTTGCGGCGGCATCGACCAGCGTTTCAAAGGAGCGAAAGAGGCAGCGTCCGGACGGGGTTTTAATCCGAGCGAGCTCGCACAAGCGCGCGACATTGAAATGGTAATCTTGACGAGCGGCCCATTCCAGAGGCCCCAGCTGGTGGCCTGCATACACCAGCCGCGCGCCCGTTTCTAAGCGCAGCTCGCACAGCTGTTTAAGCTCCGCTGACGAATATCCGGCTGCATGCAGTTTAAATAACTCTTCAGGGCTGATGAAACTGTAGCGGGTGCTGCCAATCCTAAGCGCTAGAAGTTCTCCGACGACGATCGGGTCAGCGTCCAGCTCCGCCAGTCTAACGAGCGCATTTCGGGAGAAGATGGGAGCACCTCTGGGGTCGGTCCGCTCACTCAGCTCGCGCCATGCCGCTGTCAGCGCATTTTGACAATCGACTATATCCAGATCGTCGAGCCGTGTATCAGTTGCGGGGGTAGGGGAACGAGCCGGTGACGTTTTACTGCGGGTGGGCATACTGCAATTCCAAAGCTGAGAGGATAGGGTAACAAGACCCAGCGGCTTGTCAAATCGTCGGCATTCTATCTTGAATTGTTTCACAGAAACCACAAGTTCGCGGCAAAGTCTCGGGAAGCCGTAGTTCTTGATTGTGGGTCTGGTCTATTTGGAAGCGCAGTTTTTAGACTACAAATTTGAAAATTGTCCCAGGTAGAATTTGTTTGGCTTCACAGGAAGCAGGATTTCACATGCCTCCCAATGCACATGGGATTCAGTACAGCTATATACAAACCTTGGCATCAGGACTCCGCACAAACCACGCTGCTCCAGCAAACGGACGCAGGCGCGGGGAAAAGCTCCGGCGAAATCATGAGAGTTGCAATCGTTAGGTGTTCGCCATACCAGGCGGTCGAGTTTAAGACACAGTCGATCTTCTTCCTCACCATCTTCGATCAGGTGTAATTTGAATTTGGCGTTTAGCTCTGCCAAGCTTCCGGAAAAGAAAGCGAGATCGGCGGGGCCTCGAGAAGGCCTAAATTCCCAACGCGCTCTGGTTTTCAGATAAAGCTCGGCCTGCTGCAAGACCTCGGGCCGCATTGAAAGCTGCTCCACCGGTCGCCCTAATTTAGAAGATTCCGGAGCCATCCAACCGGCGTATGCCGCCGCCGAGAGAGTGATAAGTGTGGAACCTGCTGGCTCTCCGACTATTAGTCCCGCAAGATAATTTATGCCCAAAGCTGCCTGCTGCAGTGCAATGTTTTCTAGATACTCCCAGCCTCTTCTGGGGTCGACGGACGCCCACGCGCCCTTCTCAGCCGCCAGCTTTTGAAACGCTTGCGCCTCGCTATCGGAAACTGCCCCTCTTAATTCTAGCGAATAATAATGCGGGCACCACAACATTGGACCGCCTGAGTAGATAAGCTGCTGGGCTAGAGTTTGGATTGCTGCTGGTGCCATTGAGTCAATTACTGCCGTCGGTGGAATAGCCGAATAACCACCCAGCCCGCCATCGATCGCCAGTACCCCGCGCAGCTGTTGATCGAATGTTTCCCACGGCACCTGTAGACCTGCCGCGCGATGTGTCGATTCCGGGTCAATCACTACTGATCCACCGAGTGGAGCCAAGATCTGAAGGAGCGCCGATAATAGGCGCGGGTGGAGCTCGGAGCCATCCGGAATATAGAACCTCTTGATCGGCGTCGGGTCTGGGCACTCCTCGAAGGTCCAAGCCGAGGGCCCGGCTGCGAGCAAAGCTTGAGCGAGATTATGCCCACCTCGACTGGGGAATGGATTCGGCGCGTGACTAGTTTGCATTGTTCTTTCAGTATAAGTGACTAAGGCCGAATTGTAACTGCGCCGCCGCTGCTACTCAAATTTGCGTTTGAAAAAATTGCGTCCAACATATGCAAACATTGGCACGGCCAAATGGCCCGTTCCTCCGGAGATTAACTGCGCGATCGGGGAGGCGATTCCGGCCGGTAGTCCCGCTGCCATAAGCCCGGAGTGGAAGGCATATCTTAGTCCCATCTCGGCAACTTCCTTAAGTCCTAGAATTTTTACACAGTCCACGAACTTGCCGAGATACAGGGAAGCGCCCCGCTCAGAGTTCTCATTTCGGGCGCGCCATAAACTAAGTCCGTAAAAAACAGCGAGATAAACTCCGAGGCTGGATGCTACTCCTAGCGCCGCATTTGCAAAGGGAGCGGCCAATTTCCCCACAGCAAGAGCACTTACCGCCCAGGAGATAGGGAATGAAGCCGCGCCGGCGAGGGCGCTGTGTGCGATCAGAACTTTGTCCTTCCTGTAGATCTCTCGCAAGTTCGAAGAGACCTGGCCGGGGGAGGGTGGTTGTGATTCCTCGGCTACGCAATTTGAAAGCGGATCCGCTGGGTGTTGAGCAGCTGACGGCAGCACCGACTTTTCTGTGTTGCCCTGACCCAGCATCTGACGGTTAGGCGAGCCGGCAGAACTCTTTTGATCTTTGTCGGGCCCCATTTCAGGAATGTTAACACAATCTGCTTCTTTGTGGGCAGGCGGAAAACTGCTTCGCGCACACCGTCAGATGTTACGCAATTCGAGGAGAGATCTTCTTTTATCGCTGTAGATGTTACATATTTCGGAGACGCAACCGGTCTCCTTGCGCGCGGTCTTGTCATTGCGAGCGGAGCGAAAGCCTGCCACGCCGTAGCATGAGCGGAGGCGGGCAAACCCTAACTTTAAGTCGTAATGGTCTCTGGACTGAAGAAGTTAGGAGAAGTTTCTGGAGATTCTCCAGCCAATAGCCGTAGTCTTAATGCTCGTAAGAAACTTTTACGTTTATCTAGAGACAAAGCCTACATCGCCATAATGTTAGGGGTTGCTTCACCCTCGCCAAGCTCGGGTTCGCAATGACAGAAGCGCGCATACAGGCAGGCATTTCGTCCCTGAATAGCGCACCTCGTACAGCAATGACACAGACAAGCCTAGGTGCGCTCATTTCGCTCGTGGACTATGTCACACTTGCTGTGCTGATTAAGCCCGGCGCTGTCGGCCCAGTCTGTGGTTCGATAACTCCAAGATCTGGGCAAATCTATTAACATTTCCGGCTCGAGCAGCTTCAATCAGCCGCGCATCCACATAAAATTTGACCTCTTCATCAACCACCAGCAGCGGTTGTCCGAGGCGCGGAGTCGGCTGCGTTGGGTCTAAACATAGCTTTGACCAACCGATATGGTGCTCCGGCATCTCGGGAGCCACAATTCTTGACCCGGGCAATTGCGAGGCCAGCTCCGTAGAATGGGGAAAATAATGAGCGGTTTGTCGGGATTCGGTGGGAGTCGCTAATTCGTCGGGAAAGGCCCGATCGAACAGCGCTAACATTTTTGCAAGATACTCTAAGCCGCGGGGGCCGGGGTCTTTTAGCTGCGGCCCCAATAAAGTTTCGACAAAGAAACCGATCGGTTGATGCCAGTGCAGGACGCAGCCTAGGTCCAGCAGCCTAAAACGATCGGAGTTCCGATCGTAAATCACATTATGCGCCTGATGTGGTGCTAAGTCGGCGATCGAGAGTCCGGCCGCGTATACCTCGCAGATTCCCGGAAAGATCTCCTGTGTTAATTTATCCAAGCCCCCGGGAGCAGCAAACCGGTTCAGATAATCCGATGGACCGGACTTGTCGTCTGATCCGTCGATATGCTCAAGCACCAGCGCGCTGCGCCAGCTATCCGTCGCATCATGGACTGTTCTCAGGATTGCAGGAAAATGCGAGCGCATCCTCGCTAAAGCGGGACGATCAAGAAGTTCGGCGTGGCGGGTGGGGCAGCTTCGAATCACGACCTCGAAGGCGGAATCTTCTGGTACTGTAATTCTGTACCCGCACACCGGTTGCTGCTTGCCTAACGAAAAGGTTTGTTGATACTGAACCAGCCCCTGGCGGCCGTTTTGCATTGCAGTTGGGTCCCTTAATGCAGCCAGAGCAATTTGATCCAGATCGCTGGCATATCGACCAAGCATGGCGATCCCCCGCAGCTGCGGTGCGATTTTCGCGGCCTCGGAGAATACCTCCGCCTGATCCGCCCTTCGGGCCGCTCCTGGTGCTGGGTCGGGAAGACTGCTCATGTTGGTGTTATGGAGAGGTTCTAAAGATTGTTAACTTAAATGCTGGAAGCTTGTCGTATTGCGCCCTTAGGTCTGGAAGCTGCCCGACACTCAATTTCTCGAGCCGGAGAAGAAGCGCATGCATCTTCAACGTCGCTCGGTTGATTAGATTTGCACCACGATGTTAGGGTGCCTTCTAGCTCGCCACTTTTAGGACTACATCAGCCGTGCTGAGTCCCGATAATAGCCATCTGAGTAATCGCCGCAATGCGGAAACCCCGGAATTAACTCGGGCTGAAGAAGTTATTTTCGGCCGCATGCACCGTTTGCTTGTCCCTTGGGAAGTTGAGGAGATTGAGAGCTCAATTTCACGATTAGGAAGAAATGGTAGGGGTCTGATTGCGTTAGCCAAGGCAATCTTACAAAAGCACCCAGCGGCATTAACGGATCATGAGCAGGGATTTTTATACAATATTCCGCTGCTTGGTAAGGGCGGGCTGGCGCTTTTTCGTCCTCTTCTGGCTCTAATGCAGAAGGCATACGAGGGCACAAGAAATCCGGAGAGCCCGGCGGAGCTGGCCAAACATGTGCAGGAAGGACAATATCAAGCCTTTTTCCAGAGACATTTCCCCGCGATGGCGCTTTCTGAGGATGAGCTAGCCCGGCGTGCGGCTGAGACTTACAGCAATATTCTGGATCATGGCTCGTCTGTTCTTTTCAGGTGGTCTCGTACGCTGGCGGGCGAGATCGACACTTCCCATGCACGCGATCTAGCACTCTTCGTCCTCTCGTTAGATCGCAAACGAATGCTGACAGACGATTCGAGAGCTTACTGGCGCTCTAGCGCAGCTGCAATGAACATGCTCGAAACGGCAAATCCGGATCTCAATTTAGATCTAGCTCTCGATCTTTACTGCACATGCGGCTTCGATGCCTCGTATCTCAAAGTTTTTTCTGAGGCGCTTAGTCCGCAGGCAGTGTCTGCGGCGCTAACGCTGTTGTTCGCGAAGCTTGAGCTGCTTGAAGAAGCGGAGGAGGATCGTGAGCCAACTCCGCGCATCGAGGGTCTGGAGCAGATCCTTTCGCATCACTTAGAATCGATCTTGCCGCATCTGAGTATTAAGCTTGAGCCGTACGGCAGACATTCGGGGTGTGACCAACAAAAGGCGAGCGCTCTTCGGATCCTAGCTCTTAAGGTCGAGGACCTGTCCGGAGAGTTAAAGCAGCGAGCGCTTGAAGCTGCACTGCCGCTTCTAGATTATGGCGACCTGGAGGTGCGAATCGGTGCGATCCGGGTGCTTGGCAAAATAGGTCAAACGCCGGGACTAATACGGCAGCTCTCGGAGCACCTTAAGGACGCAAACGAAGAGATTTTGCTAGAAGCTGCCGAGGCCGCAGGGCTGATAGCCGGACGCATCCTAGATCGCCGCGAGGCCGAGGAAGAATCTGTATTCGACGACGAAGTAGATGAATAGCCCGTTGCTGTGCCTAAGGGGCGCAGACATCGGTCCATCGTTGTTGCGCCGCCTCTAGCTCCTCTGAAGCACAGAAGCTTACCTCGCCGTCAATGCGGCCCGATTCGCAATTTCCAATAATGGCCTGCATCGCCTCCCCGGCCATATTGAGATTGATCTCAAGGTCTACCGCAGCGTTGCAACGGAAGGCCGAGGGAGTGGTAGGAATCTCTTGATCGGAAGAGTAGAAAGCATCACTATCAAAATCAATTGCTGCAACCTCTGCGGCATAGTTACCGTCGGGTGCCGAAGCATAGAAGGTATCGCGATACTCAGTGCCGCCTTCAAAGGAGAACTGGCCTTCATGGTCTTCTTTAAATGCGCCCTCCAAGAATCTGAGATCCGAGAGGCCGCTGCCCTGGAAGCGCGAGATCGAATATCCCTTGCGCCCATCGCTGCCGTGCTGATCACGCACCTTATATCTGATCTCATTGTCAGCATTGATGGAAACTAATGACTTGAAGGTGCCCTCCTCGGCTTCGTGCATGCCGCCGTAGGCCGCGGTACGTCCTCGGGCCGTATCAAACTCCAGCACGCCGTCGGTGCGAGTTAGAAAACCTCGGACGGTGCTTGAAAAGAGCTGCCCGCCTCCATTCTTTGTTGAACTGGAGACGTATTCTCCGCCCGCCGTCACTTTGATCTGCTCAAATTCCTTAGCTCGGCCGGTCTCTCCATCCTCACAGAACCAAAGATCGAATTTGTATTGATTCCCCTGAGTGGCATTCTGTTCAGCAGAATAGATCTTAAAGAAAATTGTAGAAGGCCCGCCTGCGTTAGCTTCAGGACCAAAACCGGTCACGTTGACCTTGATTGTCCGCGGGACTGCTCCTGCCGGCGCGCTGAAGATCTTAGTTACATCACCGTTAGGAAATGCACCTGAAACAATCGAGACAACGCCCTCGTTCTCGCTAGCAGCCTGGGGAAAATTTCGCATGTAGCAAAGACTGGATCCGGAACTGGCGATATTGGAGATCGAATATCCGACCCCTTCGGCTAGGTAGCAGGCGCCGTAGCCGCCTGACTCTCCGTCAATCGGACTATTAAAAAACTCCCCGCACTGGCCCTCGCTCGGGGTGCCCGAGCCAATCGCGTCCACTACCCCTGGGCGCCAGAACAATGTAGTCCCACCGCCCTCGATGATCTCAGGAAGAGTCGGAGGGGTGCCCGATACAGCCGAGGGCCGGACCGAGGTAACGTGCTCAGCGGCTTTGAGAATAGCGGCCGAGTCGGGAAATTCGGTCAGTGACATAGATTTGCTGGGCTTCAGTAGCGCCTTACAAGCATCTTTTTGTGAGCTGGTAGCGCCCTTCTTGACTTCGTAGCTATCCCCAGATTTTTTTACGGGAACCCACCGTTTTCTGATGTAGCCGCACGAGAGAGACGCGCTGACGCGGTAGATCTGGTTTTTCTTTAATGTGAGTGTTTCAGCCTGAATCGAAACTGAAACAAAAGCGAAAATAGCCAGCACCAAGACTGAAATGCGAAGATTAGACATGCCCGATCCCCCGTGCAAATACTCAGCAGGTATTCTCGGCGGAAAGCCGTGGGTGCTTAAGTTCAGGGTTCGCGGCGGGGTTGGCCGGAAATATAAACTGTTTCAGCAGCTTGACAGGGTTGACGACGCTCCTCGGCAACGTTGGGGCATGCCAGCCACGGATATGAGCCAGCATGGAATTGCGTGGCACTCGAGCAGCTCTTTTCAGGGGAGCTGCTTATTTTTTCGCCAAAGACTCAAGCGGTAAGTCAAGCAACTGCGACGGCGCTGCCGGGGCTGCTTCGACCCGAAGACGATCAAGCGCGCTCTGCCTCTCTGCTTCAAGGCTTGTATCTCTAAAGTTTGTGTATGCTTGTTGAATTGCAGGAGAGAAAACTTTATAGGCTCTTTCGCGAGCGAAAGGATCCCTGATCTGATCAAACTTCCTGGCCTGCTCAACAGTGATTAGACGAAGCTGGACCGCCTGATCTCTAAGATAGTTTCCATCCGCCATGGCGGAGTAAGCAATCAACCGCTCCTGCGGATCTAATATCCCGTCACATCTGGCAGCCTGCTGCGGGGTGATACGCCCAGCCTTTAGTTCCTCGCTGCGGAATTTGGCGGCATTCCTGTTGTTCTCCAACTGACTGACAACACGCTCGCCTCCAATGGCCTTGCCGAGCGTCTCAAATCCTGCGCCCAGCGCATCAAGGCCTCTTGCCAATGTTTGCTCTGACCATTTAAGACCATCATCTAGTCGACTCGCGATGTTGCGGTGCTCAGAGTTTGACTGACCCGTTGCTACGGGCGCGTGCGGCCCTTTGGCATAACCTATACCCACACATACCTCCCCGGAGAAAAAGAAAGAACCTACTGCCATGTTATGGCCGGGTTTATGTTTGACGTGCTGTAGTCAAAAGCCGACGGCAATGTTTACCAACTCCGGGGGATCCGGGTGCAGACTCCTGGTACTTTTCAGGTGTAAATTATGGCGATGAAATTGGCGCGTTCCCTGCTCCCTATTTTGATTTTCTTATGGGCCTTCCACAATCCGGCCTGCGCCGAGACCGCCCTGCGGGTCGGACTGGCGTTACCGCTCTCGGGGGTCGGCGCGCCCTATGGGCGAGCCTATTACAACGGCCTAATGTTCGAACTTTCTCAGAAACCCGGCGCAGTTGAGCTAGTCATCGAAGATCACCAGTACGACAATAAATCGTCACTGGCGGCTGTACGTAAGTTGACCCAGATAGACAAAGTTTCCATGGTGGTGGTCTGGGGATATGGACCTTCCGATGCCGTTGCTCCGATTGTGCCAAAGCATGGCGCGCCATTTATGCTTGGCAGCCTAAACCCTGTCGGCAAAGAGCGTCCCGAGATCTTAAATTTATCTGCACCGTTAAAAGTTACACTGGCTCCGCTGGTTGAATACTTAAAGGGCCGAGAAAGGCGCAAGATCTCCATCATCGCTGCGCAGATCGGAGCGATGGATCAATCCGCGCAGGTTTTAGAGGCCGCGCTCGCAGCTGATCGGCCCACCCTCGAGCGGGTCATGCCGGACCAGCTGGATTTCCGCAGCTTAATTGCGCGCCTTAAGGCGGCCGAGGTCAATTCGCTTGGACTCTTTCTTACTCCCGCGCAGATTAAGAGCTTTGTGCAGCAGGCGCAGTCTTTGCAATTCATTCCAGAGTACTTCGGAATGGACACCTTCAATGACGCTGTAGTGCTGGACCTCTTTTCCGATCAGGGCAATGGGCCGATCTTCGTCGATGCCTTCTCTGATCCGATATTTATGGAGAGGTATAAAGAACGTTTCCGCGACGTTTCGCATGCGGTCGAGGCCGCCAGAGGCGCCTTATTGGGGCAGTTGCTATTGCACATTAGCGCCCATGGTCGGAATTCTATGGGCATCTTTGCGAATGCTGGCATCCTGCAGGCCCTTTCTGCGTTCCCGTCGGGACGCGGACCTGCGGGCGCTTACGAGATAGTGGAAGATCCCAATTTTGGTACATATCTCGCGGTGCGCCAGGTCCTGTATCAGATCTCGAATGGAAAGGTGCGTAATCTCTTATAGATGTAGCTTTAGAGAATTGTTGCCCGGGGCTTATGGGCAGAGATAAACTTTAGCCGTTAACTTTGGCGAAGGGACGCTAAATGGCTCAGCATCTGCATCTAATCCTAACCGGCGGCACGATCGACTCAATCTTTGATGGCGCACGCGACATGGTGGTGGTGAATGACGCGTCCACGATCGCGGCTTATATTAATGACGTTGTCCGGCCCCATTTCAGTTTGTCACAGGAGGTGGTGACCTTTCGTGACAGCCGTGAGATCACCGATAATGTGCGCGCTGAAATTGTCTCCTCAGTTGAGAAATCGAAACATCCGCACATCTTGATCACACATGGCACCTACACCATGGCTGAAACTGGACGCTATTTGCAGAAGCATCTTAAGGATTCTAATAAGATCGTAGTGCTTACCGGCTCGATGCTCCCGCTTAAGGGTTTTTCGCCGACCGACGCACCATTCAATCTGGGTTTTGCGATCGGCTCTCTGTTTCTGTTAAAGCCGGGAGTTTATCTCAGTATGAACGGGCGAATTTTTGGAGCGCACGAGGCGGTGAAGAACATAGATGCGGGAAGATTTGAGGTTCGGAGGTAGCGTCTTGACACCGCTAATCTGACCACGCCTGCCTGCTCGCCTGCCCTTACCTTAGCTTTCCATGCTGCTGAAAACTGTAGAATCCGGCTCTGCTAAAAATCAGATGATCTAAAAGTCTAATTCCTAGAATCTCTCCTGCGGCGCTCAGCCGCTGTGTTACCTCGAGGTCCGCGCTGCTCGGTTCCAGCTGTCCGCTCGGATGGTTGTGCGCGACGATTACTGCCACGGCGCGGTCGGCGATCGCATCGCTATAGACTTCACGGGGATGAACCTGTGCGGCATTCACCAGCCCAATCGTCACGATACGGGTTTTAATCACCTCATGCGCGCCGTTTAGTGTAGTGCAGGTGAAGTGCTCCTGCTTGCGATCGGCTAGATGCTGAACCAGGGGCACCACGTCCCCGGGTTCTTTGATCTTAACCCCCTCGGGGCGGATGCGCCTCCTCGCAAACTCTAGCGCTGCTAGAAGCTGCGCAGCCTTGGCGCTCCCAATCCCCGCGATCTTTTCCAGCTCGGCTGCTTCAAGATTAGGCCAGGCCCGGTCAATCAAGGGTAAAATGGTTTGTGCTAAGGTAAATACATCGCGGCCCTTGGTGCCCGCGCCGATTAAAACCGCCAACAGATCTGTATCATTTAATGCCAGCGGGCCTGATTGCAGCAGCCTCTCTCGCGGACGTTCATGCCGCGGCAGCTCTTTTACCTGTAACATAGCTAGCTGTTCGTAGTTTGGTCAGAAATGTTTCTAATCCTTGTGCAGCCCTCGCTAACGGTCCGCAGGACGCAATTTGGCCAATATTTATCGGCATTTTAAGCAGGCCTTCCTAAAGTCACGTCCTGCCTCCACCTCGACATAACTTCAGCGAATAGGATTTTTCTTAGGTTTACCATGGCTGTTCAGCCTTCAGCCGCGTGCGGATTGGTTAGCGCGTATACCTTGAGTGACGCGGCGCTTAGCGTTGCGGGCGCGGACACCCCCGCAGCTCAGCATGATATCAGCGCCAGAGCGGCGGCCGATTCTGTGCCGGCCTTAGCCGCCATTCCACCTGTCGCAGAGAGAGAGCAGCCGGCGGCTAGTAGTGCAGCCCAGATAACGCTCTCTCCAAGAATGCAAAGCGCTGTAGATGACATCATCAACTACCGCCGCGCGCATTCAAGAATGATTTACACCCGAGAGTTCCAATCTCTCGTTTCGGAGAGCCTGGCGGGCTTACACTCCGAGCTGCGGCGGTTGGCGGCGGAGGAGCCGAGCAATGCACTCTACCAGCAGAGTCTCCAGACTTTTGAAGCGCAGTCTAGCCGGTTTGCCCGAGGGATCACGGCCAAGAATGTGCTTGAGGCAGTTCATTTTTGCGCCAAGTTCTATCGGTATAATCCCGACACAAAGACCCTTGAGATAAAGGACCCTTCAGATCCAGAGCAGGGGCTTGTCTCCGGTCGAGTGAACGGTAGCCTCTCAGGAGTGGGTCCCCGGCTGCTTTTCATGCTGTTGGTCAGCGCGAAGGTTTCGAAGGGGCCCGATTTGGCAGGAGCGCTGGAGCGTTCAACTGGCGGCGTCATCAATGCCGAGGATGCTTCTACCCGTGGGCTAACGCCGCGGAGCGCTACCGATCAGTTTGGATTCGGATTTGCTGAGATCGGATTAGAGATTTCTGACTCTCCGTTAGAATCGATGCTGCGTCTGATTGGGAGATGGGAGTCGTGCCGGCTGCGCCCTTATCGCTGCTCTGCCGGGCGTCCCACGATCGGCTGGGGCAACACCCACTATCCACCGGAATTTACCGGACATAGAACGCGTCCGGTGAGCCTGCGCGATCGGCCGATCAATCAAGATACGGCAGATCGCCTGTTTTCTCTCACAGTGGAGAATTTTCGCGATTCGGTATTAACCTTACTCAAACCGGGAGTAGCGGCGCAGCTAAATGAAAAACAGCAATCGGCCTTGATCTCCTTGGCCTACAACATTGGGTTGAACGCTTTCGCCGGTTCCTCACTGCTGGAACGGCTTAACAGTGGTCAGTTCAATGAAGCTGCCAATGATTTTCTTTCCTGGTGCAAGGTTAAACGACGGGTCAACAACGCGCTGCTCGATCGCCGCAGCCAGGAACGGGCGTTGTTCTTGGGGCAGCTCTAAATCCAGAATCGACCTTCGAGTCACCCGTTAGGGACGCTCCTGCTGAAGTCATGGCATATCGCTTGCACTTCCCCCCATTCGAACCAGCGGCTTCGGCCGCCTCATCGCAACAGGTCAACAGGGGTTAAAATGATACACACTAATAATAGAATCTCCGATTCGGCTATGGGCAATTTTTGGAGAGCAGCGCTTGGGATCTTGCTGTTCGTCGGCGCAACGGCGCAGGCTCAAGATTATAGTTTAAATGAAATAGCACCTCCCAAGGGATATAATGGCAGCGGTATCTACGACTTGAACGACAAAGGCAACGCGTTAGTCCAGCTGACCGAGACCAACGAAATCGATCAAGGACATTCGTTTCTCTTCAAGGCGGGCCGGTTCTACCGCCTTGCAGACAGTGGAGAGGAAATCCCCACCGGCGCCGGCATTTCAGGGCAAAGTCTCAATAATAGCGACGTCATTATAGGCTGGGTTTACAAATGGGAAGAAGGTTTTTTTAAGAGCGCAGTTTGGAGTACCCCCGGTTCGGTCAAGCTGCTGCCCTCGCCACGCGATGCCAACTTTGA
>JAIBBU010000032.1 GCA_019694515.1 Oligoflexia bacterium | reverse complement strand
GTGGTCCTGTTCGCCGATCGCATCGCTCTAGATGCTTTCACTTACGGACCAAAAGACGGGTCAAAAAAGTTGGGGGCAATCACCCAATGAGAACCTTGTCGCTTACACAAAATTCGGGACAGTCTCGACTAATTTGAGCACAAAAAGCACAAAAAAACCGGGCACTAGGGCCCGGTTTCGAGTTACTACTCTTAAGCTAAGCTTATGAGCAGCCGGTCAAACCGCCGTTCGCGCTATCCCAGTTACAGGTAACGCCCGTTCCTTTCGGATGGGTCGAAGTTCCCGTGAAGGCTGTAGCAGCGGCTGTCATCTGAAGTGTTACGCCGTCAGACAGCGAGGCGATACCTGGGAGATCCGCACATCCAGCGTTTGTGCAATCCAAGTATACCTCTTGGTCAGCAAAGTATGCTTCCTCAGCACCGGCGACGTTTCTCAGATCACTCTTGGCTCGAGCATCAAAACCACGTGCTCTGTATTCTGCGAATTGCGGAATAGCGATAGCGGCCAAAATTCCGATAATCGCGATTACGACAAGCAATTCAATGAGGGTAAAACCCTTCTCATTTCTTTTCATTTCCACATCTCCAATAAGAGGTAAAAACCAATGCAAGGTAGCTCTAAAGAAATCACGATCAGCCTCCGCGCCCGTTCCTTTAGAACCGACCCGTCAATGCGGACAAACCGTCACTTCGCTTCCCTTACAGAGCAAGTCGGATGCCACTTAAAAAATGTTTAGGCGTTTTTATAGCACGCTGTTTTCAAGGGGTTAGGTGGGGTGGGACGAGGATCGTCACCAAGGTTGTGCGACAAAAAGTGTCCCCATGAGCAAAATTTGTCACCCCAGGAGGACCGTTATTGAGGATTAGGAATGAGCCAAGGTACCTGACGATCGCCCCTACGGAGCGTCCCAACTCCCCGCTTCTATACGCTAACGAATAATACTGAAAGGAGGATCGTAGGGCCCGAAGGTGAAAGTCATTACCGCCTTATCACCTTCCAGCATGCGCAGATAGGCGGCTGGGCCTTTTACCTCAATGTCTACCTGGTCGGGGCGTAATCTAATCAGGTTAAGACGGCCTTGGCTCTGTGCGGATACAGCGCGCTGGAGTTCCGCAATATTTCCCTCCCAGGCCTTGCCGAAAGCACTATATGCAAGGTCAAAAGTTCGGAGGTCCGGCGGAAATTCTGGTTGCTGATTTTCGATCAAAAAGGTTGCGGCGTAGTCGGCAAAATCAGCAGCAATGGTGGGGCCTCCTGCCCTGAGGCGCTCGAGAGCTTTTACGCGAATGGAAGAAGTGCTTGGTGTCGGCGCGCTAAGCGGATCGGAGGAGAGCTGGTGTGTCGTAGCACATCCGGAAAAGAAAGCGGCGGAAAGCGCCAGAGAGCTATAAGTCAGAGCTGCTTTAGCGAGAGTATTCATAGGTACTGCCTGTGAGAAAGATGTGGGCTATTTTTACCCGTTCCGTGATCCTAATCAAAGATCTTCTGAAGGGGCGGCGGGGCTGTTGATTGGGTAATTTTTCGGATTTTTTGGGTCGTCCGCTTGTTGTGACTGAAATTTAGGGATTGCTTCGCTCTGCTCGCAATGACAGAAAATCTACCGCAACGACAAAGAGATTTGGTAGTGACACCAAAAACACGATCCGCCGTGGGCGCCGGTTTTCCTAGCTTCGGCGCGGGCCGGGATAGGTTGCCTTCCTTACGGACGCCACGGTCTTAACAAAGCTGGCGCTGACGGCAGCAGGATAGTTTTTTGTTACCCACTCGCGCTTGGAATCGAGAAACTCAAAAATTTCGCTGCGATCTTCTTGATTCAACTCCCCATCGAGTGCGATGCGTTTTAGGGCTTCGCCAAATTCAAGCGGCGCGTGCTCGAAGACTGGTGTTATCAGCGCAGCGTTGGCGGCGCTCGGTTCGATGCGTGCTAGAGCCAGAGCGAAGGCCGCTTTGGTCATCCAGACATGGCTTTCGTCCCGAGAATCGATGCCGAAAAAGAGGCCATCTTTTTCTCCCCGTAGAACGCCGCTAAGCCATTGAACGGTAGCGTCTTCACGTTTGATCAAGGCCCTGGACATCACGTCAGCCACGGTATACGCCAAGGTCTCCGGGGTTTTAGTCTCGAATAGGGAAATCAATGGCGCGCCGCTGACTGATACCTGCGAAGCAGCAAATTGGCGGCAGAGAAGATCGACGCGATTTCTTCGAGCGTGAAGATCCAACTCTTGACGTCCCCAGATAAGCGGAATCTGTTGAGCCGCGTACTCTACCACAGCCTGTCGCACAGCGGGGGGGTAGGTGCCGAGAGTACTCCCCTCTAGCCCATCAACCGAATCAATCGTAAGCCCGCAAGCTTGCAACCCGGGGAGCAGAGTGCGATCAATTTGACGATAGCCCTCGAGCATCGGCTCTTGCGCCGCGGCGGTCTGAGCGATCGCGCCGCCTGGGACATACAGATGCGCCAGTTCCGGGGGAACGCCTGGGGGCAAATTCGAACCTCGGTTACTCATCATTTAGAATATCCAAAAACAACGCTGAAACTGCGGAAGGATTGTAACTCTATTTTGACGCGAATCAGCTTTCTTAATCAAGTTTCTCGCCCCTGCAATTCAACTGCTAATCCTCCGTCCTAGGCTTAATGTAGCCACGTGCCAACTGAGTTTAGCGGTGTTAGGAAATAAACCTCAATCTTTCCCTGCTGCGCCAAAGTCATCAGTTCCTGGGGCAGTCTTTCGGCTAAGGTCTCAGCAGGACGCAGATACAGCGCAAAACGCTTTCCTTCCTTGGCAGCTATCTCCATGCTGTCTTTTACTTGCAGCACGTCCTTCCCGGACAGCCGAATTTTATTCTTCACCTCAAAGATATGAGTCGCTGAGACTGCATCTGGAATTCGCTTCCTTCCATTGATAATCCAGCTTCGCATGCCGGGTCCTTTGTTGAGCGCCACGCCGGTCATTCTGGAAAAAGCTTCTTCGCCTATTCTGCCGAGCGCACTTATGCGCCTCATGCGCTGCACCGTGCGCTCGGCTAGCGGCACCTCCAGCAAAGCATCCGACGGATCAGGCGCGAAAAATGAAGCCGCAGTTCCAATCGCCACCCCTTCGTACGATTCTTCACCGAAATAGTTATCGGCCTGACTCTCTACAACATTTGAAACGAAGGTACCCGGAGTGTTTATGGCCGCGTTAAGGTACGGGACCGGGGTGAAGATCAGCATCATGTCATAGATATCATCGTGAAACGGCGTCATTCGGAAGTTTTCGATGAAGGCTTTTTGCAGCTGAATTCCCAACCACACGAAATTGACGAAGCCTTTATCGATCCTAAGCTCAAAACGCTTGCGGGTTGAATGCACCTCGGTGACAGGAAGGGTCATCACCGGCTTGTCGCTGATCGGTTTGTCGTCGCTCCGATCGGTACCCACGACGAAATCGCCGGTCACGGCATGTCCGAAGCTGTTGATGAAAAAGGATGTGATTAATTGTCCGATTGTGTTGTCGTCCGAGTTGCCGGTTGGGTCCACCCCACTGACCGGATTATTTCGCACGTAGGTATAGCGATTAAGGCTCTGCGGATCGCTGATGTCTGGAGTAACTGTGTCAGGTTGAATGAAGCGCCCGTAGGAGGAAGCATAGCCGCGCTCGCCTAAATCGCTCACCCCCAGATTGCTGGAGTCTTCTCCCGCGAAGGTGTACCGGGGAGTATAAGTCCCGCTGTTATTGTAGGCCGTGCCAAAAGGATAGTAGTCGAGCACGCGCTCAGGTTGGTTGGTCGAACCGTTAATTACGCGTCGCGTGGAATTGGTCAAATCCGAATATAGGAAGTGGATCGCGCCGTTCTCGAGGATGGCAGCGGTGCTGCCATTCATCCGGTAAATGAAGGCAACATTATTGCCGCGCAGCTCTAATCCCGATTCTAGGTAATATGTGATGTTCCCATTATCGGACTGCGCAACCTTCTCGCCGTAGGGTCCATAGAAATATTCGGTGTATGTCGTACCGCTAGAGATCCGGGCGATCTTGTTTTCTTGATTATAGGTGTAGGTAGTGGTTCGGCCCAAACTTGAGTTAATCTCGCTCTCCAGATTTCCATTGCGGTCGTAGCTGAAGCTGACCAGCGCGGAGCTGCAATCAGCCGCCGCTGATGAAGTAAGACACTTCAGCGCATGCGATCCGCCCTGGCCGCTGCGTGCCTGCCCGTATTTATAAAACAGCGACGTCGAAGCAAGCTGAAGCTCCTTGGATGGCGCCGGTTCGAAGCCGATCGTCCCTGCTTTGTCAGCGCGGATCCCCAGAATGGCGCTCTTACTAAGCGGTTTCTTCTGGAGCACCGAAGCTTGGCCGCTGGGAGTGTAGGAGTAACTTAGTCCGAAAGTTTGCGCCGAGGCAGAGCCGCCCAGCGATGAAGTTCGATTGCCCAGGATGTCGTAGTCATAGCGCTCGATCTCATTTGCACCCTGGAGGTAGCGAACTAAGCGATTGAGTTCGTCGTATTCGAACGTCTCGGTGCGGCCCGCGGCGGCGTCGTAAATCGATTTAACGCTGCCGGTCGGATTGTAGTCGTAGGTAAGATCAAATTGGGCCGCGGAATTCAACGCCCGCATTGATGATAGCCGCAGATCTCCGGCTGGTGCGCTGTAGTCACCGTTTCGGTATTGATAGGAGATCCCCTCGCCCGAGTTTCTATAATATCGAATCAGCTCTTGGCCGGTCGGGTTATATGTAATTGCCGACACCACCGGTCCCCCGACGGCGCTGCTGACGATTGAATACGGGCGTCCGAAATCGTCGTACCAAAAATTAACTGTGTCGCTCTGCGCACCGATGGCCGCGGTCTTAGTTCCGACATCTCCTCCCTGCGTGTAGGCATATGCCACATTCGCGCTGACTGGCGCTGCGCCCGGAAGAGTGACTGTAGCCAGCTTGGTTTTCGTGCGTCCCAGTCGGTCATACGACAAGCAATATGAAACCGTCTGTCCATTTGAGGGAAGTGAATATGACGACGCTCCCGTCATCCTGCCGATCGGGAAATCGTCGCTACCTGCGCACGCAGGGTTTGAAAGGTCGTGGTCGAAAGTGCTCTTGTACGTGACGCCGTTCTTGGTGCTCGATTTTTCTACCACCCGATTTAGCAGATCGTAGGTATAAACAATGCGCGTGCCCGTTACGGTATTAAGGGCATACAAGGGATCCTCGGCTGATTTAATATTGCCGTTGTGGTCATAACTGAAGCGCCACGGGCAGCCGCTGCTGATGCTATCTATGTTAGAATCAGGGCAGTTCGAAGAATCGGGATCCTTTAGAGCGATTAGACGGCTCAGCCCGTCGTAAAATCTCTTGATACGCGAAATTCCGGGAGCTTCGCAGTCTCCACCTTCATCCGCCATGCATACATCGACCTGATTGTTGAGCACGTCGTATCTGAATGCAGTGGTTTGAACATTCGGAGAGTCGGGATTTTCATCGACGCGTACCATTCGTCCGAAAAGGTCAGTGAAGATCCGCCTTCGAATCGGCTGCGGTGTATTGTCGATAGTGATATCTTGGACGAACAGATCGGGCTCATCGTAAAAATAGCGCGCCGAGCTGGCCTGGTAACCGCCCGGTTTGGTCGTTCTAACGCGCTGGCCATCCGGATCATATTGCATGCGGGTCAATGGCTGATCGAGCCTGAAACGCTGCTCGGAAGGGGCGTTTGCGGCATAGGGCAGCGTGACTTTATCAGGCAGCCCGCGGGTGTTGTACGAGAATGATTGGGCGATGCTTTGGGCGCCGCCGTGGCTAATCGTTAAATATTTGCGCCCGAAGCCGTCAAAACGTGTCACGTCTTGCACAATACGCGCTGCGTCCAGTGTGCGGGTCACAGCCAAATATTGGGTGTTGGGATCGCCTAAATGATACTGATAAGAGGTATGAGTTGAAGGATCTCCCCCGCTCTCAATCCAGCTTTCGCTGATGCGCTGAAGTTTGTCGTAGCGCAATTGGGATACGACATTATTCACGTCGGTAATTTGTGTCAGATTCCCGTAGCCGTCGTAACCGAAATAAGAGGTTTGACCCTTGGCGTTAGTCTTTGAGGCCGGGAAGATACCGGGGTAGACGGAGTTCCAGTCGGTTGTGCTGATATGTCCTAGCCCATCAATCGCCTGTTCAGGGTTGCCAGTGACTGCGTTGTATATGAAGCGCGTGGTGATGCGCGTTTCGGGCTGGCTGTATACAGGATATCCAATGGTTTCGGCCTTGGTCAGCCAGCCGTTGGCAGGGGTGGCACACAGCGTATCATTATTGTCGTAATACGCAGCCGTTCCACGAATCGCACGTCCGCTTCCGTCTCTTAAGGTCGTGGTGCAAACTTTCCCCACAACCCAATCAGAGGTGTTGGGACTGGCAAAGGTCGTTTCAACTAAGCGATATGGTGCTGCATCGCTGGCGTGCGCATACTCTGCTCTGCGCGAGACGCTGCCGAACTCGCTATACTGGAAGGTATGCTTGATGCCCCGCCTGAGTATCTGCTTGGCCGGGTCTATGACGATCTGTTCCGCCGCGCGCACCGGGCTAAAGTGGGGACCGTAATAGCCGACGGGACAGGCATCAAATGAGTTCATCGCGACGCTGCGCAGTCTTAAGGCCGAGATGCGATAGAAGTCGATCTCCGGGGATTCAATATCCACCGGTTCGAAATTGTTGGCCGGATCGTAAATACATCGGGTGCCGGAAATGCCGTCCGGACCATCACAAATTTTAGAGCTGACAACCGTGCGGCGCAGCGCTCCGCGGTGGCATGAATCATTTTCAGAATTAAGATACCACGAGGTGGTGAAGTGGTATTGGCTGGGCGCTTCAAATCCCTCCTCGAGTACATCAGATTCCAATGTTTCGCGGGTTGAAAAGACCTTGCATCCGAGGAATCGCCGTTCCAGCGCATCATACTTTGCGCCGTAGCAATAATAGTCTTTGACCGTAGTGGACGGAGGAGCGCCGCTGCCACCGGAGCCGTTATTGGTTACGGAGATCGACTTCACCATGGTCTTGGCAAAGGACAGATCAGGACTCCCGTTAGCACTATTGACCTGGAAATAAGATATCGTTGCAAGCGCCCCCTTCGGAGTGCGTACCGTCTCAATTAAATCGCGGTAGAATTTGGAGCTGTTGGTGTACGTATGAATTCCGCTTGGAATGTTCCAGAAAGAAGAGCCGCTCTCCATAACATCAAGGAGCCCATCGTTATTGAGATCGGTCCAGCGGGCGGCTGTGTCAAAATCATACGACGCAACATTGCCGGAGTTTTGCCAGATGTTGTGATTAGAAAACGCAAGGCGGACGGGGAGATGCCATTCGGGATTGTCGCTCAAGGTCCAGCCTTTGCCGGTATTTAGTGCGACAAAGTCCGTGGAGCAGTTCATATTGAAGCACTCGGCCCGTACTAGATCGTCTTTGCCATCGCCGTTGACGTCGAGCAGGGTCGTGCCGCGCGCCAAATTCTTGTAATCGATTGTGCCAACTCCGGCGAGCGGATAGTTGCGATATAAGGAGGTAAAGTACAGTTCCGTTGAGGCCGCTAGTGTTCTCAGGTTTGAGGTAAGATCTGAATCTACGCCCCATCCGTGTCCGGTGTTTACGAGCACTTCATGGAAAGAGGCATTGCCTCCTGTGTTGTCGTCGTGCTCGTGTCTGGCAACGATTATGTCGGGCAGCCCATCGCCGTTCACATCCCCAAAACGTACGCCTCGATCTACATCGTAATATTCATTGTGACTGGCATCGTCCGGATACTGTACAAAGTCCCGTGGCGGTGGAGAGCTGGCGGTGTACTCAAACCGATTGCCTTTGTTAAGATAGGTACCCCAGCCGTAAATTCCGGAGTGCACGATATCGGAAAGTCCGTCTCCATTTGCGTCAATTACATATACACCAGCGGACCTAGTGAAATATTTTCCGCAATCCGACTTGTCGCGGAACTTATTGAATCGGATTCCGGTGCTTTGGAAGCTGGACTTGAGACCGTCGGAGGCGGCGCTTTCCGCCCATCCACCGGTGCCGCCATTCAGGCTCTGATCCCATAAGCCCAGCCAATAAAGAGGGCTGCGGTTGTCGCAGTTATTATCGGATGCAACCAGAATATCGGGATGGCCATCGCCGTTGAAATCGCCGAAGCGCGCGCCCCCGTCAACAAAGTTGCTGTACAAGCCAAAAGCATTGTAGGTGACATTCTGGATACTGGCCTGAGTGCGGCCCTTCCACTCGTTACTCTGCCATCCGAAGCTAGGCACATTCGCAAGCTTATTGGTCCATTCGGCGGAATATGTGAATCCGCGTCCCTGGTTATTAAGCCAAATGCCATTGCCTAACGAATCGTGTCTGACGATGTCGGGGAAGCCGTCGCGATTAACATCGTTAAAAACAGCGCTGGTATGATCATTTAATACCCAGTCCTTCGCGAGCTCCCGCTGGATGTCGTAGAGATTTACGTAGTGGTCATACGAAAAATAATTGGCACCGGTTAAGCCATTAGGGATCTGAGAATTCGATCCAAATCCCTTGATATCATTCGGATAGGTAAAAACGTAAGGCGGATAGACGGCGCTGTCATCACTTCCATATTGCCGCACACTGAGGAGGCGGTATTTGCGGGTTGCGCTGGGGCCGGGCAACGTGGGCTCATAATCGAGCCAATATCGAAAGAGTCGCTTGCCCGTAGCCTTGACCAGGACATCGACGTACTGGAGCTTCTTGGTAACTCGCGAGAGACCACCGCCCCGGTACCCCTGATAAATATCGGCTCGATCAGTCCAGCCGAACTCAATCCTCCACTGGTGATTCGAAGCTCCCGCCTGACCACCGTATTCGATGTTCTGTAAAACCTTTACCCCCAGTGATGGGTGGGCATAGGTGAAAAGTATTTCATTGTTGCCGCTTACAACTCTGCTCTGACAGAACGCCATGCTGTGGTCGTAGTCATTAGCGAACTCTTCGGCATAAATCGGTTCATTGTATTCTATTTTGGTGCCGTCCGGCTTAGTGATTAACCACCCATTTGGTAGCTCCGCAGGTCGCGCTTGAACCCGCTCGAAATTATTGTTCTCGGTACGGAAGGTGCCAGTTGGGCAGCTAGTCGAGCCGTCGCAAGGGATTAATCGATCGGCTCCCAGATAGAAGGTGTCTTGATCGCTGAACCCGGGGGGGCCAAAATTTCGAATTAGTTTTCCCTGGGCGTTGGGAAATGTCGGTGCTTGCCGGGCAATACAGCCGCTGGCAGCCAGAGAAAAACCCGGCCCGATTAAACTGTCACGGGCGCCGTCGCTGCTATACGAGATCGCTACTGACGGGGATAGATCTCCGACCCCCGGCGGCAGTTCGACAGGAATGGAAAACTCATACGCACCGCTAACGGAGCTTACCTGATCGATTGCAATTTCATTTCGTCCTCCTAGCGCGCCGGTATTTTGAACCGGCAGATCCATGATCGGTGCTGAGCTAGTTGTGGTACTGCTATCACCACTTTCCAAGGTATCTGATGGACCGGCATCAATTCTAAAGCCCGTCGGAGCGCATAGTGCGAGATCCGCAAGAATCAGGGAATTGAGCAGCAAGCAGATTAGCAAGGTTAAAGACGAATGAATTCGTCGCTGGGGTGGAGAGATCGGTCGGTGCGAGTCGTATGACACAGAGCCCTCACAAAGATTGTTTTCTCATGCGTATTAACATGAAGAAAAAGGCTAAGCCAATTAATTAAGCCCTCTGCTGAATTCGTTTTGTGCGATCGTAAGATCGATCTTGGATTGCAATGTTTTCTTGACTAAGAAGCGGTTCGTCCGTAGCTTGTGGCGATCTGCTAGGTTGCTCTTCGCTAATTTTCTCTCCTACGTTTTTTAGGTTTGAACAATTCCGAACGTTTGTCTTTTTTTCGCCGGTGGCGATGTGGATCGATGAAGCCCCAGATTTGATGAGTAACAGCTTGAGGGATGAAGACTGAGCGCAGGCGTCAGTCTGAGCGAGCCTCGGGTGTCCACGCTCCACATGGCCTACTAAATTTGGGCTACCATTGGTCGAGCGCTTATGAACCAGAGCAATTTCCTTCACAAAGCCGTATCGGTTGTTTCTGCGACCCTCACCCTGTTAAGTTTTGCGCCGCGTAAGGGCTCCTCTGCCCAGGCCGCGCCGGACCCTGCCTTTGCCGCCGCCACGATGCCCGATTTTGCACGGAATCCATTAAGCTTTAACTTGCCCGCCACAAACCGGCGTCCGGCTCAGCCGGCGGAGTCGCAGGCCCAGGGATCTGGTCCGCACCTGGACTTCAACGCGCCTTTCCTGGCGTTTAAGATCCCCAATTCTGCCAATAAAGCGGTCGCCGCCTCCGACTTCTTGGGGGACGGAGCGACAGATGTTGTGGTGGCCTGTACGGATTCGAATCTGGTCGTGCCTTTCGTGGGGTACGGAGATGGAACGATGGATCCGATGAGTGCGGTTGCTGTTGCGGCCGCGCCTTCTTCGGTCAACATGGCAAATCTAAATGCCGATCCTTATCGCGACCTTGTAATTGGGCACAATGTCGTGGGTGCGCAGGCCACCGTTCTTTTTAATCAGGGCAAAATGGCTTTGCAGGGCGAAAGTGCAGTCGGTTCTCCCCTTCCCGGATATGCGCCACGCTCAGCAGTGGCTGGCCCAGTCGATGCTGATGGCACTGCGGACGTAGTAGTCGGATTAGATGGCGGCAATTCCGTAGCTGGCAAGGTGCAGGTACTGCACGGTAACGGAAACGGAACCTTCACTCCGATCGGGACATACGATACAGGTCCGGGACTTCGAGCCGTGGCGCTTGGCGATGTAACCGGAGATGGACGGCTCGATATCGTTACATCCAACTATGCAGGAGCTTCGGTCTTGGTAAACAATGGCGCGGGTTTCAATGCTGCGATTAATTTGGCTACTCCTGTAAGCGGAACGATTCCTAGTGCGGTAGCTATTGCCGACTTAAACGGCGACTCCCGGGCCGATCTGGCTTTGGCTTGCGGAGCTTCGAAGCAGGCGCAGGTATTTCTGAATGATGGCACGCCCACGCGCTTCAGCTCCGGCGCTGCCTATACGGTTACATCCTCCGTGGGCGGCCCGGTTTCAATCGCGGCGATCGATGTGGATCAAGACGGCCGCCCGGATCTTGTTACCGGACAAAGAGACGAGAACACTCAGAGTTTAACGCTGCTGAGAAATAACGGCGACGGTACATTTGCGCCGCGCGAGAATTATGTAGTCACAGGAGGGGGAGCGGTAGCCGCGGCTAATTTTGATTTGGATTCGCGTCCGGACCTAGTCACAGCCGGAAATAAGGATCGCATGTGCATTATCTCCAACCCCGACTCTGCACTCGGAAAGTCCCAGCTGCGGGATACCGGAGTGAATGCGGTCGATGCAAAAGCGGCCGATCTGAACGGCGATCTTTTAAATGATCTAGTGGTTTTGCAGGGCGCTGTCCCGGGGGTGCCGGCAACGGTGCGGGTTGCACTCGGCACATCGGCAGGCGAGTTCACCGACTTTTCAAGCTTCAGCTGCGGACCTTGGGCTGGCAATAGCGTCGCGGTCGGCGATCTAAATCAGGATGGCATTCCGGATATCGCTGTGAGCGGCGACTTGGGCGGAAGCGCAGTTCAGCTTTATAATGGAGCGGGAGACGGAACCTTCTACGTTGGCAATGCCACAACGCTTAACGGGAATGTGGTTCGCATTGCCGATGTTAATCGCGACAACAAGAAGGATCTGATCACAATTAGTTCAGCCGCCCAAGGAGGACTTAAAGTCGCGCTGCAAACATCAGCTGGTAATTTCGGCACTCCGCAAAGTTATAGTACGAGCCCGTATCCGGCGGCATTCGAGGTCGCAGATGTAAGCGGCGATGGAAATCCGGAGGCACTGATCGCCAACGATCCGCCCTTTTCAAGCGGGTCGCTGAGCGTCCTGAGTGCCAATGGCAGCGGAGCCTTCCAGCCCGTGGGCGCGGACATGCCCTTGGGAATAGACCCGCGCTCCCTGACAGTCTCCGCGCTGGATGCCTCGTCCGCTTTAGATATTGCGATCGGAAGTTCCAACGGCATAGTCACGCTGCTGCACGGAAATGGGAACGGCACCTTTAGCGCGATGGGCACATTCACCGCCCCGGGTGCTGATTTTGTTACGGCCGCCGATCTGGACCAGAACAATAGCCGGGATCTGATCGCTACGGGACCGACGGTGTCACGGGCCAGCGTATTTACCTCGGACGGGAACGGTGTCTTTACCTGGCGGGTGGATCTTGGGACCGGCGGTACGGGGCCGTCCGGAGTTTTGGCGGCTAATTTCGGCAATGACTACCGTCAGGATGTCGTCGTCATTAACAACCTCGGCTCCGGCATCGGACCCACAGACGCCAGCTCGGTTGTTGTGCTTGATAATCAATCCGTATCGGGCGCGATTGTGGATGTCGAGACTCCGAATACCCCGGAGCTTGCGCTTTCGGCGCCGCGCCCCAATCCCTCTGTCGGACATACCGACTTTACCCTGGAGCTGCCGGTGGCATCGGGGGTTAAGGTCGAGCTATATGATATAGCGGGCCGATCAATCAGATCGATGCAGCATGATTTTGCCGCTGGCATTCACCGCCTAGCTTGGGATCACCGCGCCGATGATGGCGCAGCTGTTTCGCCCGGGGTGTATCTCTGCCGAGTATCGGCTTGCGGAACAAGCAAAGTCGCGCGAGTGGTGGTAACGCAGTAGAACTAAGGCCGCTTGATAGCGGAGTAAAACTCCCTGTTGTAGCAGTTAGGTATTTCCAGAACTAGTTCTCTGTCACTGAAGTACGAGTTGCGTCATTGCGAGCGAAGCGAAGCAATCCTTAACGCTGTGCCACACTTTGCTTAACCCGATAATGATGGGAAGAGGATGCCTTCACCCCGTACCCCGGGGTATTTGCACTGCCAGGCAAAATGGTAGGGATTGCTTCGCTTCGCTCGCAATGACAGGTTCGCGTAAAGGCTAACAAGAAGCGCTTACTGTTCAGCGCGATCCTCTTGTTCGCTGGTTTCCTCATCGCCGATGCCGAATTTCTGCAGGCGGTAGCGAAAGGAGCGGAAATTGATTCCCAGTAGATGGGCTGCTTTTTTCTTAGCACCGTGAGTCTTTTCCAGCGCTGATTCTAGGTAGCGTCGCTCCACCTCAGCCAGAATCTCATCGAGCTTGACCGGCAGATTGATCGACTCATCGATAATAATGCGGGTGTGTGGTTTGCCCGTTTCGGGATTTATTCCCGCGGAATGGCGTGCAGTAAAGCTGTCGGGTAAGTGTTCGGGCAAAATTGCTTCTCCGCCCAGCACGAGTGCACGCTCCAGCGCATTTTCGAGCTCTCGTACATTTCCCGGATAATTATAATCCATCAATAGCTGCATGGTGGCGGGAGGGACGACCGGCATGGTCTTGGAGGCGCACAAGGTTTTTAAGATCGCATTAATAAGAATCGGAATATCAGTCCTCCGTTCGCGGAGCGGCGGAAGCATCAGGTGGATAACATTTAGTCTGTAATACAGGTCTTCGCGAAAATTCTTCTGCTCCACTTCGTAGCGCAGGTTGCGGTTTGTAGCAGCAATAATGCGCACATCAATCGGAATATCCCTGTCGCCGCCAACAGGACGGACGCTTTTCTCCTGCAGCGCGCGCAGCAGTTTGCTTTGCATATGAATCGGAAGTTCTCCGATTTCATCCAGAAAAATGGTGCCGCCGTCGGCTTGCCGGAATAGTCCGGTGTGGTCTGAGTCGGCGCTAGTGAAGGAGCCTTTCTTATGCCCAAACAGCTCGCTCTCAATCAAATTTTCGGGAATCGCTCCACAGTTGACCGGCACAAAGGGCGCCTTAGCGCGGGGTCCCGAGAGATGAATCGCACGCGCTACTAATTCCTTTCCCGTCCCCGATTCTCCATCAATCAGCACCGTGGCATCAGAAGGGGCCACGCGCTTAATCAGTGCGAAGACCTTTTGAATTACCGGGCTTTCTCCCACGAACTGCGGGAGCTGGGCTAAAGCCGGAGGCGAAGGCTGATCCTGGCCCGATAACAGCCGTGCCAGCCGCTCCTGCACTTCAATTTGATCCTCCAGGGCGCGCAGCTTGGTAATATCTCTGAAAGAAATTATGGTGCCGGTCTGTTCTCCGGCCTGATCGAAAAGTTCGCGGCGATGGAACATGAACTGGAACTGCTCGGTGTCAGGATGGAAACTGACTGACAGCTCCCCTGCTCCTTTCTGCAGTTTGCAGCAATCGGTGTTGCATTGCGGATCGATCTCGTGCAGCAGATCGACCAGCTTCCGGTCGTTGGTGCGGCCGACATCGCAACGCAGCAGCGAGAGCGCAGCTTGATTGATGCTAGTGATTTTCCCATCTAGGTTCAACGTGATGATTCCTTCGGGCAGGACGTCAACCAGCTCCTTATGGCGGTTGCTAAGCTCCTCTAGGTCGCGCTTGGATTGCTCGACCTGCAGGTTGCTTGATTGGAGTTTGCGCGCCAGGAAATTAGTGGCGATTGCTACTAACACCATACCCGAGGCCAACCCCATGAGCTGCACTGCCAGGCCGCTAAAGGGAATCTGTCCGGCCCCTGTAAGCGTATGTCCGGACACGAAACGAATCCAGCTAACCAATCCTAAGTAGGCAATGAAATCTGCCAATGCGACTGCCAGCGCCGCGCTTCGCGAAAGCAGCAGTGCCGCCGACATGACGTGCGGAATATAGAGAAATAAGAAAGGACTGACCGGTCCACCGCTAAAATAGACCGTTCCCGTTACGACGGCCGTGTCAAGAAAGAGCTGACCCCAGGTAAAAACCCTGGTGGGTGTCGCAAAGCGCAGCCACATTGCGGCGCCCGCATAAACTGCGAACACACAGGCGATCCACTTAAAGAGCCCGTCGATTTCAGCCAGCGATTCCGAGGGGAAGATTGCAGCACTAACCGAGACCGCCAATAAAAGCAGGGCGACTACCGCGATGCGTGCAGCAATAAACCAGCTGACCTCCGGCGGAGGGCCCGCTGTTTTGATGTTATAATCCCAGCCGTTCATGCTATCCGATTGCAGATCCCAGTTTGAAGATTGGCAGATACATCGCCACGACCAGACCTCCAATGATTACACCAAGGAATAGGATCATCAGCGGCTCGATTAACTGCTTCATCGCAGTCACGGCATTGTCCACTTCATCTTCGTAAAAATCGGCGATCTTTTGCAGCATCGCGTCCAAAGCACCGGTCGATTCGCCAACTCCGATCATGGAAACGACCATGGGTGGGAATACGACCGATTGACTAAGCGGCTCGACCATCGATTTACCTTCGGAGATCGCGACTCGCGCATGCTGCACTTCACGCTCGACGACTTTGTTGCCAGCCGTCCGTGAACAGATATTCAGGGCGTCCAGAATCGGCACGCCGGAGCTGACCATGGTGCCGAGGGTGCGGGTAAAACGGGCGACCGCCACCTTCTGGATGATATTACCAAAAATCGGGAGTTTGAGTGCCAGTGGATGGATTACTTCCTGTCCGCGGGGAGTGCCTGCGAATTTGAGCAACATGAAGATTCCACCGCCGATTCCGCCGAAGATTAAGTACCACCACTTAACTACGAAGTTCGAGATTTCAATCACGATCTGTGTTGGAAGCGGCAGCGCTGATCCGAAATCTTGGAACAGTTCAGCAAAGGTCGGAATAACGAAGATCAGCAGCACGGAGGTAACAATTACGGCGGCGGCGATCACTACGCAGGGATAGATCATGGCGGTTTTAACTTCGCGCTTGAGCTTCATGGTTTTCTCAAGCTGCATCGAAAGACGCTCTAGGATTACATCCAAGATACCGCCGCTTTCTCCGGCTGTGACCATATTGACGTAAAGGTCGTCGAAGGCTTTGGGGAACTTGGCTAATCCTTCTGCTAATGTGCCGCCAGTCTCGACGGTTTCCTTGATGCCGGCTAACACGTCGCGGAAGGCCTTGTTTTCATGCTGCTTGGCCAAAATGTCCAGGGCTTGAACCAGTGGTAGTCCCGAATCGATCATCGTGGCGAACTGGCGGGTAAAGATCACGACATCTTTCTCTGTGACCTTTTGTCCGAAACCTGGAAGCTTAAGCTCCATTTCCAGACCTTTGCCCTTCTCGCGTATACGTCCGGCATTCGGCACAATCCGCTGCGCCTTTAAGGCGTTGAACACCATTTGGGCATTCTTGGCTTCCATTTCTCCGGTAACTTTCTTACCGGTAGGATTTGTTCCTTCCCATGCAAAGACTGGCATTGGGTGTTTCCTCGTTTAGTAAAAACCAGAGCGCTACTGCTACACCTTACAGATCCATTCGCCCTTGCGGGCTCTGCACCTATGACCGCGGGATACTTCGAGTAACGGCGCCGGCTTTTAGTCAGCAGCAGTTACGCGAAGCACCTCTTCTATCGTGGTCGTGCCTTCTCTTAACCGCAAAAGCCCCGATGCACGTAACGTCATCATACCGAGGCGTACCGATTCACGCTTAATCTCCGCGGCTGAAGCGCCGTTCAGCACGAATTCTCGCAGCTCCTCTTTCATCGGCATTACTTCGTAAAGCGCGATACGTCCCTTGTATCCTGTGCCCGCGCATTTATCGCAGCCTTTACCCTGCTTTACCTTCATATGCCGTGCTTCGGCTGCCGGAATCCCGATGTTCACCAACACCTCAGGGTTAACCTCGATCTCCTGCACGCAAGCCGAACAGACGCGGCGAGCCAGTCGCTGCGCCAAGATCAAATTGATCGAGGAGGCTACCAAGAAAGGCTCGACACCCATATTCAGCAGTCGGTTGATGGTGGAAGGGGCATCGTTAGTGTGAAGCGTCGAAAGCACCAAGTGTCCGGTCAGCGATGCCTTGATGGCGATTTCCGCGGTTTCATAATCACGAATTTCACCGACCATGATGATGTCGGGATCTTGGCGTAAGAAGGCGCGCAGGGCTGAAGCAAAATTGAATCCGATCTCTTCCTGCATCTGGGCTTGATTAATGCCCATCAGATTGAATTCGACCGGGTCTTCGGCGGTGCTGATGTTAGTAGTGAGCTTATTAAGCTCGGCGAGAGCAGAATACAGCGTGGTAGTTTTGCCGGAGCCGGTCGGGCCGGTTACGAGCACCATCCCGTGAGGCTTGGAGATGGCCTCCTTGAAGTCATCGATTTGGCGGGTTTCAAATCCGAGTTTCGACATGTCGAGCTGCAGATTGGACTTATCCAAAAGACGCATCACGACCTTCTCGCCGAACAAAGTCGGGAGGACGTTTACGCGGAAGTCCATCTCCTTATTGTTGGCGAGCTTTAACTTGATACGTCCGTCCTGCGGCAGCCGGCGCTCGGCGATATCAAGATCAGCCATGATCTTGACACGTGAGGTAATGGCATTTTTCAGTTTTGGCGGCGGCTTCATGATTTCATAAAGCACGCCGTCGATACGGAATCTTACACGGAAGACCTTCTCGTACGGTTCGATATGAATATCGGAAGCGTTCTTTTTAATCGCGTCGGTGAGTACGGCGTTAACCAGCTTGACCACGGGCGCGTCCTCCGTGGCTTTTTCAAGCTCGTTAACATCAACGGAGTCCTGAGTTTGCACCACCTCGACATTTTCGTCCCCGAGGTCTCCAATGATGCTTTCGTAAGAAACGTTCTTTTCGAAGAGCTTCTCTAATGTCAGTTTGAGTTCGGGTTCGGTAGTGACAGCGACCTGGATATCAAGTCCAGTGATAAATTTTATGTCATTTAGCGCCACGATGTTGGAGGGGTCCACCATCGCGACAGTCAGAGTCTGATCTTTTTTGACGATTGGCAGCAGTGAGTGCTTGGTCGCTAAGTTTTGCGGAACCAGTTGCAGAATTGAATCGTCAATGGAGTAGTCGAGGAGCTGGATGATCGGTACGCCGTACTGCTGACTAATGGTTTGCAGCAGATCGTCTTGGGCGATGAATCCCAGATTGACTAGATGGGTGCCTAAGAAGCCGCCGCCGGCTGTACGCTGCGCCTCCTGTGCCTTGACTAGTTGATCGGGGGAGATTAGTCCCGTTCGAACTAATAGATCCCCAACGCGCGATGACATTCCCGTTTCCCATCTGCAGAGAGAGCGCGCCGCGAAATGGTGCGGCGGCACACCTCATGCCAAATATTGTCTCAGTGACAATATTCGACACACGGAGATAAGAACTTGAAAAGTTTTGATTTCAGCGGGAATTTGCCCCCCTTTTTAGGTTCTGCGTCGGGAGGAGAGGCTGCTTCGACTGGCACCTAAAATATCGTTCGTGATAGTCTATTTAGCTACTTATCGAACCGCTTAGGGTTCGCTTAAACCAAGATTTCTAAGGCAGTTCGTTGAGCAAACGCGCACGTAAAATAAAACAACCACGCAAGAGCGCGGCCCCCACCCCTGTGGTCGAGGTTGTACCGGCGGAACCGGAGATCTCGCCGGAGGAGCCGGGCGTTGATGAGGTAGTCGCTCTGGATGACTCGGTCGAGGTACTGCCCCCCGAACCAGAGGAGCAGGCGGGGGGGGCGGATGACGCTGCGGCCCCAGCTGTAACGCGGGCCAAAGGGCTTGTTCCGTTCGATGCCCTTAGCGCCTATCTAAGCGAGATCTCGCAATATGCGCCCCTGTCTCGGGAGCGCGAAAAGGAGCTTGCAGTTCGGTACCACAAAAGCCGTGATCGGCAGGCCGCCTATGAGCTAGTCACCAGCAATTTATTACTGGTGGTTAAGATTGCACGGGACTATGAGCGCGCGGCTCGCAATCTTCTGGATTTAATCCAGGAGGGCAATATCGGATTGATGGAGGCTGTAAAAAACTTCGATCCCTATCGGGGCGTGCGGTTTCCCTCCTATGCCATCTGGTGGATCAAGGCTTATATCATCCGCTTCATTCTGGCCAACTGGCGGATGGTGAAGATTGGCACCACCCAGGCCCAGCGCAAGCTGTTTTTCAACCTCAAGAAAGAGCGCGAGAAGCTGGAAAGGGACGGTTTCTACCCCACCCCGAAGCTTCTGGCCGAGAAGCTGGATGTTAGGGAAAGCGATGTGGTGGAGATGGAGCAGCGGCTGGGCGGAGCCGATATGAGCATCGATGCGCCAATTCAGGCTGGTTCCGATGCCAGCTTGGCCTCGGTGCTCCCCGCCGCGGGGCTCAGCGTGGAAGAGGCTGTTTCAAGAAAACAGCTAAGTGACCTATTACAGCAGAGCTTAGACGAGTTTACCTCTACGCTAAATCCTAAAGAGCAAACTATATTCAAGGAACGGGTTATTAGCGATGAGAAGGCCACGCTGCACCAGCTCGCGGACAAGCTAGGACTTAGTCCGGAGCGGGTGCGCCAGCTTGAAAACCGGGTCAAAGAGAAGCTCAAGAGCTTTCTTTATGAGCGGTTGGGAAGCGCCATCGAGAACCTGGGGCTTGAGGGCCTTGATCTTTAGATGAACGAAACGAGTTTGAACAAAATTAGCCATGAGGCGACGGGCATAGAGAGCGGGCGTATCTCTTTTCGATTTCTAGTTTTCATCGCATTAGTAGCGGCGCTTATTCCCGTGGCACTTCTGGGCTGGCGCGATTTGGCCCCCCTGATGATGCGAATTCTCGAGGTCACGGCGCCACAAATAAGCATAACCGAGATGCCGCGGGGGGTAGGACTGGCCCCGGCTTCGATCAAGATTCTGCTTTCAGACCAAGGATCGGGACTGGATGAGATCATCGTACGTACTGTCCAGCGCGGAGTGAAGAAGGATCTTTTACGCGAAGCGTTGGGCGGCCGCGAGAAAGCTGAAATCAGGGTCGATTTCCCGGGGGACCGTAGCGCCCTCGATGAGGGCAGCGCGACCCTCGAAATTAAGGCGTTTGATCGAAGCTTCTGGAGCAATGTCGCGGAGAAGCAGGTTCCCCTTGAGGTCGACTTTAGAAAACCGCGCATTGAGGTGCTGACTACACAGCATAATGCCACTGTCGGCGGATCTCAGCTGATATTCTACAAGGCGTTCGATGAACGGCTGGCGGTCTCCGGAGTCAAAGCCGGGGCGCAGACTTTTCTGGGATATCCGGCGAGCGGCATAGATGAGTCCTTTGACGGGCAGTCTCTGTTCGTCGCGATATATGCGGCGGACATGAACGCTAAGTCTCAGGATATCTCCGTGCGCGCATTCGCCGAGGATAACGTGGGCAACGCAGTCTCGGTCCCCTTCTACAATAAGGTGCTTGATCGTCCTTTTCGCGCCGTGACACAGCAGGTCTCCGAAGAGGCCCTGCGTGAACGCATCGCTCCGATTGCGGATGAGAATTTCAATAAGCTGCGGGAGGTGTTGCAGCGCTCGGGCCGCGATCTGGTATACGAAACTCCCAAGGGCGGGGTCGACCGGCTCTTAGAACAATTCAGATATGTGAATGAAATTTTGCGCCAGTTTAATGAAGATGAAATCCTTTCGCTCTTAAAGAAGGAGCGTTACGAACGTTTTTGGGACGGGCCCTTCTTCATGCATCCCGGCACGGTGACCGGCGCCTTTGGCGATGATGTTACCTTTATATTTAACGGACAGGTGATCGGAAAGGCGCAGCGCAAAGGCTATGAGTTTACTCTGCCGCCCGAGCATCCTGAGGTTTATGCGGCCAATAATGGTATCGTGATCTTCTCCGATAATTTGGGGGTCTATGGACGCTGCGTCGGCATTGATCACGGCTTAGGCATCGTCAGCATTTACGGATTCATGGAAAACGTCCTGGTCAACCGGGGTGAAAGCGTCCAGGTCGGCCAGAAGATCGGCACGGCCGGGGGCACCGGCCTTTCCCGCGGCAACCGGGTTTATTTTGAGATGCGGGTACATGGTACCCCGGTGGATGCCCGTGAGTGGTGGGATAAGAAATGGTTTTACGGGCAGGTAACTGCAAAGATCAATGAAGTCAAGCGATCGCTCGGAATACCGGTGTACAAGCCGCTAAATTGAGCGCCGCGCACTAGCGCAAGAGAGAGGGCCAAGCTGTGAGCTAGCCCGATTTCATCAAAGACTCATCAAGCGCTAACTCCAGACAGCGGACAAATTTCCGAAATTGGAAGATAATCCTGGCATTCCAGTCAATTCAATTTTTCGAGGAGAACAACAATGCCAGCCACACCGGTCCCTGTCGCCACTTCAAATCTGCGGTCTGCGCAGTTAGAGCAGACTTACTTCGTCAGCGCGACTATGCAGCAGGTAGCGAAGCAGGAACGTTATACCCAGAAAATTTCTGAGCTGCTTGCGACAGAGCCATATCCATCCCGAGCGCCAGTGAAAGTTAGTTATTCCGATGATTCCCGATTCGCGTTGGCCGTGATTGATTCACAGCAGGTCAGGATTCTGACCGGGTTAGATAACGAGCGCCCCGAAGAGGTGGCGGCTTTCCGGACAAAGGGAAGACTTCAGAGCGCAATTTTCGTGGTGCTGAATGATGATTTGTGCATACAGATGACAGTGACCGATCCGAAGTACGCGTATCGCGTTTTTTACACATCCGTGGCGGCTAGTCACCGGATGTATGGTGAGTATAAGGATCAAGGGGGAATTCCGGTCCCGTTGATCGGGAGCTGATGGAGCGGGAATCTGGGGAATCATGCAGCGGGGATTGTTTCCGACTTCGCCGGTCTACGATTCGACAGGTCGCGCAGCTCCGGTTCTGTCATCGCGGTACGAATTACGCAATTTGAGGACAGAATTGCTGCGCTGTTGATGAAGTTCCTGCAAGGATGATCTGATCTGTCATTGAGCGGAGCGAAAGCCTGCCACGCCGTAGCATGAGCGGAGGCGGGCAAACCCTAACTCCATGCCACTTATTACTTTACCCAGCTTTAATGGGGAGAGAATCCCCTTACCCTCTGGCTCAGAGCATGCGCACCGCCGGGCAAATTGGTAGGGATTGCTTCGCTTCGCTCGCAACGACAGAACAGCGCGCATCGGCATGCATTCCGTCCCATAAACGTGCAACCTCTTCAACTGTACGAGTTGCGCAATTCGAAGACAAAATTCCTGTCATTCAGTGAAGCGAGGCCCGTTGTCATTGCGAGCGAAGCGAAGCAAACCCTAACTCCATGGCACTTATTACTTTACCAATCTTTAATGGAGAGAGAATCCCCTTACCCCCTGGCTCGGAGCATGCGCACTGCCGGGCAAGATGGTAGGGATTGCCCACCTCTAAGGCCACAGCGAGGCAGGCTTTCCCCACGATCGCGGTTCGCGAATTACCCGACCCGGGCTGGCAGCCTCCTCATACTCGGGGTACAATAGAGCAAGATGAACAAGACCTTTATATATATAGTATGTGCCGTGGCGCTGATCGCCGTCGGACTGATTGTCTGGGCTACCAAAGAAGCGGCAGCGATGGTGCTGATGCCATCTCAGATCCTAGGCCAGCCAGAGCATCAAGATCTAAGCCGTATCCGGGTGGCTGGACGGGTCGCGCCTGAAGCCATCGACTATACTGTCTCGCCGACGGCTGAGCTTAAATTTTCAATTCACGATCCGGGGGGCAGTCCTGAAAAAATAGTGCCGGTCGTTTACCGCGGGCTTAAACCCGATATGTTTGCTCCCGGTCGCGACGTTATCATTGACGGCTCCTACGCCAACGGTGTCTTGCAGGCCGAGAAGCTTTTGACCCAGTGCCCTTCTAAATACGAGCCTCCCCTGCCCGGCAAAAACGCCAAGTAATCCTTCGCAGCTATCAATTTGAGGGCAGATATTCTACCGTTCCCAGGTAGGTAGAATTTGGATTTGAGCTTATGGCTGAATTCGGACATTTGGCATTGTTCTTTGCTTGGATACTGGCACTTTTCGGCGTTCTAGGCGGAGCCGGTGCTGGGATTAAACGTTCAAGGAAGCTGCTTCTGGCAGTCGTCAATTCTACCAAGCTCGTCACCCTATGCTGCTTCCTGTCGATCTTCGCGCTGGGCTGGCTGTTCATCCATAACGATTATTCTGTGCAGTATGTTTGGCGTTTTTCTAATCGCGACATGCCCGACATCTATAAGATCTCGGCAATCTGGGGCGGTATGGACGGTTCGATGTTGCTGTGGGCTTTTATCCTAAGCCTCAGCTCCGGAGTTGTGGCGCTTAACTTTAGAGCCAGCTCTTCGGCGTTAATGTCCTGGACTCTGGCCGTATTAAATTCATCGGCACTTTTCTTCCTCAGCGTGGTGATGTTCATCACCGATCCATTCCGCTATATCAAAGCGCCCTTCGTTCCGCCGGATGGAAACGGATTGAATCCGCTGCTTCAGAATCCGTTGATGGTGGTGCATCCCCCGATGCTCTATCTCGGCTTCACAACATTCGCAGTGCCCTTCGCCTTCTGTTTAGGCGCGCTTTTCTCGGGTGTGCTTAATAACGATTGGATTCGGCTGACCCGCCGCTGGACCCTGCTCGGGTGGGCGTTTCTAACCGCCGGAATCGTGATGGGGGGACATTGGGCTTACGTGGAACTGGGCTGGGGCGGATTTTGGGCTTGGGATCCGGTGGAGAATTCTTCTTTCTTGCCTTGGCTCACGGGGTCTGCGTTCCTGCACTCCGTGATGGTCCAGGAACGGAAGAGCATGCTCAAGATCTGGAACGTCTGGCTGGTGGTCGCCACCTATGGCCTCACCGTCTTCGGGACCTTTCTGACACGCTCAGGGATCGTGCAGAGCGTGCATGCCTTTGCCGAAACCGACATGGGCTGGGTGTTCTTAGCCTACCTTGGCACGCTGGTGGCGCTGACTCTAGCTCTGACCATCTGGCGGCGTAAGGAGCTGCGCCCGGAGCGGCGCATCGAAAGCTTCTTCTCCCGTGAGGCCGCTTTCTTAATCAATAACCTGATCCTGTTGAGTATCTGTTTTGCCACACTCTGGGGAGTGATGTTCCCGGTGATCTCCGAAGCTGTGACGGGGGTTAAGCAGACCGTCAGTATTCCATTTTTCAACGCAGTCAATGTGCCGCTTTTTCTGGCGCTGATCTTTATGATGGGCGTAGGCCCGCTCATCGCCTGGCGTAAGAGCAATCTGCCTAACCTGCGCCGCACCTTTCTTGGGCCATTTGTTTTTGGGATCGCTGTGGCGGTGTTGCTGGTTTGGGCTGGAGTGCCGGGCTTCTATCCGATTTTATCATACGCGCTTTGTGCCTTCGTCTTGATGACCATTTTGGGCGAGATGCACCGCGGCATCCGTGCCCAGGCCTTAGGCTCAGAAAACGCCCTCGCAGGGAGTCTTTCGGGGGCAGGACGACTCTTCAGACGGCATCGCGATCGATATGCCGGATATTTGGTGCATTTTGGAGTACTGGTCGCCACCATCGGCATCACCGCTTCCATGGCGCACAAGGTGGAACGTGAGTTCGCTTTGGCGCCGGGAGAGTCCTTCCGCGTGGGCCGCTTCGAATTGAAATTAAAACAGATCGACGAAGGGCAGACCCCGAACTATCAGAGCGTGACTGCGGTCACCGAGGTGTTCGATCAAGAGGGCAACTTTCTTAGAACGCTTAAACCGGAGATGCGTTCGTATGTGCGCAATCAGGAAAACACCACCGAGGTCGCATTGAATGTGACGCTGCGCGAAGATCTGTATCTTGTGATGGTTGGACTTGATGATTCGGGCCGCAAGGCGGCGCTTAAGGTTTTTATCAATCCACTTCAGGTCTGGCTTTGGTTCGGGGCAATTTTGATGATCATCGGCAGTGTGATTATTCTCCTGCCGCGTAAACAGACAGCCCCTGCTTTTGAGAGAGCGCCGCAGGGATCGGCGAGCAGCAGCATATGATTACAATAATAGCCGGACTTTTACTGGCAGCCGTTGTTGTTACCCTTGTGGTGAAACCGCTATTCGATAATAGCGCTGATTTTTTGCCGGAGGACCCCGAGACCGAGCAGTCCGATCGCCGCGAGCGGCTACTCCAATTGATTAAGGATCTGGAGCTCGATTTTAGCACCGGAAAAATTTCAGAATCGGACTACAAGCTGCTGAAGCTTAGAGCTGCAGGTGAGATCGCAGCGGGATTAAAATCGGCGCCGAAGTAGCTCAGCGTCCTGATGTGCCTGATATATGTAAGATCCACTGCAACCACAGGAATCTTGTCCTCAAATTGCGGGATTTTCACGGACATGGCCGCACCTCTCAGGCGGTATTCAAGCCTCTTGCCCCGGCCCGTATCGCTGCTGGAGAATAGCAGATACTTTATGTCGGCCACGACGATTGAAAATGCCCTCTCTGCTCGGAGCGTCTCGAAGCGCTTTCGGCGTCTTGAGGTATTAAGAGAGCTAAATCTGGAGATCGGTTCCGGGGAGCTGGTCCTGCTGCTTGGGGCCAACGGCGCAGGCAAGACCACACTGCTAAGAATATTATCCGGACTAGCCAGACCCGATAGCGGAGAGGTCCAAAAAATTTCGCGCTTGGCGCTGGGGTACCAGGGGCATGCCCCCCAGGCCTACCTAGGTTTAAGTCTCCTGGAAAATCTGCAGCTTGCGGCTGCGCTGCTTGGAATAGCCACTCCGGAAAAAGACTATTTGGATAGCTGGGAGCTGTACGATCGGCGCGCTGCTGCCCTTCAAGAACTTTCCAAGGGACTGCAGTCGCGAGCGGCATTGGCCGTGACCTTTGCGCACGATCCCAATTGCCTGCTGCTGGATGAGCCCAGCGCCAGTTTGGATGACAGAAGTGTGATCTCTCTTTTTGCCCGCATCAAGCAGAGTATCGGCGGTGTGCGGGGGGGATTTGCGCTAGTCGCCACCCATGATTTAAATCGGCTCCTGCCTTTCGCCGATCGAGTGCTACTGCTTGAATCCGGCAAGGTTGCGGCTGACAGTAAGAGTTCAGGGATCGAAAACGTGGTGGCTCGGTACAGAGAGGGAAATCGCTGATGCGGAGCATTCTCGCTCTCCTAAGAAAGGATCTGCTGAATGAACTTAGACACCGCGAGGTGCTGAGTCTCCTAGTTGGGCTCGCGATATTGGTCGCGCTGATATTGGCAATTGGGATTAACGGGGCTTTCATCTCGCCCGAAGCGGTACGCAAACTTTATCCCGCTTTGATCTGGGTGGTTTCGGTGTTGATCTGCACGATCTCGATCGGTAAGAGCTTCGAATACGAAGCCGCCGGCCAGGCCATTGATGGAGTACTGCTCCGGCTAGATCAGGTCTGGCAGCTATTTCTGGCGAAGGTCATCAGCAACTATGCGGTAGTGGCGGTAGGCCATTTTACAGCGATGTTAATGCTGGCACTTTTTTTTGATGTACCGCTGACAGTGTTCTCTGTGCCGATGGTTGTGGTGGCGCTATTGGTGCTATGGGGTTATGCGGCTCTGGCGACTCTAATCTCCGCTTTGACTGTAAGAAGCAGCTTGCGATCGATGCTGCTTCCGCTCCTGCTCCTGCCTCTGCTCTTTCCCCTGCTTTTCGGGGCGATTGAGCTAAGTTCGGTGATTATGTTGGGCAGCTCGCCCCAGGGGGTCTCGCACTGGCTCGCGCTGGTGATAGGACTCGATCTATTATATAGCGTATGCGGGCTTCTGCTCTTCGAGCACGCAGTCAGAGATTAAGACGGTATGGCGCTCTCACACTCCAAACTCAGTAGATTCGAATCAATCATCGCCCCGGTAAACCTAGCGCTAATTGGGGCGCTGCTGTGGCTAGTCTTTATGGTGGTTCCAAATGAACGGGTGATGGGACCCGTCCAGCGCATCTTCTATTTTCATGTCGGAAGCGCGATTGCTTGCTATATCGCTTGCGCGGTGATCTTTTTTTGCGGCATCGCCTATCTCAGTACGCGCGGAATTAAGTACGACATCCTAACCCAGGCCGCGGCGGAGATCGGTTTTGTGTTCTGCACGATTACATTAGTAACTGGAATGATCTGGGGCCACGCGGCTTGGAATACCTGGTTTAGATGGGAACCGAGACTCGTTACCTTCTTGGTGCTGTGGTTGATCCTGCTGGCGCTGAACCTATTACGGGCCTTCGGAGACAGCACCCGTATTCCGCAACATGCGGCGATTCTGGGAATTGTTAGCGCCCTGACCGTCCCGATCGTTGTTTTTTCAATTAACCTAGTGCCGCAATTTACACAGCTTCATCCGCAGGTGATAGGTAATCGCGGTCTCAAAGATCCAAGTTTCATTTATACGATGTGCATGGGGATGGCGGCCTTAGCGCTCTTGGAGCTGCAGCTCTTGAGTCTGCGCTTTCGGATTGGCCTGCTTGAACATGGCTTAGAGGAGTAGCGTATGGAATGTCCTCCGGACACAATGTCCAGTTTGTTTTTTGCCTACACCGCGGTCTGGATAATCCTGGCCCTCTACATCATGGCGCTGGGACGCCGAGTTTCCAAACTCGCATCGAAAGAGCATTGTGATCACGGTAGTTAGTGCGGAATTTCTAAAGGGCTTAACCGATCCGCGCGAGCTGCCTGACGAGACCATATCTCAAATCGCCTTCGTGGGCCGCTCCAATGTGGGGAAGTCGTCGCTAATTAACTGCGTTACCAATCGCAAAGCTTTAGCGCGCGTCAGTTCAACCCCGGGGCGCACCCAGGAGATTAATCTTTTTGAGGTTAAGCTCAAGATCGATAATCAAAAGCCCCGTCCCGTAGTTGTAATCGATCTGCCCGGATTCGGGTTCGCCAAGATTGCACACACCGAGCGGGATAAGCTGCAGCGCTTGATCTACACCTACGTCCAGCAGGCACGTGAGAACTCGTTGCTCTGCATACTGAATGACTGCCGCCGCGAGCCCGAGGAGGAGGAGCTGGAGCTGCGACGATTAGCATACGAACGGGGGCTCCGCACCCTGATTGTTTTAACCAAAGCCGATAAATTGAAGCGCAGTGAGATCGCAAAGCAGGTTACAAAGGTCGCTGCCGGGTACGGACTCGAGCCCCAGGATCTAATTATTTCGGGGCATGGGTATCAAGCCTCCGAATTCTGGAGCTATCTGCTTCAGGTTGAAGCGTTGTGATCGCTTGAATCGGGACGCAGGTTATATTCCTTGACCTTATTGAGAAGCGTCTTATAGCTCACGCCAAGAATCTGCGCCGCGCGGGTCTTATTCCCCATGGTTTGCGCCAAGGTCCGGGTAATCAGATCAATTTCCGCTTTGCGCGAAGCGCGCTGCGCGATCTCGGTGAGCGACATCGCAGCATCGTTCAGCGCTTCTGTATTGAGACTTAAATTGATCCCCAGATGATCCGGCGCGATGATCCGATCAGCCAGAATCACGGCGCGCTCGACGACATTCTCAAGCTCCCGGATATTCCCGGGCCAGGCATAGTAGCGCATCATCTCAAGTGCGGTTTCATCGATCTCAAGCTTAGTTTTCCCGGTGGTGTTGCAGAAATAATCGATAAAGTATTCGGTCAAAAGGGGAATATCCTCCGGGCGCTCCCTCAGGGGCGGCACGGTTAAGGTGATCACCGAGAGCCGGTAGAAGAAATCTTCCCGGATGCGCCCCTCTTCCAGTGCCTTCTCTAGGTTATGATTGGTAGCGGCGATAATTCGCGGGGCTACTTTCAAGATCTTATTGCTGCCGACACGCTTAATTTCACCCTCTTGCAGCGCCCGGAGAAGTTTTACCTGCAGCGGCAGCGGCATATCCCCGACCTCATCCAGAAAGATCGTGCCGGTCGAAGCTAACTCAAAAATACCAATACGCGTCTGCGTGGCTCCGGTAAATGCGCCTGACTCATATCCGAAAAATTCGCTCTCCAGCAGCTCGTGCGGCATGGCTGCGCAATTTATCGCAATGAAGGGCTGATCCTTTCTGGGGCTATGTTCATGGATATAGCGTGCGACAAGTTCCTTGCCCGTGCCGCTCTCGCCCAAAATCACAACCGAACTATCAACCCGGGCGACTTTGCGAGCCTGGTGCAGCAGCTTTTCGGTAGCTGGATTCTTCGTCACGAAGCTTCTCTCGCGGCGCGCCTTAGTACCGAGAGTGCGATCGATAATTCGCCGGTGTTCAATCACCTGATGTAAAATTGAACTTAGCGCCTGGGGCTCAAATGGTTTGGTAATAAAATCATTTGCACCATGCTTCATCGCCTCGACTGCGATCTCAATCGAACCGAATGCAGTCATGATGATGTATGGAATCGTAGTATTGAATTCACGGACCTGCTGCAGAAGTTCGACCCCGTTCTTCCCCGGAAGTTTGAAATCGGCTAGCACACAATCGCAAGCTTGGACTTTCAGCGCTTCGAACGCTTCTTCGGCTGTGGGAAAGGCTTCGACCCGAAAGCCCTCATTTTCAAGCACCGACTTTAGAACCTCGCGCAGAGAATCGGCATCCTCGACGATTAGAATTTTGCTCATTACTCCGGGTTCCTCGCAAAAATGGAGCCACGCGGCTCATGCGCCCTGATAAATCATCGGCTGATTGGGCTAAATTCTTGATAACTATAAGAAAAGGGGGTGAATTCGTGAGAATTTTGAAACTTGTACGTATCGGACCGTTAGAGTCGGCTTTGTTTCACCCGGGAGGTGAAACACTACCGCAGGTAGTTTTTGCTCTGAACAATTTGCAGATCAGGCTTCCGGCACCGGCAGATCAAAGAGCCTCTCAACCCCGGTATAACTAACCCCGCCAATGCGCCCAAAGGGTTTATATTCCTCCAGTACGATCTTCCCGTCCTGATAGGCCGGTTTGTGAATGTGTAACTTAACGATCTCGCCGATCATCAATGCGGCCGAGCCGGGCCCTCCATTTCCGATCGCGATGCAGTTGTAGAGCTCACATTCCATCTGCACAGCTGACTCCTTTACTCGCGGCGGCTGAACTGAATCGGAGGGAATGGCAGTCAGGCCGATCTCTTCAAACTCGCTTACACCGTAAGGATAGGCCGTGCCGCAGTGCACTACTGCTTCAGCCATCCACAGATTGGAGCTATTCACAACGAACTGCCCGGTTTCCTCGATATTGATCTGGGTATCCTTCTTGGTGCCATCGGGCTTGCGTGATACCGAGAAGATTAAACAGGGGGGCTTGCTCGAAACTCCGTTAAAAAAACTAAAAGGCGCCAGGTTAAACTTCCCGCTCTTGCTTGCAGTGCTCACCAGCGCAATCGGACGCGGCACGATGCTTCCAATCATCAGCCGATAGAGATCGCCGGTACGCATCGATTTAGGATCGATATCGACCATCTCATTTACCGGAGAGTCAATTTTAGTTCCGATTTTCCAGTGCGGGTTGGGAAGCTTCATCTGATTCGCCGCCGTTAAATATATTCCGTGGAGTGAGGATGCCGGGAGCTAAACGTCTTGCCGCAAACGGCGGCATGAGCAAGTCGTACGGAGAGAGAGGGATTCGAACCCTCGATAGAGCTTTTGACCCTATACACACTTTCCAGGCGTGCGCCTTCAACCACTCGGCCATCTCTCCAAATTGGAAAAGTGCGCTCAACGCAATTCTCCAATTTAGATCCTCAATCGCCCTTAACTAAGCCGCTTGCCTGCGCTTCTGGAAAAAGCCCGAGAGCAGCTCGCCGCACTCTTTCTCCATAATCCCCGAGATCACCCGCGGCACCGGGCCAAGCCGGGCATCCTGACTGAGATCGAATAACGAACCGCAGGCCCCAGCTCTCGGATCAGAGCTGCCAAAGACAATCAGCGGCACCCGAGCCAGCCTAAGTGCTCCGATACACATCGGGCAGGGCTCTAAGGTTACGGCTAGAATACAATTCGAAAGCCGCCAATCGCCGACTGCTTCTGAAGCCTGCTCGATCGCCAGCATCTCCGCGTGGCGCGAGGCCTTGCCCTCCGATTCCACCCGGTTATGGGCGCGGGCGATGATGCGTAGCCTGTTTCCCACGTTCTGGGCAACGACCGCCCCGACGGGAACCTCGCCTAGCGCTGCTGAGCAGTTGGCCTCGGCTAACGCCTCCGCCATCATCCGTTTTAGCTCAGCCTCCGATATCTTCATGGCACAGGTTTAAAAGACTGCTCCGCAGTCGCTGTTCGAATCTCTCAGGGTGCGAATAGCACCTGAGGATAAACTCGAACCAAAATGGCGCACCCTGATGGCCCAAGACTCCGCTTGGGCCGAGAGATTCACCCTATTGCTTGCGACTGCTCCGCAGTCGCTGTTCGAATCTCTCAGGGTGCGAATAGCACCCGAGGATAAACTCGAACCAAAATGGCGCACCCTGAGAGATTCGAACTCCCGACCTTCTGGTTCGTAGCCAGACGCTCTATCCAACTGAGCTAAGGGTGCGTGCGATAGGTCTTTTTTCCTAGCAGATTATTGATATTTAAGCAAAATATCGCCTGATTACGCCCTTGATCGGACCCATGCACGGTTGAAACCTCACCCTCTATAAGTTACTTTTACAGCCTAAATCAGGTTTTGAGCTCTGCCCGGTTTCGTTCGCGGAATTAGGCAGAGCCTGTTTTGTCGCCTGCTTGGAACTTTGGAAGGATGGCCGAGTGGTTGATGGCGCTGGTCTTGAAAACCAGAATAGGTGAAAGCCTATCGGGGGTTCGAATCCCTCTCCTTCCGCCAGAATAGTTTGCATTTTCGCTGACGCGAAAATTGCTAGGCGAAAAGGAGAGGGATTTGAACCCGCCGCTGCAGAGTGAGTGTGGGACGGAATCCCTCTCCTTCCGCCAGAATAGTTTGCATTTTCGCTGACGCGAAAATTGCTAGGCGAGCAAGTTTTATAGCGCCACTCCATGGTTGCCAAGCAGCATGGAGGCAGGCGCTGAGATGGAACTGACGATAATCCTTTTTGGATCTCCTCTGTCCGCTCATGAGATGAGCTGAAAGAGGAGAGATGGCCGAGTGGCTGAAGGCGGCGGTTTGCTAAACCGTTATACGGCCCAAAAGCTGTATCGGGGGTTCGAATCCCCCTCTCTCCGTACTTTTTGCATTTCTGCTTGCGCAAAAACTGCCAGAGAGAGGTGGATTCGAACCCGCCGATCCGCAGGGAGCTGGTAAGTTCGAATCCCCCTCTCTCCGTACTTTTTGCATTTTTGCTTGCGCAAAAACCGCCCTGTCATTGCGAGCGAAGCGAAGCAATCCCTAACATTATGTCGAAGGAGGCTTTGCTCCTAGTTAATCGCAAAAGTTTTTTACAAGCACGCAGGCAACAGCTGTCGCCTGGAAAATGTGTAGAAACTCTTCCTGATTTTTTCAATAGGGCGTCAATTTCGACTTAAAGTTAGGGTTTGCTTCGCTCCGCTCGCAATGACAGAGTCGCGCATACCCGGAGGTATTTCGTCCCCGCGAAATGTAGCGTCCACAGCAATGACAGCAACTCACTCTTAAATTGCGTGCTCCACCATCACTGGGCGACCGCGCTAAGCACTGACTCTGTTCCTGCCGAGATCTTTTGGATCTGCACCTTCGAGGTATTGATCATTCCTGATGGGGTGAAACGTACAGCCCCAAATGTGACGGTCTTTAGCTCGCTGTTTAGCAAAAACTCCCGCATCGATGCTCCATCATCCTTGCCATTAGCAAGTGCCGTAAAGACCATGTTCGCAGTGTCGTAGGCATTCGAATGCGTCAGGATCGGTTCATAACCAAAGCGCTGCTTAAACCTGATAGCAAATGAAGGGTCCGCCAATACAAATTTCGAAAAGATAATTTTGTCCAGATAACGCTTAAACTCCGCCTTATTTACGAACCCTGCAAAATCATGAATCCCGACGATCGTGACGTTAGGCATCTGCTCCGCTCGGGCTTGCAGTAGATCCAACACCGAGCCCTCGGCGGACTGCATCGCGAGAATAGCATCGGGCTGAAGTTGCTTGATCTTAGGCAGCAAGTTCCTAAAGCCCGTAAATCCAAAGGCTTGATTATCGCTATACACGACCTCAAGTCCTAATCGCTTGGCCTGTTCCTCAACCATCTGCCTGACAAGCAGAAAGAAAGGCTCCTCAGTATAAAGCCCCACGATCTTCTTAGCTCCCTGCTGTTTAAGAGCACCAAGCAGCCTGGAGATCTCCTCTTCCGAAGAATAATAAGTGGAGAGCGCCCAGGGAGATTTCGGATCGGCATGTTTGATCGCATGCCCCTCTGCGCTCGGAGTGATCAGCAATACATGTTTCTTCTCGGCCAAGGGAATGATGGCCTGATACGTTTCAAGCCAGGTTGGCCCCATAATAAATTTATGGCCCGAAACCTCGGTAAGCTTCTTATAGGCCGAGACGATCTTGGCCTGGGTTGTGGCGGTGTCTTCGACCTCCAGGGTGATCTTCTTACCGTTAATGCCGCCCTTGGCATTCCATTCTTCGGTTGCCAATGTGACCGCATCGAGCTCCCCTTTGCCGAAAGCGGCAGAGTCACCGGTGAGGCCGAACATGCAGCCGACGGAAATATCCTCACCAAGAAGATTTATAGGTGCCGAAATTAGTAGAATTATTAGAAGGGATAAAACGCGTTGCATCTATGGTCTCCTTGGAAATTGGATCAGCTAGAGGGTACTATAGAAAATAGAGGCTAAATGAATTTACAGGCTATTCCTTATTTTTGTCGTTTCAATTGGGCCAAAACGCTACCAAAGTAGACCATGCGCCCAGTTTGGTGTAGTTTCCTAATGTCCTGTTGTTGCACGATTTCCGAATTGTTCCAACCTGTTGGAGAGATGGCCGAGTGGTTGAAGGCGCTTGATTCGAAATCAAGTATAGGTGAAAGCCTATCGGGGGTTCGAATCCCCCTCTCTCCGTATCTTTGGCATTTTTGCTGATGCAAAAATTGCCAGAGAGAGGCGGATTCGAAC
>JAIBBU010000066.1 GCA_019694515.1 Oligoflexia bacterium | reverse complement strand
CCGTTGCCGAATCTCAGATTCGCGATGCTGATGTTGCTCAAGAAGCGTCTCTTCTAACGAAAAACAAAATCCTACAGCAGGCCGGATCTTCGATCTTGGCCCACGCCAATCACGAACCGGAGATTGCACTAAAACTGCTAATAGGGGTTTGATTGGTCAAAATGGTGATCCATTACCACGTGGCCGCCAGCTATACCCTCAGGGCCCTTGCGTTACTATTACCTTCTTGAACCTACGCAGACGCTCTGAGGGTATGGTGGTAGGTCTTGGGATCCACCCGACGGAATATCTCCCTTTCGAAGTCGGATAACGAGTCTGATGCACGGAACGGATTTTAGTCACCTTAAATAATTGGGCTCTGTGATGACGGCAGTGGCAACTGCACTAGCTTTGAAAGCACGAACCCCGAACCAGGAAAAACCCAACTACATCTACCTAAAAAATTTTAAAAAACACCCCGTGACAATCAATTTCATCAGGTCGCTGAAAAACAGCTCCGAGCAAATCCAACGGAATCAGAACGGTATCCAGTGCTAAGCTGGGAATTAAATCAATACCGGCGACAATCGAGCTGCAATAAGGCCGGCCTTTTGTATCGACGCCTTTGTCGAAGCATTCAACATCATCTTGCACGCCGCACATTAGAGGGAATCCGAAAACAGAAGGCCGGACGACTCTTGACCAAGATGCAGCACAGCCAGAAAGATTCAGGAGAAATAATCCACAGACGAATAAGTGAATTTTCATGCGCATAGCTGGTGCAGTCCATCTGCACAAGGTTCCTGGCACCTCGTGTTATTCGTTCGACCAGATCTTAACTTCGCAAAAAGTGTATCACCTTTGCTTTTGACGCAAAAGGACCGGCCCATTTCGAACGCCATTGCTTTCATTTCCTGGTTTGGAGCTGTCATGCGAGATGTCGAACAGCGGACGTCGCCTCTGTTTCTCTTGGTCCGGAGTCGACATATCGCATGACACCCCGAACCATGAAGTTAAAGAGTGCCCACCAGCCATACCCCACCAGCCATACCCCGCCAGCCATACCCTCAGGGCCCTTGCGTTGCTATTACCTTCTTGAACCTACGCAGACGCTCTGAGGGTATGGGATGGGTGTATGGGATGGGTATGGGATGGGGGATGGGTTGGGACTACGCAGACGCAACGAGGGCATGGGATGGGAGAGTAATTATCTGACATAGCTGGGGATATTAGACTCTACCGCATATTACTACCGCATATCCTTAGGGCGTCTGCGGTAAGCTCCCTCAACCTCAGTTCAATAAAAACAGCCAAAAGTCCTCTCCGCCCCATAACTGATAGAGGAGCTATTGTTACCGCTATTTCAGTTGGCTGAAATCTCAACCAATCTAGTCCCATCAAAGGTCGCCGTAGAAAGCGACATCAGGCTAATCCTTGATAACAAGATCGAAAAAATCGACTACGCGATCGGCGATGAGAACGGCCGGACCTCTCCAGCTCTGACATTTACTGATCGAAAGGCGATTATCAGGCAAGCGGCGAACGACCTTAAAGGACACCTCGACAAAGTCTGCAACAAGGCCGGATTGACCAGCGCGGAGAAGGAACTGCTAATTAACTCAATCCCCGCGATTCCTGCGGGGCTGAAAGCCCTAGAGCAGCTCGGCAAAAAAGTCGACGCCATGAAGCCAGCCGAGCTAAGAAGCGCAGCAGCGCAGTTTTACTCTCAGCACAAAGATCTCCTGCCCACAATTGACCGTCTCTTGGCAGTAGACTTCGGAATACTAAATCTAAATAGAGATTTATGGGGATCATCGTCGCCCGGGTACCACGATTTCGGCACAAACGGCTGTGGCCCGACTGCCCTGTTTGCATTGCTCTTTATCTCCGGCGCGATTGATAAAAATCCTAAATCAAAAGAGACCAAGGAAGTCGTCGCAAAAGTTATCTCCGAATGCGACGCCGGCATCTTTGGGACGATACCGTCAAATTTGGAGGTCGCGGCAAGCTCCGTAACTGAGGGCAGGTATTCACTGCGCCGTCATACTTTTACCAAAGAGACCGAGCTGGCAGATTTTGTAGCAGACCACCAGCCATGCCTAGTGAAATTCGGAACCGGAATATTCAACCAGCATTATGACACCATTGTCGGGAAGAAGAAGGTCGACGGCTTGAATATCTACAATACGGTGGGTGGTTTAATGTTTCCGGAGTCACAGCTCATCAGGCTGATGGCGCAAAAACCCTTTGCAAATACGGTCTGGACTCTCGAAAAGGCTGCAGTACTTCCGCAGGCAGTAACAAAGAAATGAAATTAATAATGGATAAACCGAGTCGGTCATGGCAACGAGTGCAGGGAAGGCTGCCTAATTGACTAAGTTCTGGTGTTGAGGAGAGATAATTATGACGTTAGAAGACAATCGTAATATTGCAACTCCTCGGAAAAAAGTCGCTGCGGCTATATCGGGTGGGTCGGCGATATTGCCCCCGCCTGCAACCTCGACAACCGATAAAACTACCGACCCCGTCGAGCAAATTCGTGGTTCGCTGCAGAAGCTCAGTGTCAAGCACGAGCTGTCTGACAATACTGCCGACCCTATCGACCGCATCAAAAATGTGCTGCAGAAGCGAGCCGCTAGTCATACCGAGCTGCCCGACAATCCATATGCACCGCGCGGTCCCAGTTTAGAGACTTTCAAAAGCAATATTCGTTTTTTTCTAGGGATCAAAGATCCAAACGAGCCGGCAAACTTGCCGCCGAATCCATATGCTCCATCAGGACCCAGCCTAGAAACTTTTAAGAGCAATATTAGATTCTTTCTCGGGTTAAGAGATCCGAATCAGCCGGCCGACTTGCCTCCGAATCCATATGCCCCGAAGCATCCAGTCATTGACTCCCTTAAGGCAATCTTGAGCCCGACAGAGTGGAAGGAGAATATTAAATATATTTTAGGCAAATCTGATTAATAGGCATCGGTTTGAAGCAGCCAGATGTACGGGGTTCCCCGGCACGGCCCGATCATAGCTCGCCCGATCATAGCCTCAGGGCCCTTGTGGAGGTTCAGTCAATTTTTCCAGCAACGCGTGTCCCTTTCTCCGCAGCAACTCCTTCCCCTCTTGAATCGCTTCGTCCTTTACAACTTCCCGGGCTCGCTGCTCGATGTTCGAGATCTTCTCACTTAGGTGATCAATCTTAGCATTAACGATATCAAACGATTTCTCAATTCGATCTATTACTCGCGATATTCGGTATAGTGTGTAGCTGCTCGTCAAAAGCAGAACGATTCCACCTATTACAAATAGACGCTTCAACCAGCTGTCGACATTAGTGGGCGCTTCCATGTGTCCTCTCCAAGGTGCGTCTAAATTACTCCGCCAGCCATACCGCCAGCCATACCCGCCAGCCATACCCTCAGGGCCCTTGCGTTGCTATTACTTTCTTGAACCTACGCAGACGCTCTGAGGATATTGGGTGGGTGCGCGGCAATCTCTCGAACATTCATTCGATCGCATGCCTAGATATTTTGTTTTGCCGTCTCTCAATTGAATAGCATTTGTTCAGGGCACTATAATCCAACTGTCGTAATCGTTGTGTATCGATGACCGGCCTGCCGCGCGGCTTGTGAAGAGAGAGGAGCACCTCTGCTCTTTTGCATGCTGTAGTAGTTCTAAAACTTCTCTGCCTCCTTTCAAAACGCAGCGTCGCCACGAAGATCAATTCGGCTGACCGAAAGCTGTTCGTCTAGGCGATCCCCATTCCGGATAACCCGCCCGTTTGAAGAGAGGCAGATCCTGTATCGAGGTTCTAATTATTCGCGAGGATTGATTCGTGCTGTCAGCCCCATTTTTCAAAATGTGGGATAGCGAATCGCTCATGGTTACGTGAGTAAGCGCCCGTTTCTGGAGTCGTCTCCCTTCGAGCGGCATTAGCTGCCGTTCGGGGGGGATGACTTCAAAGGGCAAAACTCAACCAAGAAAGGACTAACTGTTATGACAATACGCGAATGGGCCGAGGACTACTGCTTCCAACGTGGCATGTTCCCTGATCAAGCGAAGGCCGTCGTTGAAAAGGCGATGGAGCACAAGGCAAACGAGGCGATGAAGAGTCGGTGGAATGATTCCATCGACGGCTATCCGAAGCCTCTGCTTGTCGCGCTCACATTGTCAATCAATGACGCCGCCGTCGCCTACATCGAGGAGAAATGCCCGAAAGCATGGTTCAAGCCGATGTTCGATGGTTCCGCCTAGGACCCGTAAAACATCGAGGGGGCTGCATTTGCAGATAAGAGGATTTTCCTCAAAAGGTTTAGCTTTTCGCTATCCCCCCCTTTTTGACCACCCGATCATGCCCTCAGAGCCCTTGCGCGACTGTTAAGTGGAGATGAGTCCGCTTAGGACGGTAAATATTCAGTATCCCGCCAGCCATACCGCCAGCCATACCCTCAGGGCCCTTGCGTTGCTATTACCTTCTTGAACCTACGCAGACGCTCTGAGGGCATGGGGTGGCGGGCCCAACGACACTCCGATCCGGCCAACCTGCCGAAGTGCCAGTGCTTTTGCCTTTTCTATCTGGAGTAACTTATCGCGCCACCGCCACCAAATCCTAATGGATCTAGGTAATTCGCCCGATACTATGAACTGGAGTCAAGGGACTTGCTCCATATTCTTACGAAGTTCTGGAGAATGAAACCAGCCGCATGGAGTAGCGTTGGCCGGTATCACGATCAATTCGAATATTGCCTCACTTCAAACTCAGCGTCGTCTGGGTGATAGCAGCTCTGCACTTAATCAGTCCTTTCAGCGACTCTCTTCGGGTCAAAGAATCAATCGAGCTTCTGACGATGCTGCGGGGCTCGCGATCAGCGATAGCTTGCGAACTGACCGATTGGTTTATACCCAAGGCATACGAAATCTGAACGATGGCGTTTCGATGTTGGACATCGGGGACGGGGCACTCAATGAACTTAGTAACATCGTAATTCGTGTTCAAGAGCTCGCGGAGCAGGCCTCCAATGGGACTTTTAGCAATCGTCAGCGCGCCGCCCTAGATACCGAGGCTCAGGCGCTGGGCAAAGAGTATCTGCGCATTGCGCAGACGACGGAGTTTAACGGGCAGAAACTATTTGACGGCAGCATTCAGGGGCTGACGCTTCAAGGGAGCTACGCAACTGAGGGTGGAATCCAGACTACACTCGGCGGAGTGATGGGCACTGGAGCGGTCGGAACAAAAACCGATTTCACAGCAGGAGCCGGTGCCAATTCTGTAGCCCTTGGCGACCTAAATGGTGACGGATACTTAGATATCGCTACTGCAAACGATGGTGGCGGCACCGCTTCAGTTCTCCTTGGAAATGGCAACGGCAGCCTTAATGCAAAAATCGATTACACAGCCGGAAACAACCCCGATTCCGTAACACTTGGCGATCTTAATGGCGACGGATTCCTAGACATTGTGACTGCAAATCGAGGCACCTCCAATGCCTCAGTTCTGCTTGGAAATGGTGACGGCAGCTTTAAGGCTAAAATCGATACTGCAACGGTAAGTGCTCGCTCCATCACTCTTGGCGATCTTAATTCCGACGGGATCCTAGACATGGTTACAGCTGACTGGTTCGGCTCAAATACATCGGTTCTGCTCGGAAACGGAAACGGCACCTTTAAGGCAGCTACAGCATATACAACGGGAGCCTCCCCCTGGTCGCTAACCTTAGGCGACGTTAATGGCGATGGGATCTTAGATCTCGCCTCAGCAAATTATAGCGGAGTGAGCGCCTCTATCCTTCTTGGAAACGGCAATGGCACTTTCAAGGCCAAAACTGATTTTACAACCGGCACCAATCCGCACTCGGTAACCTTCGGCGACGTAAATTCCGACGGAATATTGGACCTCGTTAGCGCGAACCGGGGCACATCTAACGCCTCTGTCCTAATCGGAAACGGGAACGGAACATTTAAGGCCAAGGCAGATTTTACAACGGGAACCAATCCGGACTCGGTAAACCTTGGCGATCTAAATGGGGATGGATTCCTAGATATCGTTACTGCGAACTATTCTACTTCGAATACTTCTGTTTTGCTTGGAAACGGCAATGGAACTTTCAGAGCTAAGACCGATTATGCGGCGGGAGGGGGTGCTTACTCTGTAAATCTCGGTGACCTTAACTCAGACGGAGTACTAGATATCGTTACCGCGAACTCTACCGCCTCTACCACCTCTGTCCTGCTTGGCCGAACCCGCGACGGCGTCGCTCCGTTGTTACCGTATACCCTAAAAACGCAGACCGATGCCAAGTGGGCTCTATCACTTATGGATAGTACGCTCGACAGGATCGCAACTCACCGAGGACAGCTCGGAAGTATTCAGAGCCGCCTCACCTCGGCAATCGGTAGCAATTCGATTACGGTTGAGAACTACGCCGTTGCCGAATCTCAGATTCGCGATGCTGATGTTGCTCAAGAAGCGTCTCTTCTAACGAAAAACAAAATCCTACAGCAGGCCGGATCTTCGATCTTGGCCCACGCCAATCACGAACCGGAGATTGCCCTAAAACTGCTTAAAGGGGTTTGATTGGTCAAAATGGTGATCCATTACCGCGTGGCCGCCAGCCATACCTTCAGGGCCGTTGCGTTGCCATTGCCTTCTTGAACCTACGAAGACGCTCTGAGAGTATGTGATTGGGGCTGTGATCTTCTAAAGCCGGTTGGGTGATATCAGTGACTTCTAAGGCCAATGCGAGCTTAAACTTACCCCAAAATACCATACATAAATTGCGAACATGAGAGGAGTTAGCAATGCAATCGAAATGTTTATCTTGTAGTATCGATCCTTCTTTGCAAACACCGATATAGCCGCACCCGAACCGGAGAGCATCACAGTAATACATGTAGAAATACCTGACATGGAAATACCTGACATGATGGTTCCTGGCCCACGGTAGACAACAATGAGAAAAGTGATAGCGGCAGCAATAAAACTTATCGGGATAGAAGC
>JAIBBU010000065.1 GCA_019694515.1 Oligoflexia bacterium | reverse complement strand
TGGAGGTGCCGGGAATCGAACCCGGGTCCGAGAAGCTTTGGCGCCAGTCATCTACACGCTTAGTGGGCACTTTGATCTTACCTAACGAGCTCTAGTCCACTCGATCAAGCTAGGCCAGCCTCGAAGCATTTCATCCGCGGAGGTCGAAGCGGCAACCGTAGACTAACTCACTAAATTAGGCCCCTGGAAAGCCGTGAGTACTCAAACCAGGAACCGGCCCGAAGACAATGCAGCGAGCCTTTGTTGACTATACCTTAGGCAGCAAGCGCATAGGCGTAGTCATCAGCATTTGCATAATTTGCATTTACTGTTCTCCGCTTTTTAAAGAGGCCTGCGGACCCTCTGCGTGCCAACTGGTACCGCGATGAATCCCGTCGATACCTTTACACCCCCATAATATCAGTAGCCGGGGTGCAGGGTCGTCAGACCCTGCGGTCGCAACGCGACCCGGGCTGAGCGCCGAGCGGGATAAAACTCATCCCGTCGATACCTTTACACCCCCATAATATCAGTAGCCGGGGTGCAGGGTCGTCAGACCCTGCGGTCGCAACGCGACCAGGGCCTGAGCGCCGAGCGGGATAAACTCATCCCGTCGATACCTTTACACCCCCATAATATCAGTAGCCGGGGTGCAGGGTCGTCAGACCCTGCGGTCGCAACGCGACCAGGGCCTCAGCGCCGAGCGGGATAAACTCATCCCGTCGATACCTTTACACCCCCATAATATCAGTAGCCGGGGTGCAGGGTCGTCAGACCCTGCGGTCGCAACGCGACCAGGGCCTGAGCGCCGAGCGGGATAAAACTCATCCCGTCGATACCTTTACACCCCCATAATGGGAATATACGAACAGCTCCATTATACCAGGCTTACAGCCGGAGTACCAATTAACTCTCCCGCTTCATCGCCCGTTCGGCTTCCCGGCGCTTTTCACGATCTTTGATATCGGCGCGTTTATCGGGAGCGTCCTTTCCTTTAGCTAGCGCCAGCTCGACTTTGGCGCGTCCTCGGCGCAGATGAATCTGAAGCGGAATCAGGGTAAAGCCCTTCTGTTCCACCCGGCCGATGAGCTTATCCATTTCATGTTTATGGAGGAGCAGCTTGCGCTTGCGGGTGGGGTCAATCTCCTTGTCGCTAGAAAAGGAGTAAGGTTTGATATGCGCACCGACTAAGAAGAGCTCTCCGCCGTAAGGCGCGATGTAACTTTGGTCTAACGTGATCTGTCCTAACCGAATCGATTTAATCTCGCCGCCATCCAGAACTAACCCAGCCTCAAAGGTCTCGATAATATGATAGTTATGCCGAGCTTTGCGGTTGAGACAGATCACCTTTACGGCACTGGCTGGTGGTGGTGGCTTGGCCATGCCGTTAATGTAGCGGAATATCCGCCCGGATGCACGACGGAGGGGGGATGCGATAATTTCGTCAGGGCCCTGCCCGCTGGAGTCACTTCGCTCGCGGGATCTTCACCAATTTGGCGCTAGGGGCTGGAAAGGCGCCGCTTCGAATCTCCTCTCCATAAAGCTTACAGGCGCTGGATATGGTCTCGCCCAAATTGGCGTAGCGTTTGACGAAGCGGGGCCGGAATTCGGGATCAACCCCCAGCATATCGTGCAGCACCAGAATCTGTCCGTCACAGTCTGGGCCAGCTCCGATACCGATGGTAGGAATCGAGAGCTTAGAGGTGATCTCGGTGGCAAGTTCATCCGGGATACCTTCCAGCACGACGGCGAAGGCGCCAGCATCTTCGATCGCCAGCGCATCTTCCACGATGCGTTCCGCAGTGCCAGCGGCAGCTCTCTCGGTCTTTAAACTCTTCTTCCCCTGCTGTTTGTGTCCGCCCATGCGGTGATAGGACTGCGGAGTGAGCCCGACATGTCCCATTACGGGGATATCGATCTGAACTAATCTGCGCACGGTCTCGGCCATATGCACCCCGCCTTCCAGCTTGACCGCCGCAACTCCTCCCTCCTTCAAGAGACGCCCTGCTGACTCCAGCGCCTGCTCCGGCGATATCTGATAGGAGAGAAAAGGCAGATCCCCTACTACCAACGCATGCTGGACGGCGCGGGTCACACACTTGGCATGGTAGATGACCTGGTCCAACGTCACGGGGATAGTGCTCTCATTTCCCTGGATCACCGTACCCAGAGAATCGCCTACCAGGATTAGATCAATCCCGGCTCGATCTACGAGCCGCGCAAAAAGATAATCATAGGCAGTTAACGCCGTAATCTTCTGTGCGCTGCCGGATCTTTTTCTTTCTAGGATAGATGGAACGGTGATCCGTCCCGGGGATGCGTCTTTCATGGCCAGTCACTCCTGCAAAAAACAGTAAATGCTACCGCTGTTCCAAAGCGTCACTCTCAAGCTGCTGCCAAGCAGTGCTCAAGTTAGGGTCAGGACAAGCTGGCCCGAGAAGTCGTTCCCTGGACCGCTAAAATGATTATATACTACGCTGCACCAAAAACACAGTCGGATTAAATGAGCTTGAATTTCAACCCCAGCGACAAACCTGAATCTTACGGCCATCACTTTATCGTGGGTTTATCCGGCGTAACCTTGGACGACTACGACAAAGCGATTCTAGGGAAACTGCGCCCGGTCGGCATCTTGCTGCTAAAGCGCAATTTCGATCACACCCGGCAGTATCAAGGCTGGCTCGATCTTTTGGGGCGTTTGATCGAGGACGTGAAACGGTACACGGGACATCAAAAGATCATCATCTCGCTCGATCATGAAGGCGGACGGGTACACCGCGCGCCTCCGCCGATCACACATTTCCCGCCCGCGATGAAGTATGCCAAGCGCTCGGCAGAGGTGGCGAAGGCCATGGCAACCGAACTCAAATCGCTCGGTGTCAATGTTTCATGGTCCCCGCTGGCTGACATTCATTCTAATCCAGCTAATCCGATCATCGGAGATCGGGCTTTCGGCACAACCGCGGCAGAGGTTTCGATACGGGCTGCGGAATTTCTAGCGGCATTACAGCAGAACGGAATCTTGGGCTGCGCCAAGCATTATCCGGGGCACGGCGATACCGCTACCGATTCGCATCTGGAGCTTCCGCTCCTTGATCTAACCGAGCAGCAGCTCCGGGAACGGGAGCTGATCCCCTTTAAGGCGTTAATCGACGCTGGAGCGGATTTCGTGATGACGGCGCATATCCTCTATCCCAAAATAGATCAGCACTGCCCTGCTACTCTGTCAAAGAAGATGCTCGATGATATTCTGCGTAAAGATATGGGGTTCAAAGGCATCATTCTTTCGGATGATCTGGATATGAAGGCTGTGTCCGAGGGCTTTAATCACGAGGAAAACGTGGGGAATGCCATTAATGCGGGGTGCGACATGTTTATCGTCGCGCGTCATCCCGATCCGTCGACCGATCGGCCGCTGGTGCTGACGAATTACCTTTATCGCTGCTTACGAAAGAAGCTGGTCTCCGAAGAGAGGCTGCATCAAAGTTTTACACGGATCGAGGAGCTTCTTACCAACCGGCTCAAATCATATGCCGTGACTAAGCTTGAACCTGAAACGCTGGAATCACACGCAGAGCTCGCCCGTTCGCTGGCTTAACGGGATTATTTAAACTTCAGGAAGCTTAGAAAGTTTCTTTTCTTAGGGGGCGCATCGTCCGATGGCGGCGATGCAGGGTCGCCACTCGCAAAAACGGCTTGCGCCGAAAAAGATCCCCCCTGCGGCAATGGTTCATCAGGTAGCTCCGGTTCATCCACAGCAGCCTCCGCTACCGCCTTACTGACTTTCTCGACCATGAAGGGTTGAAGTTCAACGGGCGTCTCGGTCCCGGGGTTCACCCAAAGCCACATATCGCCCTTGAGGGAGGAGGCTAGATCAGCGCCGAGAAGCGATACCGCTTCGCTTTCATAGCCTTTAGCCTGGCACCACGACTTAAGCAGCCGCTCCGTGGTGAAAACCGGCACTAGCGACCGATGCGCTTCCTTGATTCTGAGCACGTTGATCTTTACGCTGCTTCCGCTGTTAGCCTCCTGTTGAATCGGCACATACAGCAGCCGCTCAGCCAGCTGCGGAATGAGCTTGTCCATGAAGGCCTGGTCGCCAGCAGCGACCCTTTGCAGATAGAACCCTAAGAGCGACTTAGACATTAGGTTGAGACTCCTACGAAGGATCGATTATAACCATATTTCGAATGGCTTCAATTTTTTGTTTTTTCCGATGAATCAGGGAGAGAAATCCGAGCTGCTCCACAGGCTAGAACAGCTCTATCCTGCGCCGCAAAGCGAGCTCAATTTCGCGAACGATTACCAGCTACTAGTCTCGGTTGTCCTATCAGCCCAGTGCACCGATAAAAAGGTTAACGACACGACCCCGGAGCTATTTGCTAAGTTCCCTGATTTTAGAACTCTGGGCTCCGCACGGCTGCCCGCGCTCGAGAAGATTATCCGGCCGATCAATTACTACCGCACCAAAGCCAAGCACTTATTGGCGTCGGCGAAACTAGTCGAAAAGAACTTCGGCGGAAAAGTGCCGCGCACCATGGAGGAGCTAAGATCGCTCCCGGGGGTGGGACAAAAGACCGCCAATGTCGTCCTGAACGAACTCGGCGCAGCCCAAACCCTGCCCGTCGATACCCATGTTTTCCGAGTGGCCCGCCGACTGGGTTTAGCCTCAGCCGATACAGTCGCTAAGGTGGAGGAAGAGATCAAAGCGCAGTTCAATGCCGGAAGCTGGAGAGATCTGCATCACTGGTTAATTCTGCACGGCCGGAGAATTTGCAAAGCGCGAACACCGCTCTGCGGAAAGTGCGTGCTGAACGATCTGTGTCCGTCGGCACAGTTGGGGGCGGAGCCTATTGCCCTAATCAGGCCCAAAGCAAGGTAAATATTCTACCCTTTTTGCCCATCCTCTAGAGTGCAGCTTATCGTCTCATTAGTAAGTGGGCAAAAAGGGTAGAGTAGAATGGACCCGACCGGGATCGAACCGGTGGCCTCGTCATTGCGAACGACGCGCTCTCCCAGCTGAGCTACGGGCCCTTAAATTCACATCAACACCCAGGACAATCTTCCTCGGCTGCGCATCAAATTCCGCCGCAGCTCGACAGAGCGGAGGGGGATGAGCTACGAGCCGTGAAAAGGCGACTGAGATATTATCACGAAGCACGTTAGATACAAATCCTGCCGCTTATCGATTATTCAGCGACAAAATCGCCCTGCCTGCAGCTTACGATCATGGGCTGATTCCCTAACCTTGCATTCATGATATTTGATGCTGCATGAATCTGGTTGAAGCTGAAAGGATTAAAAACGAGAAGTTCGAGCTGATTCTCGTGGGATCGGGCTTCGCTTCACTCTTCTTCTTGGAAGCCTATTTAAGACTGCATGCCTCGCCGCAATCCAGAATCTTAGTAATTGAGCGGGGCCTGCTTCGACCGCATGGGTGGCAGCTTCAGAACCGCGGAGCTTTACAACAGGAAGCGCAGACAACATTCGATAATCAGACCCCCTCCAAGGAATGGATCTATACCCCGGCTATCGGCGGCGGCTCCAACTGCTGGTGGGGCTGCACTCCACGGATGCTGCCGAACGATTTTCGGCTTAAATCTTTGTACGGCGTCGGTGAAGACTGGCCCGTAAGTTACGGCGATCTAGAGGAGCACTACTGCCGGGTGGAGGAGATCATGCAGATCTCCGGGCCTGATAATACGGCCCTCTTCCCCCGGAGCCGCGCCTACCCCCAGCCGCCTCATATCTTCTCCGAGCCCGACAAAATTCTAAAGAGACACTACCCTACGCTGTTCTTTGAACAGCCCAGCGCCCGGGCGCGCGTCGCCACCAAGAACCGGCCGCCGTGCTGCGCCTCCGGAGTCTGCGGGCTCTGTCCGATCGACGCCAAGTTCACGATTTTAAATGAGATGTCGGAGCTGCTCTCCGACCCGCGCGTTAGCATGCTTGCAGGGACTGAAGTTACGGCACTCGAATATCGAGAAAATGTAACCACCGGAGCGCGCTGCCGCACCGCAGGCCAGGAATTCACCATAGCCGGGGAAATTGTTGCACTTGGAGCAAATTCCCTCTTCAACCCCGCCATCCTCCACAGGTCTGGGCTGGAACATCCCGCGCTCGGAGTCGGCCTTAACGAACAGGTATCTGTCATGTTTACCGTGCATCTCGGGGGAGTCGATAGCTTCGGCGGGAGCACCAGCATCACCGGACATGGTTATATGCGGTACGATGGGCAGCACCGGCGTGAACGGGCCGGTGCGTTAGTCGAAGTTTGGAACGTGCCCACGCTAAGGCTTGAAAAAGGACGCTATCGTCAAAAGCTTCAGGTCAAATTCATATACGAGAATTTTCGGAACCTCTACAACCGGGTGCTGGTGGAGCGGGAGAAACCTAAGACCGAGTACATTTCACATGCACCGCACACCTTGAGTGGGCTGGCGGCAGCCAAGGTAGACTTAGAAAAATCTCTGATTCCGCTCAAGATTGAGTCCGTTGTCCACGAAGAGGCCTCGAAGACCGAGGGGCATATTATGGGGACGACCGTTATGCACCGCGACCCGGAAATTGGAATTGTGGATGCCGGATTGAAACATCATCGGCTGAGAAATCTGCTGGTGTTAGGAAGCAGCACCTTCCCGACTGCGGCCCCCGCCAATCCAACCTTAACCTTATGCGCGCTATCGCAGTATGCCGCGAGTAAACTGTAGGAGGGATGCTTGAAACGCCGCACATTTTTAGGGTTCTGTGTTAGCGCATTAGGAATAGCCGCCTTGGCGCGGTTGGCCTATGTGAAGATCGGCGCCCAGGAGCTGGTGAAAGAGCTGGTTCGGCAGCGTCTGCCCTTTCTTGAAATCGAGACGCAGGCCCTAAATGACTTTAGCGCTGCCGTTGCGAAAACCTCCGATGCTGCGCCGCTCTTAGGGTTGTCGGCGCTCTATTTCATCCGTCGCCTGAGCGGTGATCGCTCTGCGCATGACGAGACGCTCTCGAAATGGAGCGATAAATTAGCCGAGCAGTTTCTGCTCTCAAGCGATTTCTTCCTCAACCCGGAGCAGAAAGCGAAAGTGACTCAATATATAGGGTTGTACGACCCCTACTCCCGCGTCTGCTCAAATCCTTTTAGTGCGCACC
>JAIBBU010000064.1 GCA_019694515.1 Oligoflexia bacterium | reverse complement strand
TCCGCCGCGCTCCGATTGGAACGACTCGGCCATCAAGGATCTGCTGCGCCTCTATCGCGATCTAACCGAGATGGAGGGGCGCGCTTCCGGATCGGACGGAAGAAAAAAGACGCTTGAGCTTCTCACCAACTTAGCAACTGCTGATGTGCCGGTTGAGGCGGCGTCAGAGGCCGTTAAGATCCTCGGCGGATACGGTGAGGAGGCGCTTCCGTACATTGAACTTCTCTGGACTCAGCCACGCATAGAGTACAAACAGGAATGTGATCGGGTTGGACCGCTAATGGGATGGGATCTTGAAGCAGTGGTGAGTTCTTTAGGTGCTAAGGGTCGAGAGTTTTTGTTATCGCAGATAGCAGTGGGTTCGCATCGAGCGCTCTGGGTGTTGCTCCATACGGACGGCGTTGAACCGCAGATCGTCAAGCGGCTTTGTGCCATTGTAGCGGCGCTCCCCATCGTTAAAGCTGAGCCTGGGACCTTTAAGTTGCCATATATGGGAGTCTCTCTAGGGGCCTTCTTCTTGCGTCCGCAGGTTTGGGCGGAGATTGAGGGTGATGTGTTGGGCGAAAAATTCCCCGGCCTTACAGAGAGATTTCCTATAATGTTGAGCGAGATGTTGGATCTTTATCAACACATTGAATCGCGGCGTGACTTTGATCAATTGATGCTGCGTTTGCGTGAGCTTGGGGCCAGGGCGAAGTCGACGGTGCCGCACTTAGCAAAGTTTGCCAAGCGAGAATTTACTAAGCCTGAAAGTATTGAACACCAGACTGCGGCCCTAAGTATCCTGCAATCCTTTTACGCTGTGCGCGAGCTCTCGGAGATCATGGTTGAGACTCGCTCGGCGGAGCTGGAGACGCTGGCCGCTAAGTGCCTGATCGATTGTGGAACGCGGGAGTGGGAGGTCCGTATAACCCGTGCAATCAAGCATGCCAGCGGGGCTGAAGCAGCTTGGTTGAGAATTTGTCGAGCGGTCAGGCGGTTCGTTCAGCCTCCAGCTCCTATCACCGCGGTTGCTACCAATAGTGCGCCGAAACCCGAAGATGACTCCTATGGAGATGGGCCCTTTATATCGGCAGGCAGGTCCGAATAGCCACTGTCGGGGGGCCTGGTATTTAATCGCAATAGCGGTATAAGCAAACCAAGGTCATTCGCCGATTTTTGTTTAGCAACGAGTATTAGCCTAAAATGAATCTTCCACAATCGAAGGTAGTAGCTAGTTATGCTCGAAAGCGGATCAGAGTTAATCCCTAGTCCCGGCGATGCAGAAGAACCAAGAAATCGAGTATCTCAAGTCGATGATCCGATCACCCTTCCTTCAATAAAGATCACCACAACACCCGGAGCGCTGTACGAGGCAACACTAAGGGGGATGCATGCAGCTACGGTTGGTCGGGGAACGCCTGAGATCTATACCTTAAAATCCCACGCTGAGTTCTTTGGCCAGTTGTTGAATCATCCAGCTACATTTGAAATGGCGGCTGCAAAGCTGGAGGAGATTTATGCCGCGGCTGTTCCTGATGAAACTGGGGCGTATAGAGCGGTAGAGCGAGAAATCGTCAAGCAGATGGGGAAGCACCCCATGTTACGGCAGCGAGCGATCGAAATTGCGCTGTCACCAAAAGGTTACGGAATGAGCGCTCAACCGGAACGCCACGATGGCTTGGAAGATGTGCGGGCGTTGATGCAGGGAGTCGCGGACCGGGATCCTGCACCTAGTGCCGACCCCGTAAGGCTGGCGCTGCATGGTGTCGCCGCGCTAAAAAATTTATATGTCAGCGCTCTTCTTAACATATCCGCAGGTGCGCAGAGCCGCTCCGGAGCAGCTAGGGATTTAGATCAGATCTTTATCGTCAAGGATTTACTCTTAGATCTGGTGGAAAGTATCGGAAACAACGATCCGAAGCTATCAAATAAATTGCTGGACATATTCGAGGTGCTTGAGCGCTGGTGGATCGAAGGAAAGAAAGCGCGTGGCCAGATCGGAGAGAGTTATATCTCGCAAGATATTAGCAAAATGGTCGAATTTCAGGAGTTGCGCCCCAGGCTGGCCCAGATCGTTAAGCACGTCAGGGACGTGAAGGAGCAAGGGAATGCCTATTTCTGTTTGTACCGGGCATATGCAGAGGACGGCCAGTTTGACCTTGCTTTAGACATGCTTTCGCAGGCACGCGATATTTCGCATGTGGTGTATAACTCTGCTTTCTCCAAGACTAGCGCCAGCCAGCCGATGCGCAATAGGACTCTAACAGAGATTAGAAGAATTGGAGGCGATCAGGAGGTGGCCAGGCTCGTGGTGGTAGCCAACGCAGCCTTCGAGCATGGGGCCGTCGCCGAAGCGCAAGATATCTTCACCGAAGCCTGGAACAAGTCCCGGCTTTTGGAAATCTCGGGCCTGTTGGAAGACTTCGTGAACCACGATCGGCATATTGCCCAAAGTTTTATCGATGCTGCGAGAAAGTTAGGCCGCGAATTTGACGGTATGGGCGCAGAAGAAATGTTGGAGGCAATGCGGAAGAAGGCGCACGCGGAACTATTAGCGCTGGAGCCAAGTTCGAGAGTCCATCCCTGGGTGGCGCAATTTGCAGATCTGGTGGTGCTGGAATTAAGCAAGTCTGGACTTTATGAGCAGGCGGAAGAACTGGTGACTTTGATCGATAAGAAATCAAGGATCGAGTACTGGGGCGCGGACGCCGCGCGCATGCGTCCCGAAGAACGCGATAAGGCCTATATGCAGATGGCGGTTGGCGCGGCTCATCGGCAGGATTACCAGAGAATCGAGGATTGTCTAACCAAGATGGGAGAATTTAGGCCTGATGCAATGCATGCGGTTACAAACATTCTGGCGCGGCAAGGTGCATTTGAAAGTTCGTTTGTGGCCTCTGCCCTAAGTGCACAGCAAATAGTGCATGCGGATGGAATTCCTCAGGATCGTGGGGAGATTGGGTTAACGACGCGGTTTTTGCCGATTGATCAGGGTGAAGCTCTCCTGGATCTGGGCAAGGCCATGTTAGAAAAGGGTGTTGACCTTGAGCGCGTCGGCAAGGTTTTTAAGTTAGCCGCGAGAGTGGGCCTGGGTAGCAAAACTCTACAGAGATTGGTTGATACAGTTAAACAACATGCAGAACTCCAGCCTCTAATTGTCGAACTCCTAGCAGAGGGACTTCACAATAACAGAGCGTTGATTCAGCAAGAGCAGCACGCAGTGATTCTCCAAGCCTTGCGGGAATTCTTTCCACAGTTGAATGAGTTTGATCTCGACCGGCTCTAGCGAGGCTCTCTAGGTGCGGATCGTTCCGGACGCATCCAGAGCAGTTGCCCAATCGTCCCATGCCGCACTCTGCCTGCCGGCGGCGTTCTTATCAAGCACCTGGCGGTCGAGTCTTAACAACTCTCCCAGCGACCAGGCCTGACAGGGCGCTCCGCCGGGGGTAAAAGGCTCGCTTCCATCAGAAAGTTCTGCTACATGTCCGCTGGCCCGAGCTTCCAGTTTAGTAAAGATCGGAGCGAGGAAGCGCCGGCGCGCCTCGTCGATCGCCTTTGGCGTCGAACCTCTTACCCGCACCCAGGCTTCGACAAAAGGTCCCATCAACCAGGCCCAAGCGGTCCCTTGATGGTAGGCCGCATCGCGATCGACCGGTCCGCCGCGGTAATGTCCGATATATTTCTCCTCTTCGGGAGAGAGGGTGCGCATCCCAATCGGGGTGTAGAGCAGCCGTTCCACGTGGTCCACGATACGTCGGGCCAGTTCGCCCCGCACGATTTGAAGCGGCAGGCCGCCTACCGCAAAAATCTGATTAATGCGGAATTGTAGATCCACGATTCCGGGCTGGTGGTTGACATCGACGACATCGTAGAGCCAGCCGCCGGGGGCGGGGAATTTTTCCATGAAAGAGGAAAAAGCATGCGTAGCCAGCTCTGCGAGGCTGCGGTCACGCAGCAGGTGGCTGCCGAGGTGCAGTGCATTGAGCCAAAGCGCCTGGATCTCCACGGGCTTGCCGATGCGTGGAGTCACAACCCAGTCATTGATCTTGGCATCCATCCAGGTTAACTGGACGCCTTTCTCTCCGGCAGAAAGGAGTCCATCGCTGTCGCAGTGAATATTCCAGAGTGTGCCTTTGCGATAGTGCGCTAGAATCTCTGCAATATATTCAAGCAATGTTCTTTGTGAGATATCCGCGCGGGACATCCCGTGGCGCTGCAGATATTCAGCGGCGGCTATCACGTACCAAAGAGCAGCGTCCACCGAGTTGTAGTCTGGGGTATCTCCAGCATCGGGAAAGCGGTTTGGTACCAGGCCATGCCGGATTGCGCTGCCCCAGCTAAGTAGAATCTGCTTGGCTTCGTCATACCGCCCGCGTGCCAGGCAAAGTCCTCGCAATGCGATAAAGGTGTCTCGTCCCCAGTCAGCAAACCATGGATAACCGGCGATGATGCTGCGCCGGGTGCCTCGTTTGACGATGAACTGATCTGCCGCTCGGTCATATATGGTGCCGAGAGCGGCGCGGCGTTGAATCTCATTAGATCGTTCTGAAGCGTAGACTTTCCCCAAGCTGGCTGAGGGGGGTTCCTGATTACAATCCGGTGCGACTGCCTCGAAAGCGATTAGCGCGGCACCTTGTCCAATCTGGAACTCAAAAACACCCGGCGAGGCTAAGTCCTCCGTGAAATCGTAGCCGCGCTCACGCTCAATCTCGTATCTAAAGCCGTAGTACCAGTGGGGCTCCGGACGAAACTGGCCGTTAGACTGTGCTTGCAGTCTTGGTACACCGGGGAAGAGCTGCCACGCAAGGCGGCCGTCCGTTTGGGTTGTGCTAAAGTTTAGCGCCTTATTTTCTCGCTGCAGGGCGTGGCTGCTGCGGCCCGAAAGGAATGGGCGTACAAAAAGTTTGGCCTCAGGTGCTGCGCCCAGAAGCTTCCACTGCGCAAATAGTCGTGATTGATCCTTAGGGATGAAGATTTCGCAGGTCACTTCAAGCGCCTGACTAATTCTGAAGGTCCAGGTCGGGAACGGATCGGACGAAAAAGCCCGCAGTCTCCCGGCTACTCCCGGAGTAATGCTGCTGTCAGCGAACTGAAAGCAAGTCAGTGCGTAGATCTCGGCGCCGACGTGGAGCATAGCCTCCACTCCGTTTAGCAGGGTGCAGCGTTCGCCTTGAGTACCAACACCTACGGTCAGCCACGAATGATAGCGGCGCCGTGGAATACCATCCGCTGAACCCATGGCGAAACCGCCCAATCCATCAGTTTCCAGCCACTCGCGTCGATCATTCATAAATTCCGTCTGCTTCAGCATTTCGCCTGGAGGCGAGAAGCGCAATGATATTTAGATAGAACTTTCCTTTCTTCCGCAGTGCAGGACAAAAATCCAAGAACAAGATGCTATTCGCGGCGCGGGAGATCGCTCAGAGTGGCTGGACGAGACTCCAAAGCGGCGGAGTTGGCCAGCATGACGTCTAAGCAGTTAGCGACCTCTTCCCATGATGTGCCGTTGATTAGTCGATCAACAACTTCATGTTCAACGGTCAGGCAGTTGCGCAGGCTCTTCCCGCAATAGGCGCGGAGAGCAGACGCTCTCGTATCAGCCGAATCGAAGCTGCGCACGATCTGCTGCAACTCGGTAACGCGAGTTGGATCGCTCAGCAAGCTCTGAAGTATTACGTTGGTTGCTCTGTTTTCTTTTTCCACTACACCCTTTCCCTTTGTCGGCCTTGGCGAGAGCGCGGTACCGACGTTGGCGGTCTAACGCGGCGCGAGGGGGATCGTACCGGAGGATAAGATCGCTTTAACTAAATCTCTGGCAAGTTGTCGCCTGGAGACACTTCTTATAACGAGCCGATGTGTTAGAAACTTAAGCGCAAAACCTTTGTATGATCGAGTGCTTCAAGTTCTAGCGGCGGCGCATTCAGAAATCAGGCGAGCTCCTAGTGTTAGATGCAGTAGAGGAGGGAGCGATCCCGAAAAGGAGCAGAGAACGGCGCTGGTTTAAGAATAGTAGCGGAGTGTTTTGTTCAATGATTGGGTTTCTAACGTAGGCGTACCTGGCGCAGCTTTTTAAAAGCGAATTGAGGTTCCTGCGCGTAGTTCCGTCAACGCGAGCGAAGCAGCCTATCCGCTGTAGTCCCGTCGTAGAGGGGCAAAGAAGGGGAAAAATCTCTAGCACTTTGCATAGGGGTGCATTTATTTCGAGGTAGGAGGGAAAGAATTCTCTCCATAGCAGAGCAGGGCAAAGCGATGAGTGCCATAGCGTCAGGGATTGCTTCGCTTTGCTCGCAATGACAGGAATGTTGTCCTCGAACTGCGCAACTCGTTCAGCAATGACACATGATTTGTCATTGCGAGCGAAGCGAAGCAATCCCTAACATTGTGCCGAAGCAGGTTATGTTTCTAGATAGGCGCAAAAGTTTCTCGCAAGCATGCAGGCGACTGGAAATTGCGCAGAACAGTCTCTTAGCGTCTGCGACAGGGTGTTTTGCTTGCAATGACAGTGGTGCGCATACAGGCAAGTAATTCGTCCCCGAAATATATAACCTCTGCAGCAATCACAGATCAAAATTCAACGCCTATCCCCAACACATCAGTCCCATCTCTTGCGGATAGGCCAAGAGCGGATGCACTGGCAGGACCCGAATCGCATAGACGTAATTACCGCTGATTTTGAGCGGATAATTCAGTGTGAACTTGAGCTGTCCCTGATCTCTGAGCAGCTCGACATCCTGAAACGGAATGACCTCGGGCTGCTCGCGAAACCGTTCGCCGTCGCCTTTCAGCCCCAAAACCAGCTCCGCACGAAGCTCTGTGGGTTCCATTTTGCCTGGGAAAACGAGCATCTCAACTTGCAGCTCGCCGCCCGCTTCGACCAATATCTCGGTGCTGATACCTTGTACGTCAACACGCGAGATCCGCACGGAAGAAAAACGCTGTGCTGCACTATGCTTCCAGGCTGTAAGCTGCTTTAAATCGGCGTAGCTCTTGGCGTGGAAAAGGGCGTCACGAGTTGCGGTCGGAGCGTAGCTCTTGGTCCAATACTCGCGCAACATACGCATCGTGCTGAATTCTGGGCTGAGCTTGGCGATCGAGTTCTTAACCATTCTTAGCCAAGCGGGGGAATAGCCCTGCTCAGTTTGGGAATAGTAGAGCGGCACAATCTGATGTTCGAGAGTATCGAGCAGCGCGAGGTTATCGATCTCATCTTGATGTTCGGCGTTCTTGAATTCAGTGCGGGAGCTAATTTTCCAACCGACACGTGAATCGTAGGCCTCGTCCCACCAGCCATCCAGGATGGAGAAGTTTAATCCGCCAT
>JAIBBU010000063.1 GCA_019694515.1 Oligoflexia bacterium | reverse complement strand
GAAGGCTTCGTCGTAAATCTGCAGAATCGAGCGGCTAATCTCGGCGGCGCAATACTTACCCAAATGACCGGAGTCCACTGTTCGAGCTGCGGCCACACGCCGCTCCGAACGGCCAGCCAGATTTAGTAACGCCTCAGTCAACGCTTTGACCGAGAAATTGCGACAGGCCGCGTCTGAGGAGGTCAGAAGCTCAAGCACCGCCGGTACAGGGCGAGCAATCACTGGGGTTCCAAGGCTTTGCGCTTCGAGCACTGGCAGACAAAACCCTTCGGCCATACTGGCAACTACCAACGCCTCAGCGCCGGCGTAGAGATTCCGCAGCTCCTCCTTGGAAACATGGCCCAGAAGGTGCACCCCGCGGGAGTCGCCGACCGTATTAATCAGCCGTTCAAACTCCACCATATTCTCAGTGCCGCGCCCCACCAAAACCAGTTTAAGGTCAGAATGGCGCGTCTCGCGCACACTCTGATAGGCAGCCAAAAGATCCGGGATCCCCTTGTGGGGCTTGGCATTCGACAGCACGCTAAGCACATAGCGTCCACGGATGCCGAATCGATTCAGGACGAAGGCGGCAGCGATTTCATGATCCAACGCTCCCCCAATCAGCTCAGGATCGATAGCATTAGGGACGATTCTCAGCTTGGCGTTAAGCGCTGCGGCTTCCCCGGTAAAATAATCCAGCTCATTAAAGGTAGAGCGGCTGACCGCAATTACGCGATCGGCGCGCTTAAGCGCCGAACGGATCAGGAATTTCGCGAGCGTCGGGTAATATGTCCGCTCGGGGTGATGCACATGGATCATGTCATGAACCGTAACCACGGTCGGAAGTTTGGCGCCATAAGGCAGCGTGTAGTGCGGCGAGTGATACAGGTCGTAATCGCCGGTGTCGATGCGCCGCATCATTTTGAACATTTCATCGAAACTATAGGAACGAGCCTGATCCACAACGAGTTTGACCTGTCGTGCCCATGGATACTGAGTAAGATTGGCGCGTCCGGCGATCAGAGTTAAATCTACCCGACCCGATGCGATTAATGCAGAGATCAGAGTCTGGATATATACGCCGATCCCGCCGTCCTCCAATTTGCGAGCATCCAGCAAAACCCGCATGCGTTTCAGCGGCTTTTCTAACTGAATGGCGCTGGGCTCCGCCGCAAGCTCGCTCATGGAAGCTTCCGGGGTGATGGAAGCTTCCGGAGTAAGAGCCGTACCCACAATGCCGCCTCGCGCCGTCGACGCAAGGCCTAATTCGCTGCTCGCCTCCACTGCTCTCCTCTGCTCCGGGCGGCCAATTCTAACGGACTGCCATCTTTAAGCCGCCGCTGCACGATACTGCGAATGGTGTAGATCGGCTTGTTTTGCGATTCATGGTAGGTGCGCGCTAGCACTTCTGCGAGCAGGCCAAAAACTAAAAACTGCAATCCGATAATAATCAACATCACACCCAACGAGAGCAAGGGCCGATTGCCCATCGCGACGTGCTCGACCAATTTTTGAAAGGTCAGCAGCGCCAGGATGCCAAAACCGGCGAGCGACGATACGATCCCGACGGTTCCAAAAAGATGAATTGGGCGCTTTGAGTACCCCAACAAAAACTTCACGGTGATCAGGTCCAAAATGACGCGAATGGTGCGTGAAATTCCATACTTCGATTTTCCGAAGCGGCGCGCGCGGTGATTAACGGGCACTTCCGCGATCTTAGCACCGAACTCCTCCGCCAGCGCGGGGATAAAGCGGTGCATCTCTCCATACAGCCGGATGCCACGAGCGACTTCGACGTTCATCACCTTTAAGGTGCATCCATAGTCATGCAACCGCACCTTGGTGAAGGTTGAAATTAACCAATTGGCAATCATGCTCGGAAGTTTGCGATTCAGAAATGGATCCTTGCGGAATTTCCGCCAGCCCGCCACCAGATCGTACCCTTCTTCGAGCTTGGCCACCATCTTCGGGATTTCAGCCGGATCATTCTGCAGATCCCCATCCATCGTCACCACGATTTCATGTTCAGATTGCTCCATGCCTGCAGCCATCGCCGCGGTCTGCCCGAAGTTGCGGCGCAGCTCGATCACCTTGAGATTGGGATCGTTATCAGAGAGCTGATGCAAAATCGCGAGGGTGCCATCGCGAGAGCCGTCGTCTACATAAATCAACTCATAGGGACGATTCATACCGCCAAGTATAGAGCTAAGCTCACGATATCCTTCAGCGATACTCTCCTGCTCATTATAAACCGGTATAACTACTGAAATGCCTTTCATACGACCAATATTAATTGCTTACGGGATTTAGCCGGGCCCCAAGGATAACACAGCGATCGGCCCTATCATACCCGGCCCAAATCCTATCTAACTTATTGCTTTCACAGGATTAGGACCCTGGACCAACTCAAGCAGCAGCCTTTCGTACTGATCGGTCACTGCGTCCCATGAAAAACGTTCCGCCGCGCGCGCGCGCGCCTTTACTCCCAGCCCCAGCACCAGGTTCTGATCGTTCACCAGGCGCCGCAATATTGCTGCCAACTCTTCAAAATAATTTTTCTCATAATAGATGCCGCAATCGGCAAGCACCTCCTCATGTTCCGGCGTGCGGTTTGCAACGACGCAGTTGCCGTACCCCATAGCTTCAACCAGCGCCGGGTGAGTTCCCCCTACCTCAGTAGCCTGGATGTAAAGATAGCAATTACTCTGAAGCTCCTCATAAGCCGCCCCGAATTGATATCCGGTAAACACCACTCCGGGAGAAGCCGCAGCATACAAGGCGCGTTTGTACTCCTCGGCGTAAGGCGCATCTCCTACTATCACCAACGGCAAGTTGCACCCAGATGCACGATATGCCTGGATCACTCCCAACGCGTTATTCTCAGGCTCTAAACGGCTGACATACAGCAGGTAGCGCTTTGCTTCTAACTTGAACTGCGCCAGGGTCGTTCCAGCTTCCCGTTTGTGCACTCTCGCGCCATAGGCGATTACGGTAGAATCAATCCGGTAAGTCTCTCGGTAGTAATCACGGATCACCTCCGCGTCCGCAATGACCCGATCTGCAAATAAGACCGAGCAAAACTCGCCCAGTCGGTACCAGGCCCGACCAAGCCAGTTCCATTTGGCCCTGTTGCGCTCAATTCCATCCACATTAATGCACAGGGGGATCCGCAGCAGCCTAGCTAACCAGGCCATCGGACTATTGGCCGCGTTACAAAGCAGCACCACATCAACCCGATGGGTGATCAGATCGAAAAATGAGAAGAGCGCATGCAGCGGTGTCTCCAAATACTTATGCATTAGAGTCGGGACATAGCGCACGGCGACCCCTTGATAATCCTGCTGCGGCTGGGCTCGGCCAAACCGGCGCCGCGCATATACCGTGACCTGATGCCCCCGCCGCGCGAGCCGAACGGAGAGCTCTTCCGCGAAGGTTTCGAAACCGCCATACCTGGCAGGGATTCCCCGCGTTCCTAATATTGCGATTCTCACCATTTTCACCCGGCCCTGCTCGTTCGAACCCAAATAATCCTTCAATTTCTGGCAGCAAGGACTATAATCATCCCATCGCGGGGTCTTACCTATTTCCTCAGCTACTCCAGGTGCTAGCCCGCCGGACCGGAAGATTGTGACAGAAGCTTGTTAAGCGATAAAGAGGCGTATGAGCGATCCGCATTCGAGCGGAGACTCTCTAGTCCGGCTCCTGACTGATCAGTCGGAGCTATTCCTTTTCTCTTACTCGCCCGAGATGCGAACGCTGACTGCGTGGAGCGCCAATAGCGAATCGGTCTTGGGAGTTAAAGACGTCGATATCGCTCGCGATGGAAATTTGTTCCTGCGCCACGTCCACCCCGACGATCGATTCCATCTGATGAACGATCTTGAAGCGGCGCTGCGCGGCGAGCATACCTACCGATCGACCTACCGCTGGATCCGTCCCGACAATGATCAGGTGCGCTGGCTGCACTGCCGGGCAAGCGTATTGCAGCACCCCAACTGTTCAAGTTTCGATGGCGTGATAATGGATTTGTCTGTGGAGTTTACGGGCGTAACTGCACGGCTTGCCGGACCAGACTCCCTCACCTCGGTGCTGGCTGCGTTCCCCGCGCTGGTCTTCACTCTGGATTCAGATTTCAGAATTCTGCGCATTAACCGCAGCCGCACCCCGCAGAATTTCAATTTCGGGGACCCCAGCTTTAAGCACGAGCAATTTATGATCGGCAAGAACTTTCTGAGCTGTTTTGAGCCGGGAGAACCACGTGCCGGTCTCTCCAAAGCACTAAGTACGGGTTTATCGGAACCGGGCAGCACTCAGACTCTGCGCTTTCACCTTGAAGAGCTGGTTTACAGCCTGGAGATTATGCCGATCACCGAACAAGGCATCGTTGCGGGCTTGCTCTGTATTATCACCGACACAACCGAGGTCGTTAATTCAGAGCGCCAACTGGCGGAGCTGCGTAAACGCGAGGGCCTGCGTATCCTTGCCGCCGGCGTCGCGCACAACTTCAACAACTCACTTCAGGCTATCATTGGTCAGGCCGCCGCCATGCAGAGCCACCCTGCCGATGCTGGCTTGGTAAATCAGGCCAGCCAGGCCATCATAGAAATTGTCAATCGCACCTCCAAACTCGCGCATCAGCTCTTTGCCGATGATACCCTTAACAAAGAGCTGCTGGTGCCGACCGACATTAATCTTTGTGTAATGAATGCTGCCAGCGGCCTCGACCACCTCGCCAGCTCCGAAATCAAGGTTTCAGTCGCTTTTGGAAATCCCCCGGTGATTCTGGCGCGCGCTGAAGAGCTGAGCGAGGCTATTCGAATTATTCTGCTGAATAGCCGCGAGTCGCTCGCAGCCGGCGGCACAATTTCGATTAAGACCTACCAAACCCATCTGGCCGATTTTGAAATCGAGCAGCTCAAGGCCGGTGACTATGCTAAGCTTACTATCGCCGATAGCGGCTGCGGTATGGAGCCAGAAATCTTGAGGCGCTGCTTTGAGCCCTTTTACTCAACCAAGCCCCCGCTTGAACTGCACGGATCAACCCGTGGTTTAGGTTTGCCCCGCGCCCTCTCCATCGTGCGTTCTCTTAACGGCGGCGTCACCATTGAAAGCCGCCCAGGACAGGGCACAACCGTCGCAATCTACCTGCCTGCCGAGAGACAAAGCGACTCTAACGCACGGTCGCAACGCCTCAAGACCCCAGGAGCGCCCCAGATCTTAGTGATTGATGACGACAGCATGGTTTTAGCCACGATGGAATCACTCCTCAATGATATGGGGTACAATTGCTTAGTAGCGGATGACTACCGCAACGCGCTGCAGCTAATTAGAGCGCGTCAGCACGAACTAAGCCTAGTGCTGTTGGATGCAGTCATGCCGGGGATGGATGGGGTGGCGCTGCTACGCCGCATCAAGCGCATCGCTGGCACACTGAAGGTGGTGGGCTTTAGCGGAGCCCCTCCAGAGCTCACCCGCTCGATGCTTGAAGCTGGTGCTCTGAAAATTCTCCGCAAACCGGTAGACCCGGAAACGCTGCGCCGGACAGTTAGAGAGATCATCGAGGTGCGAGACGCGGCGTAGCGCGCGCACCCGCGGCCCAGAGACTGACAGCTCTTTTTCGCTGGCCCCGCGAATTGAAGCAACCTAGGGCTGAGTTTAACTCGATTAAAATTAGGGCTGGATTTTCCCCCAGGCTGCATGTTATCACCCCGTTGCGTAAAATTTTTGTGGTGAAGATTTATATGAAAGGCTCTTTAACCTTAATCTGCGGAGTTGCGCTGGCAGTGCTACTCCAGGCTTGCAGTAGTGGTGGCGGTGGCGGTGCTTCCTGTATGGGCTCAGCTGATCCCACCTGTGTTGGATCGCAGTATTGCCGAATTGAAGGCGGCGCCTGTGGCGAAGACGGAAATGGCGGCAACTGTCAGGAAACTCCAGCGGAGTGCCCGGCCGACATTGCTCCAGTATGTAGCTGCGACGGTATCACCTTCTTTAATGAATGCCTGGCAGCGCAGGCCGGTCAATCGGTGCGTTCCCAAGGCGAATGTCCTCAATAATTTAGGCAGGAGCAGCTTATGAAATTTACATTGAAATTGAACCGGCTTGGGGTCCCTTTGCTCAGCATGCTGATGGCAGCCAATTTCTGGGCAGCGTCGGCCTCCGCCGACTTGACCGAGTTTCGTGAGGTTTGCGCGGGACGGATTGTTCCGATCAATTCGTTGCAGTGGGTGCTCTACAAATCAGAGAACATTCATGGTGGGCGCGGGCCAACGTTTCTGGTGCAAAACCGCGCCGAACGCACCGGCAAGCAGGTCATTGAAATTCGCGATGCCCGGTGTCATGTGATTGGCTCTTTCGGTCTCTACGCCACCGACTATCCCTACGGCGCGCGATACTATTCTCGAACAGGAGGAAGCGGGGCCAGCGATCAAGATCTGTTGGCGCGAGCGCGCGCTGCTGGCAGCACAAACATTCTAGTCGAGGGTGTTGGCGGCAAATGGATTCGGGTCAAAGACCCAACCTTGCGCGACGGCACGATCCAGAAGTAGGAGCTGCTGGCGCTAGGCGATGTGTCTAGACTGAAGTCGAGAAGGATTGGAGACACTAAAGTCCGCTCGACTTCTTCTTAGATCCTTCGCCGCATCGGACGCCTCGCGTGTACAGCAGCTGGCGTCAGATCCTGAAGTCGCCCTGCGCACCGCAAATATTCCGTATCCCTACCCGATTGGTGGCGCTTTGGCGTGGATCGAAGCGCAAGCCAGAGCCCTCACCGAGAGCAGCACTAACACCTGGGCAGTTTGCCGAATCGCTGAGCAGGATCTAATTGGGGCGATTGAGCTGGTGCTTGCCCCCTCTCGCTTCGAGGGGGCGGTGGGCTATTGGATTGGACGTCCCTTCTGGAATCAAGGCTACGCCTCGGAAGCGTTGAAATTGGTGCTGGATTTTGGCTTCAGCAGCTTAAAATTGCAGACAATTGCGGCCCAATTCGTGGATCGGAATAAAGCGTCTGGAAGGGTTATGGAAAAGTGCGGGCTTAAAGCGGTCCCAGAACTCTCGCGCACAGCGCTGGTCCGCGGTAAGATGGAGCACTTGGAAGTGCGCCGGATCGCAGCTGTCGATCACCAGAGATCTCAGTAACTTATTGAATTTGCGAGCGGTTTATCTCGTTTTTGATGTTACTCTCCACTTGAGAGTCGTCATAACATATCTGTAACTCAGGTTTTTCGCTTCTATGGTAAATTATTAAAGTGCTTACGATTCAGGGGCTCGAAAAGTTAGCGGTCAGCTACGGACAGGAGTACCTAAGGCTCGCGCCGGAGTGGAGTATCCTGACCTTCGGGTTTGTGGGC
>JAIBBU010000062.1 GCA_019694515.1 Oligoflexia bacterium | reverse complement strand
TGGGCTCGAACCAGTGACCCCTTCTACACAACTTCAAGCACCGCGGTTCGCGCCCAGGCGCCCACTCACCGACAATGCATATTTCTTGGGGAATAATGGGCGCTACTGGGCTCGAACCAGTGACCCCCAGCTTGTAAGGCTGATGCTCTACCAACTGAGCTAAACGCCCCCGATTTAGGAGGAGTAAGTAGTAACGCGATCAGCTACCTCCGGTCAACCGGGACCACCAAGGCATAGCAGCTGCTCTGCTCCGACGCAGCCCCACCGCAGGCAGACGTAGTCGTTAGCCCCGCCCGCAGTACGCACGGGAGAACTGATTGAACGGGGAAAAACTGAACAGGGCACAGCATGCGGTGCAGGGGCGTAAACCCCTGCTTTACCGAGTGAGACCCTAGCAGCTAGCGGAAAACCTAGTGTGTAACGATTCCTGGCGCACCCTGCGCTTTGTCCTTATCGCGGGCATGGCCATTTTCATCACCACGCGCCGGCTTATCATCGACAAATAGCAGCGTGTCCCGCTGCTCCTTGCGCTCCAGCATGCGTTCAAGAGCATCCGGTCCGGAACAGACCAACGCTTCGAAAAGCACCTCATCAATATGCGACACCGGGATCATTTCCAGATCCGTACGCACGGTAGCGGGGATCTCCTCAATGTCGTTCTCGTTCTCTTTTGGAATCACAATGCGCTTGATACCACCGCGGTGGGCCGCAAGAGCTTTCTCCTTGAGTCCGCCGATTGGCAGCACATTACCGCGCAGGGTGATTTCCCCGGTCATGGCAATGTTGCGATCAACCGGGATGCCGGTAAGCGACGAGACCACGGAAGTAGCGATGGTAATACCCGCAGACGGTCCGTCTTTGGGAGTCGCGCCTTCCGGTACATGGATATGGAAATCGACCTTCTCGAAGAAGTCTCTTGGCAGACCGAGCATGGCAGCGCGAGAGCGCACATAGCTGATCGCAGCCTTGGCCGACTCCTGCATCACGTCGCCCAGCTTACCGGTGATCTGAATACGCCCCTTGCCGGGCAGAATGGTAGTCTCGATCACCAACAGCTCGCCGCCGCGATCGGTCCAGGCCAGACCGGTGGTAGTACCGATCTGATGATCCTCTTCGCCTTTACCGAAGCGAAATTTGGGCTGCCCTAAGTAGAGCTGAATGTTGTCGCCATCAATCAGCACCTTATGTTCCTTGCCCTTGTCCACGATCTCGACGGCGGCCTTACGGCACAGGGTCGCGATCGAACGCTCCAGATTTCTCACGCCAGCTTCACGCGTATGGCGCCGGATCACCTCAAGATAGGCGCTATCAGCAATTTCAAGATTGTGCGGTTCAAGACCGTTTTCCTTGAGCTGCTTTTCAAAGAGATATTTCTTCGAGATCGCGAGCTTCTCCAGTTCGGTATAGCCGGAGAGCCGGATCAATTCCATACGGTCCATCAAAGGCTGCGGAATAGTATGCAGTCCATTGGCGGTACAGATGAACATCACCTTGGAGAGATCGTAGTCACAATCAAGGTAGTGATCATTGAAGGTGTTGTTCTGCTCCGGATCCAAAACTTCCAGCAGCGCCGAGCTAGGATCTCCGCGGAAATCGGTCGACATCTTATCGACTTCGTCCAGCAAAAATACCGGATTACTAGTTTCGGCCTTCTTCAATGACTGAATGATCTTGCCCGGCAGCGCCCCGATGTAGGTACGGCGATGACCTCTGATTTCGGCCTCATCGCGCACACCGCCCAAGGCGATACGCACAAACTTGCGCCCGGTCGACTTGGCGATCGACTTACCGAGCGAGGTTTTACCTACGCCCGGAGGTCCAACCAAACATAGAATCGGTCCCTTTAGCTTGCCGACCAATTTTTGCACTGCCAGATATTCGAGGATGCGCTCCTTAACCTTCTCCAGGCCGTAATGGTCGTCCTCTAAGACTTCGCGGGCTTTTTCAATATCGATTTCGTCCTTGGAAACTTCATTCCAGGGTAGTGCCAACATCCAATCGACATAGTTGCGCACGACCGTAGCTTCGGCCGACATCGGAGACATCATCTTGAGCTTGCGAATTTCCTTCTCGGTCTTGTCGCGCGCCTCATCGGGCATGTCTTTAGCTTTGAGCTTGTCTTCTAGCTCCTGAATTTCGTTGCGGAAATCGTCCTTCTCGCCCAGCTCTTTCTGAATCGCGCGCATTTGCTCGTTCAGATAGTACTCCTTCTGAGTCTTCTCCATCTGCTTCTTGACGCGATTGCGAATACGCTTCTCGACCTGCAGGATTTCGATCTCGGACTTCATATGTCCAAGCACTTTCTCCAAGCGATCCTTAGGCTCGATCGTTTCAAGAATATCCTGCTTGTCCTCAAGCTTGATATTCAGCTGCACCACGATAGCATCCGCGAGACGCGAGGGATCTTCGATCGCATTTACCTGCATGATCATCTCGGGATTAACCTTCTTCCCAAGCTTCACATAGTTTTCAAAGGTCGAATTAACCGAGCGCATAAGCGCTTTTAGCTCCGTGGAGACTTCGGTCTGGCTCGTCAATTCCTCGACTTCAACCAGCATGTAATCGTCATCGCTGACATAGCGTTTAATGCGCGCGCGCGATTTGCCTTCTACCAGTACCTTGATTGGACCGTCGGCTAAACGGATCAGCTGCACCACTTCGCCCAAGGTCCCAATGCTGTAGATATCATCGGGGTTCGGATTGCTGGTGCGCGCATCGCGCTGCGCCGCAAGCATGATGTATTTATTTTCTTTTTGTGACTCTTCGATCGCCCGGACACTTTTCTCGCGCCCGACAAAAAGGGGCACAACTTGCTGCGGAAAAACAACAAGCTCACGCAGAGCAAGCAGCGGGACCGGATTAATAAGCGATGGTTTCATTCAGCGACACCTTTGATTGCACACCCAAAACAGGGCTTATTCATGAGCCTAGTTACATTGATCGGCAGATGGCAAGAATCTTCGGACCGGCTTTTTGTGTCCCAAAATGCTTCCAGAGGCAGGTCAGTAACCTTGAAAAATCAACAACCTACCAACACTCTGCTTCAAAACTGCGGAAGAGAGTATCCACTTAGATTAAGATAAGTATTCCAAACGTTTGGTTCAAGGAATAAAGATAGAATACTTATAGAAAGACGTTTGAATTACAGAATGCCGCTTACGCGGATTCCGCTTTGTGGTGGTAAACCACAAGCGGTTTTTCTCCCTTCTGGATCGTATCAGAGGAGATCACGACCTCCTTGATATCGGGATCTGAGGGGATATCGAACATCAGGTCCAACATGACCTTTTCAAGGATGGCGCGGAGTCCGCGTGCGCCGGCTTTACGCTCAATCGCCAGCTTGGCCACGGCATCCAGCGCTCCATCGGCGAAGCGCAACTGCACGCCCTCCATCTCAAAGAGCCGCTTATACTGCTTAACGATCGAATTCTTAGGCTCCTGCAATACACGAATCAGAGCCGGAACATCCAGGTCCTCCAGGGTCGCCAACATCGGTAATCGCCCGATAAACTCTGGAATCAGACCGAATTTCAGCAGATCTTCAGGTTGCACCTGGGAGAGCAGCGCGCCCTTCTCCGAAGCGAACTCAGGAATCGTGGTGCGGGCCTGTTTGTTGGAGACGGCGCCGAATCCCATCTTTTTCTCACCGATACGCTGACGCACGATGTCATCTAGGCCCACAAAGGCTCCACCGCAGATGAACAGGATATTGCTCGTATCGACCTGCAAAAATTCCTGCTGCGGGTGTTTTCGTCCGCCTTTGGGAGGTACGCTGGCGACGGTGCCTTCAAGCATCTTCAGCAGCGCCTGCTGTACCCCTTCTCCAGATACATCTCTGGTAATCGAGGGATTTTCCGATTTCCGGCTAATTTTATCGATTTCGTCGATGTAAACGATGCCGCGCTGCGCCTTTTCAACATCGTAATCGGCGGCCTGCAAAAGATTAAGAATGATGTTTTCGACATCCTCACCGACATATCCAGCCTCAGTCAGGCAGGTGGCGTCAGTAATGGTGAATGGCACCTGTAGAATCTTGGCCAAAGTCTGGGCCAGCAGGGTTTTGCCCGTGCCGGTCGGCCCGATCAGCATAATATTGGACTTCGCGATCTCAACGTCGCTGCTGCCCTTCTGTTCGATGCGCTTGTAGTGGTTATGAACTGCGACCGAAAGAACTTTCTTGGCGTACTCCTGACCAACTACAAACTGATCAAGAAAGGCCTTGATCTCTTTCGGACGCGGTACCCGCGATTGGGTACCAACGGTTTCTTCCTGATCAACCTCTTCGGCAATGATATCGTTACAAAGATCGATGCATTCATCGCAAATATATACCGACGGTCCCGCAATCAGCTTGCGAACCTCTTCCTGCGTTCTGTTACAGAACGAACAAACTAGGGTGTGTCGGCCTTTGTCGTTTGCTTTGCTCAAGCTGCACCTTTAATCGTTCGATTTCTTACCTGTTGCGGCCGCGCGTCGCTCGTACACTTCATCTATTATACCGTACTCTTTGGCTTGCGCACTCGACATAAAATTATCGCGGTCGGTATCCTTCTCTATCTGCTTGATATCCTTACCACAATGGGAAGCAAGGATATGATTAACTTCTTTCTTCACCCGTGCCATTTCCCGCGCATGGATCTCAACATCGGAGGCCTGCCCCCGGAACCCGCCAAGCGGCTGGTGAATCATGATGCGGGCGTGGGGCAAACCGGCCCGTTTACCTTTAGTGCCACCGGCCAATAACAACGCCCCCATGCTGGCCGCCTGTCCGACACAAACCGTGCAGATGTCAGGACGGATATACTGCATCGTGTCATATATCGCTAAACCAGCGGTGACTGAGCCCCCGGGGCTGTTGATATAAATAAAAATATCCTTCTCTGGATCTTCGCTCTCTAGAAACAGAAGTTGCGCGATAATAATGTTTGAAACGTTGTCATCTACCTCTGTGCCGAGGAAAATGATGCGCTCTTTTAGCAGCCGCGAGTAAATGTCATAGCTGCGCTCGCCGCGTCCTGTTTGTTCAACTACGTAAGGAATGTAATACATCGATCTCCGCTCAAATTAACCGGGGGAACACCTCCCCAGAGCCTAGCGCAACGCCAATCGCTACAAAAGCCGCTAGCTGTTATTAGGCTAGAATTATTAACGTTTTGGGTTTAAAAACGGGCTAAACAACGCCAGCCAGCGCACCGCGCTTCCCAACATCCACTACCGTTATGAAGCACCGCGCGCAAGGTGACTCCCAAGTTTTGCAACATTTACGCTTAGGCGGCTTTAGCCTCGGTGTATTTTACTTTCGCGCGGCTTACCAGCAAGTCCATTACTTTATTGCGGGTGATGTCGAGAGCTAGCCTGACCAGATGGTTACGATCGGTGTAGTACTTACGCACCTCCTGAAGCGAGATCCCCGAGGACTCCGCCATATCGGACTGCGCCTTTTCAATCTCCTGCTCGCTGGCCTTCAAATTTTCGAGTTCCGCGATCCGATCGACTACGATCGTAGTGCGCACCCGTTCCAGCGCCATCGGTCCTAGCTTGTCGCGGAATGCCTCAACTGGGATGCGGGCCGGATCGATCTTCTCGGCGTCCACAACTCCCATCCGCACCAGCATGTGCCGCATTTCGTCATCGACCATGGCCTGCGGAACGTTGAATTCGTTTTCTTTTAGCAGGATTTTTAGAACTTCTGTCTGCACGTCTCGGTCAGATTCACGCTTAAAATCAGCCTCCAGCATCTCGCGCACCTTCATGCGGAGCTCCAACACTGTTTCGGCGCCAGCCGAAAGTCCTTTAGCAAACTCATCAGTAACTTCCGGCAAAACCTTGTCGTACAGCGCGTTCAATGTGATCGAATAGGTGGCTTTCTTGCCCCGCATATTCTGATTGGGGTGATCATCAGGAATAACCGCTGAGATCTCGCGCTTTTCCCCAACTTCCAAACCCTCTAAGCCTTTCTCAACCTCATCGGGGAGTGACTTTTCCCCCAGCTTGACCACCAGTGGCTCGGGGCGGGAGGGCTCCTCACCATCCACAGTGATGGAAGCCTGCGCCTCGATCACATCGCCAGCCTTTACCGAGGTTCGCAGCTCGATCTTTTTCAAAGTTGCGGCCCGTTCGCGTAAGCCGTTAATGGCTTCCTCGATATTGGTTTCGCCAACTTCGCGCTTCGGCACGCTAACTTCAAAGCTTTGATAAGATTTAATCTGCGGCGACGGATAAATCGCGAGATTCGCGGTATATTCAATGGCCTTACCCGGCTCGAACGAAGAGACATCGATCTCGGGAACACCGACTAGGTCCAATTTGAGTTTGCCTACGGCCTGGTTCAGGGTATTAGAGATTAGGCGGTTAGCCACTTCCATCCGCACGCGACTGCCATGGATCTTTTCCACCATCGGCAGGGGCGCTTTGCCGGAGCGAAAGCCCTTCAGCTTAACCGTCCCAGCCAGCTCCCCCATCGCTTCTTTATATTCTTTTTCAACCTGCGCGGCGGGAATCTGGATCTTGATCTTCTTAGTTACTTCGTCGATCTCTTGCAGCTCAGACTCAAAATCTAGTGCTTCACTCATAGCATTTCCTTAGTACTCACGGCTCATTACCACGCTCGAATATAATCGTGCCCCAGTCAATGCCCGCCCCAAAATACCCCCAAGAATACAACAGAGCGGTTACTAAAAGGAACCTCCAGGGAGTGGAAACTTGAGATTTGGGCCTGCCGAAGTGAGCTTCCTGGGGCTCAAAATGGGCCGATCGGGGCTCGCGCTTAGAATTTCCGAGCCCATATTCCCTGGACCCGCAAGATTGGCTATCCTCTCCTATCTCAAGTTCCGCGGGGGTGGTGGAATTGGCAGACACGCCAGACTTAGGATCTGGTGCCGTATGGCTTGGGGGTTCAAGTCCCCCCTCCCGCATATTGAACAGCTCAATTGACCAAGTTTTCAATTAAGTTTGCGGCTCTGGCGTTGACCATCTCGCTGCTGGGCTGCTCTTCTGGTCTGCCGCCGGCTCCCCAAGCGCTTCCATCCGCAGCCCCTGCTCCCGAAGATCGCGCTCTATGCTTTGCACAGGAAGCAAGCTATGCGGCAGCTGCGCTGGGGGACACCACCCGGCTTAAATGGCACATTCTTGATCGAATTAAAGATCTGCAGATCGCGCAGCCGCAGCTCCCAGAGATCCAAATTGGGCAAAATTATTATGCTTTAACGCTGGGCAAAGGCGAACGCCTCGAGAGTCTAACGCGTCGGAACCCAAAGGATGGCGCAGGAGCGCAGGTCATATTTAATCCGAACGATTTCTTCCCGCGCGGGAGTATCTGCAACCTTGGATTGAGCCCAGATGAGCAGGTATTAGCTTTTAGTGTGGATTTAACCGG
>JAIBBU010000061.1 GCA_019694515.1 Oligoflexia bacterium | reverse complement strand
TTAGCTTGATCAGTGCCGTTCATGTCGTGCTGCGCTAGGGCCGATAAGATACCTCTAAGAATGAATCCAGTGCCCGCCGTCCTAGGAAGCGCTATGTTATAGGTATGCTAAAGGAAGTGAGGTAAAAGGTTCATGCCCATAAAAGACCGCGACCAAGACATCAACATTACTCATGCCGTTACTAACTACCTGAATGCTGGCCTCCAGGGTCGCTTTACCTTCTTAAACGTACTGTCCAGGCTCGGTAATCCGGCATACAACGCCGCCGACCTAGAGGAGACCAAGAAACGGTTAGCACGTGCCATCGGCTGGAACAAAGATCTAGCGAAGGGTGTCTGTGTATTGTCCGCCGCTTGGACCACCCCCGAAACCTTTGAGGCCAAGGAGGTGTTGGGCTTCCTTGCTGACCTCGGGAACGAGATCGGCTCTTTAGCCGCAGCGACTGCTCAGGCCATCTCTAAGCAAAGTCAGGAAGTTACCAACCAAGAGCCGTCATTCCTGATCGCGGCCTTTAGCCGCTATGCCTACTCCAAGGAACATTACCTCAGAGGATTCCTCGAGTTATCGAAGCTCCTCGGCAACGGAGATATGGCCAACCATTATCAGGCCCTGCTCGAAGGCGCCGCAGGGGAGGTCAAGTTAGCGCACGAATTTTTAAGCGCTTACCAAAAGGATAAGGGCGCCTCCTCTCCGGATTTCGGCAGCGCCTTGACTTATCATTGCCTAAAGCTCCCCGGCACCTTTATGTCACAGCGTCATGATGTGATTCAGCTAGTTAGCCGATACAGCGGTGGGCTGACCTTTGAAAGGATCGGAATTTCGCCTGAGCAGGCCAAGTTATGGGAGAACCTGCAAGCCTCCCCGGCGGTGGCGGGCTATTGGGAAGCCCACGGTATCGGCCCGGATGAAGCCGCCGCCTGGGCGGGCAGCGGAATCGGCGAAGCGGACTTAGCCTCGGATTGGCGGCTGCATGGCTTCACCCCTCAAACCGCGATCCCCTGGGTCCAGGAGGGGTTCCCGGCCGTAGCCGCGCTCGGTTGGGCGAGCTCCGGGTATACTCCACAAAAGGCGCTGGAGAGCATCCGCGAAGAGGAGAAGATTTCACGGCTCAAAGCTCGCGAAGCAGGCGAAGCGGCGACTGCGGAATCCAATCCGGCGACTGAGGCAAAAATAAAAGCTGAGGAGCCATAGCTTGCTGCAAATCAGGAGCACGAACTGTCACTTTAAGTATAAGCCCCAAGGCAAATGAGTCGCCTCTCGCCTCTCTTTCTGTTGCTACTTCTTTTTCTCTCTGCACCGGCAAGCGCCGAGCGTTCATGCCCTGAAATAGTGCAGGCCTTGATGCAGTTTTTTGCCGAGCCGCTTGAATGCGCGCGCCAAACCTGCCCGAAACTGTCGCTGTTTGATGCCATGAAAACCACCGAGGGGCCATGTCTTAGTAGCTGCTCGTCGATCAAGGCACCCGAGTTTGTCGATGAAAACGGCACACCGGTGGTCACCGAAGCCGAGATCTTGCGTTGCAGCAAAGCATTTAAAAACCAGGACCAGCAGGAAATGTTCCGAATCGCATTCTGCATGACTGCTAGCCAAGCAACCTCCATACTGATTGAACCTTTTACCGAGTGCACAAGAAAAGATGCGTGCGCCAACCAAGAAGTCTTTCGCTCGCCAGGCTGCTTAGAGCAGTGCGAGGACGAGGCTCTCCAGCTGGTGGAGGTGACCACCACCGCAATGGAGAGATGCGCCGGACTGCCTCAAACGAAAACAACGCTCTGCAAAATTCTTGAGCGGACCATCAATATCTGTTTTGTACCGAAGCATTGCGATCGCCTTTTGGAGCTACTCAAGACTAGCTGCCCCGAACTCACGGTAAGAAAAAGTTCGTAAGCGCCAGACGACCGGCAGCTCCCTTGGTGCAGGCTGTTTGTTCATACTAATTTCTTGAGATGCGCACGGTCAAACGCCGACATTTCCAGCGACTGATAACATTCGAATTTCGTTAAGCCGATTGAGAGCTGCGGTACTAGCTGCCGATTGCCGGCTTGCTAGGAAAAAATCTTTTTTTCTTGGCTAGAACTTCCGAGACACAGACCGCCCAAGACGGCCAAGCTGAAGCGTGACGCCATCGCAGCCGATACCCAAGCCATTGATATTGAAACCGCCGCCGTCCACACGGCTACCGACAAAACTCTCATCGCTAAGCCACCCCCAGCTATTGGGATAGAGTCTTTCATTGTTCTGAGCGAGGTTAAGAACGAGCGCCGTGAAGAACTCTCTCGCCGTGCTGGTGCGGTAGTTCGGATACCGTGCCTCAAGCTCGTCCTGTTTCGCATGGCTCAAGCCCAAGCTCCCAGGCAGCGGCTCCTTGGGTATTAATACCCACTCGCCTTTGGGGTGCCTCTTAGTAAAAAATTCGCTGCCCTCTTGCCCCTTACACCAATCGGTGTTCCGAAGCCCCTTAATATCGGCACTCAAAGCCTCAAGATCCTCTAGAGAAAAATCTGGCGGCAGATACGCTAACAAGTGAGTGTCCTTTACCTTCCTCCCAGGAAAAAGCTCGCACTCCCCTGCAAGCAGCTCTACGGTTAGCCCCAAAGGTAGTGCCTCAGGAGTAACTTCCGTTCCTAGCGCCCTCCATGCATCGGCACCCAGAAAATTCTTCCCCATGATGGCAGCTACACGAGAAGTTTCCGGCGAGGCGCCGGACGAAGCGAGATCGGCCTCATGAAAAACGCGCGCCGCCGCAAGCAGCTCTTCTGGCGTCATATCCGGGCGAAATTGGGATGCGTTGCCGGGAGCTGTCGTTCAACTATGGTTATGCTGCCGATTCAGTCCGAGGTATCCTATCCAATCCGCCCGCTTCATCTGGTTTTAATTTGTCACCACCACAGAAGAATGCCCGGAATAAACGCGAGGCCTTGGCCTATAATCAATTCTCGTACCCCATCCCCAACCGATTTCCCCCATTTCCAACTACTGGAGTGACGGCCCATACCACGCCCCTCTGCCCTGCCCCTGGCGCTTCAGGAACCCGCGCTTAACCAACTCGCCCAAACGCATTTTGACAGTTGGTCGTGGCGCACCCGTCAACTTTTCGGCATCGCCTGTCGTGATCCGCCCGATGCGGCGCGTTTCCTCCAAAATCTTAATCGCGTCTGGGTGCAGTTCTGCGGTTCCCGGCTCCCGCGCGATCTTTTCCGCAAGCCGATCTTTTTGCTTTTTCAACGACCGCAGAAAGAACACCAGCCATGGCTCGAAATCGGGATCTTCGCGGGTCAGCGTTCCTTGCGTCCGCCGCAGTCCCAGGTAATAGCCTTCCTTGTTCGCCTCGACTATGCTTTCCAATGAACTATATGGCGCATAACCATAGCCCGCCTGGAGCAAAAGTAGCGTCGTCAGAACGCGCGAAAGCCGCCCGTTGCCGTCCTGAAACGGATGGATCTCTAGAAAGACAACGACGAAGAGCGCGACGACGATCAGCGGATGCCAAGTGCGATCCGACATAGCTTCGCGCGTCCAGGCGACCAACTCCTGCATTTTAAAGGGTGTGTCAAAGGGGGATGCGGTTTGAAAGATGACACCGATACTTTTTCCGTCCAAGTCGAAAGCCTCGACATTGTTAGGCAGCGTTTTATATTTACCCCTATGCTGTTCGTCTTTGGTCGAGTGACGCAGCAACATGGCGTGTAGCTGCTTGATATAGTTTTCCGTCAGCGGAATATCGGCATGGGAATCGAAGATCATATCCATCACTTCCGCATAGCCCGCCACTTCCTGTTCGTCACGGCTGACAAAGGATTGCCGCTCCAACCGGCCCAAGAGTTCCTCGACCTGGGCGTCTGTCATCTTCGCGCCTTCGATGCGGGTCGAAGATCCGATGCTTTCGATGGTGGCGACGCGCTTCAACACCGCCAGCCGTTCTGGGGCCAGCGTCGTTAGCGTCCGCCAGCTTCCCTTGAATTCGTCGATCTCTCCAATCAGTCGGAGCATTTCCGGCGATATTTTCAGGCCGCCAGTTCTCATAGCATATCCATTTTCCTATCCAATTATATCCACAAATATCCGTTTTTGTCCATTTCGACAGCTAACAGCCTGTAGTTCGCCCACCGTAAGAATTAAAGACATCGCGCCAGGACGGCCGCAGTTAGCGCTACCGCCTAGACTCTCGGCGTAAGTTTTGGGTGGGGGGGGTATGAGGGCGTGAGAACTTGGCCGCGGCCCCAAACCGGAAAAATCCCGCTCTCTCCCAGGACTACCTTCATATTCTCCATGGCGCCACCGGCGCAGAGATTCCCTATCAGGCAGCTTAAGACTCAACTAAAACGGGGGAAGATCAGTAGTAGAGAGTCTCGACCGATTACCGTCTGCCCTTAGGCAGATTATCCCAGCAGGCATAAATTGCCTTGGCAAATTGTGCCTGTTGGGATAAAATGCCAAGAATGGAACGATACCTCCACAAAGCCCTCCGCGCGGATTTTACATCTAAGAAAATTCTGATCATCTCCGGCCCCCGTCAAAGCGGAAAGACCACTCTAGCCAGGTCGTTAAGCGATAATCACGTTTATCTCAACTGGGACGATCCCGAGCACCGGGGGGCGATCTTAAAACGCGATTGGGATCGCGAGCCACCGCTGCTGGTCCTCGATGAGCTGCATAAAATGCCCCGTTGGAAAAGCTGGCTTAAGGGGCTTTACGACACCGCTCGCAGCGCGCAAACCATAGTAGTAACCGGCAGTGCGCGCATTGATACTTTCCGTCGAGTCGGCGATTCACTGGCAGGCAGATATTTTCACTTCAGGCTTCATCCCATCGACGCGAAGGAAGCGAAAATGTTCGCTGCGATTCCAGGGGCGACCAGCATAGAGCGTATTTTGCAAGTCGGAGGCTTTCCGGAGCCTTTTCTCAAAGGGTCACCGCAGTTCTATCGGCGCTGGAGCCGCACGCATACCGATATGATTCTAAAGCAGGATTTGATCGACCTGGAGGTCATCGCCAATGTGCAGATGATGATCCTTTTGATCGAGAGACTACGTCATGCAGTTGGAAGCCCCATATCGATACACGCAATCGCCGAGGATTTGCAGGTAAGCGACAAAGCTATTCGACGATGGTTGGGACTTCTAGAAGAGTTGTATGTGATCTTTCGGCTCGGTACTTATCATCGTAATGTAGCGCGCAGCATTCATAAGCCCTCTAAATATTACTTTTACGATTCTGCGCGGATTACCGACGCGGGCGCACGCTTCGAAAATCTAGTGGCCAACGCTTTGAAAAAGGAGATCGATTATCGTAACGACTGCCTGGGAGAGGATTACGACTTATTCATGTTGCGCGACCGCGACCAGAAAGAAATCGACTTTCTGATCACCAAAAATCAGCAGCCGCACCTGATGATTGAAGCGAAAAGCAGCGACCCGACTCCAGCCCGCGCATTCGCGATCTTCGCACAGCGAGCTAAAGTCTCACGTGCCATCCAGGTAGTGCGTGAGCTTGATCGCACGAGGGAATATGATAGCGGCCTGCGCATCGTACCGGCTTCAAAATGGCTCGAAACGCTTCGCATGGAGTAAAGCAGCCGCGGTTCACATCATAGCCTGGACTCTCGACCCGCGGTTATCGCTCGCGCATTTCTAGCTTAAGAAAGCGATCAAGTGGCGTCAGATATACGTTAGAAAAAAGCTGGGATGTGACATTACCGAGTGGCAGCCCCTTCCCCGTGATATTCGGAGTGGTGAAATCTTCCACAATCGTACGAACGAGCTCGAGCAGGTCGGATTGCCTGATTACCCGAGCCAGCGGTCGCATCAGCACAGCATGATCGACCTTGTCGTAGAAGCGTCGGATGTCCATTTTCAGCACCCAGACTTGCCGACTCCGGTTTTGACTTGCGCGCGCGAGCATTTTTCGCAGCGCCTTGACTCCAATCCAGCTCCGGCCATCCGCAATTCGAACCATCCTGGGCGATTTAACCGTAGCCAAACCGACATTCCGGAACACTTTACCTATAATAATCTCATCGAAAACCGCCAAGCCCCAAAAAACCAAAAATCCCAATGTCTCAACTCCCAAACACCTGGCTAGAACTTCCGGGACACAGTCCGCCCAAGAAGGACATACCGATACCTGACCACGTTGATGACGAGCAAGCCAACGGAATTGAAAAAGCCGCCGCCCACACGGACACCGGCAGAGCTTTCATCGCTTAACCTCGCTAAAAACAATGAGCGGTTATACTCGGATAAAGGGGCGTGGCTAAGCGATGGAAATTTGTCGGCTAACATGGTGTGCGGCGGCAATTTCATGATGGATGGCGTGAGTGTCGACGCCGATCCCACCGCGATTCGGGGGGTGCCAGTTTTGGGCGGTCTGTCTCCCGGAAGCTGTAGCGGTAGCGTTGCTCTCGGTACTCTTACAATTTGGACAAAAATATCGCGAAACTCCTCCTTAACGAAGGTGTTCCAGAGGATTGCATCCGTCTTAACAACTCGCCCCAAATGCTCCTATCGATTTGCTTAGCGCGCAGGGCAGAGTTCGTTTAATGACGGGTCCACCGAAATATTGCCGCATGATTCTTTAATTTTGCGTCTTGTCTGCCAATCCACTTCTTCCTTGGGATTATTGGTTCTGCATTAACAAGGCGCCTCCTTGGCTAAGACTAATCCTTACCAGCGGCGCACACTAAATTAATTAACAAAGCGCGGATTCGGCGCCGCTCCCTTCGCGCGAGGTGTCAGAATCAGGCCCCGCACGGAACCATCTTTGTATCCGTTAAGCGCGATCTGCCCATTGGCATTGATCTTGACCAAATACAGCCGGTCAAACTTAGCTAGGTCGGGATGAAGCGCTTCGAGAGACCTAAAGGTTCGTCCATCAGTTAAATAGAGCTTGGAGAATATCAACTCGTCGTACTGGTCATGGCGATCATGCTGAATCAACATTTGCCCGGCTCGGTTTCTGCTAGTAATCCAACAATCGTCCGACTGCAACTTGCCCGGGGGATTAATTAACAACGGAGCAAAACTCGGCGCTTTCCAAATGACGCAGTCACTGCCAATCCCGATCCTTCCATCAGATCCATCGTCGTCAGTGGCGCTACCAAAAATTACATCGTCCTCGGCAAGCTTGGGATCGTTCGGTTCTCGATGCAACGCTGGTGTAACGATCGGCGTGATGCCGCCGGACCGAACCAGCTCTGCCGCCGCCGCGTTATCCATGCTACCGGAGCGCAAGATCGAGCCACGATTGTTCAAGCTGAAAATCAGGTGCTCCTCATCGATCTGCAGCTCTCCACTGAGAGTATCAATCGTTACGCCGGCTAGCCGCGAGACTTCTCCAGAAAAAGCAGCAAACCCCCCAATTTTGCCCTGATCATTAAAGCTCTCCAGGTAATATTGATCAAAGTTGGCATCGCGTGGCGAGGGCAGCAGCTTGACCGAACCGGGGGTACTCCAAACTGCGCTCTTAAAAAAACCTTCTTCCCATTTGTAAACCCAGCCTATAATGACGTCGCTATTATTGAGAC
>JAIBBU010000031.1 GCA_019694515.1 Oligoflexia bacterium | reverse complement strand
CGAGGGCACACGCGGCCGACAGGGGCAAATGCGGCCTTTTCGGGTCGCCGGATTTGCGGCGCTGCTAGAAAGCATGCCCGGAGCGATCGTTGTTCCGGTGGTCATTTCCGGGTCTTGGGAATTAGTCCGCTATAATCTATTGCCGGTGCCCCTGGGGGTCAAAGTGCGCCTGCGCCAGCTCCCCCAGCAGGACCCTGGAGGCCAAGAGGCCGAGTCATTTTGCGTCTCAATGGAGCGCCTGATCCGGCAAGAACTGGAGTTGGGATCGAAGTAGGCCCGCAGCGCACCCGATCTGTTGTTTGGTTCCAACTCTAAGCTCTGCTATGCTGCCTCCTAATGGATCCGCATTCTCAGCAGAGGGATGTTCACTCCGATGAGCTTAGCCCCGTAACCGCAGCGTCGATCAGCGGACTACTTTACGATCTCGCAAAACAGGAGAGCACCTCACTTACCGACGAATCGCAGTTTTTGACGCTGATTGCCGCGCAGCTTGAGAGCGAGACCAGGCCGGAGATAATCCAGCAGACCTTCGAAGATCTCTGTAACTTCTTATTGGCTACCGATCACGAAGAAGCGGTACTGCAGACCCTCGACCTTGCTCGACACTTTCCGCAGCCGGCCCTTGGATTCATTCCTGGCGCAGCATTCCACTTCTCCAAGTCAACGCCCGAAGGTTCTGCCGCCATGCTGCGCTTTATCGAAGCTACACCATTAGGCGCTGCATGTTTGTATGTTCCTTTACAGATTCTGGCCGCCGCAGGTGAAGAGACGGGTGAAGAGACTGGATTGCAGTCGCGGGCAAACACGGTCTCGGTCGAGGCATTGCGCCGCATGATCTGCAAGCCAGCTGACGGCGCTGCTTTTGGAATATCACCTAAGCTCGCGGCCCGGCTGCGCCGTTTCGGAGACTACCTGGCCGCATCCGACGTTAGACGTGCGGAGGAGCTCCAGCGCGAAGCGGAGATACCCCCCTCCGTGACCTCTGATATCGATCGGATCGTGTTGCGGGCGAACGCGCTTGCTATTTTAGGGTGGCCCTCTGCACCTGATGACAGTGAGTGGTGGAAAAACATGGCTTTTCTAAATCTGGCCCACAGCGGTCCCGGCTCAGCGGGGCTGCTGCACCTTATAGAAGCCAAACTTCGGCCCTCTGATAGAACTGCGAATTTCAGAGATCTCGCCCTGCTGGCTATTGCTCCTGACGAAGATCGCATTAGAGGCAAGATCCTTCATCGCATCTTTGAAAATTTTACCGCGCTTGGTGACGAATCCGGTCCTCCACAGGGAGCGGCACTAATGAAATTAGTACTAACTCTAGATCGGGCGCGCTTCGAAACTCCTTGCCTGCGCACCGCAGAACGGATCCTTAGCCAGCCAACTGATCACGACCGTCGCCGGCGCCTGTTCACTGCCTTAGTAGACGGCGGGGCTGCCCCCACCCGAACTCTCGCCTTGATCGAACGCTTCGCCCTTGCTCCCGCGAAACATCTAGCTCCGAAACTCACGGTGTTCGAACAGCTTTCGGGGCTATTTCATCTACATAGTTTATACGTACGCCCGGGAGGCGAACAGCTCGAACGCATTTTGGTGCAGAGCCGCGCCCGAAAAATCCTCGAAAGCCTCGCTTTAGCCAAGGACGTTGATCCCCTCGTTGTAACCAAAGTACTCGAGATCGTTACGGTGCTTGGAACGCAGGCGGCTCGCCGCTTCAACAACACTGCTGTCACGGAGAGGCAAGCGGTCCGCCCCGGCCATAAATTTCCAATGGAGCACATCGAAACCATGCTCTGGGCCGATACTCTTTGTAAAAAAATCAGGGGTCGGTATCGCGAATCAGTCGATCTCAAGGCAGAAGCCGAAAAGTCGATCGCAACCTTGGAGCGTCTCGGCCTAAAACGCGCGCGACATCTATTTGAGACCTATCACTCCGCTTTTTGAGCCGCGCTTGACTCCAGGCTTAATCCAGTCTAATCAGATACCTAGTCCTCAATTGCCGGAGTGGCGAAATGGCAGACGCGTCGGACTCAAAATCCGATACCCGCAAGGGTGTGGGGGTTCAAGTCCCTTCTCCGGCAGAATCTTTGGGTCCAACACCTAACGGTGTTGGCACCGGCTGGATTTTCTTGGCCCGGCATCTGACGATGCCGGCGCGTGCCGGAAAGGGACTTGAACCAGGTCGAGCCGGAGGCGAGACAAACAGCTCGGAAGTCCCTTCTCCGGCAGAATTTTCGGCCCGGCATCTGACGATGCCGGCGCGTGCCGGAAAGGGACTTGAACCAGGTCGAGCCGGAGGCGAGACAAACAGCTCGGAAGTCCCTTCTCCGGCAGAATTTTCGGCCCGGCATCTGACGATGCCGGCGCGTGCCGGAAAGGGACTTGAACCAGGTATTCCGTGAGCGCGCTTAAACCCTCATTTATTTGACTCCATGACGAATCTGCGCTGGCCCTCTTACCTGCTCCTGCTGCTTTCAGCTTGCTCCAACCCGTCCCCCACCCCGGAACAACCTCGCGCCGAGACCGCGCCAACAGTTGCTCCAGACCTTGAGCTGCTGATGTCCCGGGCCGCCATCGGGATGATTGAGTTTGAGCAATATAAGCTTACCAGCGGCCAGCTCTATCACGAATGCGGACAGATCAAACGCGGGAGGTACCTCGCACTGGAGCAGGACCTAAGCCCCCTCCAGCCAGCGCAGCAGCAAAGAATCTCAGGGCTGGTCTCAGAGATTTCGCAATCACTAACTCAAAAGCCGCACAAGTTCCCCTCCTCCGGCACCAATAGCGGCATCGGAGATCCTGGGATTTTCGAGCTCAAATTGAGCTCGGGCGGTGTTGATCACTTAGTTAAGACAGCAGTGGACACGGTCGCAGCACAGCCGAGTCGGCTTGAAGGCAAGACCAAACTGCTTGCCGCATTGTTGAGAGGCGTGGTCGGCAAGCCGATCTGTGGCAACTACACCTTCTATGGGATTGGCCAGTCCGCTCCGTAACTAGCCGCGATCGCGCAGGTACACGTACAGGTCCGAAACGGGACTATCCCCGCTTAAATTCCGCAAGCCGTAGGTTACGTCCGGAGGGGTAGCTTCCGTAAACTGATAGTAATAGAAGCGCTCGATTCCTGGGATTTTTTCGCGTAAAAATGGCCAAGCGGTTTCCACGTAGGCCAGCTGTTCGTTAACTCCTTGCGCTCCCGATTCGGTTACCCAAATCGGCTCCGAAATGCCATTCAGAAAATCCGCCACGCCTCCGCCCTGCACCACATTCTCAAACTGTTTGCCGTAATAGTGAATCGCCCAGCGGTCAATAAAATTCTGCGCTCCGGCGTCGCGCATGGCGCGATTGTAATCAACCGTATCCGGATAATTTTGATTGATCGAGGTGGTAGCGCCATTCAATACGAGCTTGGCCGGCGCATTCGCCTTGGCTTCCGAGTAAGCAAATCCGAGCAGCTCTGTATAGTTCGCCGGGGAGGCTACAACTTGAAGCGTGCTGTTATCAGGGTTCGCGGGGTCATTCGGCTCGTTCCAGATCTGAAACCCAACGATTCTTCCATTTCCGCCGTAGCGTGCGGTGGCCGCACGCACCCACTGCTGCGCAAAGGTTTTGCGCGGATTACCATCGGTCCAGTTCGCTGCGTTAGACATCCAGCTGGGCAAGCCGGTCAGGATTACCAGCGCATCTACCCCGGCGGGGATTCCGTCAATGATCGAATCATAAAAGGAGAAGTCAGGAGCCAACCCTGGCGCGCCTTGCACCTCGGTACTCCAGTTCAGAAGCACCCGTACATGACGCAGCCCTAAGGTGTTACGTACCTCGGCAAATTGCTGTCTGATACTGCCGAAACGGCTATCATTAACGAAGGCATTGACCCCTGTGATACTGGTGTCTATCGGCTTACGATCGATATTAACCAAATCGATCGCGTCATCCAGCTTATCGGCGGCATTACAGCCGAGCAGCCCCCAAACCAGCACGACCGCGAGCACAGCTTGTTTTAACCAGCGGCCGCTTAAAGCATCCCCAATAGAGCTGGCGGCGCCGGAATCTCGATCAATCATCTTCATAGCTCAATCACGATTTTAAAATTACCCGAGACATGGTATGCAACAATGAAATGAGGCGCAATTACGGTCCGTGTTCAATACTATTCTTAGGCCTCCTTCTCTGTGCATGTTCCACCTCACCTCATCTGAACGACGGTTTAATTAGCCGCCTAAACAACCGGGGCCCCGTGGCCCTAAGCGCCGACAACCCCTATCTGGCCGGGAACCTGCTGGTCTCCAAGGAGATGGAGCGCAGTCCAGAGTTAAAGGGTTTCGTGCAGCATCGCGGCGCTCCAACCGCCGTGGAGGTGCGTAAAGATGCCTTTGGCCCCCTGTTAATGAATTTTTTCTATCCCGAAACCAGGCAATATTACAATTTGGAGGAGATCGAAGGGGGCTGGATTATTAATGGTCCGCTGACTATAGAGCCCGAACGCATGACCGATCTCATGCGCCTCTCGCGCTCAACGTCGGAGCCCATTGACGCTGCGCAGGCATTGCAGCATCCGGAGCCTTCGCCAGCGCCCACGACTTCACCCCCGCCCCTAAAATCATTTCATCCCGAACTAGTAAAACCCCCGCCGACTGCACCCGCCTCTTTCAAGTCCCCGCTAAAGAGCCGGCCACGTGCCGCTCCACCCGCGCCTGAGCTCCCCGCAGCCCCGGTGGGATTAGAGAGTATCATTGCTGCTGCTCCGGATCGTTCCGCCGAAATTTCGCCGCGGGGGGACCTAGTCCACTATGTCACTTATCCTGGAGAAACACTTTCCGTGCTCGCACGGTGGTATACTTTAGATCGGCAAAATGCCGCGCGGTTAGCCCGGATTAATAAGATGACCAACCCAGACGAACTGGCAGTAGGCGACATCGTAGTGATCCCCAGCTATTTGACCCACAATCAGAAGCTTCTGACGGCGGAGGCGCTCAAAGCTCTTCAGCAAATAGCGCAAAGTGAGCGCTAAGGAACCGCAGCGGCTTAGCGTAACAAGCCTCACGCCACTCACTGAGCAATAAAGTTACGGAGCAATAAAGTTACGGCCCGCTGACAGCAGGCGTTCGGCAATTTCCAGATCCTCCGGGGTCGTAATCTTAATGTTGCAGCGCTCACCCTCTATCACCTGCACCGCTGCGAGGGGCTCGACTAACGACGCATCGTCGGTGTAACGGTGCAAGGAATCCAAAGCTTCAGGCCGCTGGTGGGCCTCGACCAAGAGCTGCAGGCTAAATACCTGCGGAGTCTGCACTGCCCAAAGCGCCTCACGCGCAACAGTCTCGACCACCCTGTGCTGATCATTGCAGCGCTTTAGCGTATCGATTAAGGGCACGGCGGCCGTAACAGCGCGGTGCAGCAATGCGCCACGGATACATCGATCAACCACCGCGGCGCTGACCAAGCAGCGCGCGGCATCATGCACCAGCACAAAATGCTCCGCAGACTGGGCTACGTTATGGCGGATATATTCGAGCCCATTTCGGACCGAAATTTGCCGCGTTTCACCTCCCGGCACGAAGTGCAAACGGCATTCCTTGGCACAGCGCCGCACCTCGGGCAGTTCGGAAAACTGCGCCTCCAGCTCGGCACGCACCGGCACCACTATCTGCTCGAAATTAAATGCCCGGCAAAGCGCTCCTAGCGTACGCTCGAAAACGGTCTGCCCGCAAATTGAATGCAGAAGCTTGGAACGGCCGTTTCCCATGCGGGTGCTGAAACCGGCTGCCGGCACGATCGCCGATACCGCAGGCAGCACGCCACCCGCCGACACTACCTCGACCTCCATCCAGCCCCATCGGGAATGGTCGTATTCATAGTCATAAAGCCGTAGCCATAAAAAAGCCGCTTAATTAAGCGGCTTTTCGGTTTACCTACTCCGAGGCAGGCAAGCAATCACTTAGTTGCAGAAGAAACTCTTAAGCTCGCCCATCACCTTCTCGTGCGGACGGGCTTTAGCAATAGCAATCTCCGACACTAAAAGGCTCTGTGCCGTATCAAGCATCTTCTTCTCGCCAAATGAAAGCTCCTTCTCCGCGCTCAAAACAGAAAGATCGCGCATCACTTCTGCAATTTCAAAAACTGACCCGGTTTTAATCTTCTGGGAATACTCGCGGAAGCGTCGATTCCAGGTTTGGGTATCAATCTTGCCCTTTCGGTCCTTAAGAATCGAATAGACCTTATCGATCGCCTTCTTATCAACGACCTTACGAAGTCCAACGGAATCAGCCTGAACCACCGGCACCAAAATCTTCATGCCGGACTCAAGAATTGTGATATCAAAAAATTGTTGTTCCGTACCGGCGACCGCCTTACTGCGCATCGAAGTGATCTGACCTACTCCATGACCTGGATAAACTACCTTATCGCCGACTTTAAATCCTTTTAGAGGAGCACTGCTCTTAACCGCACCAAACAACAGGACAGATTTCTTGACGGAGTCACTTCCCATTTGAATTCCTGTAAAACTAAAGGCTAAATCGACTAGAACAGAGAGATCGGGTCCGAGCAGAAAAAACAGTCCGGGCCGACACAGAAGGCAGACATGGCAGCATAAGAGAAGACCGGACAGATAATGCAGACGAAGAAAAAGAATCTGACATAAGGCAATTAGCGCGAGAACAACCGGTAGCCAACCTTAGACTTGCTGCAGATTCAGAGATGAAACAAAGGATTAACATCGAGCTGCAAGTAAATCGCTGCGAGATTTCATTCTCAAAAGCTAGGGGATTATACCTCAACTGCGCCGCTACGTCAAACTAACCTTAGCTAAAAATACCGCAAAACCGGCCTAAATAACGTGATTATGCGCGGCCCCTAAGCTCCGCCAAATGACGCAGGCCCTCACGCTGCATATGCAAAAAAATATCTTGATTAATTTTCCGAATTAGAAATGGGCCCTCGTAAATTAACCCCGTGTAAACCTGCACCAAGCTCGCTCCCGCTCGCATCATCTCGATGGCATCAGCGCCCGAGGAAATACCGCCAACTCCGATGATCGGTATTTGTCCTGCCGTGATTTGAGCAATCTCCTTCACCCTCTGCAGCGCTTTGGGGAACAACGGTCTGCCACTCAACCCGCCAGCCTCGCTGGTAATGGTTTTGAGTCCCTCACGTGAAAGTGTCGTGTTGGTCGCGACAACCCCTGCAATCCTGCTCTGCAGGCAGCACTCCAGGGCCTGCCGCAACTCAAGGGGCGAAAGATCGGGCGCCAATTTCACCAAAATCGGTCTGTTCTCCGGATTCTTGGAGCTCAGGGAGAGCAACAATGCGCGCAGGCGCGCAGGCTCCTGCAGTCTGCGAAGCTCTGGCGTATTCGGCGAGGAAACGTTGACCACAAAGAAGTCTGCCAGACCACCTAAACCTTCCAAACACTCCAAATAATCGGCCGCAGCATGATCGATTTCCGTTGTTTTAGATTTCCCGAAATTAACTCCAAAAACTGCCCGGGGATGCCGTGCACGGGCTTGCTTCAACCGTTCCCTCAACCGCTCCAGGCCTTGATTGGGAAATCCCATGCGGTTAATCAGCGCAGCGTCGGCAGGCAGCCGAAAAATGCGGGGGCGCGGGTTGCCACTCTGGCCACGCGGCGTAACGGTTCCGAATTCCAGAAACCCAAAGCCCAAAGCTGAAAACAGATCGGGAGCGACGCAATCCTTATCAAAACCAGCCGCAAGACCGACGGGATTCTTGAAATGCAATCCAAAGATCTGCTGCTCTAATTCGGGACGGCTAAAATCGCATGCCGCTCTAAGCCACCTGCCGGCGGCGCCCCGACAAAACGCCTGCCCCAACTTTAAGGCACGGTGATGGGCGCTCTCGGCATCGGCAAGAAAGAGGGCCGGTCGGAAAAGATTCTTATAGATCATTGTCGTTACAGACTAAGCAGCCTTAGTAGCGGAGGCGCAGTCGCGGTCATCAGTGCTGCGCCAACTCACCGGGGCCGTCAAATCGAGCCGCATCGTTAACGCATCCTCATTATTGTCGGAATAGTAAGCCGGTCGAATTCCGCACTCTGCAAACCCTACCGATTGATACAAATTTATGGCGGGCAAATTGCCGGCTCGCACCTCAAGCGTGACCGTCTTATGTGCCTCGCGTCGCAGATCCTCCAATACTTCTTCCAGCAAAACCCGCCCAATTCCCTGCCCCCGCAGCTCGGTAAGAATTCCAAAATTGACCACATGCGCTTCATCCATCACCACATGCACCACCAAGAATCCTACGATGCGGCCCAGCAAGCGCGCGCCGTAAATACGCGAATATCGATTGGCGAATTCACGCTCAAACAACTCTTCCCCCCAGGGCGGCCGATTAGATTGACGTTCGACCTCAAGCAGTTCGGGACAGACCTTCCCCGACAATTTGCACACCACAGGCCGCAACGCTTCTGCGTGAGAGTTCACCACCGACATAAGGCCGCCCCCCATGAAAACCCGGCTCCAAAAGATGTCAAACACACCAGCTGTCCCGGCTTTACTTTGCCTTGCGCGACTGCTTCCGCCAACGCCAGAGGAATGCTGCCAGCAGTGGTGTTGCCATAGCTTGCGATATTACTAAAGATCTCCACTCTTCCCTCGAGTTCATGGCTCAACATATCAAGGATTCTCTGATTAGCCTGATGAGGAATTATAATGGAAAGATCCTCGATACTAAACCCACACTCTCCCAGTACGGTCCTCACCACCTGAGGCATGCGCAATGACGCCATTTTAAAGATCAATTTACCTTCCATTCGTGGGGAAACGCCCGGCTGCTCACCGCAAAAATCTTCGGTTTTGAGATAGTATCCGCGTTTAAAGCCCGGGGCCTCCAAACCCAATTTTTCTGCGTATCTTCCGTCAGAAGCCAGCTTGATCCGCAAGATTCCGGGCGTGCTCCGCGCCTGCAGCACCACCGCCCCTCCGCCGTCACCAAATAGCACCGCCGTATTACGCCCCGCGGTGCAGAGATTCAGGCCGGTCGATTGAAGTTCCATTCCGACAACCAGAACCCGTTCGCAGCGCGCCGCCGATATCAGGGCATTGCCGATCTGAAGTCCATATAGAAATCCCGAGCAATGATTTCGCACCTCATATGCCGGAATATCCGCACGCGCACCCAACTCAACACCTAAACGCGCCGCATTGCCGGGAAGCTCTCGATCCGGGGTGATAGTTGCATATATAATGGCATCCAATTCCTGGGGAGCAGTACCGGCATTCTGTAAGGCCGCTCTGGCAGCGACTAAAGCCATCTCCAAATTGGAAGTTTCCCCAAGCGCTTCGAAGCCGCAGCGGGCCCAGCGCCGCTCCTTTATTCCCGTGCGCTCTTGGATCCACTGATCAGATGTATCCATAAACTCTGACAGCATCGCATTGGTCACTTTGTGGCGTGGTGTTGCATATCCGATACCTGAGATGGCGGCACTCCTTGTCGTCACCGCCCCACTCCCTGCGCAGGACCTATCTCAACCATCCCCCAATTGGATCCTCCCGCGAAACCTAGTATCACCGTCGCTTCAAAGACAGAAGCTGAGTCCAAACTTTCACCAAGCGCGATCAGTGGACCGGCCGAGCCGCAGTATCCGTATCTTTCGAAACAATCGTGACATTCGCAATCTGCACCAAGAGACTCGAGCATGCCTGGAATAAGTCCGTTAGAAACTAACTGGCGCGGCGCAAATTCCGTGAGCTTGAGTTTCAGCTGCGCCGCCCCATTGCGGAGCTCGGCGCGCAGCTCCTGCAGCTCAACCACAGGCAGGTGGCGTCCGGCCTGAAAATCATCAACCGTTAGCCGGGATGGGAATGCGCAAGCTGAAGGTCTATCACAACGCAGCGCCGGCATCTCGGGGGCACAAGCCATGAAGGCCGAGCGACCGATCGTCATTGCGGTCGAATGCTTGAAAGGTTGCGCTGAAACTAAGCACGCGGCCCCTCCATCTCCCCACAGCGATCGCGCATTCAAAGCGCCAGGCCCCATCACCCCATCGAACGCCGCAAAATAGCGCGCCAGCAAATCAACGCAGCTCACTAAAACCATGCTGGCCTGTCCGCTCCGAACCATGGCCGCCGCCAGATCCAAGGCATAAGCCGGTGCTGCCCCGAGGTTCTTTAGCTCTAAGCCGCCGATCTCAGGCGCTCCCAGCTTAGCTAACAAACAGCTTACCAGCCCCGGGTTATTGAAGTCCGGGGTAGCGCTGCACGAAATTACAAAATCGACCTGATCGGGAAGAATTGAATTCTGCTCGAGGCATTGAAGCGCGGCAGATAATCCCACATCGGAAGGCGCGTATTGAGGATGCACTCGCCAGCATGAACCTGCGCAGCTTATGGCTGCAGTGCTGGCTTTACTATGAAACTCACCCAGACACGAATCCGCGAGGCAGATTTTACTTACGTAAGTCTGCCCCGAAGTCGTCTGCATGCTTTCCTACGTCAGACTGGCCTTAGCCTTTTCTGCTACCGCACTGAACTGTTCAGGATGGTTGACCGCAAGCTCAGCCAAAACCTTGCGGTCGAGCTCAATCCCTGCCAACTTCATGCCGCGAACAAGACGGCTATAGCTTAGCCCAGACATCCGCGCTGCAGCATTTACGCGAGTGATCCACAAAGCCCGGAACTCACGCTTTTTGGTGCGGCGGTGCTTATACGCGTACTGCAGAGCCTTTTGAACCGCGCGCTTGGCAAGCTTATAAGCGTTGCCTTTCCTGCCGCGATAGCCTTCAGAAATCTTCAGGAGTTTGCGTCTTCTGCGCCGCCCAGCGAATCCTCTTTTTACTCTCATCTTCGTCCCCTCAAAACTTTAAGCGACAAGTTGTCAATCGTATCGAAATATAACTGTGTCGAAATATAATTACGTCGAAAGAATTAATGCCCAGTTCGCAAATACGGCAGCTGGCGCTTTGCGTGTCCAACATTGGTCTTGTCCATCTTAAGCATCGGTCTCAGATGACGCTTACGCTTGGCGCTCTTTTTCCCAGTGTTATGACTGGTACCGGCTTGCCCACGTTTGATCGTTCCGGTTCCCCCAACCCGAAATTTTTTTCGAGCCAGGCGGTTGGTCTTCATCTTTGGCATAAACTAACTATCGAAAGCTAAACTTCTAAAAATTTCACCCGGCATCAATTCAACTTATCGCAAAGCCCAAAAGCCTAGCGCATCGTATAGTAGGCACGAACAGGATCGAACTGTTGACCTCTTGCCTGTCAAGCAAGCGCTCTAACCAGCTGAGCTACGTGCCTGCACTCACCGGGTCATGCACTCAGAGGAGAGCAGTTTCTACCTGATTCAAAAAAAATAGTCAATGAATCCAGCCAACAAGCGCGAGCAAAGACTCATAAATCGCGGAAAAATTGAGGTTCAGACGCGGGTTGGCCTCTAACAGGCTGGAAAAAGAACTAAACGGTGAACGCCACCTTGCGAGAGGCATCCCGGAGCTCCTGGAGCTGATGTTTAATCGAACGGCGGAAAACCAGAGTATTATCGGGATTCAATTGGCGGGCGCCGTACTGCCGTTCCGCGCGCTTCTGCATCATCGCCCTAATCGTTGGGAATCCGAAAATTGAGCTCTTATTCAAGGTATCGTCTCCAAATGTATGTGTAGCAGCAAATGCGCTCATAGCCGAACCTTAAGTAAAACCCTTAAAGCCGGAGTCTAGCTCTTGAATAAGATCCACGCAATTACGAACCAATCCGTCTTGCCCCAACCAGATCAGCGCTAAAATCCTGACAAAGGAATGACAATGGGAGAATTTCTTTATCTTTCGACCTAATTTCAGGCACTTGGCCCGACTGCCGTGGTCTTGGATTACTATTTAGCTCATACAAATCTGCCGTATCCTAGATTTAGAACACGAATGAATTCGCTGACTTTAGGTCTTTACCATGATCTGATCTCTCGCTGTGCGGCTACCACGCTGGACAGCGGCAATTCTCAGCACAGCCGCCAAACGCTCCAGACATTTTCCTCATCGACAGATCTGCGCTCCGCCCTATTAACCAGAAAGATCGACGCGGCTTTGGTTTCATCAGCTTCCCTAGAGGATTTTATTCACCCCGAGCTCGCAACCATTGGCGTGCTGCCACGGCTAGATATTCGAACGGTAGTGCTTCTCAAGGCCGGCTGGAGAGAAAAATCAACACTCCGTGGTGCTTTCGCCAGCGAAACGCAGTCGGCTGTCGTTACTGCCTTCCTGGCCGATGCTCTTCCGAATAAAGAACAGAAGATCGACTGGGATGCTGCGAATGACGCGCTCAGCGCCTTAAAGGGATTCTGGGCGAGCGAATGGGAAGTGTTGGCTATTCCAAAGTACCTGCTAGATCTGCTGCTCTCGGAATCCGAGTATGTTCCAGAACCTTTCACTAAAATCTCGGCAGAAGCTTTGGGCGCACTAACTCGCATCGTGCTGCCGCTCTCAGAGGTGCCAGCAATTCCCGGGGCGGGCACAGTCTGGATAGTGGCCTCGCGCTCTGACAGCGCCATCAAACCCAAGCTTGAGGCGCTCAGCTGCGCCGCTACTCAGGCTGCGTTCCGTGAAGAACGCCGCACGATCGAGCACTTGGAACTCAATCCCCTATTTGCCTGCGTTACATCGCTTTGTCTGCCGTACGGTTATCTGACCTATGTGCGAGCAAAACAAAATCGGAGCGGCCACCTTGCCCAGCAACTTTTCGTTCAGAGCGGCACCCCTCTCCCTCGAACTCAGGCCGAACGGATCTTTCCGTCCAACGAAGGCGAAGCTCAACTGTTTGATCGTGAGCGGCTCGAATTGTTTCCGCTGCCGGAGCTGACCAACCGCGGAATTTGGGTCGCGAAGGCTGAGGCTTTACCTACCGATTTAAAACTCCCCGCTACCAGCGTGATCTGGACCGCCGGTGTGAAGACCTGGAAACGGCTGGCCGCCCGAGGAGTTTTGGTCAACGGGAGCGCAGATGGCTTGGGCGAAGATTCCAGCAATCCTCCCGCCAACCTTTTTCCAGAAGTTACGGAGTGGCTTAAATTTTCTCATGCGGAGGGCATCGCGACCCCGGAACGGGCGCTAATTAGCACCTATAGACTGGTGCCCAAGACCGATCTTCCCGATCTGAATCAGCGCACCCATTTTTTCTGGAGCAGCGGATCGGCCTTTGAGCTCGCGCTGTCGCAACAGCCGTCGATCAAGCCGCGCTGGCACGCCTCAGGCCCCGGGCATACCCATCGCACCATCGTGCAGGCTTTGGGCGGTTCTGAACGGGTGCGTATTTTCCCGGATTATTACACATGGAGAAGTGAGGTAGTGCAATGAAACGATTACAGCGCATTAGAAACAGCCAAATCATGCGCGACATGCTCGCGGAAAATGGATTTTCTAGAGCGCAGTTAATTCAGCCGTTATTTGCAGTTGAAGGGATAAAAGACAAAGAAGAGGTGCCCTCGCTAAAGGAGAATTACCGCCATACCAGCGAGAGCGTGCTTAAACAGATCGAGGATGATTTGGAGAGCGGCGTAAGAAGCTTCCTGCTTTTTGTGGTGCCTTCCGCGAAGTCCGAGAGCCATTTCGACCTTACCTTTCATACCAACACCATTAGCAACATCAAGAAGCGCTTTGGCGCCGAGATTAATTTGTGGATCGATACCTGCCTGTGTTCGTTCACTGCAAGTGGACACTGCTGCATTTTTCACCAGACCGGGCAGGCCGATCTGGAATCGACTCTTGGAGAGCTCGGCGCATTGGCACTCTCAAGCGCGCAAGCTGGCGCCGACGGAATTAGCCCCAGCGATATGACCGACGGCAGAACCGGGCATTTACGTGCAGTGCTGGATAAATCCGGATACGGGACGGTTCCAATCATGAGTTACAGCACCAAATTTGCCAGCTCCTTTTACGGCCCATTCCGTGTGGCCGCTGACTGCGCTCCTCAATTTGGAGATCGCAAGCAATATCAGATCGATCCCCGTAATCGCAGCGATGCCCTGGCATCTAGCGTGCGCTGCGCTGAGGAAGGTGCAGACTTGCTCATGGTCAAACCAGGGATCACCTCAATCGATTTAATTCGTCCGATTCATGAACTGACCATGCGTCCGGTAGGAGCATACCAGGTGAGCGGTGAGTACGGCTCCCTCTGCACCATGGCCGAAAAAGGCCTGATGAATTTCGATGCCGCCCTGGTGGAGACCTGGCACGTGTTTAGACGCGCAGGCGCTGCTTATATCATCACATATGGCGCGCGCTCGGCTAAGCGTCTTGGATTTTAAAGTTGTTTGGAAAAGGTTGATTATGTCGGAATTTAACTACGACTCGCACTTCGGAAAACTGCTGCTGACCCTGAAGCGCGAAGGACGCTATCGCGTGTTCATTGAATTGCTAAGAAAAGCCGGCTCGTTTCCAGAGGCCGATCAGTTCCTCCAGTCCGAAAGAGCGCCGATGACGGTCTGGTGCAGCAACGACTATCTTGGCATGGGACAGAACCCCGTCGTGTTAAAAGCCATGCACGAAACGCTGGAAGAACATGGCGCCGGTGCGGGTGGCACGCGTAATATATCCGGGAACCATCATTTAGTCTGCGCGCTTGAGCATGAATTAGCGGATCTGCACCATAAGGATGCGGCGCTGGTCTTTTCGTCCGGCTATGTCGCAAACGAGACGGCCCTCAGCACCCTTGGCCGAGTGCTTCCGAATTGCATCATTTACTCAGACTCTCACAATCATGCTTCGATGATCGAGGGCATCCGACACAGCGGGGCGGAGAAGCACATCTTCCAGCACAGCGATCCGGACGATCTAGAAAAGAAACTGCGCGCCGCTCCCGCCGAACAGCCCAAAATCGTAGCTTTTGAATCGGTCTATTCAATGGGCGGAGATATTGCGCCGATGCTTGAGCTAGCCAATGTGGCGCGGAAATACGGGGCATTGACCTACCTGGACGAAACGCATGCTGTGGGCCTTTATGGTCCACGCGGCGGCGGCCTCGCGGAACGGGAAGATCTTTTGAACTTCTTCGATGTGATTCAAGGGGGCTTAGGAAAAGGCTTCGGCGTCGTGGGCGGTTTCGTCACAGGAGGCGCTGATTTGATCGACGTGATTCGCAGTTATGGCAACGGCTTCATCTTTACCACCAGCATGCCGCCAGTAGTGGCCGCAGGAGCGCTAGCTAGTGTCAGATATTTAAAGACACATAGCGCTGAAAGGACCAATCTCTTCAGAACCGTGGGCATGGTGCGCGAGATGCTGGACCAGGCCGGAATCCCGCTGCTGAAGACTGAAAGTCATATCTTGCCGGTAATGGTCGGAGACTCAAGACTTTGCAAACAGGCGGCGGATTTGCTGCTTGAGAAGCACAGGATCTACATTCAGCCGATCAACTATCCTACCGTACCGCGAGGAACAGAGCGGCTGCGGGTCACACCTTCGCCACTGCACACCGCGGCCATGGCGGATCAGTTGGTATCCGCTCTTCAGGAGGTGTTCGACCAGCTAGAAGTGGAGTTCACAGATACTGTTGGCGAAATCAAAGAATCCGCGCAAGCGTAGAAGCGCGTGGCCGGTCGCACCGTTCCCCGATAGCTGCAGCAATCAGATTAGGCTCGCTTCCCAAGGGAACTCTTGCGACGACCTCTCACTCAAATCTCCCAACGCACAGGACAGTTGACCGCCTCTTTGATTCCGGCAGCCCCGCAATCCAGCCAGTGACCGGCCTCCTTTTTCACAATCTGCACCATCGCCTCAATCCAAGCTGGGTGCTGATTGAGTGAAGGAATTAGCTTTAGAGTCTCACCGCCATGCTCTTTGAAGGCATGCAAACCCTCATTTCCGATCTCATCTAACGTTTCCAAACAATCAGCAGTAAATCCCGGGCAGAAAACTGCCAGGTGTTTAATCCCCTGCTTGGCGAGCGCATTAATCGTTTCATCGGTATAAGGGGTCAACCAGGGATCGCGTCCAAAACGGGATTGATAGGTATGAATTACCTCTTGCGGCCGCAGCTTAATCTTTTTCAGCAGGGACATCGTGGTCTCTGTGCACATACAGCAGTACGGATCTCCTTTGCGCACATATTTCTGCGGGATCCCATGATAAGACAAGACCAGACGCTCGGGACGCGGATTGGCCTCCGCATAAAACTGATCAATTCGAGCTGCCAGCGCATCAATATAAGCAGCCTGATCAAAATAGGGTTCAACCACCTTTAAAGTCGGCACCCAGCGGCGTTTCAAGAGGTGCGGAAAAACCGAGTCATAGGTTGCAGCAGTGGTGGCCGCACAGTATTGAGGGTACATGGGAAAAAGCAGGATGCGCTTGCACCCTTTTTCCAGCAGCTGATCAACCGCCGACTCCAGAGAGGGGCTGCCATAACGCATCCCTAGTGCGACCTCAATCGATGGATCTAGCCGCGATAGCTGCTCCTTTAAAAGCCGTTCCTGATCCCGGCTGATTAGCATTAGGGGCGAGCCCTTTTCCGTCCAAATCCGGGAATAAAGTCGCGCCGATCTCTTTGGGCGCGTTACCAAGATAATGCCATTTAGTATTACCCACCAAAGCGCCCGATTGACCTCAATGACGCGGGGGTCGCCCAGGAACTGCCTTAAGTATTTCCGTAACGCCGGAGCTGTGGGCGCGTCGGGGGTGCCAAGCTGCGCAAGCAAAATCCCTACTCTATCCTGGTCCTTCTTGCAGCCAACACACCTTTGCATTTTCCTTCATCCCCCAAGTACACTAATCTTGTCACAGCCAGAAGCCGCTGCGATAGCGCGGTCTTGTAGACTGTCGATAGTCTGGCGCGGAGATATGTCGACAACAGCTTAGATATTTGCCGGTGACCCTCCGCTCTTCGAATGTAACTTACGCCATGACAGAGATCCATATACGAGAACGTGCCACTCTGATCTTTCGGAAGATGCAGGAACAGCTCTGCACAGCGGTGGAACAGCTTGAACCAACAGCCCGCTTTCGCGAGGATCGCTGGGATCGAGAAACTGCGGCTGGGACTCAGGGAGGAGGCGGAATCTCGCGGGTATTGGAAGGGGGGCAGATCTTCGAAAAAGCCGGGATGAACTTCAGCGCCGTTCACGGCAAGCTAATTCCCGAGATGAGCAAGATCCTGGTTGGTATTGAGACCGAACTCCCTTTTTACGCTTCAGGGGCCTCCTTGGTTTTTCACCCCCTTTCGCCACATGTGCCCGCGGTGCATGCGAATATCCGTTATATCGAAGCCGGGCAAAAAGCTTGGGTTGGCGGGGGCACCGATCTCACCCCTTCCTATCTAGTGGAAGATGATTGCGTGCATTTTCATCAAACCTTAAAAGCCTGCTGCGATCGATTTAGCAAAGATTATTATGCGCGTTTCAAGAAGTGGTGCGATCAATACTTTTACCTGCCTCACCGCGGTGAAACTCGCGGGATTGGAGGTATTTTCTTCGACTACTTAGGCCGTGAAGACGCCGACAATCTTATCTCCTACCTTGATTTTGTAGCGGCTATTCCAGAAACCTTCGAAAACGCATATTTCCCGATCGTGCGTCGGCGCATGGAGCTCCCCTTCACTAAAGAACAAAAGCACTTTCAGGCCATTCGGCGTAGCCGATATGCGGAATTTAATCTGCTCTACGATCGCGGCACACACTTTGGTTTTAAAACCAAAGGTCGAACCGAATCGATCCTGATGTCCATGCCGCCGCTTGCGAGCTGGGTATACGATTACCAAGCACCTCCTGAAAGCGCAGAGGAGCGCATGATTCAAGTATTAAAAGCACCACGGGAATGGGTCGCGGAGTAAGAACTGATATGCGGGGACAGCGCTTCAAAGGCCACATCTTAGCTGTCATTTATCGGGCAGAAAGGGGGAATCGGCACTCCCAAACTTTCTGCCAGTGCACGCAATAGCTCACCTTCGTCAAGGTTAATCTCGCCGTCCCGAAGCACCACCTGCGCCGCGGCGTTGAGAAGACTCTCCTTAATTTCGAATTTTGCACTATCCAGAAGCCGCAGCGCCGCCCTGAATTCTTGTAATGATGGCGCAGCGACACCGCTGCGCTCATTTTCCGCCCCGATCTTCAGACTGCGCAGACCGGCGCGGTATGCATCTAGCGCTCTGGCGGGCTCATTATGGCCGGCTGCTGCGAGGCACTCCAGGACTGTGCAGATCTGCGGCAGCAGCAGATCGATCTTGCAAATGGTGGGCAGCCGTTTGTTGCTTTCGATAAAATAGTGATCGAGGTTTCGAATCAAAATCTGCTCCAGCATTACCTCGAAGATCGAAAGACTTGCGTCGCGCCCTGAGATATCGGCCAGCCGCACCCTAAAATCGGCATACTCCTTAACGTCAAGCTGCCTTAAAGCAGAGATGGACTGATTCACCAGCACCATCCGCAATCTGGGGTCCAGCTGCGGCAAACTGTTAACCGCGGCACTGATTCTCGTTCGAATATGTGGATCCAAGTTTTGAAAGAGCAGCGGGGACTGCTCCGATCTAATCGCCGGATCTCTGCTCAAAAGCAGCGCGTAGATCACGGCCCTTGCACCATAGGGTTCGGCCACCAAATTTTCCAAAGCTTCTGGAATATTACCGCGCAATGCACGCACCGCTTCGATGTGCCGCATCGCGGGGTTCCCGATTGAAGCAGCCGCTTGTTCAGGTTTGATTGCGTTAGCTGCAGCGATCGCCTGCAGCACCTCCGCGACCGGCTGAAAATCATCTGCGGCGGAAAGCGCGGTGAGATCTAGCTCATCGAAGTTGCCTTTAAAGCCGGGTTCGTATCGCTGAATGCGTTCCAGCAGGGGCGGATGCGTCGCAAACCAGCGCGAGGGCGAAATTGACAGCCCATTCGCAAAGAACAGATGGCTTACCATCTCCGCATTGGGATCCGATACGACGGATCCTTCCGCTAGTCCGCCAATCTTCTTTAGCGCTGCCGTAAGCCCTGAGGGATTACGGGTAAATTGAACGGACGAAGCGTCTGCCAAAAACTCCCTTTGTCTGGACGCGGCGCTCTTGATCGCGCGCGCGAAAACTGCGCCGATCCACCCCACTGCCATCAGAATGCCGCCCACGAGATAGATCAGATTAGATCCTGAATTGTGGCTACGCCTTAATCTAGGCTTACTAGATTTCCCGTCCAGATCAAGAATCGCCCGCCCAACAAGATGCAGCACCACGATACCGTGCACAAATCCGGCCAGCTTGGCGTTCATGCGCATGTCGCCATTCAGAATATGACTGAATTCATGGCCAATCACCGCCTGCAATTCATCGCGGTTAAAGCACTCAAGAGCGCCTTTCGTCACTATAATAGCGCCGTTCTCAATGCGGGTACCGGCAGCGAAGGCATTAATGCCTAGTTCATTCTCCAGCACATAAATTAGCGGCGGCGCGATGCCGGACGCCAGCGCCATCTCCTCCACCACATTGTTGAGTCGCTGCTCAGCAGGATCGATGGTCGCGCGGTAAACCCTCTTAGCATTGAAGAGCCGCGCAAAGGCTGGGCCACCAGCTGAAAGCTGCCGCACCTTATATAGAGCAGCTCCCACTACCAGCGCAGTGGTAGGAATCGCGACTGAGGCAAATAACTTGGCGCTAAAGATCTGCGGACGCAACATTTCGAGATGCAACGCAGTACGCCGCACACCCGTATGCAGATACAGCAACACGATCCCAGTCAGCAGGAAATAAACCGCCAGAATGATTAAAGCCACGCAGAGGACAAACAGCAAAAGCAGATAGACGGTCTTCTTGCGAGCGTCGTCCTGACGAACAAAAAAAGTTTCCCGCATGACCATGATTAGCGGGATATTATCGCTGCCGTCCCCCCTCGAACAGCCTGAAAATGCGCACAGGCACGCGATCCAGTAGACGCCCCTATTCCACCTTCATATTGTGATAAACGTTCTGCACGTCGTCGTCTTCCTCAAGCTCATTGATTAGCTTCTCAATCTCCTTTTCATGCTCCGGGGAAACACTAATCAGATTTAAAGCATGGCGCTGTAAAGCAGCGCTCTTTACCTCTACTTTCTTCTCCTCTAGCACTCTTTGCATGGCGCCAAATCCTTCGAAGGATGAATAAAGTAGCAATCCCTGATCGGACTCAAAGATATCTTCCAGTCCGTGATCGATAAGCTCCAGCTCCAGTTCGTCCAAGTTGTCAGCCGGTGGAGTAATTACGAATACACCGCGCCGCACGAACAGGTAATCCAAAGATCCGCTGGTGCCGAGCGTCCCCCCGCTATGGGTGATCATCGATCGCACGTTGGCTACCGTCCGGGTAGGATTGTTAGTCGCGGTATCTATAATTAGAGCCACGCCATGCGGAGCGTAGCCTTCATATGTAACCTCTTGAAGCGAGGCCTCGTCCTTGCTGGTAGCACGCTTGACCGCCGCCTCAATTCGATCCTTCGGCATATTCAGGGAGCGGGCAGTTTGAATCGCCATGCGCAATCTCGGATTGCCGTTCGGATCGCCCCCGCCCAGTTTCACCGCGATCGCAATTTCCTTACCGACTTTCGTGAACGCTTTAGCCGTTTTAGCCCAGCGCGCGAACATGCGATCTTTGCGTTTTTCGAAAATGCGTCCCATTGATTGGTTTTCCCGGATTAAGTCTGGACCTGACCTGTTTTACAGAGCAGGCCCGACAAGGTCAAGCTGCGTTCACTTGAAGCGATCGCGGAAGCGGTACAGGGCCGCCCCAGCGATAGCTGTTACGCCAAGCAAGGCAAAAAAGACCGGATGCGGGGCTTCTTTCCATACCGTCCAGCCGGAAAAAACCGCAATTAATGGCAGCGTAGCAGTAGCAAGCTTCGCGTTAATCGCCTGCTCGGATTCGTCTCTGCTGCTAAGAACATCTCGATGAGCACCTTGCAGGTCCTTGAGGTCTCCGAATAATCCCGTGGTCTTGGCCGAAAGCTTTGCCACGAACTCTTTAAGCTCCGTAACTTGCTCGCGCGCAGTCTCGACATCGAGATTTCCAAATACATTTGGGATCCCTTGTCGCTCCACCGCTCGTTCCACAATCTCCAAGCTCGAATGCAACTCGTCAAGTTTGCGACCGCAATAACGCAACCCCTTATGAAGCTGCGGTACAGTGCTTCGCAAGTCACGTTTTCGAAGTGTTCCGTTGCGATCCAGATGGTCCTGGAGCGATTCAATTTGATGCTCAAACTCCGAAACCACCTTCTCGTTTTCAAGTAAACATTGATTGAGAAGCGCGATAAATAATTGTCCCGGGGAAGCATTCTGAAGTTCCGGAGAGGTGCGCATTCCCGAGATGAAACGATTCAGCTCTTCAATCGGGCCATCGTGCATTGTCACCAGTCGATCTGCGGTAAAAAGACAGTAAAGCTTCGATTTCCGTAGCTCAAAGCCGGCTCCGTCAATCAGATCGAATAACCGAATATCTACAAACAACCCTCCCGCATCGACTCCGGTATAAGATAGTCCACCTTGTCCCGGGACGCCTTCAACCAGGCGGCTAGCTTCTGCGCTCAAAGCGGTTTTTTGCGAAGCGCTGTCCGTGATAGGCAGATCTATATCAATGAATTGTACTTTGGCATCGGTCGCCGATGAAGTGCTGGCCAGCGGTTCCCAGCCTTGCTCACGCGGCACATAAATATGCACCTGGGCCTCACGCGGAGGTGGGAGCTTAAGCCTGCGATCATATTCTTCGACAATGTGTTCCGGATCATTGGCAAAGCTGGCCTTGAAAGCGACTTTGTTCTGCATACATTCGTTCAGCAGCTTGCCAATGCAGTCTGCGGAAATGATTCGATGGGAATCTAAAATTTCAAGCAGAGATCCCATGGTATTGGGATCGCACACATTAGATAATTCCAACGTTCCAATTTCTCGCTCGAAGGCATCCCTCAAATGGAGTCGAGCACCGCAGGCGTAGGATTTTTCATCGGTCGCTTCGCCATTCAGCAATAGCGATACTGTAACATTTCCGAATTCAAGCTCCGTTTCTTCCACGGGTGGAAGTCCTGGAGATAGGGGCTCCACCACGGTAGGCAGGGCCTGAGGATGAGGCGAGGCCGATCCGGCGGGCGCGGAGCCGGCTCTCACAACTGCATCCGCCGGCGATTGTCCGTTCATTGACCCTCCAACTGACTAGGTCCGAAAAAAGCTTGCGTCAGGCGACGCGCTATCTTTAAGGTAACAGGCGGATAATTCTTAAGCAAATTCAGCCAGATAAATGGGAAAGTGGGTGTCCAATACCTTGATCCTCGGGAAGCGCTGCATGTACACTAAGGGACTGATATTTTTGAACGGAACGGGTGTGGAGCTGCATCAATCACTACTTCTTAGAGCTTATCGCGGCGAAAAGACCGCGCGTCCTCCGGTCTGGTTCATGCGGCAGGCCGGACGTTATCTTCCCGAGTATCGTGAGCTTAGAAAGAAGCATTCGATGCTGGAGGCTATCCGCACGCCCGAACTTGCGGCCGAGATCACCCTGCAGCCTTTAAAGCGCTTCGAGTTCGACGGCTCAATTATCTTCGCCGACATTCTTACTCCCTTGATCGAGATGGGCGTAGAGCTCGACTTCGTCGAAAAGGAGGGTCCCAAAATTTTCAATCCGATCCGCAGCAGCGCTGACGTCGAGCGCCTGGTCATTCCCGATCCAACCACAAATGCAGCGTACACCTTCCATGCGATCGAGATCGTTTCACGCGAGCTGAGCAACCGAAATATTCCGTTGCTTGGTTTTTGCGGCGCCCCCTTTACCCTGGCCAGTTATTTGATTGAGGGCGGTGGGTCTAAGTCATTGCTTGCCACCAAACGCTTCATGTTCACGGAGCCCGAGGCGTGGGCCAAATTGCAGCAAAAGCTGGTTGCAGTGCTGTCGGGGTACCTGATCGAGCAGGCCAGGCATGGAGCAGCGGCCCTTCAGATCTTTGACTCCTGGCTGGGCTACCTAAACCCCGGGCAATTCGAACGCTGGGTGGTTCCCGGTTTAAAGGCGCTCATCACCGCAGTTAAGGCCGCGACAGATGTACCGATCATTTTCTTTTCAACGGACTCGTCGACCTTACTGCCGCAGATTAAAGAGCTTGGAGCTGATGTGATCGGCGTAGATTGGCGCGTCCCGCTTAGCGCAGCAGATCGCTTACTGGGAAGCCGGTTCCCCCTGCAGGGCAACTTAGATCCCACGGCACTATTCGGATCCCGAGATTACCTCGAGAAGGAAGTGCGACAGGTAATCGAATCAGGCCGTGAACTAAAATCTCATATCTTTAATTTGGGACATGGGATCTTACCCGAGACGCCGATCGCCAATGTTGAATTCGTAATCGGACTTATAAAATCGATCTCACAGTGAGCGCCTCTACAGACTTTGAGTTTGCGGTAATAGGCGGTGGCGTATCAGGGCTGCTTGCGGCTTTCCTCCTCTCCAACCAGGGAAAGAGCGTCGCGCTAATCGAACCCCAGAGCCCCGGAGGCCTGATTCAGAGCAGATCGGAGGCTGGGTTTACACGCGAACTTGGAGCGGCCACTCTGGCAGAGAACTCGGACTTCCGGCAGGTGCTGCAGCAACTAGGTCTTACGGACCAGGTCGTTTACCCTGCTGTTAAGAATTTTGAACGTTACGTCTGGCACGACGGTCGAGCAGAGCCGCTGCCTACCGGCCCTTTCGCGCTGCTGCGTTCCCGGTTATTTACTCCAGGCGAAAAGTGGCGCGCCGTACGTGGGGTGTTCGCAAAATTGCCCGCCGACTTGAGAGCCAAGCATAATCTTTCCGTTCTCGAATTATTCTCGGGATTGTTCAGTCCTCAAATTGCCCGCAAGACCGTAGACCCTGCGCTGCGGGGGATTTTTGGCGGCAACATCTCTGCTTTGAGCGCCAGCGCGCTTTTCCCCGAGCTGGTTCAAGTGCTGCGGGACGGGGGCTCCCTAATCGCTTACCTCAAACAAAAGAAGCGCTCCTCGGGAGGCGCTAGCCGCCAAATTTTCTGTCTGCGCGGCGGCAACCAGGTTCTTACCCGCGCGCTATTCGAGGCCCTTAGCTCAAAGGCCACGATATTTCCCCAACTTGCCATCGCCATTTTAGCTAGATCGCCAGGCTTCCAGATCTCGCTTGCGAACGGCCAGGAGGTCACGAGTCGGCATTGCTTAATTTCGACCTCAGGACAGACAACCGCGCCATTCATCAAACCACTTTCTTCGGAACTCAGTCAGCTATTGGCCGGACTCAGACATGCCCCGATCGCAGTGCTGCACTTTGCGGTCGAACGCAAATATTCGCTTCCTAAGAACGGATTCGGCGTGTTGTTTCCCAGCAACGGCGATTATCGAATTTTGGGCGTGCTGTTTAACTCACTGCTCTTTCCGCATGTCGCACCGCCAGATCAGCAGCTCATCACCGTTTGCCTAGGTGGAATTGGCGACGAGGAGGTTATGAGTCTTTCAGACCAGGATTTAGTTGCTCTGGCACGGGGCGAGATCCGCAGCGCCTTAAGAATCGAAGATGCAAAATCACTCGGAATCAAGCGTTGGGAAAAAGCGATTCCGCAATACGAAGTAAGCCATGAGAAGATCACTGCCGTAATGCGCACGCTGGAAAGCGCCTATCCAGGTTTAATCTTTCTGGGTGCGGACCAGGGCGGAGTTGGGGTCCCGGCCAGAATTAGTAAAGTCGTGCAATCATTGTCGGCGTAGGCTAAGCACGGGAGGAAGCTGAGATCTGATTCTGATGTCATTAGAATCAGAGTCAGAATCAGAATCAGAGTCAGAATCAGAAAGCTGATCTCTGTCTCCGAAATCCGAGATCCGTCTCCGATAGCCGATCGCCGTTAGCTGTCAGCCGTCCTTCCTGCCGAACAGGGCGGTGCTACCTCCCCGGTGTCCGATTCAGAAATCTGTCTCCGACTCAGAATTCTGATACTGAATCGGTAGCCCGAATCCGAGATCGGTTTCCGACCTCAGAAGCCGGCCGCCGTCAGCCGCATGCCGTTAGCTGAAGGCCGTTAGCCGGCAGCTGGTCTCAACGGCGCAGCCACACCAGATCAAAGCGCAATTACAGGAATTCCCGTTTGTGAATTTTCCGGATCAAATCAGGCCAGCGAATTACCCAGCTGCCGCGGCTTCGGCACTGTCTCCGGATTTCGGAGTTCCGAAAATATTGAAGGTCTTAAGCAAATCAACCGCGCGCGCCAGCTGGGGGTCATGCTTATAAATATCCTTAAGATCGGAGGTCTCGATATTAATTGCTGTTAGATCGCCTCGTACCGTGGGGGTCTTATTGATATTTTGCAACGCCCCTTCCTTCTTGATCGTTTCGGTGGGGTTCTCAATTGCGCCTGGAAGGTCACTCTCTCGAATATATTCCGGAGTCGAAGCACTCGGCTCAGCCGGAGCTTCGACCTCGGCGTCATCACTTGGCACCGCCATTTCAATATCAGGACGCACCCCGGTAGCCTGCAACGAATGTCCGCTTTTTGTATAATACAGCGCGGTCGTCAACGTGATCGCGCCGCCGTTCCCTAAAGGAGTGATCGTCTGCACCGAGCCCTTACCAAAGGTCTGCGTGCCCAGCAGCACCGCTCTTCCATGATCCTTCAAAGCTCCCGCCACAATTTCTGAAGCGGAGGCTGAACCGCCGTTGATTAAGATTACCATCGGATAATCCGGTTCGGTCCCGCGCTCATGCGCGAAAAATTTCTGTTTTTGGGATTCAACCCGGCCATCGGTATAAACGATTATGCCGCTTCGCAAGAATAGGTCCGAGAGTCGAATTGCTTGGGTTAACAAGCCGCCAGGATTATTTCGAAGATCAAGAATCACGCCCCGCAGCTGCCCGTCGGGAGACTGTTTGTGCATCGCCTTCAAAGCCGCTTCCACATCGTCCGAGGTTTTCTCCATGAACTGACTGACCCGCACCAATCCGAATCCATCAGCCAGATAGCGCCGCTTTACGCTGCGAACCTGGATGTTATCTCGCATCAAGGTCACATCTAGGAAATCCTTACGTCCCTTACGATGAATCGAGATGTCGATCGTCGATCCCTTCGGCCCTCTGAGCTTCTTAACTGCATCAACCAGCGAATATTCCTTGGTAAGCTTGCCGGCGATCTTTACGATCGTGTCTCCGGCCTTAAGTCCTGCCCGTTCGGCCGGTGACCCCTCCATTGGGGCAACCACCACCAACAATCCGTCCTTGATCGTAATTTCTATCCCCAAACCACCGAACTCGCCCTTGGTCTGCACCTGGAGATCTTGGTAGAAATCGGGGTCGAGGTAGCCGCTATGCGGATCGAGCTGCGCGAGCATGCCCTTAATCGCACCCTCAACCAGCTTCTTATTTCCGACCTCCTGCACATAGTCGCGCTGCACGATCGCGAGCACATCGGTAAAAACTTTCAATTCATCGAAAAGGTTGCTTTCCTCTTTGGGCTCAGCATCAACGCGCGGAAGGTCCTGGAAACAAATAAAGACGATGAACCCAAGGCTTAGACCAAGGGTGACCCAGAGGCGGCGACGGGAAAATAGCGATTCAGACATGCCGAAAACAAAAGCGTAGTATTATAAATAAGATAGCAACAAAGCGGAAAAGGGTTCAATACACTATAATCCGGGCCCCTGAAGCCGTCCGTTACAGCCGCTTAAAGTATTCTTGAGGGTTAACCGGAGCTCCGCCCCTCCTAATCTCGAAGTAGAAGTTCTTACCACCCTCGTCCGGAGTACCGGCCCGGGCCAGGACGGCGCCCTTGTCAACGATCTGGGACCTCTCAACTAACGTTTGCCCAAGCCGCCCGTAAAGGCTGTAGTACCGCTCCCCATGGTCAACGATCGCGATCGTTCCGTACCCTGGCATTCTCCCTAGGAAGATTACCTTGCCGGGCGCAATTGCCTTAATCTCCGCCCCCTCTTCCACTTTATACTCAATACCTTTGACGAACACGAAGTCTTCAAATTTAGGGATTTTCTGCTTCCCATATTTTTGGATGACCTGTCCGCGCACCGGCAAAGCCAGGGAGCCCTTCAGCCGGAAGAGCCCGGGCCCGATGAAAGGCTCCCGATCAGTTTCCTGTTTGGGACTGGGCGCTTCAGATTTCTTAGGCGGTGGAGCTGGCTCCCCGGTTAAAGAGGCCACCACGGTTTCCAGTCTGAGCGCCTGGGCCTTCAGTCCGGCAATCGAAGCGTTGATATCGGCCCGTTGTTGCTTGAGTTCCTCGGCGGAATTCTTTAAGACCGCGAGCTTCTCTTCTATCTCCTTCCGCTGCGCGGCGAGCTTCCCGACAACCTGCTCCTTCTTTTCCAGCGTCACGGCCAGCTCTGCCCGCCGCTTCTCCGCGGCGCCGATCAAATCTCGTAAGGTTCGCGCCGTACTTTGATCGAAAGCACTGAGCTTATGCAGGTAGACCGCAAAACGCCCCATTTCTTGGCCTCGATCTGACATACCCACGAGAGCCAGCGTTGTCTCCTCCCCCCGCATATAGAGGGCGCGAACACGTTTTAGATACAAATCCCGTAGCTCTGCTATTTGCTGCTGAAAACCCTTGATCTCACGCTCGGTCTCACTCTGTTTAGCTTGCAGCTGTTTCAACTCAAGTCTCGAACTCTCCTCCTGCGTCTTCAAGCCACGGAGGTCGCTATTTTGAGTCTGCATCTCCTTGAGCAAAGTCTCATGCCGCCCCGACAGCTCAGCCAGCCGCTTGCCCTCACTCTCAACCTGTTGGTTGATGTTTGCGAGGGATACTGGCTGTGTCGCGCCCTGCGCCGCCAAGGAGAGCGGTACAAACAGAAAGAGTAAAAGGAAGAGCCTCAATATTTTTCCTTTAAGAATGGCCGCACAGCCAAGAAGCTTCCCGCAGCGCCAGTGATCAAGCCGGAAAACAGCACTAGCACGACGCGCGAGAATGGCAGGAACGAAAGATCCGGAAACAGCGTCTGCACCAGCTCACTACCACCCAATACTCCTGCAAGCAGCCCCCACACGCCGTAAAGAATTAATACTCCCGCACCCGCCCCCAACAGCCCTTGGATTACCCCTTCGATCATACAGGGGGATCGGATAAATCCGCGCGTAGCGCCCACTAGCCTCATGATTTCAAGTTCGTCGCCACGCGCATAAAGCGCCAGCTTTATCGTGTTGCTGATAATGAAGCTGACCATTAGCAGCAACATCACCGTGCCAAAAAGACCGCCAACTCTTAACAGCTGCAGAAGCTGGCCCAATTTTCGAACTAGCACCGAACTAAATTCTATCTGCTCGACCGCCGGGTTAGAGCCGAAGCGGCGCGACAGCTCTTCGAACTTGGCTTCCGAAGCCGCTTCGGGTTTCAGTCTCACCTCGAATGATGCCGGCAGAGGGTTCTCTTGAGCTAAACCGTCCAGCAAACTTGATTTGCTCCCGAGCATCTGCCTGAATTCAGCCAACGCCGCCTCTTTATCCCGGAAGCGCAGATCCTCAAGTTCAGGCAGGTCACGCAACTCCTTCTCCAGCGCCAGCCGGGTCGCGTTAGATACCTCATCTTTTAGGAAAATCTCTAGCGCTGCTTGGGGACGATTGGCACTCACTGCCGAATTCAGATGGTGCAGCAGCAGCAGAAAGGCGGCCAAGATAAACAGCGCCAAAGCGATCGTAGCAATCGTGATACCGCTAATCAGCGGGGATGCGACGAAACTCTCAAAGGCTTGCTTAATCAACTGCAAGAGTGCCTCAGGCTTGCTGAGTTTCGATAGGTTGGCCCCATCCTCCCAAATGCGCTTCAGCCCGAAGCCGCTGGGCTTGACCTCACCTGTATTCGAAGCACCCATTCCCATGAACTAGTCCTATTGAAGTCCTCGTGGCCGATCGAAATCTCCAATCATTCGCCCCCGATCCAAAACAATCGTTCTTAGATTCAGCTCCTCGATGATCGCAAGATTATGCGTTGCTACGATCACCGTGACTCCACACGCATTGGCCTCCAGCAGCAGATCGAAAACTACACTGGTCATATTTGGATCGAGATTGCCCGTGGGTTCGTCAGCCAGAATCAAGCGCGGCTTATGAAGCAGCGCCCGTGCAATCGAAACTCGCTGCTGCTCGCCGCCCGAGAGCATTCTCGGAAAAGCCTCGGCCTTCTCCTCAAGTCCGATCGCCTTGAGCATCATAGCAGCGAGCTTGCGCCGCTCCGAAGGTTTGACACCCTGCACTTCAAGACCGAATGCAACATTATCAATAACGGTGCGGCGCTGTAGCAGCTTATAGTCCTGATAGATAATCCCCACCTCGCGCCTAAGAAAGGCGATGCCGTCATCAGGGATGGCCTGCATGTTGCGGCCGCCGACAACCACCTGCCCATTGGTTGCGCGTTCTGACCCCGCTAAAAGCCTCAATAGGGTGCTCTTCCCTGCTCCACTGGCGCCGGCGATGAAAAGGAAATCGCCCGGAAAAACCTTCAGATCAATACCCTTGAGCGCAATCTGGTCGGGCGGATAGAGTTTATGTACATTATGGAGATTAATCATGAAGATTCAGGCTTGGCCGCTTCTACTGCTATGCGCCTTCTCGCTGACATCTTGTTCGATTTTCACCTCCAGTACAAGCACTTCTATCAGACTGCCCCATCAATTTTTGGCATCCAATCAAGCGCTTAATTTTGATCTGATTAACGAAGATCCCTTTGTCTACCGGCTGAACTCCGCCCAACCCGACCGGCCGCCTGAGTTCCTAACCGTGCTGAGTGATTGTTCAAAGGCTCACCGCAAGCTGTCCGCTGAAGCCACCACGCGACAGCTGCTGGTGGGTCTGCGCAATCTGGTTAGATTGAAACAGGAGCAGCTAGAGATGGATGGACTCGAAGTCGCGATTTCCTATCTGACTGCGGATCTAGAAGGCACGCCTCTGGCTTTGAGCTGCTACACCTTCCGCAGCGGAAGCTGCATTATTGACGCCGTAACCTGGCATCGCACCGATCAGGGCAAGGCCGAAGCAACAACCGCCTTCAATCTTACACCGCTCTTTCAGCTGCAATCCGAATGAGAAGTGTGATTCGACGCTATATTAAGACGCTCGGCGCTTATCTGCTCCTGATTCGAGCCGTAATCAAAGATCTGCTTAATCACGGCGTGAGCCTGGCCGAACTGTCGCGCCAAATTAGCCGCATCGGAATGAACTCTCTGCCGATTGTTGTGCTGACCGCGGTTTTTAGCGGTATGGTGCTAGCGCTGCAGACCGCATACGGCTTACATCGCTTTGGAGCGAAAAACTATGTAGGCAACGTGGTTGGCCTCGGCATCGTGCGCGAGCTAGGCCCCGTATTAACTGCTGTCATGCTATGTGGGCGGGTCGGCGCCGGAATAGCGGCGGAGATCGCATCGATGGTCGTCACCGAGCAGGTCGATGCAATGCGGGCGCTCGGTGCCAATCCGGTGCGAAAATTGGTCACACCGCGCATTCTAGCGGCAATGATAGTACTGCCCGCGCTGGTAGTCTTCTCTGATCTCGTCGGGATCTACGGCGGTGCCCTGGTTACCGTCTATGAATTGGGGATTACGGTTCACTCCTACTATCAGTCTCTCCTCTACACGGTAGTGATTCGAGACATGCTGGATGGCCTAATAAAAAGCTGCGCGTTCGGGTTTTTGCTGGTCAGTATCTCCAGTTTCATGGGGCTGCGGGCTCGCGGCGGGACTGAGGGCGTGGGCTTCACCACTACTGCTGCGGTGGTGACCAGCTCAATCGTAATCTTCATCGCCAATTTCTTCATCACCAAAGCGCTGATAATGCTGGAGTAATGATGCAGGAGCGCTCACCCGTGATAGAACTCAGAAACCTCGCCGTGCGACTAGGCAGCGTGCAGATCCACCGTGATATTAATTTCACCATCGAAGCCGGACAGACCGTGACGCTTTTGGGTCCCAGCGGCACCGGCAAGACCATCATACTAAAGACCATTATGGGGCTCGTGCACCCCAGCGGCGGCGATGTATTGATCGACGGCCGCCGTATTAACGATCTCAGCGAAGAAGAGTTAAATGAACTGCGCTTGCAGATCGGAATGCTCTTCCAAGGCGCAGCTCTTTTCGATTCACTGTCGGTTTATGAAAATGTCGCCTATGCACTGCGGGAACACGGCGAACATTCGGAGGCTCGCATCCGGCAGACTGTGCGGGAGAAGCTTGAAATTGTGGGACTGCCGGGGATCGAAGAAAAACTGCCCTCTGAACTGTCCGGCGGTCAAAAAAAGCGGGTCGGCCTGGCGCGAGCGTTGGCGAGCAACCCACGCATCATGCTTTTTGACGAGCCCACCACCGGTCTTGACCCGACCGCAATCAGACTGATCGACGAGCTAGTAGTGAAGCTGCGCGAGCAATTTGGAATTACTTCGTTAATCGTTACCCATGACATTGCCAGTGCGCGTCGGATTTCAAATCGCTTTATTCTGATCAATAATGGGCTAGTGCTGGCCGATGGCCCGGTTGCGGAAGTCGAGCGCCAAAGCCAGAGCCTAGCAGATTTTATCAACGGAAATTGGAGAGCTGAGTATGCGGGCGCGGAGTGAATTCACCGCCGGGATATTCCTGATCTGCGCGATGCTGCTCTTCGGCCTAAGTATTTGGGTGTTGGGCCGCGAACGTGAGATCTTTGCGCGGCTCGAGTCTTACCAGCTGATTTTCAAAGATGTCAAAGGTCTGGCGGTCGGAGCCCCGGTGCGGCTAGGCGGAATTACCGTGGGGCGTGTAGCCGAAATCGGTTTTGCCAAAGAGCTTACCGACACCAACGTACACGTTAAGCTCCTAATCAACGATCAGTTTCTGGAGCGAATTCACATCGACTCTACCGCCAATATTGAAACCCAAGGTCTATTGGGGGATCGGTTCGTCAATCTCAGCGCCGGCATGGCTCCCAGCCAGCTCCTTCCGGGCGCCACCATTCGCACCGTGGAGAGCGATGATCTCGGAGCCTTGCTCTCCAAAGCCAGCCGCGTGGTGGACAATACCGTCGAGATTGCAGACAACGTCAACGCGATCTTCAAGGAGTTGAAAACCGATACGATCAAGAGCTTCACCGAAGCTTCCAAGAACGTCGCTGCAATCACCCACGAGGTGCGCGATGGTAAAGGGTTGGTGCACGATCTGATCTACTCCGACGAGCGTGGCAAATCGATTATGCGCGACCTGGAGGAGGCCTCGCATGATCTAAAGTCGATCGTGCGGCGTGTGCGAAGCGGCGAGGGACTGCTGCATGCGATGGTCTTCGATCGCGAAGGCGGAGAGATGTTGCGCACCCTCAGTAAAGCCTCTGCTTCATTAGGTAGCGCCTCAGAGCGCATTGGTGAAATCGCGCGTGAAATTACGGAGGGCAAAGGCATGCTGCATACGATGGTCTACGCCGATTCTCCCGAGGGGCTTCAAACCTTTATTCAGAAGCTGAATCAGACCGCTGATAACCTGCATAAAGCTTCGGCCGCACTCGCTGACGGCAGCGGCACAATCGGCGCGCTGCTGGTTGATCCACAGCTCTATGACAATTTGGTTGAGATTACGGACGAGGCCAAGCGCAGCTTCATTTTGCGAGAGGCCATTAAAGGATCGCTGCAGAAATAAAGCGGCCCTGTACCGATCATCGCGGGAAGCCCCGCTGCCCCAGCCCTTCTCCCGTCTAAAGGTCCATAGATCTAATAAGATCGACTGCTTCCTTAATCGAGCCGACCAAGTGCAAATTCGGCCACCCCTTCAACTTCCGCGAAGAGGCTAGGAAGGCGCCGACCGGGCCGTGTTGAGGCATCGCGACTACAGGTTTGCCTGCGTACAGCGCACACAGCGCTTCCGACAGTGTGCCACCAGCTCCCCCAAGCACCAAAGCTGCGCGGCATGTGAGGATCATATATTCACGGAATTCTTGTTTATCTCTGCCATGACAGCGCACGGTTGCGAACTGCGGGTCTTCCAGCACGTCGCTTTCACTCTCCATCTGCAGAAGGACACGGGGAGCGGCGGGAAACTCACGGCTCGCTGCAGCAAGCACAGCGCCCGGATTACCATGGTGCGTGCCCGCCATTAAGGTAAAATCGCTCCCTAACCCCCGCGCAAGGTAACACAGCTCATCAGCGCCCAGATCCGAGTGGGCGCTGGTGCCTATAAGCGCGAGCGCGGCCTTATTAGTTAGACCTAAGGGGCTCGGCATTTCAGATATTTCCATCGGAGTTCGCGAATGCCAATCGCGAGCCAGCAATTTGCGCCAGGTAGCGCTCTCGCGAGCAACTGCGCTGAACTCAAGTCCTAATCGCGCTCCCACCATCTGCTCGGCAGTTGAGAGATCAAGCAGCACACCCTGGGGCACTTCATTTAATGCCCGGCGAATACTCGAGGAAGTTCGCGATCCTACCCCGCGTGTCAGGGTCCGCTCGACGCCGTAATCCACTCCCATCAATAGCGGGTTATCTTCGAAGGATTGATCGGGATCCAAGCCCCAATTGATATTCAAATGATGTGGCAATTGCTCACCGTTCTCATTACTTCCCACAACGACCCAGCCGCGAAGATTAGCCAGCCTGGCAAATTCCGGAGACTTAAAACAATCCGCGATGGCACGCACCTGCCTTCCACTATCGACGGTGGAATCCACAAAAAGGAGGTACTTATCTCGAAAAACTCCGGATTCAAGAAGCTTTTGCAGATAGCCAGGATTAATTCCGGCGCCTTGCTGATCTACCTTCAGGAAATGGCACTGCGAGGCACCCAGTGCCGCCTTTACTATGTGCACCGGCACACGTCCACCGCGATCGATCCCTACGATCACGCTATCATCAATACCGCAGTTTGCAGCATTCAAGTGTTTAAGAATTTCCTCCCGCACATGCGTATACGAAACTGCACGAACAATACGCTGCAATCGGCCGGCGTTATTCAGGATAGCTGCGCATCTCAAATATTCCTGTTTACTAATTGGAATCTTAATTTCGTCGATATCTAGATTGCCGTTTCGGAGCAACGGTACTTTGTAATATTTCCTTCGCCCTTCGGCTTCGTGATCGGATCTCACATATGTAAAACGGAAGACCTGATTGGCTTGATCTACCCTATGTAAGCGCTCCTCGATTGGGAGATTTTCCCATTCCTCCATTCGAATCTTCGAAAAAGCAGAGGTATCACCTTCTCCCAGATAGGCATCCACCAAACTCCAATTGTTCGATGGCAAAGTGAGGCGGTGCCCGAGGGACAGCCTCGGTGAAAGAGAGAATCCCAGCGACATGGACATAGACGTATTCTCGCAAGTCGTAGTCAATCTGAATTGTATGGGCGATCGGGCGCCTACTCAAACTGCCCTATCCTAGGTGCCCGAATTCAGGAAGGATGATTATGATTACAATGCCGCAGCTGCAGGCCATCATAATGCCAGCCACACAAATGAAATCGGAATAATCGAGGTAGTAAAGGGATTTAGAGCGGCAAATGGATACCCTCCCTCCTACCTTAAGTGAGGCCGAGGGAGGGAATAACGACGAAACTTTCTAGTCGACCTGCTTCCTAAGGAAAGTCGGAATCTCATACTTCTCTTCGTCGTCCGGGCTGGACAACACGGAGAGCTTCTTGAGCTTAATGACTTCAGCGCCGCCCTCTTTGTTGTTCTTACGGGCGAAGGCCGGGACCTCCAATCTGTCATGTGAAGGACCGTTGCCGGTACCGCTAACGGAAGACATAGACACAGTCGTAGCTTCGTCGGACTTATCGCCAAATCCAGTCGCGATGACGGTGACCCGCACACAATCTTCCAGGGTTGGGTCGATGACCATTCCCCAAATGATGTTGGCATCGGGATCCGCTTCGGCGTGGATCAGCTCAGCGGCTTCGTTAACTTCCTGCAGTGTCACATCCGGGGAGGCTGTGATGTTGATCAGCACACCACGAGCACCATGGATCGAGATGTCTTCAAGCAACGGACTGGAGATAGCTTTTTCTGCCGCTTCGACCGCGCGATTTTCACCCTTCGACTCGCCGGTACCCATCATCGCCATGCCCATCTCGGACATAACGGCACGGACGTCTGCAAAGTCGACGTTTACCAAACCTTCATAGATGATCAGATCGCTGATACCTTTGACGGCCTGGAACAAGATGTCGTCAGCACGACGGAAGGTATCCAGCAGCGAAGTATTGCGTCCCGCAATCGAGAGCAAGCGCTGGTTTGGAATAGTGATCAGAGTATCGACCTGCTTTCTAAGCTCTTCGATGCCCCGTTCCGCGTTGCGCATGCGGCGCTTGCCTTCGAACAGGAAGGGTTTGGTAACGACGCCGACTGTCAGCGCACCGATCTCTTTCGCTACTTCGGCCACAACAGTCGAGCCCAAAGTGCCCGTACCGCCGCCCATGCCGGCGGTAATGAAGACCATATCGGCACCTTCGAGCGCCTTGCGGATCAGCTCGGTGCTTTCACGCGCCGCAGCCATGCCCATATCAGGATCGGCGCCCGCTCCTAAGCCGCGGGTAATCTGATCGCCCAATTGAATCTTGTTCTTAGCTTCACTCGATGCCAAGGCTTGGGCATCAGTGTTGGCGGAGAAAAACTCGACGCCGGTCAAGCCGGAGCGGATCATATTATTGACCGCGTTCAGCCCCGCTCCGCCAATTCCGAAAACTTTAATATTGGCGTTATTTGCTTGAAGTTTCTTTGCCGTTTCGTCCATCTTCTGAATTCCTACAAAAGCACCACTAAATATCTATTGCGAATGAATCGCAGCCGCACAAAAGACGCAGCAGCTCGCTACGTTAGCCCCACACACCTAAAAAATAAAGACAAAGTTGGGATATTTAACCAGCAAAGACCGAAAAAAACAGTCTCTGCTTCAGGTTACTTAAACTAAATCGAAATCAATGTAAAGGCGAATCAGCCATTTGGAAATCAAGCTAGAAGTCGACCGGCAGACCCGATCCATAAGCGAAATTGGAGCTCCAAAAAGCCGCGCCTAGTACCCGATCGGCCCCCTTCACAGGTACCACCTACACTATGCGGAAGAATCTAGTTAAACCAAAGGTTTGGAGGGATAAAGGACCCGGCAGGGACTATTCTGACGCTTCTACGCTGATCTTTTCCACAGGCAGGGTGAAGGTAAAGGCCGTGCCTTCCCCCGGGTGAGACTCCACCTCGATCTCCCCAAAGTGAAGCTCCACGATGCGCTTTACCACAGCCAGTCCTATGCCAGCCCCTTCACCCTGCCCTTCGGCCTGCGAGCCACGACGGAACATAGAGAAGATACCTGCGAGCTCATCCTGCGGGATGCCCGGGCCGTTATCCTGAACCCTGATCTGAGCAAACCGGCCTAGCGCGCGGGTGACCGTGCCTGGAGAGAAGATTCCAATTTGGATCTTTGGCTTATCGTTATATTTAACAGCATTGCTGATCAGATTTTGCAGGACTCGCCTAAGCAGCGGCGCATTACCCCATACTTCAGGCAGATCTGAGAGCGAGAGCTCAATATCGAGCTTCGGATCAAATCCGTTGTCCGAGCTGACTTCTTCCACCAGCGATGTCAGATTGACATAATCCATCTTGGTGGCCTTCGATCCGAGTTTTGCAAAGATCGGAA
>JAIBBU010000030.1 GCA_019694515.1 Oligoflexia bacterium | reverse complement strand
CCCTCTCCATCGCTCTTAATCTAGCGGAGGGGCGGGGCAAACCTACTAGGAAAGACCAATTAAGGTTCTTCTCGATCGCTTTCGGCTCGGTTAGGGAATGCCAGGCCATCTTGATCCTCCATGATCTCGAAGGTTCTCCCTGCTGGAAGAGCCTCGACAGTGTGGCAGCTTCACTCTACAAATTGATTCATAATGCGGCGGGGTAGCGCCGCCCTGTTCGGCAGGAAGGACGGCTGACAGCTAACGGCGATCGGCTATCGGAGACAGAGATCGGCTTTCTGATTATGATTATGATTCTGATTCCGATGTCAGTCCATATATTCTCCGGACGCGAGGTTTTAACTCGCGACAAGCTGGACGTGAACCGCTATAGTTTAGCGCGCTATGCAACAGCAACCAGTAAATAGCACCCAGGTCATGAGCATCGCCGGGCGAAGCGTCAAGCTTTTGCAGGGCGAGCATATTATCGAGGCCAAATTGGCATCGCGCTCCTTGGCGGCGATCCCGGGTGATTTAGTGACGCTTGATCTGGCGGGCATGGAGCCTTTGGTGCGGGAAATTCTGCCGCGCAAAAACTGCTTAGCACGAACGTTCTCTTATGAAGCGCGTAATATCGCGGCTAATCTTGACCATATCTTGCTTGTCAGTGCGGTGGACAAACTCTTCAATACCATCGCGATCGATCGGGTCTTGACCCTGGCGGCGAGCCAGTCGATCGGGTGTACTCTGCTTATTAATAAGGTCGATTTGGGGCGCGAGGACCGCGGCGTGATCTATCGGGATCTGGGATACGAGGTGCTGGAAACCTCGGCTAAATATGGGGAGGGGATCGACGCGCTGCGCGGTATTCTGAACCAGAGCACCCTTAGCTGCGCAGCGCTGTGCGGCATATCAGGGGTGGGGAAATCCACTCTGCTTAACATTTTGGTTCCGCAGGCTAACCGCGATACCTCAGAGGTTAGCCGCAAAACTGGGCAGGGCAAGCAAACCACCAGTCAGGGCATCGGTTGGCCGATGCTGCGTAGCGGCGGACCTCCGCTGCTGCTGATCGATCTGCCCGGTGTACAGCAGTTCGGAATATCCGAGCTGGATACGACCTCGGTGATAGATGCTTTTCCTGAATTCAAGCGCTATCGCGAGCAGTGTGAGTACTCTGATTGCCGGCACTTACAAGAGCCGGATTGCGCCGTCAAGCGCGCCATCGATCAGAAGCAGATCGCCGCCTCCAGGTATGAAAGCTATCGGCACATGTTGAAGGAGCTGGAGGAGATGCCGGACTCAAGAAAATACCGCAAGTCAGATCGTCCTTAGGGCCGCGAACTAACTGCTCCTCCGAGGAAAACCGAAGCTCCAGATTTGCCCCAGGCGCTCTTCGAAGCCCGCCATTAGGCGGTTCTTACGTTCTTAAGCCTGCCGAGCATAACCTTGCATGAACATGCTGGCATCCCACGATCCCCTGAAGACGCCTGCGTCAGAACCGACCAGTCTGCGCATCACGGTTAAAAGCCCCCAGGATACCCTTAAAATTCTGGATGGGATTCGAAAATATGATCTGCTGCTCTTGGAGCATCCCGGCAAGGTGGAGTTACCTGAGGCCGGAGCAAAGACCCCGTTGGCGGTCAAGCTCATGCTCAAGATGCTCTTCGCCAAAGAGCATTTTCTATTTATCTCTAAGGCCGCTGAAACTGCGGCGACCCTTCTGATGGGCAGCGGTGTTGCAGAGGCCAAAGATGGCGTCTCGTTAGGCGCTGATCTAACGGCGGGCGTAGAGCTAGTAGCGACAAAATCATCGCAGCTCCATGGCAAGAACATTAATGCTTTCGTGCTCGCGGACGCCTGTCGGACGGCCGCGGGCAAGATCGACGCCGAAACTCTGCAAAAGTTTTTCAGTGCGTTGGCAGCTACGAACAAAATGAAGACCGCCGCGCTGCTTTCGATCGGGGAGAGTGTTGACCCTGCCGTGGTGAAAACCCTGGCAGCGCAGGGTGTCACGGTTATAGAGGTGAACTCACAAGGGATTGCCGAACTGTATCAGGCTGCCCTCCGTTCCAAATAGCGAGCGTCGGGCGCGCCGCCAGCTATATCAGCACGCAAGTTAGCTCATTGTTCTCTGTCTCTATTGTAGGCATCATAGCGCCTACTAGTTTTTAGCCGAAGTGATGGAACAAATCCCGAAAGTTGGAGCATTATACTGTCTTTACGGGGAGGAGCCTTGGCTCGAGATCTCTTATCGTTCCGTCTATCCAGCGGTCAGCCGGATCTATTTCTTCGTCAGTAATCTGCCCTGGCACGGTCCCGCATCGGACCAGAGCCGCCTATTAGATGCGATCGGTAGACTTCCCGATCCCGAAGGCAAGGCCGAACTGCTGCGCGGTGATTGGACGACTGAAGAAGAGCAGCGCACGGTCTCGGCTGCGATAGCTGCTAACGATCAGATGCTCTACTCACTGATCGTGGATGGCGATGAGGTCTACGATAGTAATCATCTGATCTCGATGTTTCAGCTGGCAGCCTCAGATCCCAGTGTCGGTTGCTGGCATGTTAAATGGTTCACCTACTGGAAGGCGCTTAAGTTTCGGATTAATCCGCTGGAGCCGTATGACCCGCCGGTGCTCTTGCGTAACGGCGCAGGAGAATTTGTACGCAATCGCAATATCGTCGCCGCAAAGCATCGCCTCATTCCCCCGGAGATCTGTATGTGTCACCATCTGAGTTATGTGCGTTCGGACGAGGTCATGCGCGCCAAGCACATCATGGTGCCCGGCCATTCGCATTCTGCGATTGCAGGCTGGTACGAAAATGTCTGGAAGCGCTGGGATTCAGACCACTCCCTCACCAATTTACATCCGGTTAATCCGCCCCAATATGAGCGCGCTGTTCAGCAGCCCCGTGATCTGCTGCCCCCGCTCTTGCAGCCGCTGTGGGATCAGTGACACCTCAGCCCGCCATGTAATCACGCCTCTTTTGGGGTCCCGGCGCGTGCGCTAGCATAGCCGCATGGGGCTTTTTCATTTGTGGACCGATCTGTCGGTTCTGGCCAAGAATTTTTGGAGCTACGATATCAAGGTGGTCGATGGCGACGCCATCACCCCAGGTAAAATTATTCTGGCGGTGTTGCTGTTATCGCTCGGCATCACCGTGTCGCGCTGGTTTTCAGGTGCGCTCGAACGGCGGCTGCTAACCCGTTTAAGGGTGCCGATCGGTGGCCGGGCGGCGATCAGAGCGCTGACCCAATATTCATTGAGCATATGCTTCGCGCTGCTGGCGCTGCATCTGGTCAATATTCCTCTGACCGTGTTTACCTTTATCGGCGGCGCGCTCGCGATCGGGATCGGATTTGGCAGTCAGAATCTGGTCAACAACTTCATTAGTGGCTTGATCGTGCTAGTTGAGCAGCCGATCAGAGTCGGAGATCTGATCGAGATGCAAAATGCGCAGGGCCGGGTGGTGAAGATCGGCGCGCGCAGCACGATTATCAGAACCAATACCAATACTGATGCAATTGTCCCCAATAGCGCCTTTCTGGAAAAGGATTTAATCAACTGGACCTTAAGCGATGATGTAATCCGTTGTAATATCGCGGTGGGAGTCGCCTACGGCTCTGACACCAGGCTGGTTGCGCAGTTGCTACAGGAGGCATGTTCTGGAAATGCCAAGACCGTGGCGAAACCGGCGCCGCTGGTGCTGTTTTCGGATTTTGGGGACAGCTCCCTTAAGTTTGATCTCTACTTTTGGATCCGCACTGAGGGACTGATGGATCGCCGCATTCTTGAAAGCGAGATCAGATTTAAGATCGAGCAGATTTTCCGGGAGAAGGGGGTCGAGATCTCCTTTCCGCACCGCGATCTGCATCTTTCGAGCAGGGCCCCGCTTGAAATTAAGATGGTCGGCGGCTCCTAAGGAGGCTGCAGTTTTCCGATCGGCAATTTTTCTAGAGATGTTTTCTAGAGATGCAGGGCCTGTTTAAGCGCGGCGCCGGTCGAGTCCTTTTCGAAGACCGTGGTGATATATTGCGTCAGTGTTATTCCCGGTTGGCTAGTCGTAGCCCAGGCACGGTTTTCCCAGTTAGCGGAATAGATCGCGCGAGCAAATGAGCCTTCGGCATTGAGAGCATTGACGAGCCCGGCTGGATCGTTCGCCAGCAGCGCGTCCCATTGGCTGTAGGGAATTCCGAGCACAGCATCTTCAAGCTCGATACCCAGCCGCTCGCTTCCGCTGCGATCCGCAATGCGGTCTCCAAATTTAGGGCGAGTGTAGGAGCCTTCGCCAACCTCGACACCTTTAGCCACAATCGAGAAACAGATCGGCAGCAGCGGCTTCTGATCTGCGGGTACCGAATTTGTAAAAGTCTTAAGAGCCTGCAAACCATCCGGGGTGCGCAGATCCAAGGAATTCGAGAGGCTGTCCAAGATCTCGGCACGCTGCAGAAGTCCGGGATAAAACGCTTCAATCGCCTGGCGAGCATGCGCGGGGGAGAGCTTTACTGCGAAATCCCACATCAAGATCGAATTGTTCCGATCGACGCACCAATTGCGAATAATATCCCGCTCTTTTGGCGGGATCGTGAGAATCTCAGCAATAAATAATTCAGCCTTCTTTTCGTCCCGCAGCTCACCGGAGTGCAAGCGCTGCTTCATGCCCATCACCCGGGAAGCGAAATCGCCCGATGTAATCTCAAAACGCGCGCCAGAAGAGGTTATGAGCGCGCTGCTCAGGGTATCAGCGGCAGCCGGTGCTACGGCCGGAGGGGGAGTGTCAGCATTCAACATCATTGGGTCGATTTTAGCAGCTCGGCCTCGATACTCAATAACCCCGCCCCTTTACTCCGACCCGCCAAAAGAGTAAAACATTGAAAACATGGGCAAAGACGCAATCGAAATGAACGCTACGGTGAAGGAATGCTTCACCAACCACTTTAAAGTGGTCTGTGACAATGGCCACGAGGTTGTGGCCTATTTGGCCGGCAAAATGCGCCGGTTCTATATCAAAGTCATGCCGGGCGACCGGGTGATTGTTGAGATCTCGCCTTACGACCTTTCGCGCGGAAGGATCACCAAGCGTCTTTCGGCCTCCGGCGCTCCGATCGAGAGCTAAGCTGCTGCGGTAGGTCGGGAGCGCGATTCTTATTTCATTGGCGGGAGATCGATCTCGGCGAAAGTTAGGGATTGCTTCGCTTCGCTCTCGATGACAGAACCGCTCGCTTCGCTTGCAATGACAGAACTGCTCGCTGCGGTTCGATTTCTGTCATCGCGAGCAAAGCAATCCGTCCCGTTTGCCGAGGTCGCCTTAACTCGCATCACACGCGTCGGGTAACCCGTGCCCTCACCATCCGCTCGGTTCAACTCCTAATCCGAAATCCGATCATGCAGCTTAAAGTCCTTAAGCTCGACCGCATTAAGATCAATGCGGTGCGAAAAAACGGAGTAACTCAAAAACGCTGTCAGGCATTCGCGCTGGGTAATCCAGGTTGGTTCATATAGCGGCGGCGCGATAAAACCGGAATCAAAAAACTCTTCCAGCTCCACCACGTCGCTGAAGGTCAGCCGTCCCGCCATCAGCCGATGGGGATAGTCGATCTTGCCGCTATGAATCGCTTTATGCAGGAAGCTATGAATGTACATCAGGCCTTCGAGATACACCGAGTCTTTGGTAAACACCGACCGGCCGCGCACATCTCCGCCCCGAAAGATGCGAGCTGCTGACTGAAAGCTTTCGACTTCGCCCTGGTCAGAGTCCATGAAGAACTTAAAAATTTCGATGAAGTCGGCGCCTTGCATCGCCATGTCGATGGCCTTGACCCGCAATGCAATGCGGCGCAGCCGATTGATATCGATCGAGGTGGTAATGAATTCGGCAAAAAGGGCCAGACCCTCCTGAGTGCGAGTGGTGCGCGGGGCGCCCAAACTCATGCTTTTCAGATAGGGCTGCTCTTTTCCATTCAGCATCGTTAGGGTGTGGACGAAGGCCTCATGATGCAGCAGCTGCGGAATATCCATCTGGGAAAAGCAGGTGAAATTTCGAATGCGAATGCGATTGGCCGCTGCCGCAGCCTTCGAAGCCAGCTCCGGATCAACAACCACCTCAACCTTGTGTTTGTGGAAGAAGGGTGTGATGGCCTTTTGCAATTCCGCCGCGACGTATGTCGCCATGAGGCAGCTCTCTTCCTTTTGCACCGGACAAGCTTTGCGAAAGTCCTCGGTCGAGCTGATAAAGTGTTCAGAGGCTTCGAGATTGGAAATAGAAGTGGACCAGACCTTATCCCGCGGGCTGCCGTAAATTTCAGCAGACAGTTCGGTAAACGCCGGTGTCCCGACATATTCCAGCATCAACGCAGCTGTCATGTAGCTACGGGCGGTCTTATAGATATAACGGCCCAGCGGATGATCGGTGCCAGCGGCTTCCATGATCATCTTGAGTGCTGCCACCTCATTCTTGTAGGAATGCTTCGGATATTCGATCAGCGGGTAGCTGCTGCTGCCGGCGGACCATTTTTCTAGAAAGGAGGTCGCGATTGAAGCCGGCCAGGTGAGGTTACGCAAAACTTTGATATTTTTTGCAACCTCGACCAGTTTGCTGTCCAGTTCAGCAAAGTGTTTAAGCGCGGCCGCGGGCTTCGGATTCTTCATCGCTAAGCTTCGTTTTGAGTCTCGTTCTTCATTAGCCGTTTGAGCCGCTGGGGCAGGAGCGTTTTGAGGGATCCTTTTTGGCCATAACAAAGAAGCAAATCGCCCGGCAATGCTTTCTCGCTAGGTGCCGGGTTGGATAGGGCGTTGCCCTTGCGAATTATACATAGCACCTGGATTCCTTTTTGGGCCAATGCTGACTCCTCCAAAGTCTTCTTGGCCAGGATCGAGGTAGCAGTTATCGGCAGTTCATAGATCGCAAAATCCCGGCTGAGGGCCAGCCGCTCCGAGATTTCGAAATGCGGGAAAAGCACCTGTTCTTCCAAATAGGCGATGATGGCGTCGGCTACATCCACCCCTGTCGCTTCCTCGATCCCCTCGAGGCCCGGGGATGCATTGACCTCCATCACCTTCGGTCCCTCGTCGCTTTCGAGGATATCGACGCCGGCCACATGCAGTCCGATGATATGCGCAGCCCGAATGGCGGTCTCGACATACTCTTTGGATAGCTGCACTGCCTCGGTCAGGCCGCCCCGGTGCACATTGCTTCTGAACTCGTCTCCCTGAGCGGTGCGCCGCATCGCCGCTACGACTCGATCTCCAACCACGAAGGCGCGAATGTCGCGTCCCCGGCTTTCTGAAACAAATTTTTGGATCAGGACATTTTGCTGTGCGATCTGCAGTGTTTCAATGATTGCTTCTGCGCTCTTGGTGGATTCGGCCAGAATCACTCCGACGCCCTGAGTGCCTTGCAGCAGCTTGATAATTACCGGATCGCCGCCAACCATCTGAACTGCCGGAAGAATACTGTCCTTGGAGTGTACGCAAGCGGTTGGGGGAATGCCGATGCCGTGGCGTCCCAAGACCTGAATGGTGCGCAGCTTATCGCGCGCGATCCCGATTGCATACGAACCGTTCAGTGCGTAGATCCCCATCTGCTCGAACTGTCTAACGACGGCACTGCCGAAAACGGTTGCGGATGCCCCGATCCTCGGAATCACGGCGTCCAGCTTGGCCGCTTTCTTGCCCTCCATGAAAAGCGCCGACTGATTTTCAGCCATGAAGATCGAATATTTCAGGTAGTCGATTACCTTGACTGTGTGGCCGCGCTGTTTGGCAGCGGCTTTGAGCCGTTTTGTGCTGTACGCCTTCGCTGCTGCTGAGAGGATCCCGATCCGCATGCCTGCTAGCCTACGACACAAGTCCCGCGGCCGGAAGTTCAAACCCTAAATAGGCGCCCCAGAGGGCCAAATCGAATCCGATCTTACACCCCGCGAGCAGCAGGTCATATTAGCCGTAAAGGAGTGCCGGCTTATGTTTGATTGGCGAAAGCTTCTCGGGAAGCTAGGAAATCCCAAAGATCCCTCCTTCTCTCCGGAAGAGATTGCGCACGCGATTGATTTAGCCACCACCGAGATAGTGACTGAGCGGGACCGCGCCCGAAATGAACGGGAAGCGGCGTTGAAGGCGGCGCGTGCATTTCTGGATTGTATTTCAAGCAAATATCAGGTCGATCCGCTGGTTGGGGCATTGATACGTCGACTTGCCGCAACTGACAGCAAGATTTCGCTGAGTAAAATAGCGCCCGATCCTTGTGATGACTCTAAAGAGGGCTTCTTTGTCTTGGCCCTGAACGGGAGCGGACTCTATGGTGAAAGATATCGTTACAACAAGATCTATGAGCGTTATGACGAACGAGGGAAGCTGCCGGAGGTTAAGCCCGAACATATTCTGGCTAGCGGAGTGACTGCAGAAGGGTTGGAAGAAGATCTACGGCAACGCGCGCTGAAGCTGCCGCGCCGCTTCGAGAAAAAGGTAGCACGGGAGGAGCGCGCGGCCGAGGAATCGGCTCCGTCGGCGCCGCCCGATGATTCGGACCCCTGGCCCTCTCGAAGGGTCCCTGGATAGGACATGTTTGGCGCTAGCCGGCACTCAAAGCCAGTGAAATTTGGCCTAAGTTGAAAGCCCCTTTAAATTGATATAGTTTGTTTGGCTCTCGGGTGCGCCAGTAGCTCAGCTGGTAGAGCAGAAGACTCTTAATCTTCGGGTCGGGGGTTCGAAACCCTCCTGGCGTACCAGTTTTCTTCCCTCGCGCATTCTTCCTGCGAGATCATCTTCCTGCGGCACCGCGGTACTTGCCGCGCTGCAAAAGTTCGCATTTTTACTAACCGCGAGCTTTTTCTTGTGCGATTTCACTGTATTGGAATTGGTGGTCACTTAGGAGAGCGCATGAGTTTATAACACCCAATAATCGATTTAATTACCTTATTTGACTAGCTTTTTTAATAGTGAGACCATCAAACGTGGTTTGAAAGGTTGGTTCAGGTTCTGGTGTACAACTAGGTACGGGTAGAAGTCAGATCAAGGAAGGTCCTCCAGAAAGGAGACCCATCAAGATGGGCGGAATCGAGCGGCTTATGGCGCTTAAGCGTCATCGCTCTTTTCCCGCGCTGATCATCATCGGCTCACTGTTGTTGCTCGTGCTGGGAACGTACTTCGCAGTACTTCGTCCTCAGCAACTTGTGGCGCAGGCGGGAAAGGTAGCGACAGAGAAGCTCACGCAGGCGGATCGGACCATCGGACTGGTCGACAGTACGATCACGACGATGGACTGGTTCAAGCAGTCTTACCTCAACCGTCCGCACCAATTCGCGGCGCGCGCGCGACGCATGCTCGACACTCCCGAGAAGGGAGCTGTCGCGCTGCACGCCAAAGGCACAAGCGGCTCATGGCGCAGCCGCCTCTCGGCTTATCGAAAGGCGGCCTCACTGGCAGACGAGTCTCTGCAGCTTGCGGCTGAAGTTCAGGCGCATCTGCAGGCTCTGCTCGCCAGACGTGAGCAGGCGTTCCAGGCGGCGCAGACGTTCTCCGCGGCAGTCGACTCTTCGTCGTCGGCGCTCCGGCGCATCGACGAAAGGGCCAAAGCCGAGATGTCGCTGTATCCTAGCCGATACGGGACGGAGATCGCCAAGCGCAGTCACGACGGGGCGGCGCAACTCGAAGTGTTGGTCGGTATCCGGCCGCGCTATGAGAAGTTCCTGCCTTCACGTGAGGAGACGGCGCATGCCGGGGATCCCGATCAAGCGTTCGGTGTGCTCAATCTGGCGCTGGCGCGGTCGGAGGTTCTCAGGCAGCACTGTCTGGATGCGCTGAACTGGCTCGACATCACCCGGATGCATTACGACAAGGCTCCGGAGATGGTCGAGCGCGGTGAGTTCGCTTCGCAGCAGGCCGACAGCGGCCTGAGTGAGCGCAAGCGGCGCACCGGTTATTGGCTCAAATCCGCCACGGCGATCTCTGCCGAGGGACGGAGCCGAGCCAAGCTGGCGCGCGGCGTGCTGACGAACGTGGCGCGCGGAGAGAAGCTGCCGGATCGACCGGAAGCCTATCTCCGTGCAGAGGAATCGGTGGCGTTGAGCGGCAAGGCGTTGCAGAACGCCGATGCCGAGATTGCGCTGGCCAAGTCGGTGCTCGATCAGCGGCGGAATCTCGCTCAGCAGATCGATGCGCAGGCGCAGCTGGCGGCGCGGGTTCAGGATCGCTACCGGGTACTGCAACTGTACCACGGGGCGGCAGCCTGGTCGGAGTATTCCTCAATCGCCGCGCGCGCAGGCGCACGGCGTGTCACCGAGCACATCACGGGATTGGATCGAGTCACCAAGCTCGCCAGTCTCGAGGTGCAGGAGTTCGCGAAGGCGGACGAACTGGTGCGCGCGGAACTCGATGCGATCTCCTCGGAGATCAGCCGGGGCCGCGATTTCGTACAGTTGGCAGACCGGCTCGAGGAGGCGCGCCGTCAATACAGCGGCGCAATCCAGCGGGCGCAGTCCGTGATCAACGCCGAGAGTGGAGATGTCGCGTCGTATGGGCAGTACAGCCCCAGTGACGCGGAGTCGTTCCACGACGCTGAGCAGCTGCTTCGGAGAGCCCGCAACAAGGGTTCCGAGCGGCTGTTCCTCGAAGCAGTGGCGTTGGCGAACCAAGCCGTGAGCGAAGCTGATGGCACCGGCGACAACTGCCGGGAAGCTCATCGGCGTCACCAGGAGGAAGAGGAAGCGGCCCGACGCAGGGCGGCAAGCAGCTCAAGTTCATGGGGTTCCGACGACGGCGGTAGTAGCTTTGGTTCGAGCAGCGGTTCCGATTTTGGAAGCAGCTCCGGCTCCGATTGGGGCGGAGGATCTGATTCCGATTGGGGCGGCGGCTCCGATTCCGACGCCGGCGGCGGTTCCGATTCCGACTGGTAACGGGAGGAGGTGAGCAAATGGATTTTGCTGGCGTCTTGATGATGCTGATTGGTTTGTTCGGTGTGGCCTTCGGGGTTATCGCAACCGGATGGTTCATGCCGGAAACTCCGTGGGGGCAGCTCTGTATCGCCCTCACTCCTTACGCCATCGCGGTGCGCATCCTGCGCAAAGCGGAGGTGAAGCGGAGCGGGTTCCCCTCGGTGGGAGCTCCGGAGGTGCCGATCGCAGAGCCCGAAGCACCGAGTCGTCGTCCGGAGGCAGTCCAGGAGATCGAGCGGGCAACCGTTACGGACTTCCTGGAGATCGACGGGCGTACCGAGCGGGTCAAAGGGTGCGCGCTGCTGTTGCAGCTGCAGTTCTTCGGAGGCGACAAGAGCAACAAGGTTCATGTCAGCCCCTCCGGAGAAACGCTCCAGGAATATCGGGCTCTCTGTCTCGCAGGCGATCAGCTGCTGGTCGAACACCCCGAAGCGGAAGGCGGCGACCTCAAGTTCTTTCTCTATGAGCGCACCGAGATGCCCCAGGGCTTCTCGGAGTACATGGGAGGAACCAGCGAGAGCCCCGGTCCGGTGCGGCGCTTTGCCGCATCTGGGCAGCGGGCTGATGTCGATGTCGAAGCACTCGGGAAGACGTGGCGGCTGAAGGACATCATCTGGATCGACGCGGCTCAGGTCTCGGGCGAGTTCTTCGTCCGGCCCTCTCGCAACGGCCAGATTCCGCGCGTCGCTATGGCGCTCGCACGGTGTGAGAACGACTGGCTGCTTTTCGCCGATCTTCGGAGCGGCGACGGCAGCGACACCTTGTGGGTTGGTCAGCAGTTCGACCCCAAGGTCACGATCACGGTGTAGCAGGTCCCCCTGATGAAAGGTCCGGCCAAAGCGGCCGGCGCCTGACATCAATCCAAGGAAAGGACGGGTAACAGCATGAGGAAGCAGATGACCATCACCGCCGGAGAGGGACTGCAGTGGCTGGTCGGGAAGCTTCAGGGCTTTGCTCTGGGTCTCGTTCCTGACGAGGACAAGCTGCAGATCCTGACTCAGCGAATGCAGGAGGACGTGGCCGAGAAGCGGCGGAACTGGCAGGAGGCGCTCCGTTCGCAGGTCGAGATCGAGGACCCGGAGCATCCGGACGAGGGCAAGCTGCCCGCGCTCCGGCTGAAGCTCGAGCGCCGCGAGGCGCAGGGTGCCAAGGCGGGTCTCGAGGCGCAGGGCACGGTCACTCCGGAACGTGCCAAGCGGCTGACGGATCGGATGAAGCAGGCGAGTGCGGACATCCAGGCCGTGGAAGGAGAGATCTCCGCCATGGAGACGCTGCTCGCCACGCGCAAGGAGACCACCGCACTTCGCCGTAGCGCCTTCGTAGCGGCGAAGAAGGACCTGCAGAAGCTGACCGAGGTGGCGCCGACCATCCTCGCGCAGACGCAGGCCCTGAACGACGCTCAGAAGGAGAAGCTCGCGGCGCTGGAGGCGACCGGACACGGTGCCGATAGCCAGGCCGGGGCTCTGCTCGAGCAGCTGCAGCAGGAGCTCGAGACGGCGAAGGCTGGGCACTCCGCGGCAAACATCATCGTCGCGGAGGAGGACGATGACGAGCTGGATCTCGATGCCGAGGAGACGCGCGAGGAAGCCGAGACCGAGTCGGACGAGCGCATCGCACGCTGGACCGGCAAGGCGACGGCTCCCGCGAACCAGTCGCAGTAGCAGGAAGCACACCCAGGTTCACAGGTCCTACCAGCGCCCCCAAAGCGCTGGTAGGACTAGAAAGGAAGATAGACCACAAAACTGGCCGCCGCCTTGCAGATCTCACTCTGCATGGCGGTGGCCAAACCATTTCTGGAATCGGAGCTTACTCCGCCAGCTCGCGCGCAATCACCATGCGTTGGATCTGATTGGTGCCCTCGACGATCTGAAGCATTTTGGCATCGCGCATTAACTGTTCAACGCGGTAGTGCTTAATGTAGCCAGCCCCGCCCAGCAGCTGTACCGCATCGGTGGTGATACTCATCGCGGCATCGGAGGCAAAGCACTTGGCGATTGAGGGCTGCAGGCGGTTTTGTTTATCACTCGGATCTTTTTCCAGTAGATGGGCCGCCCGCAGGGTCAATAAGCGCGCCGCCTCGAACTTCATCTGCATATCCGCGAGCATGAACTGCAGCCCCTGGAATTCGATTAATTTCTTTCCGAACTGCGCGCGCTCCTTCAGGTGCGCGGTCGCAAGCTCGATGGCGGAGCGCGATACGCCGTTGGCGATTGCAGCGATGTTGATGCGGCCGCCGGCTAGGCCGCCAAGCGCAATGCGGTAACCATTATCGATCTCTCCCACCAGCTGTGTCTTGGGAACAACGCAGTCGACAAACGCTAGCGAGGCAATTGGGGAAAGCTCCGCGCCCATCTTCTTATCGGGAGGGCTGATCTGCAGCCCTGGACTGTCTGCTTCCACCAAGAAAACGGAGATGCCCTTTCGATCTGTGCCTTTAGTGGTACGTGCAAAAACTAAATAGAGATCCGCAAAGCCAGCGCTGGTGATGTAACATTTCTCGCCATTGAGGATGAAATTCGCGCCTTCGGGCCGCGCTTCGGTTTTAAGCGCTTTCGCATCGGAACCCGCGCTGGGCTCGGTTAAACAGAAAGCAGCTAGAAAATCACCACTAGCAAGCTTGGGCAGATATCTTTGACGCTGCTCTTGGTTGCCGAACCGCTGCACCAAGCCGCTCACCATATTGTGCACAGATAGCCAGATCGCGACCCCGCAATCCGACGCGGCGATCTCTTCCAGCGCCAGTGCAATGGTTGTGGGCGAGGCCGCTAAACCTCCCCACTGCTCTTCGATGTTGAGAGCTGTCACTCCCAGAGTGGCGAAAGCGCGCAGCAAACCGCGCGGGACAGTGCCGAAAAACGGCTCATTCTGGTACTTTTGAATTTCAGCCTGAGCCAGCCGTCTCACACTTTGACAGATTTCTATTTGCTCCGAGGTGGCTATTCCAAACGTCATTTGCAGTTGTCGTTCAATTGTTAATGATTTAGTTAAGTAACGGATATTATTTCTGTAACCACTCACCTAGACCGAGCAATCACCGTTTTATTCAACCTCCTAGATCCCTGAAAAAAGCAGAATCATTCTTGACGGAATACACTGACAGTGTGAATTTCGACCCTGAGATATAAGCACATTACCCCTGTTTCGTACAGGAGCGGGGACGGAAAGGCTAAGTCTAACTCGTTAAGGAGAGTTGAACTTTCCGATCCGCCACAAGGTGCATGTGCTTAGAGAAGGGGTAACTCTTCTGACGTTTCTTTATTTTTGGAGGTAATTCATGCGCAAGTTAAGAATACTGCTGTTGGCGGTTCTTCTTGTCCCGGCTCTAGCCTCAGCGAAAACGCTTGAGGATCTGTTGGTTGAAAAGGGAGTAATCACTAAGGGTGAAGCCAGGGCGGCCATGGCAGGTGGAGATGGCGCCAAGGTGTACTGGAACAATGGTACCCGGATCGAATTTCCGAGCGAAGGTTTCGCGGCTCAGATCAACACTTTGATCAGAACTCGCTACACCTTCACGGATTATGATGAGGATGTCGGCACATCAAACACATCAGGCTTTGATGTAACTGATGCGCGCATCATGGTCTCCGGTAATGCTCTCCATAACGAGTTCTCCTACTACTTGAACGCGGATATGGTTGGCAGCGAAGATTCAACCGGCGCCAAGAGCCCGGCTCTGCTCGACGCTTACATCGCATGGCAGGCATGTGATTGGGCTTCGGTTCAGATGGGACAGTCCAAGACAGGCTTCGGTCGTCAGTACAACACTTCAGAGCAATACCTCCAGTTTGCTGACCGTTCGAACGTCTCGGATTACTTCACCAGCGCCAGCGACGGCAACATCGGCCTAGGCCGCCAAGCCGGAGCTTTGGCCAAGACCACCTGGGCTGACGGACAGCTGATGCTGAACGCCGGTATCTTCAATGGTGAGTCAACTGGCGAAGGCATCAACCGCAGCGCAGTCGATACCCGCCACACCGGCGTGGTGACTCTGCGTTGGAACGTGATGGGCGATATCAATTCTTACCAAGAGAGCGATATCGACTGGACAGAAGACTGGGCTGCTAGCCTCGGCGCTTCATATGCTTACTCGGATCGAGGCGGCAGTGACGCTAACCAGGACAGCATCGCCGTTGACGCGAACGCCAAGTATCAAGGTTTCAGCTTCAACGCTGAGTACTTTGTGGCGACCGTTGACCCGGATGAAGGCGACAGCCTTGAGCCGAACGGTTTCTACGCTCAAGCTGGTTATTTCTTCCAGCCCAAAGAGCTCGAACTTGCTGCTCGTTACGGATACTTAGACTGTGATAACGGTACCGCCAGCGGTCAGTGCACAGGTCTGGATAACGTGAACGAAGTCGGCGTTTCCATCAACTACTACTGGTGGAAGCACAACCTCAAAGGCCAGATTGGTTACGACCTCCTGAACCAAGATGTACGCGGCCTTTCGGGCGACAGCTCGAACGTCAACACCAGCCGTTGGTTGGTACAACTCAGCAGCTACTTCTAAACAAAGTAGATCTGATGTGACGATAAAGGGCTCCCGCAAGGGGGCCCTTTTTTTTGACGGGTGTTTATTTGGTGGTATGAGCTGGAAGAACAATCTTACGCCGCTGCTCGGAACCCTCCACTCGCAGCTCGCTGGCGACTCGACTCAGAATGTGGGCATGAGTCTGAATTAACCGCAGCGCCTCTTTGAAGGCCACCAGGTACTCTCGCTCGGCCTCCACAAATGCCATCGAATCACTCGAGACCTCCCAGACTGGATTGATGAAGGGATTGCTGAAATCGGGATCTGTCAGTTGGCCCAGACGGCGTTCAATTAAGGCCTCAACATCGATCCAGAATTCGAATTGATCCTGCTCGATTAACGAGCGTCCATTACGCCATAGAAAAATATTTCTCTCGGTCTCCGCCAGGAACCAGATCGGATTGACCATGCCGCCCTCGGTAGGGGGAGTCAGCCCACGGCGTTGCAACTCGGTCTCCAGCGTTCGCAAAAGATCAGATAGGATTGCGGATCCGGAGGGAGCCGGAGCGGGGAGAGCGCAGTTTATTTGAGGATTTTGGGGCCTTTCCATCTGCGAGAGTGGAAAGGAATAGCAAAAAGTAATCCAGACGCTAACTTCCTGTAATCGCGCTTGCAATACTAGCAAGGCTGTTCATAATTGAACGGATTTTTGTAGTTGGTGGTCACGCGCGTGCGAAAAAGTACCAAGTCTAAGAGCCCTTTGCGTCTGTGCCATTTGGCGGACCTGCATCTGGGATACAGGCGCTATAACCGCCTTACCAAGGCCGGGTTCAATCAACGTGAGGCTGACGTCAATATCGCGCTGCGGGAGGCCTTTGACCGTTTAATCAAGCTGCGACCCGCCGCTGTATTGATTGCGGGGGATGTATTTCACACCGTGCGTCCTTCTAATGCTGTCTTGGGCTTCGCTTTTCGGGAATTGAAGCGGCTGACGGCAGCCTTGCCGGCGCCTGTAATTATCGCTGCCGGAAATCACGAGACTCCGCGGCGTAGCGACACCGGATCGCCGCTGCGCATCCTGGCAGAGGTAGAGCGCGTATTCATCGCTGACCAGGGGCCCGAGCAGTTCACTTTTGAAGATCTGAACCTGGCAGTGCACTGCATCCCGCACGCTGCCTTGTCGCTCGATCCGCTGCCGGCTGTGCGGGCCGATGATCGTTTCGCCTATAACGTATTGATGCTGCATGGTCAGGTCGGCATGCGCTGGATTAGCGATTTCGGCGGGGCCAACATTAACTTGCGCGATTTTTCCCAGCATGAGTGGGACTATATCGCGCTCGGGCACGTGCACTTAAACACCGAGGTCGGATTGAATGCGGCATACAGCGGATCGATCGAGCATACGGCGCTAAATATCTGGTCCGAGGGCGACACTAATAAAGGTTTCCTGGAGATTCAGCTGCCCGAAGGCAAGCGTACTTTTCACGCGCTGACTTCGCCCCGTTCCGTGGTGGTACTTAAGAATATCGATGGGGCGGGACTATCGATCGAACAGATCCAGAATCAGATGCGCGAGCGCATCGAGAGTGTGCCTGGAGGGCTCGAGGGCAAATTGGTACGGCTGCTGGTCTTGAATGTGCCCCGCGAGCTGCAGAGACAGCTCGATCTGAGAGAGATTAAGAAATGGCGCAGCGAAGCTCTGAATCTCTCTCTGGAATTGCTGCCGCCCTTGGACCACGAACGTACAGGCGGTTTGAGTAGCGGTAAGCGCGGGAACCTGGAGCAGGAATTGGCGGCATACTGTCGCGACTGGAAATTCAGCGGGGAGAAGGGCGCGGCTGCGGAGGCTTTGATCAAGAGCTATTTTAATTTGCTGGAGGAGCGAGATGAAGCTGGTAAGCCTCAGTCTGCGTAACTTCAGGCAACATCTGAATTCACAGATCTCATTTTCGCAGGGATTAATCGGTTTAATTGGGGCCAATGGAGCGGGGAAGACTAGCTTGATTGAAGCCATCTCGTTCGCGCTTTATGGTGCAAAAGCGATCCGCGGTCGCCTGGAAGATTTGAAGAATCGTTTTAGCCCCGGCGAAACTGCGACCGAGGTAAGCTTGCTATTTGAGCATGACGAAAGAGTTTATCGAGTCGAACGAACACCATCTGACGCCGAGCTCTTTGTGGGGGGTGAAGCCAAGGCCGTGGTCGCAGGAAATCGCGAAGTCACGAGCAGGATCACGCAGCTGTTGGGAATGGATTTCGATGAGTTCTCGGCCGCGTTTTACACCGAACAAAAGGGGCTCGAGTTTTTGAGCGGAAGAAAGGGCCAGGCCGAACGGGAACGCTTCATCGTGCGCATGATGGGGTATGATCGGCTGGAACGGGTACAGGAGCTTTTGCGAGCTGAGCGGGGCGAACTGAAGAGTGAGATTGCGGGGCGCCGCGCGGCACTGGGGCGGCGTGAGGAGCTTCAGGCCGAAATCGAGACCGGTGCCGATCAGTTGAAGGGCTGGGAGGCCAAGCACACCGAGGTGCTGGCGCTTTTTCAGAAGGCCGACGCCGAAGAGGCCAAGCTCCGCAAAGATTGGCTGGAGGTTAGCAAACGCCGCGATGTCTTTTTAGTTAAGTCGGCTGAATTAAAGAGTCTGCAGACCTCCTACGCCGAAAAAACTGCCGCGATTAAAACATTAGAGGAGGAGAAGCGGCGGATTTCAGAGTTAGTGCGGCAGGCTATGCCGAAAGAGGCGCAGGAGGCCGCGGATTTAAAGACAGTCGCCGCAGAGCGGGAGCAGGTAATACTTAAGCAACTAACGGCCTTGGAGGAGGGAAGCGGTATTTTGCGAGCCGACTGCGAAAAACTTTCGTTGGCCTGGACCAAGGAGCTCGCCCGAGCCGAGGCCGATTTAGAGCTTATCGAGCAGGAGCGTAAACGTACCGAGGAACAGAAAAAGGCCCGCAGCAAACTAAAGCAGAAGGGCGCCTGTCCGACCTGTGGACAGCCGCTGGGCAGTGCCTTGGAGCATGTACAACGCGAGCTCGCTCAGCAGCTGGAGGAGCTAAAAGCGCGGGCCCTGCGGCAGCAGGCCAGCTTAAAAGAGCTTAAGGCCGAGCCGCCGGCGATCAAAGTTAAACGGCGCGAAATTGTGGGGCAAGAGGAGCAGCGCAAGGAGCTCTTGGCAGAACGCGAGTCGCTGCGGCGACTAACCCTTGAGCTGGAACGCATCGGCAGATTGGACCAGGAATTGGCTGTATTGCGTCACGGGATCTCGGAGCTGGATAAGGGGCTGGCCCAGGTGCGCCGTGAGATCTCCGAGCAGAAATTTACCGAGGACAGCTATCAGGCGCTCAAGGGCAAGTACGATGCGGCCAAAGGATTGCTCGAAATCACCCGGTCCAACCGTCAAAAACTGGAGGGCGAAATCGACAAATGCAAGGCCTTGCTGGCGCGTGCGCGGAGCGCGCTAGAGGAACTGGCGGTGCGTGAGGGGGAACTAAGAGCGCGTGCAGAACGTTTGGTATTGCTGGAGGAGAGCGACGGCATGCTGACGAGCTTTAGAAAATATCTGAATGCCTCGCTGCGTCCACGGTTAGCGGAGCTGGCCAGTGAGTTTTTGAGCGAACTGACCGATGGGCGTTATACCACGGTTGAGATTGGTGATGATTTCTCTCCTACCGTTATGGATGAAGTCGGCCCCCGCCCCATCATCAGCGGCGGCGAGGAGGATATTCTCAATCTTTGTGTGCGACTGGCACTATCGCAGATGCTCACCGAGCGCGCCGGCCACGCCATGTCGCTGTTAGTTCTGGATGAGGTGTTTGGCTCGCTGGATGAGGGCCGGCGCGCCAATGTGCTGGCGCTGCTTGAAAGGCTGGGGACGCGTTTCGAGCAGATTATTTTGATTACGCACCTCGATGATCTTAAGGAAGCAGTACGACATCTCGTGTACATTGAATTTGATGAGCAGAAAGGCGCCCAGGTGGAACAAGATAATCGCATGGTGACGGAGGAGGCCTATAACATTTAGAGCCTGGCGGCGTACCCGGCTCCGGAGAGGCAGCGCGATAAACGGCTAACTACCCCACATTGCTATAATTGACCCAAACAACGAGTTAGATGAAAATTAGCCCTGCTATGGGTGGCGAAACTATTTTTGCGAAAATCATTAGACGCGAGGTGCCTGCCAAGATCGTTTACGAGACCGATCACGTGCTGGCATTTCATGATGTCAACCCCCAGGCTCCTATCCATATTTTAATCATACCTAAGGAGCCGATTAGAGACCTGGCAAGCGCCAAGGCTGATCATAAAGAGCTCTTGGGGGAGCTGTTGGTGGCAGTCAATGAGATCGCGCGTGAGCAGGGGCTGCTGCAGGATGGATTTCGGGTGGTGATTAATAACGGAGCTCGCGCAGGGCAGACGGTTTTTCATCTGCATTTGCACTTAATGGGCGGACGTTCGTTCGCGTGGCCTCCGGGCTAGCATTCATATTAGGGCTTTATGGCAATCATGGAAGAAGAGGTAGTCAAGATCGCTGCTCAAGGAGCGGTCACTGAATTGGTGATCAATCGTCCGCAGACGCTGAATGCGCTGAATGCGGACGTCCTCAACTCGATCATCCTGGCATTTGAAAAGCTGGCCGAAGATCCGTCGATTCGCGTGGTGTTAATTACCGGCGCCGGGGAGAAAGCATTCGTCGCAGGTGCTGATATTGCCGGTATGGCCGATCTGGGACCGCGTGCCATTGCCGATTACGTCGAGTTGGGTCAGCGCTGCATGCGTACAATTGAAAATTTTGACTCGCCCGTGATCGCCGCAGTTAACGGCTATGCTCTGGGGGGTGGATTGGAGTTGGCGCTGGCGTGCGATCTGATTTTTGCCTCGCGCAAAGCCAAGCTTGGGCAGCCTGAGGTGAACCTGGGGATAATTCCGGGTTTTGGTGGTACGCAGCGATTGGTTCAGCGCTGCGGCATCGGCACGGCGCGGAGGCTGTGCTTTTCCGGGGAGTTAATTGATGCCGAAGAGGGTAAGAGCATCGGACTTGTCGACAAATTGTGTGAGCCTGAGATGCTGCTCGAAGACGTCCGTAAATATGCTGCTCTGATCGCCTCCAAAGCGCCGCTGGCAGTTCGGAAGGCGAAATCCTTGCTGCGTCAGGCTCATGCGGTGCAGCTTTTAGGGGGGTTGCGTCTGGAGATTGAGGCTTTCTTGGAACTATTCGCCTCCGCCGACCGGGAAGAGGGGATGCGGGCCTTTCTCCAAAAGCGTGAGCCAAAATTCAAGGCTGTATGAGTTGGGAAGACGGATTTCCATTCGAGTTATCGGATGAGGAGCGTATGGCGCAGGAAACTGCGCGCGCCTTTTCCAAGAATGAGGTACTTCCGCTGGCCGCGGAATTGGATCGGGAGCACCGCTACCCGGCTGAATTAATTCCCAAGATGGGGGCGCTCGGTTTGATGGGAGCCTGTGTGCCCACCGAATTTGGCGGCTCAGGATTGTCGACAGTGGCCTATTGCCTGATGGTTGAGGAGCTGGCAGCAGCATGCGCCTCTACCAGCATTATCATGAGCGCTCATAATTCGCTCTGCATCGCCCCGATCGTGGCAGCGGGAAGCGTCGAGCAGAAGCAGCGTTACCTGCCCGATCTTTGCAGCGGCAAGACGGTGGGCTGCTTTGCGCTATCCGAGCCGGGTTGTGGCAGCGATGCCGCCAGCTTGAGTTGTCGGGTAGAAAAGCAGGGTGACCACTACATTGTGAACGGCGCCAAGAATTGGATCACTAATGGCCCGGTGGCTGATGTGTGCGTGTTGTTTGCAACTCACGATACGGCCGGAGGCCATAAGGCCGTCAGCGCCTTCGTGCATCCGATGGAGATCGCCGGATTAGCGCGCGGCAAGAAGGAGGATAAACTTGGTATCCGCGGATCGCCAACGTGTGGGCTGACCTACGAAAACGTTAAGCTTACCTCCGCCAATCTCTTGGGAGCCGAGCGTAGCGGATTCAAGGTGGCGATGAGCACCCTTAATGGCGGCCGGCTGGGTGTGGCGGCGCAGGCCATCGGCATCGCGCGGGCGGCGCTGCGGGACGCATTGTCCTACTCTAAAGAGCGCAAGACCTTTGGTGTGCCGATCTGTGAGCATCAATCGATTCAGAACTATTTATCCGAAATGATTATTCAGATCGACGCCGCCCGAGCGCTGACATTGGGAGCCGCGCGGCTGAAGGACCGCGGAGCTGCATATATTCGGCAAGCCGCGATGGCCAAGCTGTACGCCTCAGAGGCCGCGATGTTCGCAGCAATCAAAGGAGTTCAAATTCATGGCGGGTATGGATATGTCTCGGATTATCCCGCCGAGCGGCATCTACGCGATGCCAAGATCACCGAGATTTATGAGGGCACGAGCGAGATCCAGCGGATTGTAATCGCCAGCCAGCTGGTGAAGGAGAGCTAGAGTGAGCGCAGATTCAAAATCCAAAAAGTATATCGAATGGCGCGAACGGCGCTACAATACCCAGAAGGAGCGGCTCGCGAAGTTCACCTCAATTAGTTTCCGCGAACAGCCGCCCCTGGTAACCGCTGAGGACCGATCGGGCTTTGATGCCGATGGTCAGCTGGGATTCCCCGGAGAGTTTCCCTTTACCCGGGGGGTTCAGCCTACGATGTATCGCGGGCGGCTCTGGACGATGCGTCAATTCGCGGGGTTTGGTTCGCCTGAGGATACCAATCGGCGCTTCAAGTATCTGCTGGAGCATGGACAGACCGGTCTTTCAACGGCTTTTGATATGCCCTCGCTCATGGGCTACGACCCTGACAGTCCGCGTTCAAAAGGTGAGGTGGGCCGCGAAGGAGTTAGTGTCGCGACGCTCGATGACATGGACCGGCTCTTCGCCGGAATTGATCAGTCCAAGGTCACAACATCGATGACGATTAACTGCTCCGCAACCGCTGCGATGGCGATGTATTTTGCTTTGGCCAAAAAGCGCGGTCTCGGTTTTGAGCAGCTGGGCGGAACGATTCAAAATGACATGTTCAAGGAATTCATTGCCCAGAAGGAATGGATCTCGCCCCCCGCACCATCGGTAAAACTGGCCTGTGATATCATTGAATTTTGCGCGAACGAGGCGCCTAAATTTAATCCCATCAGCATCAGCGGCTACCATATTCGTGAGGCCGGCGCGACGGCCGTACAAGAACTAGCGTTTACCCTGGCCGATGGCATCGGTTACGTGGAGCACTGCCTCGCGCGCGGAATGGCGATTGACTCCTTTGCTCCGCGGCTCAGCTTCTTCTTCGATGTCCACAATGATTTCTTTGAAGAGATCGCCAAATTCAGGGCTGCGCGGCGAATCTGGGCGCGCTTAATGCGCGACCGATTCGGCGCCAAACATGAGAACTCGATGAAGCTGAGAACGCACGCTCAAACTGCCGGAGTGAGTTTGACGGCGCAGCAACCGCTCAACAATGTGGCGCGTGTGGCTCTTCAGGCACTTGCAGGCGTTCTGGGTGGAGTGCAGTCTCTGCACACTAACTCCATGGATGAAACTCTCTCTCTGCCTACGGAAGAGGCCGCCAAAGTTGCGCTCAGAACGCAGCAAATCATCGCCGAAGAGACAGGGGTGGTAAATGTGGTCGATCCGCTCGGTGGCTCCTATTATTTGGAGCAGTTGACTGATCAGATCGAGGCAGAAGCCATGGTCTATATCGGAAAGATCGATGCGCTGGGCGGGATGCTGCATGCCGTGGAGGTAGGCTTCCCGCAGAAAGAGATTGCTGAAGCGGCTTATCAATTCCAGCTGCAGGTCGATTCCCGGGAGAAGAAGATTGTCGGTGTCAACGCTTATCAGGATGAACAGGAACAACCCATCCCGATTTTGCATGTCGATTTTGAAGGGGAGCTGCGGCAGATCGAGAAACTTAAGGCCTTTAAGGCGGCCCGTAATCCAGGTGACTGGAAGAAGGCCTGTGCCGCCATCCGCGAACGGTGTCAACAAAACCAAAACGTTATGCCTGCTTTAATCGATGGTGTTGCGGCAGGCGTTACGCTTGGAGAAATTTCTGATATTTACAGAGAAGTATTTGGAGTCTATACCGATCCGGGCTTGGTTTGATTATGTCTACTAATAGTTCACCGATACGGGTTCTTATCGCGAAAGCAGGGCTGGATGGCCATGATCGGGGTGCCAAGGTGGTGGCGCGGGCTCTCCGTGATGCGGGCATGGAGGTCATATATACAGGGCTGCATCAGACCCCTGAGATGATTGTGCGAAGCGCGATTCAGGAAGATGTGCACTGCATCGGGCTAAGCATTCTGTCCGGGGCGCATATGACCCTCTTCCCGGAGATCATCAACCTGCTGAAGCAGGAGAAATCTTCGGACATCACAGTGTTTGGGGGCGGAATCATTCCCAAGGATGATATTGCGAAGCTTGAAAAGCTGGGGGTCAAGAAGGTCTTCCTACCGGGCGCTTCAACCACTGAGATTGTGGAATGGATCAGGGGTAATATCTCACTCCCTAGCTAAGCCGACGCAGGTCCAAACATTTCGATTTTGAGCAACCATATGGTGCAGCTCATACGCAGCGGCGCCCAAGATGCTACTTTCTAGCTTGGCGGAAACACCGCACGAGAAACCACTCCGTACTGGTGGCCGGTTAGTCGTGCAGCATCGCTAAGACCATCCATATATTATTAGGAGTCGATTAATGAAGACTAGTATTCGAGCCCGTATCGATAAGGAGCTGACCAGTAAAGTTGGCAAGTGGTTCACGGTTCGGGAGATTCAGCGCAAACTCGGTATTAATCCCGCAACGCTCAAACCGCTTATAATGAAATATGCGAGGGAAAAAGTATTGGTACGCCGCCGCATCCGGGGCACCGCCCGTGCCGTAGAGTTCTCGCCAGCAGCACGCAATGCCGCCAAATTTAGAAGCGTGCTGACCGATTTTATGCCGTATCGGAGTCCGTCTGAGACCCGCAGCAAGACCCGCAGCATGGGGCGATCAAAGTCCAAGCTCTCCTCGCGCGGCAGACGTTAGTAGAGCCTGAGCAAAGCCCTGCTTTAAGCACCTGTTGGCCGTGGTCAAAGCGCTTGCGCCTCCTGTTGGCTAGGCAGTAAACTGCCGCTAGCAGATATGGGCAGTACCTCCTCAAATAAATCCGGCGCTGGCAGTTCCCTGCTGGTGCTGGCGTTTATCTTTGCTCTGCTCTTCATGGGGCTGAGCCGTTTCCAGTGGGATGGCAATTTTGCAGGAAAGACGCGCGACGCGGCGGGAGGCGTGGTGCGAGCGTTGGATTCCGAAGTTCGAGCTGCGTTTGGCGGAACGGCACGTAGTAATACCAAGCAGCCGCAGTCCCCGCCCGCGGGGCAGGGCAGGAGCGCCGCTAAGAACACCGCTGCTGCGCCTGAACAAAAAGAGGCTGAAAAGAGTATCCTTGGGGGATTGTTGGGGGATGACGAGAGCGACAGCCTCTCCTCTGGCGACCGTGATGAATTAAATAGTCTGCTAGATAGGGTGGCGAAGTGATGATTCGTAAATGGGCGATGCTCTGGTGTTGTGTGCTGAGCCTCAATGGCTGTTTCTTGGCCCCTGCTATTGATTCTTTCAAGAAGCTTGGCGTTACCTCCAGCGATCGGGAGGCCCTGTTCCCTGAACATATGAAGCGCTTTAATGAAGCGCTTTATTGGGGCTATCCTCAGGAAGCCTTAAAATATGTGGTGGCGGAAAGCCGCGCCCAAGTTTCGGAGCAGCTTAAGGATACCGGCGAATCAGAGCGGACGGTGGAAACTAAGATTCGCTCGGTCGATTTCGCCAAGGACTCGTACGAGGCCAAGGTCGAGGTCGATGTGCGGTACTTCAAGGTCCCGGTGTACGTAGTCAATACGCGCCACGAGAAGCAGGATTGGGTTTTTAGCACCTCCGACGGTTGGAAACTCAAGAACCGTGAAGTAGTGAAGGCTAGTTAGCTTTGCAGCCCATGCGCTAAGCGACCTAAGGGACCTTACTTTTTCAGGCATTGAATCGGTAAGATATGAGCTACGCGAAGGCAGTGATTGGTGCGGGCTTAATGCTCTTACTTCCAGCCTGCACTGCCAAGCCGGTGGCTCCTCCGCGCGAACCGATCGCCAATACTCACACCGAACAGCAATTACCCTACGATTTGGTAATTTTTGAGGAGCTGAACGATGGTCATAAACTTTATTTGGATGGAGAGCTGCGTGGCAGCGCCGCAATTGACCCTGCGCGCACGCTGCTTCGGCTGTCGCTGCTGAATGATGGAGATGAGCTGCGGCATGAGGTTTTCCCGTTGACCCGTATTGCGCGGGAAAGCGGCATCGCCCCGAAGCCGGGAGAACCATATCCCTTCGTGATTAGTGCTGAGACCGGAGGGGCCACTAACTATCAGATCGAGCTCTTATGGGGGGAAGAGGCAGAGGCGGCTATGACTGAGCTTCAAGGTGAACGCTCAAAAACCCTCGAACTAACCGATCTCGAGATTCGCGAGTGCCCATCGGATGACGATTGTGACATCCCGTTCCTGATTCTTGGAAGGCTGGTTAACACCGGCAACGATGTGGTCCAAAGTGTGGAGTTAGCCGTGGGCTTTGCACTGAGCAGCGCCGAAACTGCGCCAGTGTCGGAAGAAAAGATGCAGCTCGACCATCTGGACATAAAGCCGGGACAGTCTAAGCCGCTGCGCCTAACCCTCGATCGACCCATGAGTGCTGCACAGCGGAAACACTTCACTCCGACTGTGCGTGTGGTCTCGGTCTCATAAGGCGCTGTCATAAAAAGCTTAAAATGCAGCTGTTTTGCGCCATTCCGAGGATGCGTCGGAGTGTATCTTGTGCTAGGTTAATGCGCTTTATGGCAGCAGCGAACGGAAAGGATCGAGCCGAGGCTCCTAAGCGGGTTTACATCCGTACTTTCGGCTGCCAGATGAATGAGTATGACACGCAGAAGCTCTACCGCATCCTTGAGCCCGATTATAGTGCGGCGCCGTCGGCGGAAGAAGCGGATTTAGTGCTGATTAACACCTGCAGCGTTCGCGATAAACCTGAACACAAACTCTATAGTTTGCTGGGAGAAATGAAGGAGCTGAAGACGCAGCGACCTGCACTGATGGTCGGCGTAGGGGGCTGCGTTGCGCAGCAGGAAGGACAGCGGATCGTCAAACGCAGCAGTGCAGTTGATTTTGTATTCGGCACCCAAAATCTGTCCCTAGTTCCGGCGCTGATCAAACGCCGTGCCGCGGGTGCCGGACCGCAAGTTGCGGTAAATTTCCGCGAAGAGTGGGAGGAGCTGCCGCTCGGGTTTGCCGAAGCTGATCTCTCAAATCGCACGTCGGCATTTATTTCAGTCAGTCGCGGGTGTAACAAGAACTGCACCTACTGTATCGTGCCGACAACACGCGGCCCTGAAGCATCGCGTGCTGCTGACGAGATCCTGCGTGAAGTGCGGGTGGCAGTGAAACGCGGCGCCCGGGAAATAGTGCTTTTAGGGCAGACGGTGAATTCGTGGGGATTAGATCTCGCTCCGCGGCGTAAATTTTCCGAATTGCTTAACTTAATTGCCGAGATCGAAGGAGTGGAGCGGATCCGCTTCACCAGCCCACACCCCCAGGAAGTGCGCGAAGATTTCTTTGATTTAATTCAAAACAACGACAAGATCTGCCGCCATATTCATATGCCATTGCAGTCGGGCAGCGACCGAATTTTGAAGCTGATGAACCGGAACTATCGGCGTAAGCGCTATCTGGGGATTATTCATGAATTGAAGACGCGCGTCCCTGAGATTGCGATCACCACCGATATCATCGTGGGATTTCCGGGAGAGAGCGAGCGTGATTTTGAGGCGACACTCGAGGTGATCAAGATTGTGGAGTTTGACAGCAGCTATTCCTTCGCATTTTCACCGCGGCCCGGAACGGTGGCTGCAGCCATGGAGGACGACGTGCCGCGGGAGGAAAAATTACGCCGCTTGCAAGTGCTGCAGCTGCTCCAGGACCAGATCACAACACGCCGATTGAATCAGTGGGTGGGAAGAGAGGTCGATGTGCTGTTGGACGGTCCCAGCGCTTTTGATTCGACGTTGTTCCAGGGTCGCAGCTCTCAGAATCTTATGGTGAACCTCCTAACGCATGACCCCCGACTGCGGGCTGGAATGACGGTTAAAGCCCGAGTTAGGGAGGCCAGCAGATTTACACTTAGAGCCGAGTTAACGGTCTAACACGCTGAAATTACGGGCAGTCCATAGACTTTGCTGGCCGCTTTTAGTAAACTTGAAAGGCAGGATTGCTTAATACCAGGGGCTCCAGTAGAGCTTTATTGGCTTAAGGGTGACTTTGATCAAACGCGCAGTGCTCAGTTGTGACTGTGCCTTGGTAAAAGATCATAAATACCTGTGGTCGCCGTAGTTTTTTTGTTATGGGTTTTTCCATTGTGGGTTTCTCACGATTGTTTGCCCACTGTGGGTTGTCCACCGCAGCGGGTGGAAGGAACTCGAAGATTAAGCCTATTTACTCGGTTTATAGATTAGATGTCGGAAGATACGGCTGTTGAGATGTTTGTGGGTGGTTTGCTCTTGGACCCTCACACGCAGGCGCCGGTGGTTGTCCTTAAGGACGAAACCGGGGAGATTCATTTACCTATCTGGATCGGCATTGCCGAGGCCACCTCAATCGCTAGTGCGATTAAGCAGGTGAGCATGGCTCGGCCCCTAACGCATGATCTAATGCACGAAGTGTTTTTGGAGCTGGGGGTGCGGGTCGAGCGCATTATGATTACTGAGCTTAAAGATTCGACCTATTTTGCCGAGCTGATCTTGGCGGTAGGCGACAAAGCGATCATCCTGGACTCCCGCCCCAGCGATGCCATCGCGATTGCACTGCGCGCGGCTGCGCCGATCTTCGTGGCCCAGCAGGTGCTTGAGAAGGCCAAGGTGGCATTCTCCTCATCGGGACAGCTTCCCCCTCAAGGAAAGGAAGGTGCAACTGAGGAGGGCTCTCAGGGCGAGGAGGATCCTAACGCGCGCATTCAAAACACGGACTTCAAGAATATCGATAAAGACCGCTGGCAGGAGATTTTAAACGCCCTTGATCCGGATGATTTCAAATATAAGATGTAGGATTACGGCGACCCGGGTGGTTGTCTTAAAGCCGATTTAATAGAGAAAGATATGGAAGTGCAATCCTCAGACCGGGACCAAAATACGAAGCGTCGCGGCCCTGCCGCTGCGGACAATCATGCCGTATTCGATGATCCGACGATCAATCAGACCTTAGTGGAAGATCCCTTGTTTGTCTTCGTGCGCCGTTGGTGGAGACAGATAGTCTTGGTTGTGGGGGCTGTAGTGCTGGGGTATTTCGGCCAGCAATCTTTCAAAGACACCTATCAGAAAAGCATGCGGCATTCCGCAGAGATGTTCACGACTTTGCATGCGCAGGTCGCTGAGCTAGGACAGCTTCGTTCGGATCTGGAGATTGCCCAGCATGAACGGGATTCAAAGGCCGCCGATCCCAAGGCTACCGCCGCCGATAAGGAAACCGCTGAAAAGAAACTCACCGAGAGCAAGGATAAGATCGCGGCGCTCGAAGCGAAGTCTCAAGATCTGTTGCGCGCACTGAATGATGCACGCGAGCCTTACAAGAGCTTGGCCGCTGCTTTTTCTGCCGTACTTTCGGCCCAACACGGAGATTTTGGTCTAGCTAGTTCCAAATTGGGCACGCTTGGTTGGCAGGCCGTTGCGCTTGATTCCCGGGAGCGCTTCTTTTCGGAACTCACAGCCTTCGGCTTAGCGGGGGCGCTGCTTGATAATGACCAGGAGCTGCCGCGAGCTCAAGCCGAGCTGAAAGCCCTGGCGGAGAAGGGTGAATTTATGGCGTTTGCTGCTGCCAGACGTTTGGCTCGCAGCGCCGCCACTGTGGAAGAGCGTAGTCAGGCGGCTATGCTGCTGCAGGCTATCCAGAAGCGGCAGCCCGAACAAAACGATCTTGCCACGGCGGAACTTAACCGTCTAACTCAGTAGTCTCAATTTAGAGAGAGGTCGAGGGGCCTTTCTCTTTCCCCGCCTTCTTTTTCTGTTTTTGAATGGTGGCATGCGGCGCTGTTTGATTACGGCGCTCACCTAATACTCGGTCTATCAAACTCGAGAGTAAACGCTCCAGCCAGCGCATGATTTTGGTGATCACGTCTAGGCCGCGAGTGCCCAACAACAACTTACGAATCCGACCAAACCGCCGGCGACCGAAGCGGCGCCTGCTTCCCACCACTGTACTCAGTTCGACTTCGGGATCTGTTTCCAGATTTTCACTTGGACCAAAATCCAGTGAGCGCGCACTCTGTTTTTCATGGATTCGTTCGGCTCCCGCAAAGGAGAACTCGGTGGCAGCCAGGCCGGGCTGAGCTTCGCGGAACTCTCCGGCGGGATTAAGCAGTTCGCGGGATGGCACATCCAACCGTTCAAGCTGAACGGTCTCGGTCGCAGTTTGCGGAGCGCCTTTACTCATCTGCCGTCCATTTGCGGAGCATGCCCTATTATAGTCGTGTTACTAAGTTATGAGTCAAAATCATACCAAGGTAGCACTGATCGATCTCATGCCGAGTTTGGGTAAGCCGTTTAAATTACTGGTATTCTTTCGGTGTAACAGTGATTCGGGTCAAGATCGGCGGGGGTGGGTCGATATTTAGTTTAGGAGCGCTACCTAAATGGCTGCCTTTTATAGACACTCACCGTGAGCAATCTTGGTATCCGCTCCAGCCTGGAGTCCACGGTAAACGCCAGCTTTGTCAGCCGTTTTCAGGGGCTGGCATCGAGCAGCGCCAGCTCTAATTCAGATTTATCTCGGGCGCTTAGCGGAGGCAGCGACGCTGTTACGATCGCCGATGGCCTGCGCACCGGAGCGCGGGTTTTCGCCTCCGCTGTAAGCAATCTAAATTCAACCATCTCGGTGCTAGGGATGTCGCAAGGGCTGCTCGAGCAGCTTGGAGCGGTAACGGACAAAATGTCAGAACTTGCCAAGCGTGCGAGTCAGTCAGGGGTCGGCTCTGATCAACGCGGGAAACTTGACCAGCAATTCAGGAAATTGGCGGATGACTTCGAGCAGGTGGTAAAAGACGCGAAGTTCGGTGATCGGGAGCTGCTGACGGTCCAGGGTATCTCTGAAATCCTGCAAGCGGTGGGATTAGATCAGGCAAGCTCTGAAGGTGTGGCGAAGGTAATTTCGGAGTTCGTGGTGACTGCAGAAGATGATGCACTCGCGAGCGAAAATGTTCAGGGCCCGCGGCCGGTGACCAATAATGGCCAGCGGCTGCAGCAGCTTTCGGCCGAATTCGACTCGCTCTTCTCGCCCGAAGCTAATATTCGCACCCGCGGTAATGCCGCTCGCAGCGCCGTCGATCTGAAGGCGCTGCGCCAGCAAATCGATCACAACCTAGCGGCGCTCGGCGACACCGTCAGCTTGCTGGGAAAGAATTTGGACCTGGCGCGCGCTTCTGGTCTGGCCTTTCTCAAAGTCGCTGACGGATTAAGCAGCGCCGCAGATGCAGGCGAAGTTGCGAGACAGCTCCGATCTGAAATTCGGAAGCAGGGGAGCAAAGGGCTTTCCCAGGCCGAGAACCTGGAGCCCATGGTAGTTGCCGCGCTGGCGTACGGGTAGTTCCTAAGGTCCGCTCGATCGGCGCTCGCGAATCTAGTAAGGTTTCGATTGCACGCCGCAGCGCTGCAGTTCCTGCACTACCTCGCGGCTGTGATCAGGATTACGCACCTCCATCACCATCATGATATCTACATTTCCTGGCAGCTCGGAACAGGTGCGATCGTGAATCACCTCGAGGATATTGGCGCCGGCCCGCGCCAGGATGCCGGCCGTGGCATTAAGGGAGCCCGGTCGATCGGGTACCGAGACCTTAACTCTAAGCAGCCGGCCCCGTTCACCCATGTCCCGCTCCATCAAGCGCTGCAGCACGTTCATGTCGATGTTGCTGCCCGAGATACAGACCACAGTTCTACGATATTTTTCCGGCAGATGCCCGGCCAAAAGCGCTGCCAATGGAGCGGCGCCGGCGCCCTCTACCACGGCATGCTCAATTTCGAGTAAAGAAACGATCGCACGGGCGATCAGCTGCTCGCTCACCGAGACTACCTTATCAACGCGCGCATCAATGATGGGCTGGGTCAGACGACCGGTGCGCTTGACGGCAATACCATCTGCGATCGTCGAAGGTGCTAGGAGTTTCCCAGTTTGATGCTGTCCCAAGCGCCCCGACTCGGCCCATTCCGACTGAACTCCCAGCACGAAGATCTCGGGCTTTAGGGCTTTCAGGGCAGTAGCAATCCCCGAGATGTAGCCGCCGCCTCCGATCGGCACGATGATCGAATCGAACGCTGAGAGCTGCTCTACGATTTCGAGGCCGCAGCAGCCCTGTCCGTTAATGATATGGGCATCGTCGAACGGCGAAATGAAGCTCAGGCCCTCCTTGCGGGCCAGTTCGGTGGCGTACTGGTAGGCATCATCGAGTGTATTGCCCTCCAAGATCACATCGGCCCCATTACGCCTGGTTCGCTCGATCTTTACTAAAGGCGCCCCGACCGGCATCACAAGTTTGCATGGAATTCCGAGGCGCCGTGCATGAAAACTAAGCGCTTGGGCGTGGTTGCCGGCGCTGGCCGCGCAAACACCGCGGCTTTGTTCGCGTTCCGCTAGTTGTAGCAGGGCATTAGTAGCTCCGCGCTCTTTGAAAGAGCCGGTTTTGAATTTGTTGTCCCATTTGAAAAAGATCTCCCTGCCACTGAGCTCGCTCACGCCTGTCGACAGCGTCAAAGGAGTAGGGGGCAGCGCCGAAGCGATTCGATCCTTCGCCTCCTTAATCTTTGGCAGAGTCACAAGCTCCAGCGGTGACTGTTTGCTCCAACCTGAGAAGAATGAACCCATGTAAATCTTATACAACGGGCCAGGAGAGCTAGGAAGGTCCCTGAAGCAGCACTCCCACCGCTGCCGCTAGGGCGATGTCCTCCGCGGAGCAGCCACGCGAGAGGTCCAGCCAAGGCTTGGAAAAACCCTGCAGAATAGGTCCTATCGCGATAGCGCCGCCCAGCCGTTCCGTAATCTTATAGGCGATGTTGCCGGCGTCGAGATTGGGAAAGATCAGCACATTTGCCCGCCCGGCGAGGGCGCTCGCGGGCGCCTTACGTTGGGCCACCTCGGGAACGAAGGCCGCATCGAACTGCAGCTCTCCTTCGAACTGCAGCTCGGGGGCAGCAGCCCGCGCCATGCTTAAGGCGCTTCTGACCACATCGACCCGTTCATGCTGAGCAGATCCGAGCGTCGAAAAAGACAGAAAAGCAGTCAATGGGTTCTGGCCGGTCAGCTTCTTATGGGTGCGTGCGGAGCTCACAGCGATCTGCGAAAGCTTGTTTGCGTCCGGATACGGTACGACTCCGCAATCGGCATAGGTCAACGTTCTGCCGTCGGGTAGAACCATGAGAAAGGTGCTGGAGATCAGGCTAGTGCCGGGGGCAAAGTCAAGATGCTGCAGACCGGTCTTGATCACAGCCGAAGTTGTCGCGACTGCGCCCGATACCACCACATCGACTGCGCCGTTCTTGAGCTGCTGCGCGGCCAGTGTCAGTACCGCTGTTAGATCGGGCGTCGCTGCGTCGACTTTGAGTTCCTGGACCTCCGCGACTCCCTGCGCACGAATTAAACCAGCCGCGGCATGAACGCGCGGATCTTGCCCCTCACTTAACAGCACCCGGCATTTACGGGTGGGGTCCGCGCGGCAGACGGTTTGTCCCGCTCTCGAAAAGATCTGATTTATTGCTGCTCTTTGCACGTTTGATCTCAGGTGATGAGCCCCATATAATCCCCTAGCCAAGCGCGACGAACCGGTTCATCGGCAGTCGCGCGGGTCGGTAAGATCTTATTCGGGATCTATTATGAAGCGAACCACAAGGCACATCAACGGTAGATAGAGTGATGAAATCCATTCGCATAGCGGCAGGGCAGGGATTTTGGGGGGATTGGCTGGAGGCGCCCGTCCATCAGGTGCGGCGGGGACCAATCGACTTCCTGATGATGGACTATTTGGCAGAGGTCACAATGTCGATCATGATGAAGCAGCGGCTCAAAAATCCCGAGGCCGGGTACGCGCGCGACTTCGTGGATCTGATGCGTGAGATTTTACCCGATATTGTGAAGAAGAACATTCGGGTGTTAGCTAATGCAGGCGGCGTTAACCCGCACGGTTGTGCCAAGGCCGTCAAGGCTGTAGCGGACAAGCTGGGGCTCGGGACCAAGGTAAAAATCGCTGTCGTGCACGGCGATAATATTATTGACCGGATACCAGAGCTCCTAAAAAGCGGCCATCATCTCAATAATCTGGACACCGGAGGCTCGGCCGAGCAGGTCGCGGCTAAGATCCAAAGTGCCAACGTCTACTTTGGGGCTCGTCCGATGGTGGAAGCGCTTGATCAAGGTGCCAATATCATCATTACCGGCCGGGTGACCGATACCGGGCTGACCTTGGCTCCGATGATTCACTCCTTCGGCTGGAGTTTTGACGATTGGGATAAGATGTCGGCCGGTACGATCGCCGGTCATATCATTGAGTGCGGAGCGCAGTGCTCGGGCGGCAACTGTTCCGTGAACTGGAGTGAGATTCCGCGGTTGGACGATGTTGGATTTCCGATCGTGGAGGCGCACGCGGATGGATCATTCTTCGTTACGAAACACGAAGGCACCGGAGGAAGAATCACCGTTCAGACAGTTAAGGAGCAACTGGTTTACGAGATGGGGGATCCGAAGAGTTATATTACCCCGGACTGCGTAGCCGATTTCACCTCGATTCAACTGGAAGATGCGGGCAAAGATAGAGTGCGGGTACATTCAATCAAAGGCCGTCCCGCTACCGAACTCTACAAAGTGTCGATGAGCTATTTGGATGGCTACAAGGCGGTTGGGACCTTGGTTTATACCTGGCCAGAGGCTGAGCAGAAGGCGCGCGCTGCATTTGGCATGTTAAAGCGGCGGCTCGATGCGCTCGGACTAAAATTTGACGAAGTGCTTTGTGAATTAGTAGGCGTTGACGCATGTTGGGCTGAGATGACTGGCGGCGAGGGACAAGATATCCCCGAGGTGACTTTACGGGTGGGAGTGCGCTCGCACGACGAGCGCGCTGTCGAGCGATTCACTAAAGAGCTCGCGCCTCTGATACTAAATGGACCGCCCTCTGTGACCGGCTTCGCGGGAGGCCGGCCCGCAGTACAGCAGATCGTCGCCTACTGGCCGGCGCTGATAGCTAAGTCGGTGGTGTCTCCGATAATGGAGTTTGTAGGATGAAAAAGATACAGCTTCGTGAAATTGCGCATGCTCGATCCGGCGATAAGGGTGATACGGCTAATGTTGGTCTAATCGCGCTAAATCCGAAACACTATCCGTTGCTCGTTCAATACGTGACAGCCGACCGTGTGAAGCAACACTTCGGCAGCATCTGTCGCGGCAAGGTCGAAAGATTCGAACTTCCCAATCTAGGAGCATTGAATTTCCTTCTGCATGAAAGCTTGGGCGGCGGGGGAACGGTCTCCCTGAAAACCGATGCACAGGGGAAGACCTATGCCGCGGCGCTGCTCAGGATGACGATTGAGCTGCCGGACTCGCAGCTCCTCTAGGTCTGAACATATCTGCTAGTGCGGAGCATGGGAGAGCATTCTAAGCGCGTCCGATCTGGTTTGGTGTAAAGATTTCTTGAAAAATTGCTTCTTTTCTTTTCAGCCCTGCATATAATCCGAGCAGGCAGAAGTTGAGATGTATTCCGGCCCAAGCACCACTAGATCCAGCAGCATCAGGGCATCCCGCAGCGATGCTTCCTCGGAGACCGCTCCCTTCGGTGCGATACGGCACGCATTTGATACCGAAGAATTACCCCGGCTCGCCGCCGCGCGCCCAGAGTCTTCAGTGCCTGCCGCTAAATCAACCCGGGATGAATGTTTTGAGGTAATGGCGGAGGTAGGGTGCGGGGTCTTGGATGCGGTAGCGGGAGCTCGCGCTACCTCCCGCCAGCGGGCGGTGGCTATTGGCGGTACCTTAGCCGGAATCGCAGCCGTGGGACTGTTAAGTTTGACGTCCCCGGGAGGCGCTCTGATCGTAATAGGAGGCCACGGATATGGAGCCTATAAATTTATCAGTGGACTTTGCAGCGAGCGCCCGGCGATGAACAAACTGGGCTACTCGACAGTTAATTTTCTAATTGCCATAAGTTTTAGCTTGGCTGCGGTCTTGGCGGTGCGGCATTTAGCGGTCAAGATTGCGGAGACGCGGCGGGAAACCTGAGGCTACTGCGGTTGTACCCGACGTAGTAACTCAAGCATGGGTTCGTATCCCGAGCGCATAACATGATAAATTCCAGCCCCAGCTTTCTTGGCACGCTCCTTAAAATTAAAATAGTTTGAGTGGCTCCCTGCGGTGGTATTAAATATGACCAGATCGTCCTGATCAAGCTTCCCGCCAAATGAGAATTCTTCAAAAATATCCGCGATCACTAATGTGACGCCTGGATTTGCCTGCGCCAGTTCCGAGCGTTTGGGTCCCTGATATTCACCGCCCCAAATAATTACCCTCTTATAGCGCCGTGCAGAGATGACATTTTCTGAAATTTCTGGCGGTGGAGCTTCGAGCGCTCCCGCAAATAGCTTGCGTTCCCGAACCGGTAATAATTTCATACAAAGCATCGCGTGCTTATTAGCTGTAGGGTTGGTGTGGACCTCGGAGATCAACTGAGGCAAGCTGAATTTTGGGTCAGCGAGTCCTGTCAGATAAGCCCGAAAGAGGCGATCATCTCTCAAAACATCCAAAAATTCCGAGAAGTCAGAAAGCACATACACGTCCTCAATTAGGCGTGTAAGGCACGGTAGTCCGCGGCGAAAGGCGCGGGTGAAGCGGTGCTGGACATCCTCAGGCAGCAAGCTCAGTGCATGCTCGGCGCGGGGCTTAATCTCAGCCGGCAGCTGGGAGAATATGACCTGCTGAAGCGGAAGCGGTACGGCGATTTTTTCTTTAGCGGCAGCTTCGCGGGCCACCAGCGAGTCGTTTCGCAGCATGCGGCGCAGGAATAACTCTGGAGTGGGATAAGCACGCAGCAGTTCTTCCGTGTCGGACTCCGAAAGCGAGGCTAAGGCCAAACGCGCATTCTTAAGTTTTGCAGAATCCGGCCCGGCTTGGCCAAGTCTGACCAATGCGCGGGCCCTGGATGGGCGCCGCTCCTCAACTGCCCGAGCATAGTGAGTCAGTAAATTCTCCGCATTGCTGTAGGATCGGAGAAGCTCCAGGATCTCATTTCCATCCGGTCCATAAAGCACACCGTGACCATTTCGTAATATCCAATTCGCAGCGGGAACAGAGAAGGCATTCTGAGAAAGCTCGGTGACGAGATCGATAAGTTGACTTCCAGTCGGAAGGGGCAAATCCCGGCCGTCCAGAACGAAGTCCACCCATTCGTCAACGGTTAGGCCGCTGCGACGGAGTGGGCGATACAATTCGTAAAGCCTGTGATCCTCTGTGAGGGCATCCAAGAATTCGCCCCGCCGCGAACCTTGGACGGCACTCAGTAGGACCTTGACAGTTGGGGCATATTCTCCTGTACTTGCGATTTGTACTGCTCTATCAGCCGCCTCCAGCGCAGCTTCACGCCTCGATCCAAAGCGATTCTGTGCCTCGCGATACAGGTCGTATCCATCGTTCTCACCGATCTGGAAATAGGCCTGAAGCAGTTCGGTCAGACGCTCGGTAGCCGTGTTGCCGTGCGGCGTCCATAGGAGGGTCACCGTCATGAGCGCTTTAGAATCGTTCACGGGCGACTGGGTTGGGAGCCCTACCAGCGCCGCAAGCTCTGCGCGATGCTCTTCGAGATAGTGCCGAAGCAGTCCTGTGCCGGCACGCTCATGCAGCGCTTCCAGATCGGTTACTAATTGCTCGGCGTTGCCAAAAAAGGGTCCACTGCTACTGCGCATCAGGGGCTGTAGTTCTCCAAAGCAAAAACCTAAGAAATCTTGGCCCTCGACAGCTTTGTTTGGCAACACCTTGGCTCCGCAGTCTAACAGAGCCTGGGTGGAAGATTTTCCCGGCTGGTATTTAACAAAGCGTTGGCCGGCCTCCGAGTCATAGAAGTCTTTCACGGTGCGCTCGTAGCGGGCTAGTCCGCTCTTGATAGTCGTAAAAATCTGATCGTGATCGGCCTTTCGATCACCCAACGATTTGAAGGCCACTAAAAGATCCCATTCGAGCTGCGAGGTTATAAGCGCAAGTGGAGCAGCAAATTCCAGGGGATCGATATCCAAGATGCGGCTGAGAGCACCGGCGCAAAATACACGGCCGCGGTGACGCTGATTTATAAGGTTTCTGAGCGGGTGCGACAGAGAACCGCGACTGTCACCTTCAACTAGATAGTTAAACGCGGTATTCAAGGCATTGAGCTCCGCTTCAGAGGGCGGAGGTCTTTTTCTGCCAAAAAATGAAAGTGATGACAAATCCATGAAGTCTTACAGCTCCCATAGCCTCGGGAAACCACGGAGGCGGTAGGGGTCCGCATTGTACAAGTAGCGAATTTCCTAAGCAAATCGGGTGCTGAGGACTTACTACGATCGGGATATCCGGTAACTGCTAACGGCATTCGGCTTCAAGCTCAGAGATGGTATTCAGAATCGGACTACCGATTCCGTACCAGAATTCTGAGTCGGAGACTGTTCTCGGAATTCGACTGTAGCGGGATTGAGCCGCGGTGTGAAGTTGGAAAAATTCCTGTCATTGCTCCATGAGTTGCGCAATTCGAGTACAAAATTCCTGTCATTGCGAGCGAAGCGAAGCAATCCCTACCTGAGTGCCGCAATAAGCGTTGTCCCGCATTAATCGCAGCAAGGTCCGAAACGAACATCATGCGATGATCGCCTATCTCTTCAGGGAAAGAAGC
>JAIBBU010000006.1 GCA_019694515.1 Oligoflexia bacterium | reverse complement strand
TTGATCCCGATTACGTTCTCGTCGAGAATTAGCCACTTAGGCACGCAACCCGTATAACGTGAGTGTTTCAGCCGTAATGACAACCGATCCCTTAGAAGTACAGATTGCGACACTAAGGCCGCTACTTGAAGCTGGATTCGACCCGGCCATGATTGTGGACACCAGCAATCATATCCGATTTTGGAACCGTGCGGCGCAGAATGTGCTGCAGTGGAGCGCCGGAGAAGTAGTCGGAAGAGACGTCGCAAGTGCTTTGCAGGCGAGCTGCCCGATTGATCCTCACAAACGTAGCAATCAGCTTGATGCTGCGGGCAGCCCCGTCACCCCCTCGGTAACCTATTGTTGTAAGGATGGGAAACCGATGACCTTCGACTGCCGGTCATTGCCGCTGGATGGATCAGCAGGGTGCCTTGGCATAGTGGAATTTTTTAGGCCACGGGATTCCTTATATTCAGACGAGACCTTTCGGCTAGCCCAACGCTGCGCTGATGCCGGAACCTGGGAACGTGACCTGGCCACCAATAAAGAGCGCTGGTCCGAAGAATATTACGCGCTTTACGGAATCGACCCAACCGCCTTCGAACCTTCCTACGAAAATTGGTTAAGAGCTGTTCATCCTGATGATCGCGCCCTAGTCGCGAAGAGCGCCGAGGACGCAGTCGAGAAGCACGCGAACTATAGCGTCGAGTTCAGGGTGGTACGGCCGGATGGAGAAATTAGGTGGATTTGCGAGATGGGCCGTACTTTGTTCGATTCCCGAGGACACCGCCGGATGATGGGCTTAGCCTTCGATATCACGAAACGCAAATTAGTCGAGGAAGAGCTTGGCAAGTACAGAGATCATCTTGAGGAATTAGTCGAGGAGCGTGCCTTGGAGCTGAAAGCTTCGCATGATCGACTGCGCATGGTGGAGCGCATGGCGGCAATCGGCACACTATCGGCTGGCCTGGGCCATGATATGGGAAACATCCTCCTGCCCATCAGACTTCGCCTGGATGGCATACAGTCAAAGACCTTTGACTCTGATTTGCGTGACGATGTCGTGGCGTTACGCGGCTCAATTGAGTATCTGCAAAAACTCTCTAATGGTCTGCGCTTACTGGCGCTAGATTCGGAAAAGACCGACATGACGCAGTCCTCGACGATCGTGGATGAGTGGTGGTCTGAGGTGTTCCCGCTTTATAAGAACATCCTGCCGCACGGTATTCAGCTCAAGCACGATCTCACCCCCAATCTTCCGCCCATTCGCATTGAACCCCATCGTCTTACCCAGCTGGTATTTAACCTAGTGCAAAATGCGGGCGATGCGATGCGCAAGGATAGCCGCGGCGAAGTATGCATCACGGCGAAGCTATTGGCCGATCGTCACAAGCTCCAGCTGAGCGTGTCGGATAACGGTCCGGGAATGAGCGACGAGGTGCGCAGGCGCTGCTTCGAACCCTTCTTCACCACCAAGAGCCGCGGTATGTCCACCGGCATGGGATTGGCTCTAGTTCACGGATTGGTTACAGCCGCAGGCGGTACTATTGATATCAAGTCCCAGCCGAAGAGCGGCACTCAGTTCATAATAAATCTCCCTGTGCAGGCAGAGTCGATCTCTCGAGTCCCGGAGAACAGCGCTTATGTAGCCGTATCGATCGGAGATCCTCGCGCACGCGCCTACGTTAACCATGTTTTGGGAAGTCTAATGCCGTCCGTTAAGATTACTAGCCTTCCCGATAGAGCTGAAATCAAGCTTTGGATTGTAGACGGCCCCAATGCGAATGCTCGCGATCTTTTGCAGTATTTGAGAGGCGGCAAGACGCGGCGAGTTATCTTGATGGACGATACAGATCCGAAGCTGAATGGAGAGAGAAGCATCGTCGCCGTCGGTTCGAAACCATCTCCCGCAAGAATTAGAGAGGCTATTTTTGAGGTGGCCGTCGCCGCGCAGCTAATCCCGGCCAAATCTGAATCCGCAGCTAGATCGCAGATTCAAGGCTGAAATTGCCCAGTGCTACCTGATGAATGGCGGTAAGTAAATTTTGCGGATCCGATCCCTTGCAAACATATCCCCAGGCCCCTGCCGCTACGGCGCGGTCAACATATTCATCTCCCTGATGAGCACTAAGAACAATCACCCGCACGGCGGGGAATCTCTGCGACACCTCGGAGAGGACCTCTAATGGATCCCGGCCGGGCATCGAGAGATCGAGCAGCACAATATCCGGGGAAGAACGCTGGATGGCCTCCGCTAATGCGTCAGCCTGATGAAGCCAACCCACACTTTCAAGCTGTGGATCGTCCTCGATCATGAGATCCAATAATGATGCCAGGGCTAGGTTATCATCTACCCCCAGCACTCTAATCTTCTTCTCGGCGATATCATCAACCGGCGGTGCATCAAGCATCGGGTCTTATGTCCTTTAAAGTCATTACGGAAGAAATGTAGATCCCAAAATGATAACCTGACTTAGTGGAAAGTCAACGCAAAGCTGGGGCTGCAATGGAGATCAGGGCCGTTTTACGAGCTCTCAGACCTCTCTTTATTCACCCCCTCCGCCTTCAAGAAGGCCTCGGCCTTTATTGCGCCCTCCATTTTTGATACGGTGGGGGTTCGCACAGGCGGTTCCTGCGCCTACTTCAGAGCTACAAGAATCTCGTTCGATAGTGAAGTCGCTGTATTATGGCTGAACTTGGACCGGCAATTGCCAAAGTTTTCTTGCATAGCCCCCGTGCGCTCGCCATTCGCAACGTGGCGCTAGATGAGTTGCGGGAAGCACATGACGAAAATCCGCGAGTCCTAAGTCAGTTCTTCGAAGGCAGCCGAGCCGCCCGTGAGCGCGTTTTTGAGGCACTATCTACCGTACTGGACAGCACCATCAGCCTCGCAACGCTCGAGCGCGTATACCGGCCAAAACCTTCCGGCACTCCCGATCCGGCTTATCTGCATGCAGCGCTATCGAGCCTTCCTCCTGCAGCCGTTGCGGATAAGCCGGCGCTCGGGAGAGATGCGGTGCTCTGGACTTTGGTGCACTTCGCCGCCGGAGCCGAAAACCGCGGCTATGACGAGTGGGAATCAGATCCGAGATTCAAGAAGTATGTGGCGTACCTCCCGGAGCTGGGAATCGACTCGGCGCAATTTCTCTGGGCGCTAAAAACCGCCTTTGAAATACGTCCTTATCAATTAAGCGCTCTGGCGGTGATGGATGTCTATGAGCTGCGTATCAATAGCGAGTCCCCGCCTACGGCTGCAGAAGTTGACGACATTCTGACTTTACATCTGGGACCGCCGATCAACTTTCCGCAGGCGCGCGCCATCGGCATGAGCATAACTGCCCAGACGCAAAATGCACCGATCACCCTGCCGCTATTGCCTGAAGCCGAAGGGTGTGACCAGGTCTATCGCTCCGTGCGGGACCTATATTGGAGACATCCGGAGCTCCATGACACCGCCGCTCAGAAATTCTTCCTGGCAATCAAGGACTATTCGATGCATTTCGAGAGTTTACGGATTGGCCGGCCCTTTAATATTCGCGATTGGGACAGAGCTGACTTTTACATTGAGCGGCGGATGCTCTGGAACCTGCTGCGGCCCCTCCCCCCTGAGGAGATTTACGCTTCGGCCGGTTTAGGGGTGGACGCGCTAAAGTTCGTGCTGCTGAATTATCCCAGCCCAACCTTCCTCAGTCACCCCGCCGGGATGCCTAGGGCTTCCCAGCCAAAAGAATATAAAACGATCTTGAGGTTCCTGAAAACCAATCACAGCCTTGATGTCGACAACTTTGAACGCGCCGCATTTAATTCATGGGCTGCATCCGACAGTCGCAGCCTGCGGGTGGTGGAGATGAACTACGAACTGCTGCGAACGATCCGCGGCTTCGCGTCCAGCAAGAAACTAATGCAGGAGCTGCTGACACTATGTGGGCGCTCGGACCTCGATCCTTCCGATTTTAGCTTTGTGCCGGACCTGCCGGCACATCACGGCGCGAATGGCATGTCTTCGACCTGGCTTGATCGCTATTCCGAGCCGTTTGAGCGAGTTAATGCCAAGGGTGAAAAGCAGCAGGTCAAATCATATTCATACATCTTCTTGGATGGGCCCGGATTCGTTTTGACCTACAAAGGCCAGCCCCTCTTTGCCATGAGTCTGCTGGTTCAGCATGACCGGCAACTGATGCTGCTTCAGCGTCAGGGCATAAATGAATGGCTGTTTAAAGCTGATTATCAACCGACAACCAAGGACCGCGAGCCGCTATATTGCGAGGCGCTTGAAATCAGAACGCGCCGCGGGCCGCACGAGCTCGCTAAGAGTATGTGTCTTGATCTGGCAGTCGCTTTGCATGAGGTGCTGCGGGAAAAAGTCGGCGCCAATTCAGGAGAGATGACGGCACTGCGGGCGATTGGCTCTAGTTTATTGACTTGGGCCTTTCGCTTGAAAGACAACGGCCATGCCTGGCTCGACCTTGAGGAAGCAGTGCGTAAATACGACCGGGTTTGGGCCGCGCTCGGGTTTACGCCTGAAGCGGATGGCAGTTGGCGGGTAGCCATTACCGACTCGCTCTATGCTGAGCATCTAAATGGTCGACTAAAAAAACTCACCGCTGCAGTCAAACTGTGCTTAGCCAAGCATAAGCATTAAATTGCTCCACTAAGCTGCTGAAGCTCGATCTTAAAGGGCTGGCGTTGATCACTCTTGCCCCTACACTTTGCACCACGTCGCCCATAACGATAGTTGAGGCGGTGCAGACGCAGGCGCCGGCCGTGCACAGTTTTCGGGCAGTGGCCCAGCTGCCAGATGAAGAGGAGGCTCTATGCCAGCTCAGCTCGCTAATTCTAAGCCCGCCCTAGCCTCCGAGGTGTTCATCTCGTCAGAGCAACCGGAAGTTGTGGAGATGCCGCTCAAGGGAGCTGAGACTGCTTCTACGCCACAAAACAGATCGTTAGCCGAACGGCTGACGGCGAGATGGGAAGCAGTGATGCAATCCTTTCAGGTCATGACTCTCCCGCCAAGTGAGCGCGAGCTCTATAAGCTTCCCCCCGAGGACCGCCAGATCGTAGAGCAGGTCGATACTTTAATAGCAGCAGGAGCAGACTGGGCGTTTCAATCGGGCATTCCAAGCGATGCCTTTCAGGATCGCTGGCGGAGCGACGATCAGCGTTTCTGCTCCGCTCTAACGACGCGGGGCCCGGATGGCAAGATTTACCTTGTCCGGGAGTATGTCGGCTGGAGCCCGGTTAATGACTCTACCTTCTCAGCCTATTGGGTAGGATCCGCCGACGAAATCCGTGCACCCGGTCTGGAAGAACTTACAAATGTGCACTGGGTACGGTTAGATCACGCCGGCAAGGAGCGTTTCGAAGTTATACGAGACGGCGAAGCACCAACCCCCGCTGGAGATTGACCCCACCCTAGCCTGCTCCTAAAAAACGTGCTTAGATTTCGTCAACTCGCCCGTCAAGTAGGAGCCCGCCATGCGCCAAAAAGATCTCTTTTGGATTTTCTCGCTAGTTTTACTGGTCGCACTGCCTGTGGCGGAGGCGGAATCTCCCGACACGGCCGCAAAAATTAAGATCGGCATTATCTTGCCCTTGAGTGGAGAAGCGGCAAGTCTTGGATCGTACGCTAAGAATGGAATTGAGCTCGCGTACCATAAACTTCCGGCAGCCGCTCGCGCCCGAGTTACGCTGCTCTATGAAGATGATCAGTTGAAGCCAGCCATGGCGGTTACCGCCGCTCATCGCCTAATCGAACAGGAAAATGTAAAGGTTATCTTCACAATGAGTTCGGGGATCGGAAATGCTGTAGCGCCGATCGCTGAACAGGAAAAAGTATTGATGATCGCAATCTGTGCCTCTGATGCGAAGGTCTCGCGCGGCAGGCATTTCGTCTTTACTCACTGGATCACTCCTGAAACTGAAGCTTCAGAACTCACTAAGGAGTTAGTAAAGCGAGATTACAAACGACTGGGCTTTATTGGTCAGGAGCATGAAGGGGTGATTGCAGTCTACAATGCCCAAATCGCTGCACTGAAACAGGCCGGGCTGCTGGAGCGGCTGGTGTTAGATAAGAAGTATCTTCCGGATGTAAGAGATTTTAAATCCTACATTGCACAGGCCCGTGCGGCTAAGGTGGATGCCTTCCTGGTAGCATTGCTGCCTGGCGCGTTGTCGACCTTTGCTCGTCAGACGCAGGTAAGTGGCATTGAAGCGCCTCTCGTCGGGTTCGAAATGTTCGAAGATTCAAGCGAAGTTAAGGCCGCCAACGGTGCGCTCTTAAACCAGTGGTACGTCAACGCCTCTCAACCTAGCAGCAGTTTTATTGCTGCTTACCAGCAAACTTACGGCGCACCTCCAGAAATTGGAGCTCCAAATAGCTATGATGCACTGATGTTAGCCGTAGATAGCGTCTCGACCGCCAATGGCGACACGCTGGAAGCGGCAAACATCCTGCGCAAGCTGCACGATTATTCAGGGGCCGCCGGCACCTATTCCGCTACAGGCGATAATCGTTTTTCCTTGCCGGCGGAGATCAAGATAGTGAAAGAAGCCGGTTTTGAGACGTTATATCGTTAAAAGCGCCCCCCTCAATCGGCCTACGCATTTCTCCTAGTTGGCACCTAAGCGATTTTGTCATTTTGCGAAAAATCTTCGCAAAAAAAAAACAATACACCACAATCGCTAAAGAAAAAGTACCGATCGCCGATTCCTCTATTACCTGGCGATGCATCTGGATCGCCCGTTTTGGAGGACCGAATGAAAGCAACCCGTTACTTTTCGAGAAAGCGAGCAAAGAGCGAAAAAGGAGCCGCCCTGACGGAATACTTCTTCTTGGCTGTTGCCCTGCTGTCCATTGGGATTCCCTCCGCTTCCTATCTAGGAGGAGAAACTAACACTACCTATGAACAGGTAAACTTTGGGCCAGCGCCCGGCCCCTCGGACCCCTCTGATCCGACTGAACCCCCGGGCAAAACCCCAGGTGGCTTTACCTGTCGACCGCCGGGAATCTCCGGCACACTTCCGCCATGCGCAGGATTGGGCAAGGGAGGATAAAGCAGTCATCAATTCGGACGGCGATGTGGGTATCGGACCAGCACCAGTGGTGCTGGTCCGAAATTTTTTTGCCCGATGCCGCGAAAAAAGGGGACAGTTCCTATATTCTCCCGAAATAGGAACTGTCCCCTTTTTCAGTTGGCACCCCCGGCAAGGTTCGAACTTGCGACCCCAGGTTTAGGAAACCTATTCGGTCAGAAGGGGAGCACACAATAAACAGTTTGCAATTTCGATGAATTATCTCTTCAGCAATTACAAGCCATTACAGTCTCGAAGGTTAGCAAGAGTATTGAGAGTTGTCGAGAATGATTGAGATGTATTGGAGTAGTTGCAACACTGCTGCAACACGAAAACCTATTCTCGTGGCATCGCAACTTTTCGAGCCTGAAGCGAAAGCATACGTGCGACGTGTTCGGCACCGGCAAGATTCTCCTCTCGGAGTGGCACCTTACAAATCAAAGTATGAGCAGGGTTTGGCTTATCGGTATGGTCAACAGGGTCATGCACTACTTCCAAATTAATCCGCTCACCAGTTGTGCCCTGCACCGTAGAGACGTCGCGAACTGAGCCGGTATGAAGGGAGACCACGCCAAAAACCTTCCTTAAACTACTGCAACTCTCCTCCACAGTTCTAAGTGACTTCAAGTCCACAGATAGTCCAGACTCAGTCGGACGACGATGGAAAGCTGCAGGCAGGGCTTTGCCACTACCAGCATCGACATGAGTTTTGTTGCGGAGTAGACGATGCAGTAGTTCCTCACATGGAACAGGGTCAAGTCGTTCTGTCATGTCCATTCAGACTGAGATTTCGACTCAAACCAGTCTAAGAACTTTGCCAATACGTCAGAGGAGACGTTCCATTCTATACCATAGCCGTCTTGGTCTTCGTGGAAAATATAGGCTCTGTGCTCTTCGTTCGAAGGGACCACAAGGCTAATTTGTTTTTTCTCGCCAAGCCACTCAGTTCGCACATCCCCTTCGTCACTGGCCGAAACTGCCGCCAAAGGAATTTCGCGTTCACGGAAAGTAGACGCTCCAATCAATATATCTGAGGTTCTAGAAACTGCGGCATCCGATGGAACAACATACTCGTCATCCTCTGGGTCACTCTGAAGAAGGCCAAGAAGACGAGAAAGAATATCAGTTAGCGTTTGCTCACGTTTACCCGAGCAGTGGTCATGCCATTTCAAGAGTGTAGTAGTAAACGATTCAGGAGGAGTAAAGCTTTTATCTGAATCGGAAGTCACGACGTGTTTCAGCGATTCAATGACAAACTGAAACGTTCCTACTGGCAATTCAGTCTCCTTGTTTCCTGCAATGTCCATTTTAAGCATCTCACCTTCAAAGCAGGAAAATGTCGGCTCACTTTTCTCACTTAACTGAGCGCGCGCGAATATTAGCCAAAAGGCCGTGGTATCAATTGGCGAAATAAATGATGTAGAAGTACTTAATGCTGAATATTCTGAAACCATCATTAGAGTTACCTCGACGGGAAATATAGTTCCAATATACTATCGGCCTCTTTAGCTGCGGCCTTAAAAAACCCCTTGAGAGACCCGGAAGTGAAGTTTCTTGACTTCAATTCTTCCCCCAGAGTGTTTAAGTCTTGTTCCACAATAATCACACGCTTGTTGCCGCTCACTGTTCCTCCAGTTTTGCATCGAACCCAACTATTAATTTTAATTGCAGAATTAGAATCAATCAGTTCATAAACCTTATGATTGTGAATTTCAAAATTCTCGGAGCGCTTAAGCGGTCCAGACTTAGCCGCCTCATTACAAAAATATCGAGACAATTCTTCTCCAGGGCTTTGGTGTTCCAACAGTCGAACAAAAACAACCGCACATCGTCCGACTCGAATATTGGATTTCTCCACCACATGAGAAATCATTTGAACGCCAGTGTCCAACGCGGTCGGCTTGACCGAAGCGTTCATGCCTTGAGGTAAAGTCCAAAAGCAATCTAACCTGTCAGAACTACCTTGGACACGCCATTCCCTACTCTTGCTCATCAGAATAACTCGCGGAATCTCAGGAGGAGCATCAGGTGGAACAGGCACAGCCGTAATTCCACCATCCAGAATATTCGAATACTCCGATACTAAGGGCTGCAAAATCTTTGCCTGCGAAATAGCTCCGGGAGTGCTAGAAAAAATCGCTAGACGGATACTATGCGTCTTAAAATCGTTTGCCCGGACCACCAAATACCCTAAAAACGAAACTCTCCCTGCGGAATATCGCAGCACTATTTTGAGACTCTCAGTTTACCATGAGTTTGGCAACAAAGACAGTTTAGCTCCTATCCCCTTCTGTATTACACTGTTATCAAATAATTGATTTTTATAACGCCAAAATGAGAGTGAATGTTCTAAAAAGCGAGAGAAAGTCTAATGTTCCACGCCAACACCACTACATCTCAAAGTCTTATCTAAAGTACTTCACCCCCAACCACAGCGAAGACGAGAAACTTCACGTTTTCGACCAGAAGAATCATAAGGTATTTTGCACGCGGCCAGTGAATGTTGCTAAAGAGTTGGACTATTTTTGGATGGAACCAACACCACAAATGCCGGACCCGTATCAACTTGAATACGACATAGGTCAAACGGAAAGTCAGTTTGAAGAAGTGGTGCGTCATCTTCTTAAGTGCGAGCATCTTCCGCCGTCGTACTCCGAACCCCACAAGACTCTCATTTACAATATCGCTCGACTGATGGCGACTTCTCCGGGCATGCGAGATTTTATTCGAAAAAGTTCAGACCGCTATCTAAAATCAATGATGAACACACAGACTGCTTCAGAAGATAGCTATCTCCAAGTGATGGCCGCGGCAGGTTGTTCGGAACTTATTAAGAACCTCACCTACAAGCAATTTCGATGCTTCGTTGAAGCTGAGGATGAATACCAATTTCAAATGGACCATTCATATGTTGTATATCTGCAAGTTAAGCAAATTTTAGACTACGCTACGCTACTCGAGTCCAAGCATTGGCACATGGCTTTTGCGAAAGGTAACGACGAGTATTTTGCAACATGTGATTCGCCTGTGAATCTAATGCCGAGCGAGTGGACTCCTCCAGACCAAATCCCGTTAAGAAAAGGTGCTTCTCTGGATACCTATGTTTTCCTTTTCCCTTTAACGAGCAAAATAATGATGATTGGCGAGCCATCTCCTAAAAATAGAGGTCGCACATTGAACATGACTCGCGAATTTGTTGGCATACATAATTCATGCACCATCATACAAGCTTATAGACACGCATTTTTACCCAGCCAGTCTGTGCTGTTGGCAAACAACGATTCTTTAGGGTTAGTAAATTTCCTCGAAGGACCCTGCGACGTGGAATGCACACAGAAAACTCTGGACCGCTACCAGCGGTATCGATTGGTGGCTCGCGCGCAAAACCGCAACGATAAATTGAGAGAAGCGCGGCGAGAGTTAAAAAGAGCCTTTAACGGGTAATTCAACGTACTCGTGCGCCTCCCTAACTCTGAACCGTAGAAAACTTACCGCGCTTCGAGTGCCACGCACCAACTCAGCGTCGCCCCGTTTTTCTGCGTGATTGCTTCGTTGTGCAAAGCTTGGCCGTCAGCGCGAAGAATTGCGCGGAATCCAGTTTCGTCATTTTGCCAGCCGACGTGCTCGGACGACTGAACTGCCACTTCTTTTCGCAAACCAATACCATAAGCATTCAGGTCAAATCGTACTCGTCCCGGTGGCTCCTTTGGTTTCGGAATATTTTTTACCGGATTTGTTCTCATCCAACCCCAGCGACGAGCGGCTTCAAAAACGACAGACAGAGAGCACATATATCGGTTGCAGGAGGCTGGCCCTAACTTGCCATGTCCTCGCCCTACAGTTTTCCATTTAGATAGCACGTCGCTGATTTGCGCATCGCCGATGCTCGCAAGGCGATAAGCTCCAAATTCTTCACGCCACGCTTTTAGGTGAATCTTTTGCCACCATCCGATAGGATGTTCGGCCTAATATCGGTCAATCGCTTCGCCTACGGTGTGCTTGTGTGCCTGACCGACGTCAAGGTAAAGCCCCTGCTGAATCTTTGCCTTTTCCTGAATCAGCCATGCCTTTGCGTCGCTCTTTCGGCTGAACGTCTCGCATGCTGTGGGGTGCCCTATTTCCCACAGTGTGGCAGTGAAAGTAACCGTGCCGGTCTTTGCCCTATGTTCTCTAATGGTCCCCATGTCTCACCCCAATAATTGCTCAGTGCTGCTAGCGACTGAGAATTGCTGAAGTGAATTGCAACAGGCGGACCCGGAGGCGAAAACCGTCCGCCCCGCTATATTCTTAAAGACCCGAAAGAACAGCTGAATACTGGCACCCCCGGCAAGGTTCGAACTTGCGACCCCAGGTTTAGGAAACCTGTGCTCTATCCAGCTGAGCTACGGAGGCACATTGAGCCTCTAGATTAGCACAGGGGATGGACACGACTAAAGGGGAAGCTGATCACGGCGCTGGGCCAATCCGTCAGCTTTTCTGCTTGGAATAGAAGACCAGCGGGTCCACCGCGGCGTATTTGCCCTGTTGATTCTTTACCCTTGTCTCGTAATGCAGATGCGGGCCCGTGGCCTTACCGCTCTGCCCTAAATCAGCGATCTGCTGACCTTGACGCACCTGTTGCCCCACTCGCACCCGATTCAAGCGATTGTGGCCATATACCGTGAGAAGGCTTTCACCCCTCACTACAACTAGATTGCCATAGCCGCGCAGTCCGGAGCCGGAATAAACCACCTGCCCGGCATGCGAAGCGAAGATCGGCAGCCCTTCTGCGCCCCCGATATCGATCCCCTCATGAAATGAGAACCAGCGGCTGCCGAATTTGGAGCTCAGGTGTCCGCCTCCCGCCCCAACGGGCCAAATAAGATGTCCCACATACTTGAAGGCCGGAGAAAGGCGCAGCGCTTTGACTGAACTGGCGCTGGGCTGGGCCGCCTGGGCTTGCTGCAGACCTGAAGGTTTGGCGACACTGCCATCCCGCGCCGTCTTGGCTAAAGACTGGCCGCGATACGGCACTCTGAGCACCTGCCCTGGCCGCAGCACCACCGAACTCGGAATTTTATTCAGTGTCGCCAGCTCGCCTGCAGTTACGGTAAAGCGCCGCCCTACGCTGACCAAGCTGTCGCCGGCTTGAACCGGATAGAGAATGAATTTCCGCGGCGCGGGTTCGCTAAGAAACGAGCAACCGGATAGGAGACAGCCGAGAACAACCGCCAAGACAAAACTGCGCAAATTTGCGGACACGCTCATAAATTATTATGAGTTCGAGTCTAGCTTGAACTGCGCATCACGCAACATACGGATGCGCCCGGGGAGCTACTGCCCTTCGACAAAGTTGCAGGGCTCCAGCTGATACAGCGTGACGCCTCCGCCTTTAGCTTCCCAAAGCGATAATATCTGCCCGCGCGTATTGCCAATTGGTGCCACCATGCGGCCCCCGGGGTTCTTAAGCTGAGCGACAAGTTCCGGTTCCACCGCTCCGAAGGCGGCTGAGATTACAATCGCATCATAAGGCGCATGTTCAATCCAACCTTTGCGCCCATCTCCGCGTCGAATCAAAATATTTTGGAAGTTGAGCTGATCGAGCAGCCGCCGGGTTTTTTGCGCCAATAGCCCTACCACCTCGACCGCAAATACATCGGCCCCTGCTGCGGCCATCACCGCGCTGCAGTAACCGGAGCCGCACCCAATTTCCAGGACCCGCATGCCCGGGCGCAAGCCTATCAGGGCCAGCATCCGAGCGACGGTTGAGGGCTTCGAAATTGTTTGCCCATAGCCGATCGGGAGAGCGTCATCATCTTTAGCGCGCGGCACAAATCCGGGATCAACAAAGCTATCGCGCGGGACTGCAGCGAAGGCCTTAACTAAGAGTTCTGCGGTATCGTCATCCAGCACCCCCGCCCGTTCGACTACCATTTCGGCGTATCTAAGCCAGCCCTGAGATGCTATTTTGCGTTGTGATAAAACCACGGGGATTCCTGTTGAATTTCTAGTAGTAGCGTTTATTAGCCCCCTTTTGGCAAGGCCTTTTCTGGTTGTTCTTGCCTCTGTTAAGCTCCAATCACAGCGATGGAGAACTATTACGCAATTCTGGGGGTTAACACTTCAGCTACGCATGAGGAAATCAGGCGTGCTTACCGCATTCTAGCCCGGCGCTATCATCCCGACGTTAACCCGGGCAAGGCTTCGGAGGAAAAGTTTAAGGCGATCGCTGAAGCCTATACGGTGCTAAGTGACCCCGAAAAGAGGCGCGTATTCGACGCGGAGTTCGAACGTGATTTCCGGCAGGGCGCCGCCCGTTCGCAGGCACATCGAGCTTATCAGCGCGACGAAAAAACGGCCAGGGAACGCTATGCCAGAGCTATGGCTGAGGCCCGCGCACGCGCTACTAAGGCACAGTCGGACGGCCGTTTACGCGAGACTACCCTTACGCAGCAGGCTGAATCTCAGTCGATGTGGGATGTCCCTCTGAGCGAGGTCTTTGGAAGGATCCCCCAGTTTTTCAAAGGACTGCAGCGCGGCCCCAAGAAAGGGGCGCACAAATCACGGCGGCGCGGCGCGGTGTCTCGAGTCTCGGTGCTGGAGGTTTCCTGCACCATCAAGGATGCGATAATCGGCGTCAAAAAGACGATCGAAATTGCAGAACCCGAAGGCACGCGCAAAGTCTCCGTGAAAATTCCGGCGGGCACAAAAAGCGGCACGGTAATTAGACTGCAGAATACCCAGGACGCCGGAGAGGAGCTGGTGCTGATAGTGCGGGTCGCTGCGCATCCTTATATCTCACTCCAAAACCGCGGGGTGATTGTTGAGGTGCCCATCACCATCGGGGAGGCTATAAACGGAGCCAATATCACCATTCCAACGCTGGAAGATCAGATGGTGATCAAGGTGCCGGCGGGAAGCCAAACAGGGCACGAGGTTCGGTTGAAGGAACGGGGGATCGTATCCAAGGACGGAACCCGTGGAGATCTCTTTATCAGACTGATGGTACAGGTACCGGATACTTTAGGCGCCGTCGGTCTGAACGAAAAGGCGGGCGAATTCGAACGTTACTATAGCAGCCCGGTAAGGAAGAATATGCCTAAGACTCTTCTGGCATAGGCCATGATCAATCAGGCCCGACCCGTCTACTACCTGGCTTTCAGCATCGTGGCTCAGGTGCTGGCGCTTGCCGGAGCGTTAGTGCTGATGCAGCTGCTGGAGTCGCAAGATTTGCAGCCCCGTCCTTTTGTGATGTTGCTAATAGGAAGCGTCGGCGCCTATCTCGCCGTGTCGTGGCTTAATTTTCCGCGGGTATGGCGGCTGCTGAATCTCTTTATACTCCCCGCGGCTGTGGCCTCACTCTTAGTCAATCTACCGATCTGGCTCTTCACTCTTGTGGCGGCCTGGGCGGTATTGCTTTACCTCCCTACCCTTTGGACCGGCGTACCGTATTATCCAACTTCAGCTCCGATGTACGAGCTGGTTGCAGAACAGATCGGCGGCCGCAAGAATTTCCGCTTTATTGACCTGGGCTGCGGCTTCGGCGGTTTACTGGTTTTTTTGGCGCAGCGCTTTCCGGAAGCGCACTTTTGGGGAGTGGAAATCTCTCCGCTGGCATACCTGCTCAGCCGTATTCGGAAGAGCCGTTTTGGCTGCCCCAATGTACAGATCGATTTCCAAGATTTCTGGAAGCTCGATCTTTCAAAGTTTGATGTGGTGTATGCTTTCCTGGCTCCGGGTCCAATGCCTGAACTGTGGAAGAAAGTTCAGAAAGAGCTGCAGCCCGGTTCCGTCTTTCTGACCAACAGTTTTGAGGTCGAGGCCACCCCTGCGGCAACCTTTGAGATCGACGATAAGCGTAAGAGCAAGCTATTTGTCCATCGCTTCTAGAAGCGCCAAAACCTGACTGAAGCAGAAATGGGCGACAGCGCTAAACTGTCTTATTGCCGCGCAGCTTTTCCCACAACACTACAATCGGCGAGGCGATAAACACAGTCGAGTAACAGCCCGCGATGATTCCGGCCACGAGATAAAGACTCAGGTCCCGAATAGCTCCGCCACCAAGGACTAAGAGAGCGCAGGCCGAGAGCAGAGTCAGCAAACTAGTTACGACGGTACGCGAGAGGGTAAAATTGATGGCCGTATTGAAAATTGACGAGATCGGGGTGTGCCGATCCTTAAGCAGCTCCTCACGCACCCGGTCGAAGATCACGATCGTGTCGTTGACTGAGTAGCCGACGATGGTGAGCGCGCCCGCCACCGTGCCCATATTAATCTGATGCCCGGCCAGCAGATAGACGCCGGTGGCCACGATTACGTCGTGGAATACCGCCAGCACAGCTCCCAGCGCGAAAGCAAATTCGAACCGATAAGACACGTAAGCCAGAATCATTACCATCGCCAGCACGGTTGCGATTAAGCCCTTGCGCCGCAGCTCTTCCCCGATGGTGGGTCCGATATAGTCGGATTTCACTATCTGGTATTTACCGGACAGCGCTGCCGTCAAACCGCTATCAACCTTGGCACGGGCACTTTTCGAGTCGACCTCGCCGCCGATGCGGATCGAGAACTCATTGCTGTCACCCTCGAAAGCCTGCACCGTGGCTCCATCCAATCCGGATTTATTGAGCAGCTGCCGGATCGCTTCGGAGTTGGTCGGGTCCGTGAATTTCACGAGGAATTCATTGCCCCCTTTGAAGTCCACGCCGTATTTCGAATCACCCTGTTCAAACCAGACATAGATTGAGAAGGCTACCAACAAGACTGAAAGCAGCAGCGGGATCTTCGCGATCCCCATGAAATCGAATTTGGTATTGTGTGAAATTAACTCCATATCCCCTCTAAATCGAAAGTTCCTCGCGCCCCTTCAGCGAGAAGTACTCGAAGGCAAGCTTCGATGCGAAGACAGCACAAAAGATGGTGGTAAGAATACCGATCGACAGTGTCACAGCGAAACCGCGGATCGAGCCGGTCCCAAAGTAGTACAAGATCAGACCGGAAAGCAGCGTGGTCAAGTTCGAGTCAATAATAGCGCTCAAGGCCTTCTCGAACCCGGCTGTAATTGCAGCATCCCGAGTCGAACCATTCCGTAGTTCATCCTTGATACGCTCAAAGATAATCACATTAGAATCCACAGCCATACCGATGGTCAGCGCTAGGCCGGCCAAGCCGGGCAGAGTAAGCGTCGCCCCAAAAGCTGAGAGACATGCCACGGATAGGAATAGGTTCAATATCAAGGAGCCTACTGCGATCAAACCCGACTTTTTGTAGTAGATCGCCATAAATACGAATACAAACAGCGAGCCGACTACGATCGCCGTGATGCCCTTGCGAATTGATTCGGCACCCAAAGTTGGGCCGACCGTGCGCTCTTCCATTACATTGAGCGCCGCGGGAAGCGCGCCGGCACGCAATACTACCGCCAACTGCCTAGCCTCCTCCATCGTAAAGCTGCCGCTGATACTGGCATGCCCGCCGGTGATTCGATCGCGGATTACCGGGGAGGAATAGACCACTCCGTCAAGCACGATTGCCAGCTGCCGACCGACGTTCTCTGCCGTCAGCTTGCCGAACACGGTGCCGCCTTCACTGGTCAAGGTTAAAGCTACCTCCGGCAAACCGTTCTCGAATGCTACACGCGCATCGGATACGGCATCACCGCTCATCAGCGCTTCCTCCTCCACCTTGATTGGGGCACCGGCCTTATCTTTCAGGGAGACAGCCGCCACGTTCTCAGCGGTAGCCGACGGAACTAGATGAAATTCGAGCTTGGCCACCGAGCCCACGACCTTCTTGACCGCCTCGATATCCGAAATACCGGGCATCTGCAGCAAAATTCGCCGCTCACCGACACGCTGAATTAACGGCTCAGAAACTCCGAACTGGTCAACGCGGTTTCGGAGCGTCTCAATTGCTTGATCTACCGATTCCTTCTGAATGCGCTCCTCGTTGGCCGGGCTGAAACCGTAAGTCAGAATGACCTTATCCCCATCGGCCTGCTCACCCACAAATTGCAGCTCTCTGTAGCTGTCGGTGAACTTCTGGCGCGCCTGATCCTTGAACTTGGAACTAAGCAGGGAAACCTCCAGCTGATTCTTATCGTTGACGCGCGCGCGGGTGACCGCAATCTTGGAATTGCGAAGTTCTGAGCGGATGCCTGAGATCATCGAAGATAGGCGACTCGAAATGGCGTCGCGTGTCTGAACCTCATATACCAAATGCACGCCGCCGCTAAGGTCCAGTCCCAGCGAAATGGGTTTAGATATCCATCCCGATTTAAAAGTGTCACGCTCGATCGTCGGCAGCAGAAAGGCGATCGCAGCTGCGAGCACCAGCCCTAGAATAATAAAGCGCTTTTTGAGATCAGAGCCCATTTAGTTTACCTCCCTATGCCGCCTGCGCCTCATCACCAGGCTTTCCCAGCCGGCGTGCAATATGCGCAGCTTCAAACTTCACTTTAACGTTATTTGCAATTTCTACGCTGATCGCATCATTCTCGATTGCTGCGACTCGTCCGATCATTCCTCCGCTCGTGACCACAGCATCCCCTTTCTTCAGCGATTCAATTAGCGCCTTGTGGTCCAGCATCTTTTTATTTTGAGGACGCAGCACCATGAAGTAGAAAATGAAAAAAACCATCGCGAACATGGGGAGCATGCGGGCCAGCATGTCGCTAAAGCCGACCGGCGGCGCTCCAGCTCCCGGAGCAGCAGCTTGAGCAAAAAGGTCCAAGGGAATAAGCGCAAAGACCGCTGCTGCGGCTAGCACGATAGGTCGAGGTGTACGGGTGAACATGGTTAAAATTCTATAAGTCCAAAAGCTTATGCGTTCTATCACGTATCTTTACTGCAGAGAAATAGGTGCAGTCGCGAGGGGTTCCCTTAAAATATTTTGATTTGGGAGTTATAGTATTGAAATTACTCGATATTTAAGGCCGTGATTTTCTGACGATCGCGAGCCATCCGCGCATAACTGTGCGGCGATGGATCTTTTTAGAGCGCTTGAGAGAGCTGTTAGTAAGTTCGTAGAAGAGGCGGTGCAACGTCCGCATCCGGCTGCTGCGCCTAGCGCTGATGCCGAGCGCTGGGATTGGCCAGCCTTCAAGGGTAACCTGCTGCACTTTGCCCGCACGCTAAGCTACCCTGCCGCACTACCCACCCGCATCGACTTAGATGGGTTGAAGATCCCGATCGAAAGGCTACGTGAACAAACTGCCGGCGGCATTGAACACGGGCGCATGGGCTACGTGAATATCTACACCGGCACCCTCGTGCTTTCCCGAACTGTTCAGGGCGATCAGCACAGCGTCCGGATTCCTGTGGAGAGGAGCATTGCGAATGTGCCGGTAATGGGCATCCATTCACACCCGCGCGGCTTATTTCAGCTCGACCGCGAAGATCTGCACCTCAGCGCCCAGGACTACCTCTCTTTCCTAAGCACGCGCGAGGAGTGGGTGCAGATAGCGGTAACGGGAACCAGTCTAATAGCGGCGGTGAAAACTTCCGCAACCCCCACCCGGGTAGATGCTCAAGCAGTCGAAAGAAGATTGAATCAACTGTGGGAAGACGCGGGCCGGCAAACCGCCACGCCCGGGCGGCGGGTGCGATTATTCTCCAAACTAGCCTGCATTGAATACGGTCTGGGTCTATATATCCAAATTCCGGAGGGACCGATGGCATTAGGTCAGGTGCGGCTGACACCGAAGTTGGACTAGCTTCGGCAATTCGGGGACAAATTTCCTGTCATTGCGAGCAGAGCGACCGCCTGCCTCGCCGTAGCATAAGCGGAGGCGGGCAATCCTCAACGCTATAGCACTCATCGTTTTACCCGGCTTTAATGGGGAAGGGATCCCCTTCCCCCCTGCTCGGGGTCTGCGCATCTCCAGGCCAAATGGTAGGGATTGCCTCGCTTCGCTCGCAATGACAGATCACAGCGCGCTTGCAGGGACTTCAGTCAATGGTTTGCGTAATTAGTACAGCACTCACTGGGCTGAAAGCCCCACTCCGGCTCATCCATTTACCCCGCCCAGCTCTCCAATCTCCTCCACCTTTGCCCAACGCGATTGAATCTCGCGATACAAAGCTTCAAACCGATCTTCGGCCAGCGCTTCCCGAATTGACCGCATCAGCGACAAATAATGGGTCAGGTTATGAATACTCAACAGCTGCGGACCAAGCATCTCCCCAACCTTGAAGAGGTGATGGAGATAGCCTCGAGAGTGGTGGCGGCAGGCCAGACAGCTACAGTTCTGATCCAGAGGAGCGGTATCATTTTGGTTCTTAGAATTCTTGATGTTGAGGGTCGGTTCATCGGCATTGATAAAAGCACGGCCGAATCGACCAGCGCGAGTGGGCATTACGCAATCGAATAGGTCGACCCCGTTTCTAACCGCCTCGACGATATCCTCGGGAGTGCCCACTCCCATCAGATAGCGAATCTTTGCGGCCGGAAGCTGCTGCGGATGATAGCTTAGCACTTCATACATCTCCGACTTGGGTTCGCCGACACTGAGACCGCCGATCGCCACCCCGTCAAAATCCAGCGCTCCGATCTCTTGGGCGGCACGGGTGCGAAGTTCGCGGTGCGAGCCCCCCTGTGTGATGCCGAAGATGGAGGTCGTCTCCTTGCGGCGCGCGGCCAGGGAGCGGGCAGCCCAGCGCTGGGTCATCGCTAAAGATCTCTCGAAATAACCGAAATCGCACCCGCCGGCCGGACACTCGTCTAAAACCATGGCGATGTCGACCCCCAGTTCTTCTTGGGTCTGAATTGAGATCTCCGGACTGAGAAAGCATTTCGCGCCATCGATGTGCGATCGAAATTCGACCCCTTCTTCCGAAATCTTGCGGATACTCTTCAGACTAAACACCTGAAAACCACCGCTGTCACTCAGGATCGGGCCCTGCCACCCGGTAAACTTATGGATGCCCCCTAGCCCCCGCACGATCGGAGCGGTCGGCTTTAGCCACAGATGATAGGTGTTGACCAGCATAATTTGGGCGCCGGCTTCAGCCAGGCGCTCAATATCTACTCCCTTAACGCTGCCGCGGGTGCCCACCGGCATGAAGTTCGGCGTCTCAAAGCTGCCGTTCGAAGTTGTAAATTTTCCCAGCCGTGACAGTCCGGAGGTTTTGTTGATCTGAAAGGTTCCTGGCATGCGCGGAATCTTGCTGGTTAACGGCTACAAAATCAACATTCCGTCGCCATAAGAAAGAAAACGGAACGCATGCTCCAAAGCGAAGCGATAGCTCCGCTCAAGCAGCGCGCGTCCCATCAGCGCCTCCACCAGCAACAGGTGGGTGGTGTAGGGCTGATGAAAATTGGTGATTACTGCATCGACGGCTCTGAATTCGAAGCCGGGCGTGATAAAGAGCGAGGTTTCCTGGGCCGCAGTACTTTGGCTTTCACTCCGGAACATGCTTTCTAGGGCCCGCACCGTGGTAGTGCCCACCGCTATGATACGACCGCCGCCGGCACGCGCCGCATTGATTCGCGCCAACAGCTGGGGATCGGGGAAATAGATCTCGGCACCGGGCGGACTCAACTCCGAGCTCTGCGGGTCAGGAAGGAGCGACAAAAAGCTGGCGGCACCGACATGCAAGGTAAGATAGGCACTCTCCACCCCCGCGCCGGTAAGCGCCTCCATCAGCTCCGGGCTGAAATGCAAACCGGCAGTGGGGGCCGCGACTGATCCCTCGGCGCTGGCAAAGATCGTCTGATAGTCTTCGCGATCCTGCTCATCGCCATGCCCCGTCCGGATGTAGGGGGGGATCGGCATAATGCCTTGGCTGCGCAGGGCCGCGTCTGCATCCTGACCCAAAGCCGAGAACTCCAGCTCCACTTCGTAGTCTGAGCACCGACTTCGCACCAGCGCCTGGAGCGCTCCTCCCAACGCAATGCTCGTCCCGCTCCGAAATTTTTTGAGCGGTCTGCCCATGCAGCGCCACACGTGCGGAGCTACGCGGCGCAGCAGCAACAGCTCACACGCGCCTCCACCGGGCTCAAAGCGCCCGAAAAGCCGGGCGGGCAGCACGCGAGTATTATTAAATATCAGGAGATCGCCGCGGCCGAGCCAGCGGTGCAGCTCCATAAATGTGGCCTGCTCAAGTCCCCCGCTCGAACGCTGACACACTAACAGCTTAGCGGCATGGCGCGGTTGAACCGGCCGCTGCGCAATGCGCTCCGGCGGAAGGGTGTAAGAATACGGCGTGATCTTAATTACCCCTACTCTTTGGACTTCCTAAAGCCGGCCAAAAAATCGATCGGCATGGGGAAGAGGATTGTCGAATTATGTTCCGAAGAGATATCACGCAGCGTCTCTAGGTAACGCAGCTGAATCGTGGTGCCCTCCTGGCTCATGATCTTAGCAGCGGCTGTCAGTTTTTCGGCCGCCTGGAATTCACCTTCAGCCTTGATGATCTTCGCACGCCGTTCACGCTCGGCCTCGGCCTGCTTCGCCATGGCGCGCTGCATCTCCTGCGGCAGATCGATATGTTTGACCTCGACCAGCGAAACTTTGATGCCCCAGGGATCCGTTTGTTTATCGATGATCTCCTGAATGCGATGGTTGATCTGCTCGCGCTTATTCAAAAGATCATCGAGCTGCACCTCGCCGCAAACTGAGCGCAATGTTGTCTGCGCCAATTGGCTGGTCGCATAGAGATAATTTTCGACCTGTACAATCGCTTTGGCCGGCTCGATCACCCGAAAATAGAGCACCGCATTAACCTTAATCGAGATGTTATCGCCGGTGATCACATCCTGCGGCGGCACATCCATGGTAACAGTGCGTTGGTCGACTCTGATTAAGCGCTGCACGAAAGGTATCAGGACCAAAAGTCCCGGTCCGCGCACGCCGGAGAGCCGCCCTAAGAAGAACACGACTCCACGCTCGTATTCCTGCAACACATACAGACCGTTTTTTAATATGACTGCCAGTATAACCAGCAGGACTACGATGCCTTGAATTCCAATTGCCATGTGCTTCTCCTTGCTAAATCCTTTCGACTTCAAGTAACAGACCTTCCCGGACTGCTACTACTCTAATCTGCGCGCCCTTTTCTAAAATGCCTGAGCTGGAGGTGGCGCTCCAAATCTCACCATTCACAAAAACCTTGCCGCGTGTCGAGACAGTTTCGGTGACCTGGCCCTCCAGACCCGCTAAACCTTCAGCCCCGGTAATAGCCTTGCGGCGCATGACTTTGGCCGCCCCAATCACCACTGCCAGCATCAACCCGCCCAGCACCAGCGCCACCGGAACAATTAGAGCCAGGTCAACCCCCATCCCGGGAGCTGTGGCCGGATCGAATAGATACACCGACCCCAGCACCATTGCTATAATGCCGCCCACTCCAAGAATACCGCTCGGCACCCACAGCTCTGCCCCGATCAATAACGCCCCTGCAACAAAGAGCGCGATCGCTCCCTGATTGGTGGGGATTACCTGACCCACTGTCAGGGCCAAAATCAACGAGATCAGCCCGACCACGCCGGGCAGGATCGCGCCGGGATTGTAAAGCTCAATTGAAAGGCCGGTAGTGGCGGCCAACCAAAGCAGCGCCATGACGTTGGGATTGGCCAAGATGTTAAAGCCCTTGTCGCGCGCATCAATCTCGATCGCCTTGCGCGGTAGCGCGGAGTAATCTGCGATGGCAACCTCGCCGCGATCAAGTTTAACCTTCCGCCCTGCGATCTTTTTCAGCAGCTCATCCAGATCGTTCGCAATGAAATCAATTACTCCAAGTTTCAACGCTTCCTTTTCAGTCAGCGAGCTGCTCTCCTTGACCGCTTTCTCGGCCCATTCGGCATTACGGCCGCGCTGCTCCGAGATCGATTTCACCATTGCGGCAGTAAGGTTTTCAGCTTTAGCGCGCATGTCGCTTTGCAAATTCTGACCATCCCCCGAGACCGGGTGCGCAGCGCCGATTGTGGTGCTGGGAGCCATGGCGGCCACATGGCCCGCCATTGTGATAAAAACCCCCGCTGAGGCCGCAGTCGATCCGCTGGGACCGACGTAGATCACAACCGGAATCCTGGAACGAAAGATCGATTGAATCATCTGTTGCGAGGATTCCAGGAGCCCGCCCGGTGTGTTCAACCTGACGATCGCAACTTTGGCTCCCTCATCAGCTGCGCGCGTCAGACCTTTCTCGAGATATGAGGCGGTGCCGGGAAGAATCATCATGTTCATATCCAGGACAGCGACATAACCGTCACGGGATGAAGGCACCAGATCGAGGTTCTGAGCGCAGAGCACTCCGACAATTAGGAGCAGCTGCGATACAATCAATAGCAATCTAGCTTTCATATTCCGCGTTTTAACTCTTCCCAAAACCCGCGCTTAGCCGCCTGATCGGATGCGATTGTGGACAAAGCGGCGGCTTTGATCCAGCGCTTCGGAGCAAGTCCGGCTGCGCGTACTAACTTGAGACCGTTTTCGCCGAAAGACACGATGCGGGAAGGCTGCAGATCTTTCAGCTCTCCTGCCGCGCTCACAAGTGCCACCTCATTAGACTTGAGTTGCATCCCCTTCTCTATGATCGAGCGCACCAAAGTTGCATTTGATTGGAGCTCAGCGGCATCTGAAACGATCACACACCGATATTTTTCAGCATTACGCGGGCTCTGCTGTACCGCAGCGGGTGGGATACCCCCCGGATAAAGGTCCGCTACCGACTCCAAATATGCCAGCACCTCGCGCCTAGCCATTTCGAGACCCTCTCAAGATCGGCGCGAGCCGGTCCTTGGACTGCGCTGCCTGTTGATTCGCGTACTTCCTCATGCCGTCAGCTCGCTTCCGGAAAAAATTCGGCTCAAAGTCGGCGCTGCCTGGAGCTACCACCATGGCCGGCCATGCCGATCTAGAAATAGCTCTTACAACCGCAGCACCGCATCAAGGATGCGATTTGCCACCCTGCTCTTAAACGTAGTGGCGACCTCCTCCTGCCGCCCCGTGCGATCCAACATCCAGACATGGTTGGTGTCGAGATCAAAAGCATCCGACGCAAAATTGCCGATGATTAGATCTGTCTGCTTGCGCTTCATCTTATCCCGCGCCTGTTCCAGCAATTCGTCAATCTCCCCAGTCTCAACGGCAAAACCCACCAGTACCGGCCGTTTGCTGTCCTTGCGTTGTTTGCCCAGGTCGAGCAGGATATCCGGATTCTCGACCATCTCGATTCGATCCTTAAACTCGCGGCGTTTAATCTTATCCTCAGCCACGTACTTGGGCCGGTAATCGGCTACTGCCGCAGCCATAATCACTACATCGTAGGGCTCCGCTCCGTATTCCTGCAGCACCGCCGCGTGCATTTCAACTGCGGTAGTCACAGGGATTCGGCGCACCGAGTCCGGCACCTTCTTAACGCTGACAGGCCCATGCACCAAAGTCACATCAGCGCCCCGCACAAAGGCCTCCTGCGCCAGTGCCACCCCCATCTTCCCCGACGATCGATTCGAGATGAAGCGCACCGGATCTATCGGCTCGCGGGTCGGGCCAGTGCTGATTAAGACCCGTTTACCTGTCATGTCGCCCTTAGCAAGGTAGCGCCTGACGTTATAAAAAATTTCCCAGGGATCAGCCAAACGGCCCGTGCCGTTCCAGCCGCAGGCTAAGGCGCCCTCCTCCGGATCGACGAAATGTATGCCGCGCTTCCGGAGCACAGTTATATTTTCCTGGGTCGCAGCGTGTTCGAACATGTTCACGTTCATTGCCGGCGCCAGTACGATCGGAGCACGCGTTGCGAGTAAGGTGGCCAAAAGCGGCGTATCGGCCAAGCCATGCGCCATGCGCGCGACCAAATCGGCAGTAGCCGGCGCTACGACGATTGCATGCGCCCAATCAGCAATCTCTATGTGCTCGATGTTCTGGGGCTGTGCCGACTCCCAGAAATCAGTCATGACTACATTGCCGGTCACCGACTGCAGCGTCAGCGGTGTGATGAACTCCTGCGCCGACTGCGTCATGATCGTTCTAACGGTGTAGCCCCGTGAAACAAATAGGCGTGCCAGCTCTGCTGCCTTGTACGCGGCAATTGAGCCCGTTATGCCCAGCACAATATTTCGATTTTCTGAAACACCCGACATGTTTGTCTCCGCAACCCTAACTAGTAATCTTCAGCAAATCCGCTCCGCGAAATAATCATCCGACTATTATTTCAAGCAGCGCTTTAACCAGGATTCAAGAAGGGGTTCTTGTGCTTCTCAATTCCTATGGTGGTGTCGGGCCCATGCCCCGGCATCACCACTGTATCACTGGGCAGTCCCAAAATCGATTCTCTAATCGAGCGCAGCAGGGTCTGATGGTCCCCACCCGGGAGGTCCGTGCGGCCAATTGAACCGGCGAATAAGGTATCTCCGGCGAGCAAAGTCCTGGAGGGCTGATTATAAAAACAGACATGCCCGGGCGAGTGGCCCGGTGTGAAGAGCACCTGAAAACTGAGATCGCCCAGCAAGAGCGTTTCACCACCTGAAATATATTCCTCCGGCTCGGGACAATCCTCCATTGAACCGTGCGGCAAGCCATAAAGCAGGCAAAGATCTTTAACACGCTGCCGCATCTCGCTTTCTAGCGGATGGGCGAAGAGGCGCGCCCCGGTTCTCTCTTTGAGCACATGAACACCACCGCAGTGATCGAGGTGTGAATGGGTCAGCCAAATCTCACGGCATTCCAATCCATTCCGTTTTAAGACTGCCTCGATTTCGGCTACGTCGCCCCCGGGGTCCACCACCACTGCCCGCGGGTCCGAGCCGCAGCTGAGGATCCGGCAGTTCTGCATGAAGGGGGTCACCAAAACCGGGAAAATCTTTAACATATTAATAACACTAGGCAGATCCGCCCTGGGAACGACCGATTCCCACCCTGAGCGCAATTTACGACTAAACCGAATCCCAATAAATACCGACTGTTAAGGTGAAGAACCAGACTACTTCCGCCGGTTCATTTAGGCGGGAAGAAAGGAAATCGGTCGTGCCAGACTTACCACAATCAAGCGGCGGCAACCAGGGCGCCGATCGACAGCTTGAACTCGCTGTGACGCACTGCATGCAGTCGTGGTTTCCGGTCAATCCGGCTGTGCTTCAGCAGGTGCAGGAAGGTGTCGCCAGCAACCGTTACAAGGTCAATCGCCTCGAGCTATTGAATGATCTCAAGAAAGACTCGGCGCTCTTCACCTGGTCGATCAAGCGGCTAATTGAAAATGGATCGCTACTCAGTGACGCGGCGTCTCCGGATGATGTATTGAAGAACGCCGAGTGGAGTGAGCTCGAGGTGGTTTTGGGCTCACGTGAATCAGAGATCTCCTCCCATCGCTTATCTGATATGAGCGAGCTTCAGGGCGCCCGGCTCAAGAGTGCTTTGATCAGCTCCTCAGCCGCGGAAGTGCTGGCGTCCAAACAAAATCTAGAGCCGCAGCTCGGATATTCCTGCGCAACTTTCCGGCAGCTGGGTCTGCTGCTGATCTCCTGGAACTATCCGCATGTCTACAAACGTGCCGTTTCAACCCTCAAACCAAAAGATAAACTCGAGGCCGTGCTTGGCAAGATATTGGGATTCTCCCCTACCTTGCTGGGATTAACGATCGCGCGCAAGCTCGGTTTTCCCTCCACCCTGCGCATCGGCATGGGAGATACCTACGCGCGCGAAGAGGCGCAGGAATCAGAGATTTCAACGCATACCGCCGACACGCTCGATCGCATCTGCAAAATTGGCGAGGCTTTAGCCCGCGCTGCCGATCCCGAGCACTACCCCTCAGCAAAACTCGACTGGAACGAAGCGCGCTCGCAGATCGAAGGCATGCTAGGCCCCGATGGCATGCGCCAAATCCGAGCCAAGCTCGAAAAGAACTGCGAATTTTATGCGCAGACGATGCCGGATGTATTCCGCTTTCCAAAGGACTTTGCCCCTGTCACGACAGTCACCCCGAGCAAAGCGAGCGGCGGACGTTCCCTTTTCGCTCACAATACCTATTGCAAGCATTGCCCCGAGCGTATTCAAGAATCGCTGCAGGGCCTGTATGAAACGATCGACGGCAATACCATCGCCAAAAGCAATATCGACAAGCTCACCAAAGAGGTCATTCCAACAGCTGGTTTCGCGCGCGGCTGCATCTACCTAATCGAACCGGACTCACTAATGCTAGTGCCTAGGCTGGCGATCGGCGACACCAGCTTGAACCATTTCAAATCTGTAATGTACAACGCCGGATCCTCCAGCTTCGATCCGATCGTAGCGGCCTTTCGCTGCCAATATCCGATTATGGAAGATCGCGCCGAGGTGGGCGGCCAGAATGTTTCATATGTCGCCGGCGCGATGGGCGACCATCAAAAGGCCGGAGTCCTATACTTGGAAATTTCCGAAGAGATGCTGCGCGATCGCGACAGCAACGTGCTCTTGATCTACAAAGCTTTACGCCAAACGCTAAACGACTGTTTAGGGCTGCGCTAAATGTTTATTTTGATCGTCGACGCGGATCCGGACTCCAGATCCCGTCTTAAAACCGTGCTCGCGGCAGTCGAGAACCGGCCACGCATCCGGCAATGCAGCAGCGTGCAGCAGGCCTTGGCGGTGGCCGAGGACCCCGGCGGATTCACTCACCTCTTTGTCAATTCGTCGATCGGAGATGAGGGCATCACCGAGATTGCAGCCTACCTGCAGTCGCGCGCTAAGAGCCCCGCTGCAAAGCTAATCGTGTGTTTGAATACCAACAATCAGAAAAGCGAGAGTGTCGCCGCGATGTATTTGGGCGGCATCGACGGATTCATTAGCGAGCCTTTCTCGACCGTTTCAATGATGCAGCTGATGGACACTCTGGCAAAGCAGGTGATGAGCGCTGACGAACGCAAAGCTCGGATGAGGAGCGCGGCCGGATTTCTGATTCAGAGCGCCATTAAGCATTTAGATCAAGCGGCCGTGATCGTCGGAAACGGCGCTGAAACGGGCGGCTACCCGATGCGCACGCTGCGCAGCATTTCAAAAACTCTTCAGTCTTTGGAACACGAGCTGCCCGACACCCTGATCAACATGCTGATTGATCAGTTTGCGGCGGCTCCTCCCCCGAAAGATCGCGGGAACGGCAAAAAGCGCCAGCAAAAGGAGAAGGTTTTACACCCTGGGGTGGAACTCCGCCTGATCATGAAACAGCGCGGCATCCAGCTCGAGAAGCTCTTGGAAAAGGTGCACTTAGCAGCCGAGGAACTATCCAACATCCTGGATGGAAAAGCGCCTGTGACAGCTCCGATCGCCGAGGCGCTGGCGCGTTCAATTGGACGTCCGCCCTCATACTGGCTCTCTGCACAGAAGCGTTTCGATCAGGAGCTGGACAAGCAGAAGAAGCGCGACGCCAAACGCAGCGCTTAAAGAGCCAGCAAGAAAGTACCCGGCGACAAAACGGCGCTAGGCGCTAATGCGCTCCTGCCCTCCCAGATAGGGACGCAGCGCCTGCGGAATATTAATCGAACCATCCGCATTCTGATGCACCTCTAGAAATGGGATCAGCACGCGCGGGGAAGCGATCAGGGTATTATTAAGAGTGTGACAGAAAATATTCTTTCCCGTTTCATCTTTGTAGCGCAGATTCAGACGGCGCGCCTGAAAATCGTAGAAGGTTGAACAGCTGTGAGTCTCGCCGTAAGCATTGCGGCTCGGCATCCACGCTTCAATATCGTTTTTGTAGACTTGCCCCTGCCCCAGATCCCCGCTGCACACATCCACCACGCGGTAAGGCAGCTCCAGCAGCTGCATGAGCGCCTCCGCATTCCCCAATAACTCGGCATGCATGGCGGCGCTCTCAGCTGGTTCCGCTTTACAAACGATCACCTGCTCCACTTTGTAGAATTGATGCACGCGGTAAGCGCCGTGCGTGTCCTTGCCATAAGCCCCGGCTTCACGCCGGTAACAGGGGGAATATCCGGCGTAACGTTTCGGCAGCTCCGCCACGGGCAAAATTTCAGCGGCGTGATAAGAAGTCACGGGAACCTCTGCGGTGCCGATCAGATGAAAGCCGTCATCGCGCTGATCAAGGTGATAGGCTGACTCCTCTCCGCCGGGGAAATAGCCTGTACCTACCATCATTTCATGCTTCACAATATGCGGCGGGTCCATCAGAATGAAATTACGGCGATGCAGGTGATCCATCGCGAGTGACATCAGGGCATGCTGCAGCCGGGTGCCGTCGCCTTTTAGAAAATAACTCCTTGCACCCGCAACCTTGACGCCCCGTTCGATATCCAAAATATCGAGCTGCTTGCCAAGCTCGACATGATCTTTAGCTTTGAATGCAAACTTCGGGATCTCTCCCCATCTACGGATCTCCTTATTTTCGGTATCGTCCTTGCCCTCCGGGACGCGGTCCAAGGGTACCGAGGGAATCAATAGCTGGCCTGCGAGCCAGCGTTCCTCTAAACCTTTGAGTTCCCCCTCTGCTTCCTTCAATTTGGCCGCTAGCTCCTTCATCTGCGCCAGCTTTTGGCTCTTCTCGGGATCTTTCAGCTTTGGCAACTCTTTGCTGAATGCGTTCTGTTGCGAGCGCTGCGCTTCAACGCTGGACTTGAGCGCACGAAACTCGGTGTCGAGCTTGAGAAACGCCGGAATGTCGAATTTAATTCTCTTTTTTCGGCAGGCAGCTACGAAAGGTTCCGGATCAGTTCTGAGCTGGTTAAGATCGATCATCTACAAACCGTAAGCATATCAATATATTGGGCCCCACGTCTGGGCGCTTTAGAATATCGAGCAAGGGTCCAAATTGCAACCGACAACAGTTGGAGGAAATCGACGAATAATTTTACGATCTGATTTTTCATCTACGCTAATTGCACTACAATGCCCCCGATGCCCAAGACCGACGAATCCGCCGCCGAAGAAATAGTACGTGGCGTAATACGCAGGATCACCTTTAGAAATCCCTCCAACGGCTACTCCGTGCTGAAGCTCAATGTAGCTGATCAGGCCGAGGGGGTGACGGTGGTGGGAACCTGTATCGATGCGCGTGAGGGCGCAAGCGTGGTGGTGCGCGGCGCCTATACTAAACATCCCAAGTTTGGGCCGCAGCTAAATGCAATTTCGATCGTTGAGATCACTCCGGAAACTGCAGAGGGGATTGAGAAGTACCTGGGGAGCGGCTTAATCAAAGGCATCGGTCCCAAGACCGCTAAGTTGATCGTAAAGCGCTTCGGGGCGGAAACTTTGGAGATTATTCATCGCGAACCGGAACGGCTGGCCGCAGTTCGAGGCTTGGGCCGCAAGAAGGCGCTGCTGCTGGCGGAGGCGTTGCGCCAGCAAAGTGAGATTCGCGAGATCATGCGCTTCCTAGTCGAACATAATGTTTCGACCAATCTGGCGTCGCGCATTTACGAACGGTATGGCAGCCGGGCAGTCGAGACCGTTACCCGCGATCCCTACCTGCTGGCGCGCGAAATGCGCGGCATCGGATTTTTAACGGCCGACACGATCGCCCTGAACGTTGGTCTCAAGCCGGACTCTCCGCAACGGTTAAAGGCCGGACTGCATTACGCCCTGGAGCAAGCCTCCGATGAGGGACATTGTTTTCTGTCGCATGAGGTTCTAATCCGACGCGCGCGCGCCCTGCTGGGACTTCAGGATGAATACGATCTCGGGGACGCGCTGCGGGAGCTCTTGAAGGAACAGTACGTTGTTCAGAAAGACGACTGCTATTTCCTCGAGGATCTCGCGCGCGCTGAGGAATTTGTAGCGGGATTCGTAGCGCGGCGCCTCGACCCGCTTAAGGCTGACAACACCAATGATGCCGATATTCAGGATGCGCTGAATAAAGCCGAGCAGGAACTGGGTCTCAAGTTTTCTGCGGAACAGCGGCAATCGGTTCAATATGCCACCCATTATCAGCTGATGATCATTACGGGCGGACCAGGCTGTGGAAAGACCACCGTGATTCGCGCCCTCACCTCCGTTTTTAGCCGCCTGAAGCGCAAAGTCTTGCTGGCGGCTCCGACCGGCCGGGCGGCCCAGCGCATGTCGCAGGTCACGAGTCTGCCGGGCAGCACGATTCACCGCCTGCTGCGCTTTGACCCGCACCGTCATGCGTTCCTACACGGCCCCAACAATCCCCTACCGTGTGATGTCCTGATCATTGATGAATCATCGATGATTGATATTCGGCTGGCACGTTCTCTGTTTTCCGCAGTCTCCGCCAAAACCACCTTGATTCTGGTAGGCGACAAAGATCAACTGCCTTCAGTAGGACCGGGGCGCGTGTTCGCTGATCTAATCTCGGTGCCGGAAGTTAAGACTGCCAGTCTTTCGCAGCTCTTCAGACGCTCGGAACAGTCCAGCATCAACACCATTGCACACATGATCAATTCGGGGGTGTTGCCCAACATTCCGGAACCCGACGGCGTGACCAAGACCGACGGATATTTTATAGCCAAGAATACCCCCGATGAGGCCGCAACCACGATTGAAAATTTGGTTGCCGATCAGCTGCCGCGCAAGTTTGGTTTTGAAAACACAGAGATCTCAGTACTGACGCCTTCCAATCGCGGGCCACTCGGAACAGTAGAGCTCAATCGGCGGCTCCAAGCCCGGCTGAATCCCGCTCTGAATGGTCCAACCGCGGAGTATTATCAGCTGGGTGAAACCCGTTTTTATCCCGGAGATCGAGTCTGCCAGCGGGTTAATAATTACAACCTGCATGAGGCCGGAGTGTTTAACGGTGATATCGGATATGTATTCAGCATCGATCCGAACGACCGCAGTCTGATGGTAGAGATGTGGGATGGCCGACTGATTAAGTACGAACAGGGCGAGGTCGGACAGCTTTCGTTAGCCTACGCCCTAACGGTACACCGCTCGCAGGGCTCGGAGATGCCGTGTGTGGTACTGGCGCTGAACGAATCACACTACAATCTCTTGGAGCGGCAGCTCCTATATACGGCCGTGACCCGCGCCAAGCGTCTGCTCGTAATCGTCGGTTCACGCCGCGCCCTCGCAATTGCGACACGCCGCATGGAGAGCAAGAAGCGCGGCACGATGCTGCGAACGAGAATCAAAGAGATCTGCGATCCGGGCGCACCGCGCTATGAGATGGACGAGGAGGTAGAAGATGCCGGAACTGCCTGAGGTCGAAACGATCGCCCGCAATTTGCAGCGTAAAATTGGCGGCAAACGGATCGCCGCGGTGGCCGTTTACTGGGATCGCACCATCGCCTGCCCGGCGCGCGCGCTTTTTACCAAGAAATTGGCAGGCGCCAAAATCACCAGAATTGATCGGCGCGCCAAATATCTGCGGATTGAGCTCAGTCGGAATGGCAAGCAGCAATTCATGCTAATCCATTTGCGCATGAGCGGCGTGCTGGAGATCGAATCGCGGAATTACAAACCGGCCAAACACGACCGGGTAATTCTGTCCTTCGCCGACGGGAAGAAACTGGTCTTCAATGATACCCGGAAATTTGGCCGTATCTATTTGGTCGATGACCATAGCCGCATCACCGGCAAATTAGGCCCTGAGCCGCTTGATCCGGAGCTAGATCCGGAGCGCTTCTATGCCATGCTGCGGCTGAAGAAAGGCGCGATTAAGCCGCTGCTGCTAAATCAGGCCTTTCTCGTCGGGATTGGAAATATTTATGTCGATGAGTCGCTGTGGCGCGCCAAGATCCATCCCCTCACCCGCGCCAACCGCATCAGCAAACTGCGTGTGCCCAAACTGTTGCAGGCGATTCGGCAAACCCTTTCAGAAGCGATTGAAAACCAGGGCACACACATCGGTGACGGCGTGGTGGCATGGGGCCGCTATGTTCCGCGAGTGTACCAACGGGATGGCCATGGCTGCCCCCGCTGTCGCACCACCATCAAACGGATTGTGGTTGGGCAACGTGGTACACATCTCTGTCCGGGATGTCAGAAGCGATGAGTGCTGTCAGAATCTTCGAGACATTTGCCGATCGGGTCCGCGATCGCTTGGCGCGCCCTGGTGCCCAGCTTTGCGCAGTGCTTTTAATCGCGGCCTGGTATCTGCTGCAATATACGGGAGCCGACCCCGATCTTTTTGCGCGGGTGGCGATGGGCCGGCTAATCACCGTGCTGGGGCACGTACCGCTGCAGGACCCCTTTGCTTATACCGTAAAGAAGCCGATTTGGATCGATCATGAATGGCTCTCCGGGCTAATTTTTTACCAACTCTCTACCCACGGAGAGCTGGCACTTTTTTGGTCCAAGTTAGCGGGGGTTGCAATCAGCATCTTCTTCCTGCAGCGCGCGGTAAGAAGCTACGCCGGCGACTCGCCCGCCTTGCTCGTATGGCTGCTGATCTGCGTGCTTGAAAGCTGCTTCGTTTGGAGCAACACCGTACGTTCACAGCTTTTTACCTATTTGTTTATTCCCGTAACGCTGCTCGCGCTTGCCCGTGTGCTGCGCACGCAGCCCTCCACAGTGATTTGGTTCTTACCGCCACTGATGCTGGTTTGGTGCAACGCACATGGCGGATTCGTCAGCGGTCTGGCGCTATTGGCGATCGCACTGGTGGACCGGAGCTCGTGGCAGAACGGCCGGGCGCGAACGGTTTTGGCAGTTCTGGCTCTTTGCGTAGCTGCGACGGCGATTAACCCGTACGGCTTTGGCAGCTACTGGAGTTATATTCTTGAAGCGATTTCAATGCCCCGCCCAAGCATTAGTGAGTGGGCTCCGATCATGCCGGGATCGGTGCGATCAATTATCCCGATCCTAATTCTGGGAGTTGTCGCGGCCGGTATGCTGGTTAGCCCACGGCAGGTACGATCTGTGGATCTGTGCTTCGTCGCAGCATCAGCACTAATGGCATTTAGAAGTGAGCGACTATCGGCCCTCTTTGCGATGTGCGCCTGCGTTTTTGGAGCGCCTTATTTCCTAGTAGTCGTCCAAGCGCTGGAATCACGTTTTTCTAGCTTAAGCCTCAAACTAAAACGCGCCGCGGCCGTACTGCTAGCGGCTGGTCTCTGCGGAGCCGTTCTAACTCTGAGTCGAGTCGTGTGGCAGAGCGATCGATTTACCCTGGATTATTCCTCATTTCCGGTTGGCGCCATGGAATGGTTACGCGATGCGGGGCGCGGAGGTAAATTGCTGGTCGATTTTAACAATGGCAGCTTCGCGCTCTGGCGGGGTTTTCCCAAATATCAGATCGCGGTCGATGGACGATACGAAGAGCTATACCCAAACTCCACTCTCGATATCGTCTCGAAAGCTCTAGATCCTACGAGTTCCGAGCGTTCTGCCGCGATGCAAAGTGTCTGGCCTGATTACATTTTATTGGTCAATGAGCCGGGCCTCGAAGCCCGCTGGCGGGAGATTTTGCCAAGTTTCTCGGTATGTTATCACGACGAAGATTTCACTGTACTTTCTCAATTTAATGAAAAACCGTTCTTCTCGGAGCGGACTAATACCCCCCATAAAAGCCTATGGGAGCCCTCATTTTAACGGCGCCCGGAATAACTATGCGATAAAAGGCTGTTCCGTGATGCAGCTATCCAAACTTGATCATCTTAATAAAGTTGAAGAGCGCGGTCATACCGTGGTATACTTCTAAATTAACAACAGCCCTGAGTCCTTGAAGCTTTTTTGCTCCTGGTTCTCTACGGCCTTTTATATGGAGGACAGATGAGTAAGAAGCTCTTTGTCGGTAATTTACCTTTCTCATTTAAAACAGAAGACCTTCAGCGGGCATTTCAAGCCGTTGGAGAAGTCGTGTCTGCTAACGTCGTAACGGATCGCGAGACCGGACGTAGCCGAGGTTTCGGTTTCGTCGAAATGGCCAGCGATCAGGATGCGGAAAATGCGATCTCTCAGCTTAACGGCTCAGAGCAGCAGGGCCGCAAAATTACGGTTTCCGAGGCCAACTCGAAGCCCCCGCGTCGCGATGATCGCGGCGGTGGTGGCGGCGGCGGCGGACCTCGTAGACCCCGCTACTAACGTTAGTAGTAGTCTCAAGAAGAGCCTCGGCTCGTTTTTGTAGACAAAAAAGGCTGCCTTAGGGCAGCCTTTTTTTTACCCTGCTCCGCACCGCCCAGCTTCAACGGCTATGAAACACCACCAACATGCGGGCTGGCTCCGTGGCGCTGGCCCTGGAATAATGGGAAAAAGTTTATTAGGCAGGACTTATCCCGCATGCATTCGGCTCATAGCTAAATGTTCAAGAAATGCGGACGTAGCGCCCGAGCTTAGAAAGGAGCTTCGATGATTAAAAAATATGCATTCCTTCTGGCACTTGTAGTTCCACTCGTAACCTCATGCGGGGGCGGAGGCGGAGGCGGCGGAGATTTCATCGGTGCCGCAAATGTCAGCATTGACGCATCCCCGACCGAGTTTGATACCGGGGATCGCACCCAGGTCGAGATCCACATCAGCGATGTGAACGATAATGGCATCGCCTTAAAGGTACGCTTTCCGGACAAACTGGAGTACGTGCCCAGTTCCGCGATTCTGGTTGTAGACGGCGAGGAGCTCGACATCTCCCCCACGGTGAATAGCCGAAAGGATCAAGATGTGTACCTAGTCTTCTACCTGAGCCAGGATCTCTTTGGCGGCGACGGCAGCGCCTCCGGAACGGTCTCCCTGCAGCTCGAAGCCACCGGCGATTTCTCCTCTAATACGATTGAAGCAGACGCGGATGTGGATGACCCGCTAATCGGGAACAACATCGAGTTTGACCTCGAAAACCCTGAATTTGCCCCAGAAGATCAGGTAGAAGTACAGGTAGTTGGATAGCTGCTAATTTCATAAAGCCCGCCCCCTCTGATCGTCATCGAATAACTGTTAATTCGACGTGTATCAAAAGGCGGACTTTAAACTGTGTTTGGCAAGCTCTTAGGACGGAACAAGAAAGGCTCCAGCTCTGCCGCCCCGGCTGCCCTTCCGAGCGGCATTCAAAGCGCCATCTACTCGGTCGTCGGCGCGCGCAGCATTCCCACAATGCCCGCCGCAGCGCAGAAAGCCTTCCAGCTCTCTACTGATCCAAACGCGGAGGCCCGCGATTTTGTCGAGGTGATCGAGTCTGACGAAGCGCTCTCCGCGCGGGTGTTAAAAATTGCCAATTCGGTGTTCTTCGATCGCGGCAATAAAACGGAAACGATTGAGGAAGCGGTCTTAGTAATCGGCATCAATGAACTGCGCTGTCTTTTGAATGCCACCACGCTCAAGGAGATCTTCCCCAGTAACCACCCCTCCAGAATCCAGTTCTGGACCAACGACATTGCCACCGCCATCATTTCCAAGCTGCTTGCGCAGCGCGTCATGCCACAGAAGCAAGAATTGGCCTTTCTCGCCGGGTTAATGCACGACATCGGCAAACTGCTCCTGGTACAGCGTGCCGGCAACGACTACAGCCAGGTAATCAAGGTGGTTGAGGATAAGGGCTGCGAATTCTCTCAGGCTGAAACCGAGATCTTTGTATTTGATCATACCGAGGTTGGCCTTCTGATCGCAGAGCGCTGGAACTTCGGCGATGAGCTCAAGGCCGTGATTCGCAAACACCATAATAGTTGGGCGGAGCTTCAGGAAGGATCGTCCACTGAAGCGCTCGTGATGCTGGTGAAGGCCGCCGATCTTGCCGCGCATGCGCTTGGGCTTGGACATCCGCGCGGCATGAACCGCCGCCAGCGGCAGGCTGAAGAGGAATTGGACCAGGCCTGGGCAGCACTGCAAATTCCCCCGGATGAACGCCGTCGCATGCTGCAAAGCTGCGAACGTGCCTTCAATTCGGAGCGTGATCTTTACTCTTCAGCGGTAAATCCGGAATAACCATGCTGCTGCACGCGCTTCAAACACTGCGCCGAAAATATCTGGGCATGGTCGCCTCGAAGCCTCATCAGGATTCCAAGCATGGAGCGTCAATCGAGCCTTCTGACCTGCAACGTCTGCAGGCCGAGCTTGAAGAATTGAAAGCCGAGAAACAGGGACTGCTTGAGCACTATAAGATTCTGACCGGGAACCTCGCCGCCGCCGTCATCATCCGCGATAAGCAGCAAAAAATTTCCTACTGCAGCCCATATACCGAGGTCTTGACCGGGTATCCGGTGTCAGAGATTTACGCCGCACCTGATGATTTCCTCCTGACCATCGTTCATCCTGAAGATCGCGAGAAATATCAGCGCGCACTTAAGGTTTCAGAAACCGGAGAGCCCTTTCAGTTCCGCTTTCGTTTCTTCCACCGCACCGGAATTGAGATGTGGGCGGAGACCAGAGCGGTACCGGTGAACAATGATGCCGGAGAACCGCTCTTTTCGCTTTCAGTCACCTTTGATGTAACCGGGACAGTACGCTATCAGCGTCAGGTCGAGGAGAAAAATAAGGAGCTGCGTGACTTTACCTACATGGTTTCACACGATCTTAAGGCTCCGATCTTCACCATCAAAGGCATGGTCAGCATTCTGAGTGAAGAATACGGTCCGACGCTGCCCGGCGATGCCAAGGATTTATTGGAACATATCGCCACTGCCACCGGCCGCCTCGATCAGCTCGTTAAGAGCGTCTTGGAGTACGCCCGCATCAGCGCTACTGACACCAAACCGGTCAGGATCAGTACCACCGAGGTGCTGAACGAGCTGATGACTGAACTAAAACCGCAACTGGAGGCGCGACATGCCGTGATCAAAATGGCTGACAACCTGCCTGATGTAATGGCCGACAAACTCCGACTCTATCAGATCTTTAGCAATCTGCTGGGCAACGCTCTCAAATACAGCTCCCCGGAGCGGGCGCCTGTAATTGAGATCAGCGCACTGCAGGCGCCGCTGGGACGGAATGTGACAATCGCGATTCAAGATAATGGCTTGGGAATTCCTGCCGACAAACTAGAGCTGGTTTTTAGACCCTTTCAGCGCGTCCACAAACAGGTCGCGGAGGGATCGGGGATCGGACTTGCCTGCGTGAAACGTTTGGTCGAAAAGTTCGGCGGCGAGGTACATGTCGAAAGCAACGAAGGTCAGGGCAGCTGCTTTAAAGTAACACTACGAGCCGCCCCGTAAAATTCAAGGGCGAATAATGCGCAGCTCTGTCATTGCTGTGGATGTTACATATTTCGAGGATAATAATTCTGTCATTGCGAACCCGAGCTTGGCGAGGGTGAAGCAACCCCTAACATTATGTCGATGTAGGCTTTGTCTCTAGATAATCGTCAAAGTTTCTTACGAGCATTAAGACGAAGGCTATCGGCTGGAAAATCTGCAGAAATTTCCCCTAACTTCTTCAGTCCAGAGACCATTACGACTTAAAGTTAGGGTTTGCCCGCCTCGCCGCAGCATGAGCGGAGGCGGGCATTCGCTCCGCTCGCAATCACAGCACGGCCTGTAAAAACCTCTGCTCCTCCACACCTCAAAGCGCCGCCCCGTAATTTCTTGTGCAACCTCGGATCCGAACCGTTGCATAACCTTTGTAGGCGCCATTGTGACGCCCAACGGTTCTATTTGGTTAGATTTATGAAGCTCGTTCGGACAGTAATCGAAACCGAGCAGGCAGCTGCTAACGCCACACGGCCAACGGCCCACGCTGAAGTCTCCCCTAGCAGCTCTGCCATCTCAAGTCCCGCGGAGCAGCGTGCACAAGCTCAGCGTTCCGGGAGTTCGGCAGTCGACGTTGTCCCGGCGCTCGAGACCGCCCCTGTCACCTTCGATACGATCCGCAACGCCCCTGCGGCTCGCGCCACCTTCCGCGAAATTCACAAGCAGGTAAAGTTAATTGAAGGAGGAGTTAATCACGACGAAAAGGCGCTTGGTACATATACTGCCTACGGTATACATCCCCGCACTGCCGCTCGCTACGGCAAGACTCCGCTCGAGCTTAATGCGAAAGAACGGAACCAAATTTACTATCAAGATTATTGGCGCACTCAACGCTGCCATCAGATGCCAGAGAGCGCCGCGATGGCGGTCTACGACGTCTCGGTGTACATGGGAAACGGCCGGGCGCGCTTAATGCTCCTTAAGGCCATGGGAGCAATCGGCGAAGAGGTTGATATCGGAGCCAAGATCAGGCCTGGATCGGAGCTCTCCAAAATTCTATCTAATCGCGATCTCTACCGCACGGCAGTGGCCGCCTTAGGCAGCTGCGATAAAGAGGAGCTGGCGTATGTGCTAAGACGCTTCTTCGATACGCAGCATGAACTCAATCGGCGTTTCTGTGGAGAGCGGCTGCGCTGCAATAAATATCAGGTCTGGGAACGGCGCATGCATCTTACCGCCGAACGTAGCGGTGTGGATCTCGGTAGCGGTGCAGAGCATCAATTCGCGCAGTTCGAGAACCGCATGGCCCAGGTTAACCAAGGCGCTTGGATGATACGGGCGCTCGCGCCTGCGTCAGCTGCGTCCGCGCCGACGGGCGGTTCCCGACCAATCAGCTCGGATCTGAATTTTTGGAATTATCTCCAGGCCAAACGCGAAGGCGTTTCACCCGAGCAGCTTTCTAAGCTGCTAAGCACTAGCAGTGTGCCGATGCAGCCGCGGCCCGCCTACCCTGCTTCCGTGAAGCTTAACTCCAATCTACTCGCGAGCGGCGACGAAGCTTCCGGACCAGTATCTAGGCGACTCCGTCATCAAGACTAGCAAGCGTGTGCCGCCGCTTCCGGACGGAATCAATCCGTGCGTATACTCAGGGCCGGAGACGAACTATGACCTTAGACCCTGATTTGCTTAAAATTCTAGTTTGCCCCGAAACGCATCTGCCCCTAAGAATGGCGACGCCGGAGCAGCTCGCCGCTCTGAATCTTCAGATCGGCGCTGGACACATTAAAGATCGATCCGGCAATCTGATGACGGACCGACTCGAGGCTGCGCTAATTCGGGAAGATGGGCACAGATTATTCCCGATCAGAGAGGGCATTCCCGTGCTGTTGCTCAGCGATGCGATTGAGCTCAATTAACATCCCTCGGCCGAAGGCAGCGCTCCTCTTAATTTCAATTCGTAACTGAAGCTAATCAAATTTGATTGCCTGAATAATGGGAGTGACATCCCCCTCGTGACGATCGAGCACCAAAGTGATCTCTATTCTGCGAGTCCCGGCTGGCACATCATGTATATACACGATTACCGAAAAATCCTGGCCTTCTAACAAGACTTCAATACGGCCTTCGGTGAGCTCAGTCTGAATCAAGAAGTCGCCCTGTGCATTACTCAAGTCTTGATCCCCAGTAGTCGGCAACACAACTGAGATCCCAGCTTGAGGTTCGCCCGTAAGCGACAGTAAGCGCCCCTTCAAAACCTCTCCACCCGTACCTTTACTACCTCCGCCGCAACTCACCATCAAACACGTCAAAAACACTAGCAGCACTTTTTGCCAAATTTTTTTGCTCTCGCCAGTCATGACTCTCTTCGCTCCGGTTTGTGTGGAACTAAACAACTATATGAACCAAAAACTACGCGGAGACGTCCATCTCCCTGTCGACTTGACCCCACGTCACGATCAAAAGGGGCTAGGAGCGAACGCATCTTCCGATGGAGGCGACGCCCTTCTTGAAAAAGCAAGCGACGGATCTTATCTGCGCACTGCGCCGGAATATTGTCATATTCTGTGGACAGGTGGTGATTCGGTACCTCCGCCTGGCTTGATAAGTTTTCTTGGACCGCAATAATGAGATTCTGCAGGTCATCCGCCAATTGCTCGAGCCCTTGTTCAAAATCGGCGCGGGTTGAGTGCGATCTGGTAACCAATCGAACAACTTGATGTTTGCACTCTACAGCACCTATGCGTTGAAGCTCAAAGAGCACCGCGTAGGGGTTGAGATCCGTACTAACCGAATACACCAGCTCCGTAAACTCCGAACGTTTGCCATCTACTTTCAAAGGCTTTGGGGTGCGGCCCCGACAAAACCGACGATCCTGTTCCCACTGGCCGAGGATCTTCATCACCAGATTCTTGGGCTTCGTGCTTGGTCGAGCGCTGGCCCGCAGTCGCGCAATATCCTTCCGATGCACGCCGGTAATGGCTGAAATGCGCGCGGCGCTGAGCGCAGCAGAATCGAGGGATATCTCGGAGTCCGCCCGCTGAATCAAAATATACTTCAGTGCTTCGACCAACTCGTCGAGTTTGATCGAATAGCGCAGGCAGAGCCCTACAATTGGGCCTAGGAGACGCGGTAGCAGACCGATAATTTTGGCGCGATCTAAGTACATACCCTCCGGGACGGGAAATTTTCCCGTCTCGTGGAAGATTGCTGTATTCCGCCCTTAGCTGTCAACTGCTTTCTTGGACTAAGTCTAGAGGGGCTATAGTTAGTCAGGACTGTAGGTCCACTAATGTCGCATCAATCAAATAGAGCCGATCAAAATCGGCATCTTCCGGAATCTCCTTCAGATCCGCCCATGCGCACATCTCAAACATAATTTGTGCTAAGGCGCCGGGCTTACTGCGATCGATCCCCTTTCCTTCGGGAGACGATACGAACATGTCTACCACCAAGCAGCGTTGTCCTTGATAATCTACGACCAGTCCCGGGCCGTAAGGTTTTCCATAAAGCTGTTCTTTAATAAATTCGGGTACCGGCGCGGGTCTGCCCTCCCATTTTGCAAGATAAGGAATAGCTAGCTGATCGCAGGCTAATGAAAGGTTAAGGTCCGCCCACTCGCCTGACGATTCGAGATCGGACAGCAGGGTATCGGCAGGATCCTCCTCCGAAGCTCCTACATGACTGCTCTCCGCTTGCGTGGTGCTTTTCGATTCCCGCTCAATGCGAAAGGCCAGAGCCCGCAACTCGCTTAACGAAATTTTCTCGTGCAACATCTGCAGTCCGAACTATTAGTTACTGAAATCGACCAGCGCGGCGTCAATTAGGTGCAGCACCTGGAATTCGCTACCCGGCAAAATGCTCTCCCTCAGATTTTGCGACAGGTAGGCCAACAGGGCGCGTTCCGGAGAACCGGTAACCGGCTTGTGGAAAACCTCCAGGCGCGTCACCAAGCACTGTTTTCCGTCATAAAAAATCGTGAGTCCCGGGTCAAAGCGCTTGCCATAGAGCTGCTTCTTAACAGCTTCAGGAACTGCGGCCGGCCCCTCCTCCGCTTCCCAGTGCGCTACATATGGGATTCTGAAATGATCACAGGCAATCGAGAGATCCTGGTCCCCTACGGTCGCACAACCCTCAATGCTATCCAGCAGCTCCGCGGTCTGGTCATCTGGAACGAGATCTCCCGAGGTCGCCGCATCACCATCTTGCTCCTCCTGCTCACGATGCAGGCGGAGCGCCGTAGCTCTCAAAGAATTTAAGGAAATCTTCTTACTGTGCATGCTAAATGGGACCTTGAGAATCAAAGGCAGTATAGGCAAAGTGCCCCGCTAATCAACAAAAATGGCGGTTTTTTGCTCAAATGCGCTTTTTGTCTTCTCCCCGCAATGTAGTATTATAGCCCGCCTATGCCGAGAAATAACGCCGCCTTAGCCGTCACGCTGCCGCCACAGTTCGTCCCGATTGACGAGGTTGGGATCGATGAGCGCGTATCGCGCTTTAGCAAGCGCAGCATCAAGAAATCTTCCAAGGTTCAAGCCCTGAAATTGGCCCTCAGCATGTTGGACCTTACTACCCTCAGCGCGCATGACACCCCTGAACGGGTTAGACAGCTCTGCCATAAAGCCAAGAATCTTCTGGAGACTATGCCGGAGCTGCCGCACGTCGGCGCCGTTTGTGTATACGGGCCGCTCGTCAAAGTTGCCAAAGAGGTGCTGAAAGGCACCAAGATTCACATCGCTGCGGTCTCGACCGCATTTCCCAGTGGCATGGCCCCCCTCAAAACCAAATTGATCGAGACGCGGCAGTTCGTAGCGGATGGCGCCGACGAGATCGACATGGTGATCTCCCGCGGCAAATTCTTCGAGGGCGACTATGATTACGTCGCCGATGAGATCGCGGCCGTCAAAGAAGCCTGCGGTAAAGCGCATTTAAAAGTGATTTTGGAAACGGGCGAGCTCAACACTCTCGATAATGTCCGGCGCGCCTCAGATATCGCTATGCACGCTGGGGCCGACTTCATTAAGACCTCTACCGGCAAGGTCCAACCGGCTGCCACGCCACAGGTAACTCTGGTTATGCTGGAGGCAATTAGAGATTTCTATTACGCCACGGGGAAAAAGATCGGCATGAAACCGGCCGGCGGGATCGCAACCGCAAAGCAGGCGCTGCACTATTTAGTAATGCTGCGTGAAACGTTGGGCGAGGCCTGGCTGACTCCGGATCTATTTCGTTTTGGGGCAAGCAAGCTGGCCAACGATATTTTGATGCAACTCGTGAAAGAACAAACCGGGGCATACCAGTCAATTGATTACTTCTCGATGGAATAGCAGGAAATGGATCCAAAAAGTTTAGATTTCAAAACTTCGTGGGAATATGCGCCGGCGCCGGAAGGCAAGGAACATATTAAAATTAATGCGCGCTATGAGCACTTTATCGGCGGCGAATTTGTAGCCCCCGCCAAGGGCAGGTATTTTGAAACGATCAATCCGGCCACCGAGGAAAAACTTAGCGAGGTGGCTGAGGGTTCGAGCGAAGATGTTGATAAAGCGGTCGTGGCAGCGAGAGCGGCTTTGGATAAGAGCTGGTCTAAACTTAGAGCATCCGAGCGCGGCAAGTATATTTACCGTTTGGCGCGCATGATGCAGGAGCGCGCCCGTGAATTTGCGGTGATCGAGAGCTTGGATGGAGGCAAGACCATTAGAGAATCGCGCGATGTTGATGTACCGCTTGCGATTGCGCATTTCTTCTACTACGCCGGGTGGGCCGATAAGATAAGGTACGCTTTCCCGGGGAAGACCCCGCGCCCCATCGGGGTGGCTGGACAGATCATCCCCTGGAACTTTCCCTTGCTGATGGCGGCCTGGAAGATCGCACCGGCCCTGGCGGCGGGAAATACAGTGGTGCTGAAACCGGCGGAGACTACCCCCCTCACCGCACTGAAACTGGCGGAGTTAATTCAGGCCGCTGATTTGCCGCCAGGCGTGGTAAATATCGTCACCGGAGCCGGCGCTACAGGCGCAGCGTTGGTGAATCATCCGGGGCTGGACAAGATCGCTTTTACCGGATCGACTGAAGTTGGAAAGCTAATTCAACGTGCCATCGCCGGCTCAAGAAAACGTTATACCCTGGAGCTTGGCGGCAAGGCCGCTAACATCATTTTTGAGGATGCCGCGATTGATCAAGCTGTCGAGGGGATCGTTAATGGCATCTTCTTCAATCAGGGGCATGTGTGCTGCGCTGGTTCGCGGCTCTTCGTGCAGGAATCAGTTTATGACACTGTGATTAGGAAGCTAAAAGACCGCCTGGAAACATTGATCGTAGGCGACCCGCTGGATAAGAACACTGACATCGGAGCGATTAATTCCAAGATGCAGCTCGATAAAATCAGCGCATACCTCAAGATCGGCGTGGCCGAAGGCGCGGAGCTTTATCAGAGCTCGTGTAAGCTCCCCAAGAAGGGATTTTTCTGCAAACCCACCCTGTTCCTGCACTGCTCACAGTCGCAGCGTATCGTCCAGGAGGAGATCTTTGGGCCGGTGCTCTCGGTCCAAACCTTCAGGACTCCCGAAGAGGCGATCAGCCGGGCTAACAACACCCCCTATGGACTCTCAGGCGGAGTTTGGACCGACAAGGGCTCCAAGATCTTTAAGGTCTCGAATGCGCTGCGCTGCGGCGTGGTGTGGGCCAATACCTACAACAAGTTCGACCCCAGCGCCCCCTTCGGTGGCTACAAGGAGAGCGGCATGGGACGCGAGGGCGGCTTACATGGGCTGCAGCCATACATTCAGTACAACTAAGAGAGTTTTATGAGCAAAGCAGAACGAAAAGCAGAAGTTGTCGATCTAAAAGATCGCGCCGCGGCGCGCCAAGAGCGGCTGCCGGTACTGAAAACCTATAAGCTCTTTATCGACGGAAAGTTCCCGCGATCGGAGTCGGAGCGTTACTATGCCCTAACTAGCGCGAACGGAGAGTCGATCGCCAATGTGCAGCTTGGTTCTCGTAAGGACTTCCGGAACGCCGTGGTGGCGGCGCGCAAGGCTTTCCCGGGCTGGGCGGGGCGCACAGCGTACAACCGCGGACAGATCCTGTATCGCATGGCTGAGATGTTGGAGGGACGCCGAGCGCAGTTCATTGAAGAATTGGAGACGCTTGGTGCGTCACGGAGTGAGGCTGAGACCGAAACCGCAATGGCCGTCGATCGATTGATCTATTATGCGGGCTGGGCTGATAAGTTTCAGCAGGTTTTTAGCAGTGTCAACCCGGTGGCATCGTCGCATTTCAACTTTTCAATGCTGGAGCCTACAGGCGTGGCCGCTCTCCTCGCGCCGGAAGATTCGGGTTTGTTGGGGCTGATCTCGGTGGTAGCTCCGGCCGTGGCCGGCGGAAATAGTGTTGTGGTACTAGCCTCCCACTCAAAGCCGCTGGCCGCGATCACCTTCAGCGAGGTCTTGCACACCTCCGATCTGCCCGCCGGAGTAATTAATATTTTGACCGGGACCCGTAAAGAGCTGCTAAAGCACTTTGCCAGTCATATGGATGTGAACGCGCTAGTCTATTGCGGCTCCGACGCGGAAGAGATTCGCACGGTTCAACTGGAGGCGGCGGAAAATCTAAAGCGGGTAGTGATTGAGGAGAATTCTGATTGGCAGAGCGAGGAACGTCAGAGCCCCTACACGATTTTGGCTACCCAAGAGGTTAAGACCACCTGGCATCCGATCGGGCTCTAGATTTCAATTTAAACTGACTTGTTGTTAAGGAGTCGTTATGAAAGCTGTATCCGCACGTGAGCCTTCCGGCACACCACCTCTAGCACTCAATGATGTAGCCCCGCAGACCAATGCGTTGACCGGCTCGATCGCGGAGCTGACTGAACTTGCCCGGTCGGGCGAGCCTGGCGCCCACGATTTATTAGCGACTGTTGCTTCTGATCTGTCGCGCATCACTAGTGGAATTCGCGCTCGCATGCGATTCAGTCTAACCGATCCAGCGATCGCTGAGGCCTTCGGCGACGTTCGCAGTGGGCTTCGATATCTTCGTAATGGCGAAGCGCCTCCGACCGAAGTTGATCTGACGCACAAAGAAGTCATCGCGCGAATCGGCACAAGCGAATGGCGCGCCTCCAATCCGGATTTAAGAGCCAAGCTCCGCCCTCTTACGGCGATCAGCTCCGACGGCTCCAGGTTATTGGTAGCCAGCGGGGCGCGGATCACCGTCTACGACCTATCGGATCAGGCTCTCGCGAAAAGCACCCAGCTCCCAACCCTGGCGGAGCTTTCGATCGCTCAGCCCCTATATCGTCATATTCCATTGGTGGTAAAACCGCTTGAAGTGAAAGCGATCGCTTTTGCACCGGATAATAAGCAGATTTATTGCATTGTTGGGCCGGCCTACCGGGGGCATGGCCATCGCATTTACGATTACAAGGATTCTCGCTCCCTCCGAGTACTGGAGTTGCACGAAACCGGGACCGCGACCAAGCTAACTGAGATCAGACAGAACCGCGATCTACTTTGGCGATCCGCCACCTGCCTGGGCTTCGATCCTGCTCTGAATTTGCTGGCACTGGGGACAAGAGATGGCGATCTGCATTTCTTCAGATGGGCGGCTGGTGGGTTAAACCATCTCTTCAAAACTGCACCGCGCATGCTCGATTACAGACAAGGCGGCGGACTTTACCATATCGCTATGCAAGGGGGCCGCATCTTGCTGGCAGATTATCGTGACAGTATGGGCATGTTCGTTGTTGACCCAGTTTCACATGTGCTTACAGAGGCACGCGCTGCCACGGTCGTTGCGAACCTTTCCACCCAATGCGTATTTTCGCTTGCTCTTCCGGAGAACGGCCGAGGAGGTATTCTTATTGGTAAGACGGAAGCCCACAACTGAAGCAAAGTAGTGTTGATAAGCGCGCGACAAATTGTGGAATTGCGACTCAGGATCGCTGCTTAGCTCTAATCAATATTGCGGCCAGTGATAAACTTTGCCGGTCCCCTGAGGATGGGTAGCCGTGGCGGTAAACGTAGTGGCCGTAGCGGTAACCTGCAGCTGGACTCCATTCGAGAGCGAATGCAGACCCTCCAGCAGCACATGACAGTTAAACGCAGTGCAGCTTCGGTACTGGTTATGATTGACAAAGTAGGCCTCTTCGGCCGAAGCCACATTTTTCAAATCGGTCTCGGCACGGCTGTCGAAGGCCTGGCCCTTACTCTCGGCATACTGCGGCAAAGCGATCGCCGCCAACACTCCCACAATGGCCATAACGACCAACAGCTCAACTAACGTAAATCCCTGCTCTCTCACAAACCCCACCACGTCAACGTTCACCTCTTGTATAAGCACCATCCGTGCCATAGCCACGGCCTGGTAACTCTAAGGGGTTAGATGCGCTAGCCTTTAGAAAGTGTGTAAAGGATTACCCAGCTGGCGACAAATTGTGTCACCGTTGTAACTACTGAATATTTCAAGTCTCCGAGGGCACGCCCGCTTGCCGCAGCGAAGGTCGGGGTTATCGCAATTCCAAGCGTTTCGCAGTACTGCCGCCCATGGTCCGTTCGGGCTGCAGGGGTTACGCAATTCGGGGACAGAACTGCTGCGCTGTTGATGAAGGTTCCTGCAAGGACGCTTTGATCTGTCATTGCGAGCGGAGCGAACGCCTGCCACGCCGTAGCATTAGCGGAGGCGGGCAAACCCTAACTCTAAGTCGGAATGGTCTCTGCACAGAAAAAGCTAGGAGAATTTCCTGCGCAATTTCCAGTCATCGGCCGTAGCTTGTATGTCTGTAAGAAACTTTTGCAATCGCCAAAGAACAAACCCTCCTTCGACATAATGGTGGGTATTGCTTCGCTTCGCTCGCAATTACAGAGAATCTGACCTCGCATCACCCAACACGTACCGTAATGACAGAGCCAGGCGTAAGCAGAAGCAGAAGAAATTAGGAGAATGCCCTACACGATTTGAGATAAAATATCTTCAATAGGGGCGTGCTTGGAGCTTACTTGGCGCCGGTCATCTTGGTTGCAATCTCAGCCGGCTCGAAACCCAGCGCCGAATTACCGTCAGCATCGAAGGAAAAGCGTCCCATGAGTCCGTCGTAGTCCTTGACCTCTGTTACCAGATAGTTCTGGAAGCGCTCGCGATCGTACTGTTTGTACTTATCCAGATAACGCTGCAGTAGATCGAGCGCATCTACAGTCCCGGCCGTGTGGAACATGATCGGTGGGGCATGCCCATGATCTTTCTGATAGAACTCCACGAACTCCTTTAGACGCGCCGAATTGCCATCATATTTTGGTGCCATATATTTAATGCCGACAATCGCATCGCCGGCAATCTTGTGCGCATCAGCATTCGGAGCTGCCACAAATGAGGTGTGGATAGGTACCTGCCGGGAGCCTCCCTGCTCTACCCACTGTTTTACAAAGATGCCCAGCGCGGTGCCGGTCTGAGTCGGAATGAAGATCCCCTGCGCGCCACTGCGTTTAATCTTAGAGATCTGGGTGCGAAAATCGGAGATGCCGGGGGTAAAATTTTCATCATAAACCAGTTTACCTCCCAGCTTAAGGAAGCGCTCCTTAAATGCGCTCGCAATATCCTGGGTGTATTCAGTTTCTTCGGTCAGCAGCGCTACCTGCGTCAGTTGCGCCGCATAAAATGCATCGGCTTCTTCAATCCCATTTTGAATGTCGCTATTACCGATGCGGAAGATATACGGCCCGGCCGCATCAATATTACGCCCGCCTGTAACCACGGTAATCGTAGGAGTTTTGGTGGAGTTAATAATGGCCTTCCCCGCCATCGTGCCGTTAGAGCTACAGCCACCGATGATCAGATCAACTTTGTCTAGATTAATCAATTTCTGATAGGCGCTAAGCCCATCGGCACTTGAAAGCTTGGCGTCTTCGTATACGAACTCTAAGGGGTGACGGAGATAGTGCTTCCTGTAAGTCTCCGCCGTATCGGCAATATTTCGCCCCAGCACCCCGAGGTCGCCGGACATGATCGAGGTGACGCCGACTTTGACTTTTGGAGCCGCTGATTCCTGGGCGCATGCACATACCGCGAAAATCAAACTAGCGATAAGCACACCAACTCGTTTAGTGCTCGACATGCTGGACCTCCCCAAAATATAAACGGCAACTTTGGACACCCACTTTCCTGGCGCCACGATAACAGCTGCGGGGGCAACTACTCAATATCTTTAGAAAATAGCCTAACCCGGAAAGTGGGTGTCCAGTATTGATGCCTATTTAACGAGCGCCAGGATCTTGCCGTTTCCCAGCTCGGTCTCGCCCCCTTCGTACGGCTCAAGCGCGATCGCTACCACCTGTTCTGTGGCACTATTAGCTTTGCGCCCAACACCAGCCTCCGAAGCGGCCGTAATTCGGTCGCCAACGTCGATATTCCCCCCCTCCAGATTGACCTTGAGCGGGACACGTCCGGCTAGGGCCACCGGGACAGAGCCATATTCGATCAGGTCGTTTCTGGCATAACCGCCGAGCGTGACACCGGGAGCGGTCGAAACGACACCGATTATCCGTTTGCCTTCGCCCGCAAGACCGCTCGATCGCTTCACAAACGGTACGGTTCCCACCGCACGGGCCTCACAATTCGGCGCACCCCCGGCAAGATTCCCCACCCTTGTGCACTTCGGAGCCTGTCGAGAGTCGATCATGACGATATCGCCGGGATCAAGCTCAGTGTCGGAATCGATCGGAAACTGTTCCGCCAGGTCGATGGCGGTAATCGACACATCGGTCGCATAGATGCTGCCGGCGTTACGCAGTGCGTTATCACAGTTGTTGGTCCCGTTTTCGAGACACAGCGCGCCGTTGTCGATAATCATAGAGCCGCTCGGCACGTTCGCCGAGCTAGCCAAATTCGAGGTGCCAATCTCGACGCTGCCGCCGCTGAAAACCGCGGCCACATTCGTATCGGCTCCCGAGACCGCAACATTTAAGCCGGTCGCGGTTGAGCCTCCTCCGGAGTCTCCAACCACCGTAACCTCCAACCCTTTCGAGAGGATTGTGCCCCCCGATGCCCCCGTGCGGGAGACATTCAAGGACAATCCGGTAGTCGTGTCCGTACCGGAAGCCACGTTGCCTGAATTGGAAACGGTGAAGCGTCCCCCGATCTGCGAACCAGCGCTTGCCGAGGAGGTCGATAGCACCGTGTCCAGCCGCGCCCCCGGCGTGGTCGTTCCAACTCCGACATGGCCCCCGGAAAATAGCGCTGCATAATTGGTGTCCGCTCCAGAAACCGTGACATCTAGCCCGGTAGTTTGAGAAGTTCCACCACTATCCCCTGCGACGGAGATCGACACGCCACTGCTGGAGATGGTCCCTCCTGAAGCTCCCGTGCGGCTTACGCTGACATTAAGGCCCGATGTAGAATCGGCTCCGCTTGGCACCACTCCCGAATCATTCACCGTGATCTTCGAACCGATCTCGGTTCCGGCAGTTACACTGGCGGAGCTTAGATTGGTTTCAAGCCGCGCCGTGGGGACCGAGGTTCCAATCCCCACATTGCCGCCGCTGAATAACGCGGCATAGTTGGTGTCAGCTCCGGAGACGCTGACATTTAGCCCTGTAGCAGTGGAAGTTCCGCCGGTGTCCCCGGTCACACCCAGATCGAGGCCGATCGTATTAATCGTGCCGCCGGTAGCGCCCGTGCGTGAAACGGAGATGGTTGATCCGTTCGTGGTATCCGTCCCGGAATTTACGATCCCGGTATCCGTCACCGCCACCGAACTTCCAGTCTGCGTAGCTCCGCTAGTTGAAGTGCTGGATAATACCGTGCTCAGTTTGGCGCTGGGGCTAAATGTTCCGATTCCCACAGCCCCGGTACCATTTGGGATGATGGCAAAATCTTCATTTGTTCCGGTGGTAATATCGGTAGTCACCCCAGAGAATGTGTGGGTGCCGGTCCAGCTGGGGGTGAAGGATTGATCAATACTGACTGTGCCGGCCGCACTTTCAGATCCGCTTCCTGCCACCGAGATACCGGTCCCGCCTGACAGCGTGGCAATGTAGTTGCCCGTGGTATGGGCACCCAAAGTGATCAGATTTAGCAGCGAGGTTGCACCGGTTCCACCTCTAGCAGTAGGCAGAACCCCGGTGACTTCGCTGGTCGATAGATCAATATCAGTTCCGAGTTTGGAAACGGATGAGGAGAGCAACCCATCGCTAATCGTGCCGCTGGCAAGGTTGGAGGCGTTAAGATTTGTAAGCAGCGCCCCGCTAACCGCAGGGATCTGAGCCGAGCCGTTTAATTTTAGGATCTTCCCCGCTGTCGTGCCGCTATCAACCGCAAGAGTCACATCCCCCGACGTGCCTCCGCCAGTTAATCCATCACCATTAGAAACGCCGGTAATATCTCCTCCGAGCGCAGTGTTCGTTAAGTCCTGTCCATTAAAGAATAACGCACCCCCTACGTTATAAAGCTTATTGGTGGTTACCCCCGGTGCACTACCCGGCTCAATCTGCATCCTGCCCGAGAGATGCAGCTCTTCCACCGATGAGGTAGTCGTGCCGATATTGACCCCGCCGGTGAATGAGTGCTCGCCACTCCAGGTCGGACTGAAGCTCTGATCGACACTAAGGCTGAGCGCCGCTCCCTCTGTTCCTGACGCACCTCCGCTTAGCCCGCCGGTGGTAGCAACCGATTGAACATAATTGCCGCTGGTGTGAGTTCCCAGCGCAATTAGATCGGCTAAACTCGAAGCGCCGGTTCCTCCGTTCCCTACTCCCAGCGTTCCACTAACCTCACTCGAGAGCCCAATGCTGGGGCCGAGAAGCGAGACGTTCGAGGACAAGCGGGAATCAGAGAGAGTGCCCGAGGCGATACTAGCCGCGTTGAGAGCAGTCAAATTTGCTCCTGAAACTGCCGGCAGCGCAGCACTGCCATCTAGCTTCACGACCTGATTGGCCGAAGTTCCAGCATCAACGGAGAGAGTAACCGAACCGGAAACTCCGCCTCCACTTAGTCCGCTTCCGGCCACAACTCCGGTAATGGTTCCCGCCTCCCCGGCACCGACCGAGATCTCCTGTCCATTCCAGAACAGATCCCCACCCACGTTGTAAAGCTTATCCGTGGTGGTCGATGGTGCACTGGTTTGACCAAGATGCAGACGCCCCGCAATTTCAAGCGCCTCGTCAGGGTCGCTGACCCCAATCCCAACATTACCTCCGCTGAAAACAGCGCAATAATTCGTATCCGCCCCAGAGGTGCTGACATACAGGCCGAGATTTGTAGAATCTCCGCCTCCATCGCCGCTCACATTGATACTCATGCCTGAGCTGTTAGTAGTGCCGCCCGTTGCACCGGTGCGAGTAACACTAATCGCCACTCCCGTATTTAGATCCGAGCCGCTCGACACAGCTCCGGTATCACTCATGACGATGTCGGTACCGGTGACCGATGCAGCAGCGGCGCTGGTTGAGCTGGAACTTAGGCGCAGCGGAGCGATCGCTACCTCTCCAGCTTTACAATTTGTCGGCCGGGAGAACACGCTGCCCTTCTTTTTATTCTTGCACAGGGTGTCTGCCCCTGCGTCAGCAACGCATAGGGTTAATAGTATCACCGCACAAACTAGCTTCACTCTGCGTTTGCTAAGATTCTTCATCAGCAGCTCTCTCATACACATGCAGTCCTAAAACGATTAGCTTTCTTGCCTCTGGTACAAACCGCACAAGATCGTCGGCCTACTCCGCCCGCTACACTGCCCCGCGGGCAGCGTAAGCAGCGGGTCATCCCGGTATGGGGGGAATAGGATCCAGCTGCGCACTGTTTGCAGCTTCCTCCATCCTCGAGGTCCTTAAAGCTCCCGGGCTTACAAGCAACAGTGGAGATTGAAGTCGCTCCTGTGACCTGACAGGAGGTCGCACCGTCGCTGGTGCTCGTTGTGCCTGAGGGACAATCACTGCACGCCACGCTGGCGGCCTGCGGAGCAAAGGTTCCGGCGGTGCAAGTTGTGCATCCGCTCGCTCCCGGGGCGCCGGAATAACGCCCCGCAGCGCAAGATTGGCAGGTCGACGCCCCGACGCTCGGCGCATAATAACCGGCAGCACATGGAGTACAGCCGGAGGCTTGATCAAGGCTATAATTACCGACCGAGCATTGGCCACAAAAAGAGGAGCCGGACGACGAGGCGAAAGTACCGGGAGTGCAGCCGCTACAGCTCGACGACCCTACAGTTTTACTCACCGTTCCCGGAGCGCACTGGAGGCAGCTACTACCGCCAGAGACCGGCATGTAGGTCCCCGCATCACACTGGTCGCATCCTGTCTGGCTACCATTGACAACACTGCCAGGCGGACAGCTGTTGCACCGGTCGGAGCCCGCTAAGGCATAAGTCCCGGTTGGACAGCTCAGACAGGCCGAGCCCCCGGAGGTCGGCATATAGGTGCCTGCGCTGCAAGCGGTGCAGATAGAGCCTGCGCTACCGGCGCGGATCGAACCGGGGCTGCACGGCGTGCAGCTCTTGCTGCCCGCTAGCGAGATTGTGCCCGCCGGGCAGGCCGCACAGACGGTCGCGCCTTCGCTGCTAAAATATCCCGCTCCGCATTGGGTACAACCGGTCGCGCCACTGGAGCCAATGGCCGTGCCGCCGGGGCACGGCTTGCAGCTGCGGGCGCCGGTCACTGCTACGAAGGTTCCCGGCTCGCAGTCAAAACAGCCCGAAGAACCTGCTGACGGGGAGTATTCTCCCAATCCACAGGGCGAGCAGTTCGTTTGCGCGCTTGCCGAAAAAGATCCGGGAGCACAGGCAATACACTGCGCCGCACCCGCGGCCGAATAACTTCCGGCCGGGCAATCCACGCACCCGCCAGCCCCTGGATCGGGCATGTAGGTTCCTGCTGCGCAGCTTGTGCACTCGCTTGCCGCAGGCTGACTGGAGAATGTACCCGGCGCGCAGGTGATACAGCTGCTGGAACCGGCAACCGACACATGGCCAATCGGACAGGACGAACAGGCGCTATCTCCGCTTCGCGCGAAGTAGCCGCTGTCACACTGGTCGCAGGACTGACGATCGGCGCTGGAGGTGCTGCCGGCAGGACAGTTAACACAAGCGCTGAGCCCTGAGGTGCTGGTGAATTTGCCGGCTGGGCAGCCTTCACACACACTGGTGCCGTAACGGGCGCTATAAGTTCCGGCGCTACAAGGAGCACATAGACTGGCGCCGGCTTGAGCAAAAGTTCCCGGTAAGCAGGTGTCGCAATTTGGGCTGCCGGAAGCGGACGAGGCAGTACCGGACGGACAGTCGAGGCAGGCCGAGGCACCCGCATGGGGCTGATATTTGCCGATCGAGCATTGGCTGCAACCAGTTGATCCGATCGCGGGGGCGTAGGTGCCCGCAGAACAGGTAGTGCAAGCACTCTCACCGCTCGCGCTGTTGAAACTGCCGCGCGGACAGCGCTGACATGCGGAGGATCCGGTCAGATCAGTGTACGATCCGGAGTCACATTGAATACATCCGGTCGAGCCGGCACCCGCTGCATATTGCCCGACGGGACACTTGTTACAGCTCGCTGCGCCGGAGGCGGAGGTAGCGGTGCCTGGCTCGCAGCCAAGACACACACTCGCGCCCGGTATCGGAGCATACGTTCCTGCCTCACATGTGGCGCAGAGCGAGCCTGCACTCGCACCCATAAATTTCCCGACATCACAGGCCGCGCAGCTGGAGCCCGCGGAGCTGGGCTGGACGAGACCTGCCGGACAGGCGGCGCACTGCGCGGATCCCGAAGCCGGTGCGTAATAACCGGGGGTACAGTCGAGGCAACTCGCCGATCCTACGGCACTCCGTTGCCCGGGCGGACAGGCAGTACAACTAGAGCTCCCGCTGCTCGGCGCATACGAACCGGCGCCGCAGCTCTGACAGGCGCTGGCGCCAGTGCCGGAGGAAAATGTCCCAATTGTACAGTTAGTACAAACCAAAGCATTGTCAGTTTGCGAATAAGTCCCGACTGGGCACTCTTCACATGCAAGCCGATCAGCGGAGAGTTTTTGACCAGGTCTGCAGGCCAGGGTACACGAAAGTAATTTTGTGCCTCCACCCTCAAGCAAAGATTTAGCAAGCTTGCCGCACTTTCCTGAGGTGCCGCATTGGCTATCGGTTGTACAGCCGGAATACAGAGTCACTCCGTCGGAGATCCGCACGCAGCTGTTATTGTAGGCGGCTAGGCCGGTTACAATATCATCAACCAGCGGCACGGCCTTGCGCGCCGCCGCGTTACCCTGGCAGGAAACTCCCCCCGTGGCAGTGTTTAATAAATCGGCGAGCAAAAAAGAATCGGCGGGCGTGGGCACGAAACCAAGACCGGTGCCGGATGATCCCAACACAGCGGATGAGCCGAAATAACAGTTTCCTTCAAGGGTGTCTCTGAAGGTTCGCAGTCCGGCATCAAGGGCGGCGTTCGAACCGTTCTGATATACCGCCCGGGTCACTGGGCCGAGCGTAGTGTTGCCGGAGTCTAAAACTCCAGCTGCACATACTCCCGTACCCTGAATCAATAAGCCGGAGCGGCACGCCCGAGCTAACGACGTAGAAGCCTGCTGATCACAGGCCAGATAGGCGCTGAAACAGGTCGCTAAGGCATTAGCCCTAAGCGTTACATAGGTGCGGCTGGCGGAAAGAATGCTATCTTGGCAGTTCTTTGAGTCGACCCCAATCTGGTTTGCGGTATCGGAACCGTCTCCGCCAAGAGCATGCGCGAGATTGGCAAGAACCAGTAAGAGGAGAATGGCTCCTAAAACAAAGCTCGGCTTTCTGGATTGGCCCATCAATTTGACTCTAATGACGCTGCGGTATTAACCGATTGAATAACGCGCAGCTCCAATTTAGGCGAGATGATTATTGGACCTCCGAACACTGTCACTCTCCGAGACATTTTATAACCGTATTTAGATTGTCTAGGTCGGAGGGCGTGAGGCTACCTCTAACCCGCTCGATCTGCCGTGCAAGATTGGATGCCGACAATTGTCTCGATACTTCCGAAACTATTCCACATCCCTGCGCCCCAATCGCAGCCAAAACAGAGCGCAGGCTGGGCAGGGTTTGAGGATATTGGGGATCAATCTCCAATGCCGTTAGCCATGCGCTGATAGCCAGCTGCGGGCGTCCCGATGAGGCATAGACCAGCCCCAAATTATAATGGGCCGAAACGAATCCCGGCAGCTGGGCGATAGCACGCTTAAAAAGCTCTTCCGCTTTGGCAAATTCTCCGCGCCGCGCATGCGCACCCCCAAGGTTATTGAGCCCGTCAGGATAGAAGGGCCGCATCAGGACCGTCGTCTCGTAATGGCCCATTGCTTCTTCAAGCTTGCCCTGGGCATCGAGAGCCACTCCCAGGTTCATGTGCGCCATAAAATTATCGGGACTAACTAAGGCGGCACGGCGGAATACCGCTTCGCTGCTTCGCCAGTCGGGAAGATGTACAGAGGTTGAGGCCGCGCACCAAATTAACAGGGACACAGCCAGAGAGCTGCATAGAACTGGGCGCCTCGCTGCAAGCTTCCCCGCCACAAAGGTAAGCGCCCAGATCAATCCAATATGGGGAAGATAGGTCCACCGATCGGCAAAAGCTTGACCACCGACCTGCATGATCCCGATGACTGGCAACAAAGTTATAATAAACCAGAGCCATCCCATAAGCAGTGCGGGGAACCTCGCTCGAAGTGCGTAGAGAACTGCGGACACGGCTGCTAAAAAAACCAGTGCTCCTGCGGCTACTCCCGGTTGATGAACAGTGAAGGGATAAAAGATCGCGAATCCGGTGGGGAGAAAAAACTTCCCCAGGTAAGCCTGATATCCGACTAAAACCGAGGCCAGTCGATCGAGGGGCGGATATGCATTTAGATCTTTCAGTCCCCCTCCGGCGTGCTGGGACGATATTGCAAGCCAGCAACAGACTCCGGCGAGCAGCGCATAGGGAAGCTTTTCGCCAACAGTCTTCCAACTTATCCGCCTTCCCAACGGCCAATAATCGAGGAGCAGTAACGCGCAGGGCACAACCGTAGCTGACGGCTTTGACAGTAGTGCCAAAAGATAAAAAAAGAGGCTGAACGCGAAGGCACCCCGCGATGCGCGGCGCGCATAGATCGCATATCCGATCAGGGTCAGCAGCATAAAGAACATGCTAAGCACATCCTTGCGTTCTGTGACCCACGCCACAGACTCCATGCGCATCGGATGTAAACCGAAAAGGAGTGCAGCGAATAAACTCTCCGGAAGTGCAGAGGTTAGGACAAAAGTCAGCAGCATCAATAATGCAGCGTTGGTTGCGTGCAATAGTATGTTAATCAAATGCGGAGCGCGCGCGCCCGGACCGAAAAGGGTCTGATCCAGCATCAATGAAATCCAGCTAAGCGGATGCCAATGGCTGCCAAGGTTGGTATCCAGGGCCCACCTAATGTTTTCGGCGGTCACCCCCGAGAGGACATGCGGGTTTTCGGTGACGTATATATTGTCATCGAAATTCAGAAACTCGAAGTGTTGAGCGGGAAGGTACACCAGGAAGACAATGACCCAGGTCAGAAACATCAAGGCCGGCAGCTTGAATGATGCGCGGGTCAATTTAGTCACCAAGTCACGTTTTTCATGATCAGAGCGAAGTATCGATCGGCGCAGAGCAGCCGACCGGCGAAATAACCCCTGCCGTAGCTTCAAGTGTAGATCTCCGCCGCTCAATCTGCAGCCCCGCCAGTTTGCGCACTAAAGAGCCAACAACACTCGGCCGGATATAATGCTGCAATAATAGTTTCCGGCCGAAAGCACTGAGCTCGGCGGCAGAAAGCCCCGGGAGATCCACTGCTGGTTCGGCTTGGGCCTTTTCCGCAATCTGTCCCGCTAGCCCCGCCTCCTTCACCGCCTGATAGTATGCGGTTCCGGGATACGGATGGGCATAATGCAGTGTGATTAGATCGGGACGGATGGCGCGAGCGAAGGCCGCGGTTTCGGCTAAAGTGGAACGGCTCTCCCAGATAAAGCCGATCATCAGATAGGCCAGAGAGATGACGCCATACCGATCACATAAGCGCATCGCCTCAGCAGCCTGGGCCAAAGCCGGCTTCTTATGGACCCGCGCTCCGATCTCTTCGCTGGCGACATCCACTCCAAAACTGATGCCGTAGCACCCGCCCGCCCGCATCGCCGCGATCGTCGCATCATCCACACACTCCACCCGGGTGGCGGTCACCCAGCGCGCTCCGGGGCAGCGCTGTTGCAGCGCCTGACTAATGGCAATCGCCCATTTCTTGTTGAGCGTGAAAGTGTCTGCACGCAGGTAGAAATACCGTAGTCCCTGATCCATCAGGCTGCGTATCTCGTCGGCCACACTCGCGGGGGAGCGATGTCGGGCGCGATTGCCGCTGACGGTGTGAACCAAACAAAAGGAGCAAGGGAACGGACAGCCGCGCTGAACATGCACGGTGGCCTGCGCCGAGCGGAGGCCCCTCACGGTGTATAACGAATGATCGATGGTGCTCCGGTCGGGCAGCGGTAATAGATCCAGATCCTCGGCGTAGGCCGGATTGTTCTTGATGATCGCTCCGTATTTATCGCGCCAGATTACCCCGCGCGCTGTATTTATTCCGCGCTCCACGCAGTGTCCCACGGCGATCTCGTAGTCGCCGTTCAGACAAAATGCGACCTGCGGGTTCTCTTGAAGAAGGCTTTCAGCCTGCACGTAACACGGGGCGCCTCTAAGCCCAATCAGCGCCCCGGGAATCAGCTCCTTAAGCTCGCGCGCATAGGCAAGATCGGCCTCTAAAGATCCGAAGGTAACCGCCAAAATGATCAGATCGGGAGAAAACAATACCGCGCTCTTTAGGAATGCGGCCCTACTCAGCCGCTCCGCGGGAGCGTCAATCACCTGATGCGCCGCACCCAGCGCACTCACCGCCCCGGCCGCTTCACAATCCTCCATCGGAGGACGCATTGATGGAATCAGTTCGAATTTAAAAAAGGACTGGCAGCGATCCTCACGGCAGTAGGCTCCTGTCGGGCAGGCGGCGAAGAGCACGCGCTTAAATGCGAGCGAAGAAAGATCTCTGTGAATTGTTGAAGCTTCGGAAGCGGCTAAAGCCATTCTTCCGAACATATTCTAGAAAGGGAATCGGGACAACGAGGATGACGGGCTCGCCGCGCTATTTCGGCTTGCTCTGCTCGCCTGATTCGAGCCCCAAAGCCGCGAAGCTTCTCCACGGCGTGGCGAAATAAAAACTGGAGCGGGTGACGGGGCTCGAACCCGCGGCATCTTGCTTGGGAAGCAAGCACTCTACCAACTGAGTTACACCCGCTCATTTTCAAAGCGGCAGGCACCAAATCTCGCCGTAGCTCGTTCACCGAGCGTAGGCGGATGAGTTACACCCGCTCAATCAGCGGCGGCATCGCACAACACGCCGCCGCTAATTCAACGAGCGCAGATTAGCTTCGGCTCTTCTTATCCCTCTCGGCCAAAATCTCGGCCCCTACTGCCCATTTTTCGCGCGGCACCTCGTCAAAAACGATGTAGGTGTGCGCAGCCGGTTTGCCGGCAACCTCTTCCAAAGCTAAAGAAATACGCTTGGCCAATTCGGAGCGCTGCTCCGTAGTGAGTGGTCCGGCTACCTTGACGTTGACGTATGGCATCGGAAGAAGAGTTGCTCCGAAAAGAGAGAGAACAAGAACTAATCGAGCGGGTGACGGGGCTCGCCCAACTCTGGCTGCTTAAGCGTAAACCCGGCATCCCGCGCAGCTACGCCGCATCAGCGGCGAAGGAAAATATGGAGCGGGTGAAGAGATTCGAACTCTCGGCCTCTTCCTTGGCAAGGAAGCGCTCTAGCCAACTGAGCTACACCCGCTCAAACACGAACAATGGGGTCCAGGGTCGTTAGACCTTGGCGCATCGGCGACCAGCCGATGCGGGCCCGGAGCGGCTAGCGCGAAACACTTAATGCTCTAGCCAACTGAGCTACACCCGCTCAAACACGAACAGTGGGGTCCAGGGTCGTTAGACCTTGGCGCATCGGCGACCAGCCGATGCGGGCCCGGAGCGGCTAGCGCGAAATACCTAATGCTCTAGCCAACTGAGCTACACCCGCTCAAACACGAACAGATAACCGAGTATGACTATTAGAAAGCGGAAGAAAAGTCAATCATATCGGTTAGTAGCCCACTTTCGCGGCATTTGAGCTTTGACGGTGCAATGATTAATAATGAACTGTAATAAGATTTTCTGTTTTGGAGTGATGCCATGAGCGATAGCTGGGATGAGATGCGGCGTGCCAAGGAAGAGGAATACTTCGATCGGCAGAATAAAGAGGCGTTAGCGCGGCTGCAGGCGGAGAAGAACCGGGTCCGGAATAGCCCCATTACAGGCAAGCCCATGGATCAGGTGACTTTGATGGGCGTGGTCGTGGATCGCTGTGTCGACTCCGGCGGAATCTGGCTCGATGCTGGGGAACTGGAACAAATTGTGACTGCTTCCGAAGAAGCCGATCGCAACAGAGGCGAAGGGTTTGCCACCCTATTTATTAAGACCTTGCTGGAGAAGAAACGGTAGCGCCTCTAAGCTTTAGCGGTCCACAAACTTTTCTAACTGCGCACGCAGGTCTTTGCGCTGCAGCTTAATTCCGCCATTTTCAATGATTGTAGTCTGGCGCGAAGCTTGGTTACTCGAGCTCTGCAGCTCGGGGGCGCTGGGCTGCGGTGCCGGAGCCGCGGCGCTTTCCATTCTGGCGCGGGCGCGATTCACTAGATCGGCGGCGAGGACATCGTGACTATTGTGGATCATCTCCTTGATGTGGCGGAGCGTGATGCGGAGTCCGGCCCAGGGCGAACTGCCTAGAGCGTCGACGCTTTGATTCGAGGTCAATGCTTCCAGCATGCCTATTAAGTCTGACGCCTCGATAAGTTGATGCAGCGCTTTGCTCTGGTCCATAAGCCTCTCTTGCAAGTGATTGAAATCCTTGGGGTAGTACCTACTCCAATCCGTTATTACCCGATAAGATGCTCGAATGCGGGGTAAGGTTACAGACCAAAGCCATGAATCGGCGTGATTTTTTGAAGTTAGGAGCTCTCACGGCTGTAACGGCCGGGGTGGTGGCGCGGGGAAGCCGGATAACCACGGCTGAAATAGAGCTTAAACAGGTCAGGCTAGCCCTCCGCGATCTGCCGCGTGAATTCTATAACTACCGCATTGGGCTCCTTTCTGACCTGCATCACGGCGCCTGGTCGACGAATGATTGGGTCGAAAACGCGCTGAGCTTAGTACAGCGTGCGGGCGTGGACCTGGTTCTTTTCGCTGGTGATTACCTCTGGGTCCACGATCGATGGGTCGAGTGGTTTTTCCCCACCATTCCAAATCAAGCGTTTCAGCAGTTCCCCTACTACGCTCAGCCGCGTGCGATCTACGACGCTCTTATTCCGCTTCTCCAAACGCTGCGGGCGCCGGATGGAGTTTTCGGAGTAATGGGTAACCACGACCACTGGTATGACCCCGCAGCCTGCCGTGAGCTTATCGGGAACGACGTGATTACTTTTTTGACTAATCGCAGTGTGACGATCCCCAGAGGTGAAGCGCGGTTATCAATCTCCGGAATCGATGATTATTGGACCGGCCTCCCGAAGCGGCCGAATCTACCCATCCACCCCGCTCGTAATGAATGCCGCGTCTTCCTAACCCATAACCCTGATATCTATTCGCTGCTGCTTAATGGCGGCGAAGTAGAATTTCATGCTGGATTGGCAGGTCACACGCACGGGGGCCAGATTGTGCTCCCCGGTATCGGAGCCCCGAGTTACAACATCGACGACAGACGCTTCAAAGACGGCCTTTTCAGCCATCCTAAGGCTCAAATCTACACTACCAGGGGGGTTGGGACGGTGGAGCTCCCGATACGGGTAAATTGCCCGGCTGAGGTCACTGTGCTGGAGCTGATAAGTGCCTAATTTTGCCTAACTCTTTACTTTTGCGCTAAAATATCGATAATACCCCCGTCCTGTGACCAGTGGCCGGGATGAGTTTTTTATTTATATTTTCGATATTTTACCGATAGAAAAGGACACGGATAGAACTTTGTGATTACAGGCGAAGACGAAAACAAATCCCCGAGAGACGACAACCGAGGCGACCATAAGCGTTCCTCCTCCAACGGTTCATTCGGCAGCGCAGGTTACCAAGCGCGTGACGGACAGCAGGAGCGCGCCCGCGCGGGAGCGATGGAAGTTACCGTCGACAGCAATATCGAAAAGGCGATGAAGATCTTGAAGCGTAAGCTTATTAAGGAAGGACTCTTTAAGGAGCTTAAGAGCCGACGCTATTACGAGAAGCCATCCGAGCGTAAAAAGAGAAAGACCAAAGAATCTCTGAAGAAGCTGCGCAAGGAAGAGGCACGCGCCAAGAAGAATCAAGGCCTGTTCTCCTAACCCACCGACGCCTGAGTTTCGTTATTTCCGGATGCACTCGATCCGGTGGTAGCTCTATGCACGATAGCGATGCTTGTGAGGATGGCTTAAGCAGTATTTCGCCCCGCCCTTCTTCGCATTAAGCTCATGGGAACCGACTGCCCAAACTCATGAGAAAGATCGATCGCTACATATTCCGTGAATGCACCTTCTATTTCACGATCTGCGTGCTCGGATTTACCACTATTCTCCTCACCATTCGCATGCTCAAATTCGCCGCTCTGATTATTAACCGCGGCGTAGCGTTTTCTCAGATCGGGATGGTTTTCGTGTCAGCCATCCCGACTTTTCTGGAGATTGCGGTGCCGCTCTCGACCTTGCTGGGAATCATGCTGGCCTTCGGCCGCCTAAGTGGAGATTCGGAGGTGATCGTGATGCGCGCCAGCGGCATCAGCATTCTTTCCTTAATTCGTCCGGTTTTCGCATTCGGAATTATATCCGCGCTGCTGACCCTGCTCATCACCGTGTATGTAAGTCCGTGGGGATTCCGGAAGCTTTCCGCAACCCTCTTTGAGATCGCGAGCAGCCAGAGCCTGGCCGGATTGGAGCCAGGAGTCTTCAACACCATCGGTGCTCTGACAATATACGCGGACGAGATTAAATACGACAGCAACTCGTTGGGGCATGTAATGATCGATGACCGACGCAGTGCCGACTCCAGGCGGGTGATCGTCGCCGATTCAGGGCTCTTCTTCTCGGACGAATCAAGACGTTCGCTTACTTTGAGCTTGAAGAACGGCATGATCCACGAAATCGTTCAGGGCAAATATGTTCTGACGAATTTTATCACCAACAACTTGGTAGTTGATTCCGAACAGATGTCCGACGGCAGTAGCAAGAAAGGGCCCGCGCCACGGGAGCTGCCCTTTGCCGAGCTGAACCCCACAATTGCAAGATATTCAAGCGAGCTAATGCTAGCTCCCGAGGAGCAGCCCGAGGCTGTCTTGCCTTCGGATGCGCCGGTCCTGTCGAACGACCAGATGACACGCGCTGAATTACTGCGAAAGATCGCGCGCTTGAATACCGAAAAGAACCGCCGCACCTCGATGCCCTTCGCCGCCTTTATTCTAGCTCTGATTGCCTTGCCGCTCGGCATCCAGGTCCCGCGCACGCAACGTGCTTGGGGCGTCGGACTTTCAGTTTGTCTCGGCATGGCGGTGTTTGTCGTATATTACGCCCTGCTTTCGATCGGAGTGGCGCTTTCAGAAGGCGGCAGAATTGGCTCGCTTTTGGGGCTATGGATTCCCAACATTGGCGGGCTAATGATTGCCGTGCTGCTGGTACAGCGCGTCGGCTCCGAGCGCTGGCACTCGATTCCTCACGCGCTGGAACTGTTTGCACAGCGCTTTTTTCTAAATCGCAGAATTGCCGCGTCATGAAGAAGCTGCAGCGCTATATTTTAGGTTTCGCGTTGCGTAACTTGCTGCTGAGCTTGATGGTCTTTGTGCTGCTGTTCCTGGTAATTGATTTTTTCGACCACATTGACAATCTGGTGATTGAAGACGCCTCACTTTGGAGCACCGTCCAATATTTTCTATACAAGATCCCTTTGACCTTGACGCTAATGTTTCCAGTCGCAGTGCTGAGCGCCACAATGATGACCTTTGGCACGTTGTCCAAGAATTCGGAAATGACCGCAATGCGGGCAGCCGGGGCGCGGCTGCTTTGGCTCGCCAAACCGGCGATCCTGATGGGACTGTGCGTCAGCTTACTCACGCTGCTGCTCAATGAGACTTTGGTGCCCTATGCCACGCGGCGCGTGAAGGAGATCTACAATATCGACATCCGGCAGAAGGATAAACGCGGCGGTTACAACCAGGAGGATTTCTGGTGGCGCGACGGGAACGAGTTCTTTTCGGCCGACATATTCGATTCTCGAGATAACACTCTGCATGGCGTATCGCGATTCGTGCTCTCCTCCGACTTCAAAGTGGCCGAGCGCACAGATGCGGAAACGGTTAGCTGGATCGATCCGGTGTTAAAATGGAATATGCGAAAGGTTTCAGAATATACCTTCGTGAAGAAGAAAGACGCAGAAGGTAATCGCATAGATCAGGAGGGCATTCCGGATATCAAGGTTCAAACCTATCGGGAGCTACCCCTGCCGATTCGAGAAGATCCCGAGAATTTCTACGATACCCGAACGGACACTCAGACCATGAGCTTCCGGCAGCTGCAAAAATTTATTCGCCGTCAGCGCAGCAACGGCCTCAGCATCTCGGAATATACTGCCGATTTGCATGCCAAGCTGTCCTTTCCGTTTGCCTGCCTGGTAGTGGTGCTGGCCGTGCTGCCCTTCTCGCTCCGTTCGGCGCGCTCAGGTTCGATGGCGCCTGGAATTATTGCTAGTCTGGGGATTGGGTTTGCGTACTTCTCCATCCATTCGTTCAGCATCGCGCTGGGTCGCGCCGAATTGTGGCCTGCAGTGCTGGCCGCCTGGATGGCGAATATTATCATCGGCTCGATTGGCTTGATTTTGTGTCTGGGTGCGGAATCGCCGTAGGCCCCCCTGAGAGTGCGCGCCAAATACGAGCGGACGCAGCCACCGAGTGCCACGCCCCACAATAAAGAGATTCTAATAAACGAATTAACGCTTGGAGTATTGCGGACGCTTGCGAGCTTTGTGGCGTCCGTATTTCTTACGCTCAACTGCACGCGCGTCGCGAGTGAGAAATCCTTCGGGTTTGAGCTTGGCGCGGAAAGTGTCCGATACCTTAAGCAGCGCGCGCGAAATTCCGTGCTGAACTGCTCCAGCCTGACCTGAGGGGCCGCCCCCCTTTACGTTGACAAAAATATCGACTTTCTCTTTTTGACCAACCGTCTCTAAGGGCTGCATCACGACCATCTGCAAGGTCTTGCGTCCAAAGTATTCAGCAAAGGGCTTACCATTAACGGTAAATTCCCCGCTGCCGGTCTTCATGTAAACACGGGCAACCGCGGTCTTGCGACGGCCTACCGCGCTATGACCTCCGGCTGAATGATGAAATCCGCCTTTCGATGTGCTGGGCTTTGCAGTTGTCACGCTACTACCTCGTTACGTATTTGGGAGTAAAAACTTCTAATTTTTGGGCGCCATGCGGATGCTCCGAACCGGCATAAACCCGCAAGTTACGCAGCATGCGGTGACCCAGGTTGCCCTTCGGCAACATTCCATGAACAGCGTGCTCGATCACACGCTCTGGATGCTTGTTCAGCATGTCACCGGCCTTGACTGATTTCAGTCCGCCGGGAAACTGCGAGTGGCTAAAGTAAATCTTGCCTTCCAACTTGTTACCGCTGAACTTTACCTTCTCGGCATTGATCACAACCACGCAGTCACCGCAGTTAACGTGCGGGGTGAAGGTGGGCTTGTGCTTGCCACGAATGATGTGTGCAATTTCCGAGGCCAAACGCCCGACCGTTAAACCTGCGGCGTCTACCAAATACCACCGAGCGTTCTGCTCAGCATCTTCTTTCGATTGAAAATAAGTCGACATGTCTCACTGTCCCAAATACCATGACCCCAAATGCCATGGATCTCAAAAACCACGGCCCCAACTATCACTACCCCAAAGGTCCAATTGCTTGAATTCTTAAGTTTTTAGGGCATGACAGGGTAGCATAAGGCGCGGAAAGGTCAATACTTTCAGCCCAAAGATGCCAAAATCCTAGGTGATAGCGGTGGTTTAGAAGAGAGGGCTAATTTACGAGATGCTCACGAGCCGAGACTCGATCTAGCTCGCCGTGAGCTTCTTCAGCCCGATCGTCGAGTTTAATCTGCTCCGCAACAGTATCCCCGACAGTTTTGGCCTCTTCATAATTGGCCAATCGAGGGGCCCCTGCTACCGAGTGCCTTCCGGAGCTACGCACCAAATTCTGTACGGCGTCGGAGGCCAATTTGGAAGCAACTGCTGTGGAGCCTGAAGCTGCGGCTACTGAATTAACAGCCTGATTCTGCTGACCAGTTTGGGCAGAAGATGCGGCGGATCTGTTCTGTTGAGATTGGGCTGAATCACTCGCCCCGGTTCTAAGTACTTTCAGAGTCATACGACTACGCCTAAATGTATACGGCGGGATCGGGGCGGAGCCGTTATATCCTCTATCGACCTCCTCCCCTGAGAACTAAAGCTTTCGCAAAAGGTGCCGCAAAAGGTGCCAGGTACCTGTTGCAAAGTTCAGGATTTGAATGGTTACAGAGGGTTACCTCGCTCCATGTCCGAAAAGGACTGCCGGGATGGTGCGAAAAAGGAGCATAAAATCTAGCGAGAGCGACCAGTTATCGATGTATTCGAGGTCCAATTTGACCCAAGAACTGAAATCTCTGATCTCATTGCGCCCACTAACCTGCCAAATACAGGTCATTCCGGGGCGCATGGAAAGGCGTCTGCGATCCTTTCTCTCATACATCGACACCTCGCCGGGCACCGGTGGGCGCGGACCTACCAAACTCATATCGCCGCGAAAGACGTTCCAGAGCTGCGGTAGCTCATCAAGACTATAGCGGCGCATCAAACGGCCGATTGGTGTAATCCTTGGATCGTCGCTGAGTTTGAAGACTGGTCCCTGCATCTCATTTTGACTGAGCAGGGTCTGTAGCTCCTTCTCAGCATCCACTCGCATCGAACGGAATTTATACATGGTGAAGTGACGGCCGTTCAGACCGACCCGGGTTTGAGAAAAAATCGCCGGTCCACGAGAGCCGAAGCGGATGCTCACCCAAATAATAAGCAAGAGTGGGAAGATCAGAAGCAAGATCAACCCGGAAAGCATCACATCAATCGATCGTTTGAGCGCCAGCTCCCAACGATCTCCCGGGGGAGTCTGAAAGTGAATCAAGGGCATTGAGCCAAAATAACTTATTCCGGACTTGACCAGTCCGATGCTAAACAGGTCGGCGGCGATGGTGGAGCGAATCCCCTGCTCCGCACAGAGCAGTACCATTTCCTCCACCTTGGGAAGCACCTCGGTCAGATCAGTAAAGATTACCTCGTCAATCGGATTCTCGCGCACAACTGATTCGAGCTGTCTGGTTCCCTCAATCAGCCGTCCGATGCGCTGCACCCCGGCGCGGCGCAGCGCCGCGCGTAACTCGGCAAATTTGGCGCCTCCGGTATCCGTGCTGAGATCGGCGAAACCGAAAATTCGCAGCCCTAATTCAGGTCGGCCATGAATCTCAATCGCCATGCGCACTGCCTGCTCGCCGCTCCCAGCAATAATGATATTGCGGAAGTTGCGCCCGCGGCGGCGCCAAAATCTAAGAAACTCAAGGACCAGAAAGCGTTCGGCCGTAATCGAAAGCGTCGCCAGCACGCAAAACATGACAACAAAGCTGCGGCTCAGGTCCACCTTCAAAATAAAAAGCGTGGCCGCCAGCAGCATGAAGACTATCAAAGAACTCAGCACGGAGAGCCGCAGAATTCGCCAGCTCGAACTCAGACGCATGCTGCCGTATGCGCCCAAGATGTTCAGGGTAGCGAGGTAACCCACAAGAGCCACTACCAGGACGATGAAATAGTCCTTCAACGGTGCCAAGCGCTCGCCGCCAAACTGGAGATGCCAACCTAAGCGCTGATTCCAGTATAGCAGTGAGGCTCGTCCGTAATAGGTGACGAAGAAAACCCCTACAATTAGCAGAAAATCTGCTACCCGCTCGATACGAGCGATGGATCGCCAGTTTTCTTTAAGCATTTGAAGTTAGCGCTCAGTTTAAAGATCGAACTTACTATACAGATTTGAGGCGTGCTTGTCCTGTCCCAGGAATATCTGATCGTCTGCGCCTAGGTCCAAGCTATTGCTTCAATTGCCTTTATTTTTGAAAGCTTTCGGCCGCAAACCGTCATCAAATATATCGATGCGATCGGATGACACCGAAAAGAAGATTACGCCAGCGAATACCCATGACTTCGCGAACGTCTCGTTATGCTTTCTAGACCAGGGGGTGACGAGTATCTTTGCAGCACTCCTTCGAGCCCGGGGCATCCCAGTTCAGGTATTGGGAAGTATCGTGGAACTGGACCGCGACAGCCTTGTAATCACCGAGCCCGCTTATTACTCCATCATCGCCCCCACGCACAGTGGACGCTGTCTGATAGTGGGTAATCCTGAAGTTACGGAAGGTACCTCGGATTTGACATTGAGGCGTCCCCTCACAGAGGAAAAGATTGATGAGGCCTTAGCGGCCCTCCTCGCGATGGGCTCACACGCGCGAAGATAGAGCACGATCGCATGCGTGTTAGAGTTTCTTGACTAGGCCCAGGTCCTGAATAGCTTCGAGCAGTTCATTGCGCTTGATCGGCTTCGTTACGTACCACTGCGAGCCTCCACAGTGCGCTTTCACAAAATGCTCCTGATCATTAAGCGCGGTGGTTATAATTACACGTGCAGCTTTTTGCTCTTCATCAATGCCGTGCTCCCGCTCACTCGAGCGAATCGCATTCAGAACTTCGAGGCCGTCCAGCTCTGGCATTAAAATATCTAAGCAGACCAGGCTGTACGGCTCGCCAGAGTCTAGAGCTTGGTTGAATGCCTCGACGGCGAGCTGTCCATTAGCAACGGCATCGCATTTGCCGTAGGGTGTTAGTAGCCGAATCAACAGCTCTCGACTTATAATTTCGTCCTCAGCAATCAGTATCCTCATAACTGCTCCTTACCCTCAGTAATTCGAGCCGAAATCGATTCATATTCGTCTTTTTGCCTCAAGAGCCAACTGGAGGACTCTGCAGATGCGAAGATATCTGCGACGTCGGAGGCAAGTGCGTCAAGATTGCCACGCTCCAACCCTAGCAGCTCCAGATTGATCTCCTCCCGTGTGTCGAAGCTCTGCTTTAGTGAAATCATTGCTAGCAATCTGGAGCACTCTCTCCAACAGGCTGAGGCATGATCAGACTCAAGTTTTGGCAGCAATGGTGCGGCTATACCGGAGGCGACCTCCAATCCAAAGGAATGATTTTGCATGATGCGCGAAGCTATATGAACATGAGTCGTTCCGAATTTTTCCAGTTCAAAGTCCAAGTCGGAATATAAATTCTGTGCACCGAGATATCTGCGGTATTCCTTAAATGGCTTGAGTTCAAAAGATGCTATTAGTCCAAGCGCTAGACCATTACTCGCACCTAGCAGCATTCCCGCTCCGGTGCCAATCCGTCCTATTTTTTGGCCTAGGAGACGACCGAGCGCCAACTCTTTCCGCAGGCGTGGCTCCAATATTTTCCATTCCGAATCGTCACAAAGCATCGACACTTTTTTTGTCAAATAGACGAGCGCGATGATTGAATTCATTTCTTCAGGTGAAAAGAGCGCCACCAATTCTCTTAGGGAGCAGTGCGGCAAGGCCTCTAGGCGATCGGGATAGTATTCGCTGGCCGCGAGATAGAGCGCGCCGCGGTAGCTGGCGCTGCCTTTAAAGATTCTAGCGGCCACCCCGAAGACTGCGCTCTGCAGATCGTCGCCGGGTCGCCCCGAGAAAAGTTTGACCGCATTACGTATTCCCCGGACAGCTTCCGTGAGGTATCCGGGTGCGGTTCCAAGTGCAGCTGCGCAGCGCTGTGCTAGCTCCCACGCAAGCTCGTCAATCGCACTCATTCCGAGTTTTTCCTATACCTTAGCCCCATATAGTTATCGTCCGATGAAGGGCTATGACTTTAGGAACAGATCCCTATCCAAAAGGGTACCGCACGACACAATCAACCCTAAAGCCCCAGCTTCACCTAAAAGAATAAAAGCCCTTATTGCGCTTTAAGTTACCCCCCTAGGCCAAACAAAGTTTCGATTTGGCACAGGCCTTGCTCCTCATTCCATCGCTGATTTTTTTTTAGTCGTTTTGAACGGTTGAGGAGAGGGTAAATAAGATGTGTCTGGTTTTTACAACACTTAGAAGGACGACCCTTCTAGTCATTTTCTCGGCTCTAGGACTTACATGTAATGCAGCTTTCGCAGAAGTGCTTTGCTGGGATGGAGCCTCCTCACGCCTTTCAAATGACTTGGCAGGATACGACCTGTGCTCCGGCACCACACAAGGCAGCTACGCAAACTGCGTAACAGTTTCGGACTCCGGCACAGACCCAGTGTGCCAGACCGTATCACCGACTGCCGGCATCATTACCTATTGGGCAGTTCGCGCCAAAGATACCTCCGGTAACGTAAGTGCATTTTCAAATGAAGTAGCGATCGATAAGCGCTCCAGCACTCCAACCGCGACGCCGACTAGAACTAACACACCGATTGTTCCGACCGTAACGCCGACCGCAACCCCTACAGCGACGCGTACAGCTACCGCGACGGCGACCCGCACGCCGACTGCGACTGCAACTTCAACCGCAACCGCCACTGGTACGGCGACACGGACGGCGACTGCAACGGCGACACGCACTGCGACCGCTACTGCAACGGCTACGGCAAGCGCGACTGCTACCCGTACAGCGACCGCCACGCCGACTGGGACACGCACCGCGACTCCTACTGGGACAGCGACCGCGACAGCCAGCGCCACACCTACTAGAACCCCGACGGGAACTGCTACTCCGACCAGCAGCGTGCAACCGAGTCCGACCTTAACCCCAACACGCACGGCGACCCCGACTGCAACGCGCACTGGAACCGCTACGGTAACGCGTACCGCTACACCAACTCCAGGAGTAACGATTACACCTACTATTGCTGGACCGACTGCTACGGCGACAGCTACTGCGACTCCGTCGGGCCCCCTGGCCAAGGTTCGTTCGAAGTGCAACAGCTCTTCATCCAGTGCGTCCGCGATTGTGCTCGAGAGAGCAGGAAGTGCCGGAAATACAGTCGAAATTCACGATCCTTCCGGAAGCCAGGAAATCGTGGAACTGGGAAGAAAAGAACACTTAGTTTTGGGTAACTTCATCCCCGAGAGCGATTCCAGCGTTAAGCTTGAGAAGGCGATCACATCGCCGGATGCTAGCGGACTGCTGAAATGGGATATCAGCTCTGATGCTGGAACGACCTCGCGGCTCTTTGGCCGAAGAGGCGGTATCCCGATGGTTTGCGCTGTCGATAACGATGATATCGATGACTTGGCCGTGCTAAAGAGCCGCGTCCTAAGCTTCGAAAGCTCTGAGAGTGGAGCTCTCGGTTCAATCTCGCTAAGAACCTTGGGCTCGATCAGTTTCGTGCAGTGCTTGAACGACGGCACCTCGTTGTCTGACAAGCTGTATGTGCTGCATAGCAGAGCCCCTGGAAGTACATCTTCAGCCAAGCTCTTCTTATCGGTCTTCGATCTTAAGACTGGAGGCCTGGAACGAACTGTGGATGCACTCAGCCGGCGTGCGGCAGGAATTGCCTTCGCTGATGTTAATGCAGACGGCGCTGATGACCTCTGTTACTACACCAAGCGCGGTCAAATTAGCTGTCCGCTGCTCGATGGCTCAGTGGTTAACATTACGGCTCCGCGCCTGCGAGATCTCACTACTGGAACGGTGCAGCTAAGCGACAATAGCTTCGCTCAACGATTCCTGATACTGAGCAGCGACCGCAAAGTGCTCGGCATTGGCAGGGATGGGGCTCTCGATCTGTTACTCCCGAATCTCTCGCCTGCAGCTTCCAACGGAACGGTCCGTCGCCGCGGCAAGATTGGCTCCTTCGGCCGCTGCCGATAAGCCCCCCATTGGACGATGGAAGGAATTCCATCGTCCAATATTAGGTACCAGCTTCCTTTTTCTTGGAAACTTTGGGTCGGATCGCTCGAACAACCGAGTGTCATGCGACCAATTCGCAACCGAGATCCGGAAACTTACCGGCTTATTACGATTCGTACGAGTGAGGCTCGCCTCTGGCTCACGCCATCCAGCAATGTTGCCAAACTTGTCGGGGGAGTCCTCGCTCGCTATCAAGAGCTGTTAGAGATCGTAATATACGCTTATTGCTTCCTGGGAAACCACTTTCACCTTTTAATCAAAGCCCCGAAGGGAAACACAGATGAGTTCTGTGAGAACGTCAATCGAGAGATTGCCCGACGTCTCAACTGGCACCACAAACGAGTCGGTCAATTTTGGGGCAGACGATACGATGATCAGGCAGTACTCAGCGAAGATGATCTACTGGAGGCCTTCCTCTACATCAATACCAACCCCACCCGGCATGGACTCGTCGCCGACAGTTCCGAATGGTCCGGACTGAATTCCTTTAAGCACAGTATCGACGAGCGCGACCGAACATTCAGCTTTCGACATTACTCTGAGGAAGGACATCCCGTTACCTCGCATAAACTTAAGATTTCTCCTCTCCCTCAGTTTGAGGGGCTGACGGGTGTCGAAAGAAAGGCGCGCGTGCAAGAGCTATTAAATGCACGCCAAGCAAGCCTGGTGAAAGCAAGAGAGGATCGCAATCAAGGGTTCCTGGGTTTGTCAGCGGTGCGTAGTCAGACCCCCGGAGAAAAACCAATTGCCTCTTCCAGCAGCCCGCGTCCCCATTGTTACTCAAAATCCCCGCTCCTAATTCGTGAATTCCGAAAATCACTTCGACAACGGCGTTTAGCATATTGGATCGCATCAGTGCGCTATCGTCTCGGCGTCGATGCTGTTTTTCCGGAGCACAGCTTTAAACCTCCGCTGCATCGCTTGCCCCGCCTGACACCCTTTCAACTCATGACGATAGCGCACCTAAAAACAATGAGTTAAGCCGCTTTAAGGGGAGAGGTGTATCTACATCTCCAAGCAGCAACTCGAATTCAACCAGTTATCCGCAATCAAAGCCCACAGATAACCCATCTGCTCCTAACGACCAGCTTGAGCGCTATGGCGCTCTACGAAAAACTTCGAAGAACTTGGCTCCTTAGAGCGCGGAGAAATAGAGGTGCAGTTTGCGGATGAACGAACGGCCACGTGAGCCTGGAACCTCTACCTCTGTTTGAGCATCTCCACGGCCAAATTGAAGCCCCTGGCTTTGAAGCGCAGTAACCAGCCCCACGGGAAGCTCCGGGCGATCGAGGTCGGAGAAGAGTTCCCGCCCGGCACGAACAGCAATCAATATTTTAATGTGCCCCGATGAAGTTAATTCTGCGCCAACCCCAACCCCGCCTGAGTCGGTTGCATTCACTAAGTTAGAGGTAAATTCCACTGGTTCGGCAATAAAATGAACCCTTGTATCTCTCCCCAGAATTGCTTTTATCGCCTCGCTCGCCAAAGTCTCAGCCCGCGTGGCCGTGCCATTCCGAGGGGCATCTGTAGGTAGGGAAAGCTCTTCGTTCCTCGGCAAAGGGCGTAACGCAGAAGAGCGATCGCTCCGATTCGCGCCTGACAAAGGTGGGATATGCGCCATCTCTATAATCCTCCAACCAAAGGACCGTCTGGTTCGGGGAATTTAGCATGGGTTTAAACATTAACAAAACAATAATATACCAATAGCTGAGGCCAGTTACGCGGCCCACTTAACATAAAGCAGGTGCCAGGTTCCTGTTGTATGGGGTTAATACTTGACGAGGTCCAGGAGCTGGTGCTCGAACCGTTCGCGCGGCAGGAACTGATTTTCAAGCGCCTCCGCATACGGGACGGGAGTGTCCATACTGGCAGATCGTATAACGGGCGCATCGAGATGCTCGAAACAACGCTCAGCAATGAGCGCGGCTATCTCGGCCCCTATTCCACCGGTCAACGTATCTTCATGCAGCACAATTACCCTACCGGTATGTTTCACGGCGGCATCAATACATTCCCAATCCAAAGGAGCAAGCGTTCTAAGATCCACTAGCATTGCGGAAATTTCGGGATACCTTCCTAACACCTCAAGCGCCCAATGGGCACCTGCACCATAGGTAATAATCGTGACCTGATCGCCCTCGCGCAGCACATTGGCCTTCCCAATCTCGGTAAAGAATTCACCCTCAGGCACTTGCTCTTTAATACTGCGGTAAAGAAGTTTGTGCTCGAAATACATGACGGGATTGGGATCGTCGAACGCCGCAAGCAGCAGCCCCTTCGCGTCGGCCGGAAACGCCGGATAAACGAGCTTTAGTCCGGGCACATGCGCAAACCAAGCCTCGGTTGATTGCGAATGATAGGGCCCCGCTGCCGTTCCCGCACCCGTCGGCATACGCATGACAATGTCAGCGCGCTGCCCCCAGCGCCAATGCAGCTTCGCAATATTATTTACGATCTGATTGAATCCACAGCTGACGAAGTCTGAAAACTGCAGCTCGACCATCGACTTGATGCCTTTGATGCTCAGTCCCATCGCAGCACCTAGAATCGCCGATTCGCATAGCGGTGTATTGCGCACTCGATCACGACCGAACTCCTCCAGGAAGCCTTCAGTGATCTTGAAGACTCCTCCGTATTCGGCGATATCTTGTCCCATCAAAACCAGTCCAGAATGGCGCCGCATCGCCACTCTTAATCCATCCTGAATTGCATCGACATAGCGCATCTCACGCGAGGGTGCGCTGCGCGTGCGTTTCGGCATCTCGGCGGGTGGTGCAAAAAGATCACGGACTTCACGAGCTGCATCCACAACTACCCCGGGGGCTGCAAACGCCTCTTCGACCCACGCTTCGATCTGCGTTCTAAGTTCGCTCTTAATCGATTCTGATTCTTCGGGTTTCAATACCTGCCAAGCGCATAGGCGCTCTTCAAAACGCTGCACGGGATCCTTCTTGCCCCAGGCCTCCAGCATCTCCTTCGGTACGTACTTCACCCCGGAAGCCTCCTCATGTCCGCGCATACGATATGTCAAGCATTCGATCAGCACTGGGCGCGGCTGCTTCCGAATCTGCGCAGCGTAGGACTGTATTGTTTCGTAAACTTCAAGCAGATCGTTGCCATCGATCGTCACTCCCTCGATGCCGTAACCTACGGCGCGATCCGACAGATTACGGCAGCGGTACTGCTCGCTTACGGGAGTAGAAATACCCCAGCCATTGTTCTCAATCAAAAAAATGACCGGCAGATCCCAAACTGCGGCAACATTCAGCGCTTCATGAAAGTCGCCCTCGCTAGTACCGCCCTCTCCGGTAAAAACTACGGTGGCACGCTCGGTGCACTCTAGCTTTTCCCCCAATCCAATTCCCGCGGCCACGCAAAGCTGCTGCCCTAAATGTGAAATCGTTCCGATGATCCGGTGCTCTTGGCTCCCAAAGTAATAGGAACGGTCACGCCCATTCGTAAACCCGCCCGGCTTGCCCTGCCACTGCTGAAAAAGCCGGGGTAGCGGCACGCCTCTGGTCGTGAACACACCTAGATTGCGATGCATCGGCACAACATACTCATCATCTCGCATTGCTAAGGTGGCCCCGACAGAAATTGCTTCTTGCCCGATACCGGAAAACCATTTCTTCAACCGGCCCTGCCGAAGTAAGAGCAGCATCCGCTCTTCGATCAAACGCGGCAGCAAGATCGCGCGATAAAACCGGTTCAGCACTTCGGCAGGATAGAGCGTATTGCCGCTGGATGATTTCGCAGCGGCGCCTTTGCGGGAATTTGTTTTTGAACGACTCATTCGGAAAAGTCTAACCCAACACCAAAACCGGGCGAAACGGCAAATTCCGCTGAACTACTTCTTTGTGGGTGGAAAATAAAATCTACTTTTTTCAAGCCCTTTCGGAAGATTGCTCAAAGCTTCACCCTTCCCCGCTCCATAGCCCGCGGCTTTCATTAATTCCGTCGTGGCATTCCTAAGGTGCATCGGCACCGGAGAATTGGGATGCTGCGCAAGCGTTTCGACAACCCGATTTAGAGCATCGTAGCTGCTGCGATCCTTAGCCGCACGAGCCAAATAAATGATGCACTGCGCGATCGGGATACGTGCTTCGGGAAACCCGAGGCGCTCAAAGGCCTGCGCTGTAGCAATCGTCAAAGGCAGCGCCTGAGGATCGGCATTACCGATATCCTCACTCGCGAAGATGATCATGCGCCGCAAAACAAAAAAGGGATCATCCCCGGCCTCGAGCATATGAAATCCCCAATACAGCGCCGCATCGGGATCCGATGCGCGCATGCTCTTAATGAATGCCGACACCGCGTTGTAATGCTCTTCATCACGGTCGTAAAATGGACGTTGCTCACCCAAGAGCGACTTGAGTGTATCTACCCCAATCTGCGCAGTTTTAAGATCCGCCGAGTGCGCTGCAATATCAACTGCGCCGATCAACTTGCGCGCGTCGCCGCCAGACCATTCAAAAATGAAATCGCGCGCCGCCGGTGCGAACTGCACTCCGGTGCGCCGCTCGGCTTGTTCAAGAATTACCTTTTGGGCCTGGTCCGAAAGCGGCTTCATTACCACTACTTTCATCCGGGAGAGCAATGCAGGATTGAGATGAAATGATGGATTTTCAGTAGTCGCGCCAATCAGAACCAGCACCCCACTCTCCAGATGCGGCAGAAAGGCGTCCTGCTGCGCTCGATTAAAGCGGTGGATTTCATCCAAGAACAGAATGGTGGGCTTCGATGAACGGCTAGCTTGCGCCACGAGCTCGCGCACCTCTTTAATGCCAACCATCACCGCGGAGTACTCCACGAAGTTGGCGGCAAAACTCTTTCCGACCAGACGAGCAAGGGTAGTCTTGCCGCATCCCGGGGGTCCCCAGAGCAACATCGAGGGGGGCGTACCGACACCACCTCGCAGTCGCGTCAATAATGATGGGTCGACGTTTTCAAGCCCCGAGAGTTCCTCCCAGCTCGCCGGTCGAAGCTTCTCCGCCAATGGCGCATCCTGGCGCTGCTTACGCGGAGCACTCGGCGCATTTTCAAAAAGAGTCAGATTCTCGCTCAACTCAATCCATCCAAAAACATAGCAACATACATGAACCCCTGCCTGAACTGCTCAATCGAGAAGGACTCGTTGGGAGCATGAATATTGTCCTCCTCGAGGCCGAACCCCACCAGTAAGGGCTCTGCACCCGACACCTCTGAGAGCAGGGAGATCACAGGGATACTGGCTCCTTCCCAGACATACGACACGGCTCCGCTCTGAGACAGCAGCCGCAGGATGTCTCCGGCGCGCTTCACATAGCGCGAGGCCGAGCTCACGAGCACTGCCGGCCCCCCCACTCCGCTCTCCGGAATCTCAAGTTTAAGCCCAGTGGGAGCATTTTTTCCAATATGGTCGAGCAGCAGCTTTAGGGTATGAGCTGGATCCTGCCCCTTGACCAGTCTCGAAGTAATTTTGCAGGTGGCTTCAGCGGGTATAATGGTCTTGATGCCCGGGCCGTTATATCCGGCACTGATCCCGTTAATCTCAATCGTCGGTCTTAATCCGCGACGTTCAACGAAGCTGCGTCCGTTTTCTCCACCTAGTGGCGGCACGCCCACCATCCCTTCATACAGCGCCGCATCAAAAGGCTCGCTCTGGGCGAGTTTGAGATCCTCCGCGCGCAGCTCCTCAATCTGATCCAGGTATCCGGGGACCACGATCTCACCTGCAGAATTATGCAGAGTGGCTATCAGCCGGGCCATTTCAGTCGCTGGATTCTTCACCACTCCGCCGTGGATGCCGCTATGCAAATCGCACCGTAAGCCCCCCAGCTTAACGGTAGCGTGCAACGTCCCCCGCAGGCCCATGGTGATAGCGGGCACTCCTGCTCGATACATGCCGGTATCACAGACCATCAGCAGGTCGGCTTTTAGCAGGTCCCCCCAGCCCGGAAGTGCCTCGGAAATCCCGGTGCTGGAGGACTCTTCCTCCCCCTCAAGCACCACTTTTAGGGAACACTTGAGCCGACCAGAGCCGATCAGCGCTCCGACCGCCTGAATAAAATACGTCAACTGTCCCTTGTTATCCTGGGCGCCTCGCGCATACAGACGATCCCCGCGCAAAACCGGGTCGAAAGGGGGGCTATCCCAAGCAGCAACTGGATCAACAGGTTGCACGTCGTAGTGACCGTAAAAAAGCACTGTCGGTGCTCCCGGTAAACCAGCAAATTCGGCGTATACGACAGGCTTAGTTCGCGTTTCCAGCAGCCTGCTCTGCAGTCCCTGCTTCTCGAGCTCAGCCTTCAACCAGGCGGCACAGTCCAGAGAGTCCTTCTGGCATGCCGGGTCCACGCTGATACTCCGAAAACGGAGCAGCTCTTTCCACGCCGTGAGTGACTGATCTTGCTTTTGATCATACAGACCTTGAGCTACAGATTTTTCCATGCAGATCCCATTACTATAGAGTTGCGCTCTTCCACCCAACTAAGTAAAAATTATCCCTGATATTCGATAGGAAGGTCTAATGAAAAATCTCAAAAATATAGCTTTACTCATTTTTACCGCAGCACTCGTTTTGACCGTGCTGGGCGCTTGCTCTACCAAAGGATCGGGCACGAAGGGCGACGGCACCAATGGACTCTCCGAAGCCGATCTCAACGCGCAGCGTGAAGGGCGATTCGGTGAAGGCGGTATCCCGCTGGCGGAGGGAGAAGGTCTCTTCCGTGATATTAACTTCGACTACGACTCCGCTCGGATCGGCGACCAAGCCCGTCAAAGCATCGAGTACAACGTTGAAATCTTGAAGCAGCGCCCTGAGGTCAAAATTCAGCTCGAGGGCCACTGCGATGAACGTGGAACTGCCGAGTATAACCTGGCTTTAGGAGACGAGCGCTCCAAGGCGGTCAAGGATGTCTTACTCTCATACGGCATCCAACCGAACCGCTTAGAAACGATCAGCTATGGCGAAGAAGTACCGCTGGATCCTGCCCATGACGAGATGGCATTCGCTAAGAACCGGCGCGTGCACTTCTCAGGATTCTCCGGCTCAAGTGCCGGTAATGCTGCGAACACTAATTCAGATCGGAGAGCCGCACCGAGTTTCGATGATTCGTCTCTAAATGAGCAGCGCTATTAGATAGCCTGACCATTGATCTAGCTGGACCCCTAGGCACTGCCAAGCTTTAGAGTAGCTTTACGCTAGAGTCTTGCCTCGCGCCTACGGCACCTCCGGCATGAATTGCCCATAACCTTTTTAGAGGTTTTGGGATCCATGGAGGGGAAAAGGTATGCGTATCAGAACTTTGGTGGTGTTGGGCGGATTGGCGTATTTCCTCAATGGCCATAGCCTACCGGGTATCCCGACTGACTTCGCCTCCAGCGCGAGCCAGTTCATCGCGAATGCCGACCGCTATATGAGCGATTCATTTCGCGCCGTCGCGAATTCACTCCCCAATTGGAATCTGTTCAATTTCGCAAATCTGCGCGGTAAAAACTCCTCAATCGCAGACGCGGGGTATGAGGCGTTTGATTTTCGATCGCTGCGCGGTAGCAGCCCCTCACAGCAGTCATCCAGTCCTACCCTGGATTTTGGAGCGCTCGCCAATCCGAAGAAGTTATCGGAATTATCTTTTGCCAAGCTGCCTGAAGGCTTATCCCCCGCTGGAGAGGTCTCAGGCTTACCGCTCGGTGCTGAGCGCGACGATCCTTTAGGGATCCTGCGCTAAACCGGCATTAAACCGCCTCATTTGATCGGCCTTCCAGCCGATAGTATAGTTCCTATCTTCCGGCTGAAAATCGAAGTACGCGGTGCCGATGGATAAGCAGAAATTAATCGATCGTTTGGACCTGCCCGCAGGCCTGCGCAGCTGTTCGCTTGACGAGCTGCGAACCGTCGCGGGGGAATTGCGTGAAGAGCTAATCGAGAGCGTCTCCGCTTCAGGCGGTCACTTTGCTTCCAGCCTCGGCGCCACCGAAATCACCGTTGCGTTGCACCATTTATTTAATACTCCACAGGACCGCATTGTTTGGGATGTCGGTCATCAAGCCTACGTCCACAAGATGCTAACGGGTCGCCGTGAACGCTTGTCGACGATAAGAAAGAAAGGCGGGCTATCCGGTTTTCTCAAGCGGGCTGAGAGTGAATTCGATGCCTTTGGCGCTGGACATGCCGGCACCAGCATCTCAGCCGCAGTCGGCATGGCCACGGCCCTTAACCGCCAGGACCCCGAGCGTCATGTTGTCGCGGTAATTGGGGATGGTTCACTTACTGCCGGAATGGCCTTCGAGGCGTTGAATCACGCCGGCGATCTGGGACTTAAGAACTTGATCGTAGTGTTGAATGATAACGAAATGTCGATTTCGGCCAACGTCGGTGCTGTGAGCTGGCTCTTTTCGCGCGCCATCACCTCCAAGACTTCTAATATGGCCCGTAGCTCATTCAAGGAGCTGCATCGCCGCGGCTACGTTCCTGAATTGGTTTATAAGATCGTGGACCGCGCCGAGGAAGCAGCACAGAGCTTCTTTGCCAGCCCCGCCATGCTTTTCGAAGCGTTCGGTTTTCGCTATATCGGGCCTGTTGACGGGCACAATTTGCAGGAGCTGATTCAGGCTCTGCAGCACGCCAAGACTCAAGATGTGCCCGTACTAGTGCATGCGCGCACTCAAAAAGGGAAAGGTTACGAGCCGGCTGAAATCGATCCGGTCAAATGGCATGGAGTTTCCCCCTTCGATAAGACGCGCGGTGAATTTATGCCTGCCAAGCCCGGCGGCGGAGCCGCGCGCATACCCCCCTCCTACACCGCGGTATTTGGTGAGACCTTGGTCGAGTTAGTGAAAAACGACCCAAAGATCGTGGGCATTACCGCTGCGATGCCCAGCGGCACGGGATTGGATAAGCTGCAGCAGGAATCACCACAAAATTTCTTTGATGTCGGCATCTGCGAACAGCACGCCGTGACCTTCGCGGCGGGTTTAGCCTGCGAGGGCTACCGCCCGGTTTGCGCAATCTATTCGACCTTCTTGCAACGCGCCTACGATCAGGTGGTTCACGATGTCTGCATTCAAAAATTACCGGTGCTCTTCGCCCTTGACCGTGCCGGCGCTGTAGGCAACGACGGGGAAACGCACCAAGGCCTGTTTGATATCGCCTATCTTCGTACCCTGCCGCACATAGTGATCATGTCTCCTAAGGACGAGAACGAACTGCGGCATATGGTTTACACGGGACTGAAGCTGGAAGCTCCGGTTGCACTGCGCTACCCGCGGGGAAACGGGACGGGCATCGGGCTTGAGCAGCCACTCAAACTCCTGGATGTGGGCAAAGCAGAAGTGCTGTGCCGCGGAGAGGATGCGCTGATCGTGGCGTTCGGCCCGGTTGTGGCCTACGCATTGGAAGCAGCGCGCCGCCTGGAAAAGGAGTGCGGCATTACCACCACGGTGATTAATGCGCGCTTTGCAAAGCCCCTAGATGAAGCCCTGCTGGGAGTAGAGCTTCAGCGTCACCGGGTGCTGTGCACCCTGGAAGACCACGCCCTGCAAGGCGGGTTTGGCGCGGCTGTCACAGAATTCGCAAACGACGCAGCGCTCGAGCTGCAAGCCCCGATCCAACGTTTCGGCGTGGGGGATGAATTCGTACCACACGCCTCCCAAGCCGAGCAGCATGCCATGCACGGTTATGACGCTGCCGCGCTCTTTGCATTTATCGCCTCCGCGGCTGGTCGAAGGAAAATTGCCGCGGTCGGTTGAGCCGGGCCTGAGTCAGCCCCTTTGGAGCCTTAACTGGAGAGTGGCTGCCGGCGCTACGGTGTGCACAACAACGACACCCGGAACCTCCAGTTACCCTAGCAATTTCAAATATTTAGGTTTGGTCGGTTATTTGCTTAGACCCCCTCAGTCTAATAATTAGTGAAGCACAGGGGGAAAAGGTATGGATAGGTGGAAGGAAGAGCTTTTTGGCTCGCTTGGGGGCTGGCCGGACTGGATTGAAAAATCCAGGTCTCAGCCCAGCATCTGTTCTTTGCACGGTGTCAGACAGAGAAAGGACTGGTTTATGGCAGAGAAACGTGAGGGGGCTTTTTCCTCCGGATTTTTGAGCTTACAGCTACAGCTGAAGACGCTGCTTGAGGGTTACGGCGGCGAGCATGCGCTGCGCTTCATGGACGCCCTGGGGTCGCTCGCCCAATCCGAGCAGACCGTGGCACTCGACGTATTTACCAGCATTATTGATCGACTCGCCCAGAGTAACGACCGCTTCTTGAGTGAAGGCGACCTTGCTCGCAAGGATTTTGAAGATAAACTTTATGCCGACATTTTAACGGCGATGCGTGACGCTGCGCAGGATGCCTCCGGTAGCCGCCTCAAGGTGGTGAACGGCGGGCGCACTCCGATTCAGGCCGGAACGGTCGAGAAACGCCCTTTAAGCCTGTGTGATGCGCGCAAACAACGCAAAAACAGCACTAAACCCCTGATTAATTAGGCCCCCGCTCTGCTGAAATTTACGCGCCGGTTTGTAAAGAAATCGGCTATGGGGGGCGATCTTATCTATACGCAGAAGTTGGGATCTTGCCTCTGAAAAGGTACAGGAAGTGATCTGTCGGCGGGGAGCTGTAATGGCAGGCCGTCGAATTATCGGAGGTTTATGGAAGATTCAGGCATCAAAGGCATCGGCCAAGGTTTTATTTCGGCCAAAGGTCAGCTCAAATCCAAACGTGAAATCCAGGTCGAAGACGCTAAGCAGGCGCAGACTCAATCCAAAGCAAAAGAGACTGAAATAGTTACTGGAGACAAGGTCTCGAATGCTCTGGCTCCAGTGCGCACGCGCTTCAATGAACAAGCGAACGAAGTCATCAGCGCCGTCAACGTCAATTCCCAGAACTTGAAAGAAGCACAGAAACTCACGAAGCAGCAGATCGAAACTGCCAAAGAGCTTAAATCCGCACTTAAAGACAAAGACACTGAAGCGATCGCGTTGAAGCGCGAAGAATTGAACAAGCTTGCCGAACAGCGCGAAGCGCTCGCACGCCAGGTCAAGCAGGACAACGCGGAACAGTCCGATCTGCGCCGCAGAAACCTGAGCTTCGGAAATGAGCAAAAAGGGGTGGTCGAGGTCAAGGAGGTGAAGATTCAGTCCCGCAGCACGGCCGCTGATGATCTAAAAAATTCCGGCGATGTGAACGATTTCATCGAGGGGCTAAAGACCGAGCTTCAATCGGTTAAGGATCAGCAGCAGGCCCAAAAAGATACTAAGACCCAGGTCAAAGGCGTGCTCCAGGAGGTGGACGCTACCCTCAACAGCATCGAAAGTGACTCGATCCGCTCGATTGACGAGGCTGTTAAGCGCACCAGTAAACTAGCGGAAGATCTGAGTTCTAGCTCGCAGGCGCTAGTTAATAATTTAAGTGTGAGCTCGGTGCAGAAGCTCTTGAGCAGCTGAGCCGTTGCAGGGGCGTTCTGCCCCTTGAATAAAGCCTCGATAAAAACTACCGTACTAGGAGCCGCTTCGGATGCAGAGCATTCAAAGCGGCCTTGTGCTGAGCGCACCGCGATTGCCTTGACCTAGCGTGAGGTGATTGGAAGGAGCTTTAGTAACTGGTCGATCGGCCCAATCGGGGCCTTAACGCATTGATGAAATGAAGCTTCAAATGCATACGGCAGTAAAACTCGGGATCGTGAGTGCATTGATTGCTCTGCTGGCAGGCTGCTCAGGGAGCGCTAAGCCTGAGCCTGAAATCAAAGAGCTTGGCGTGCCAGACAAGAGCAAGCTGATTGATGCTCCGGAGCTTTCACTACTGGAAGATGCCAAGCGCTTGTACTCAGAGCGGCTTTTTTCCGTTGCTCAAGATTCGTTCGAGTCGCTGCGCACGAACTATCCCCTCAGTCCCTACGTAGAGTTCGCTGAGATCAAAATCGCTGACTGTCATTTCCAAGCCCTGGAGTATCCAGAAGCGGCGCAAGCATACGAGGATTTCGCCAAGACCCATCCGGTGTCAGAGGCGGTGCCTTATGCCCTATTCATGGCCGGACGCAGCCAGCAGCTGCAGCAGCGGGGGGTCGGTCGTGACGCCGCTACGCTGGAGAAAGCAATCGGATTTTTCGACCGTATGATCAAAGAATATCCAGATTCCGCGTTACTGGCTGACGCCAAGAAGTACAAACTAAAGGCGCAGAAATCGCTGGCCGCGTACGAACGCTTTGTGATCGATTTTTACCGCCGTAAGAGTTCACCCGAAGCTGTGAAGGCGCGCGAAGAGGCTTACCGAATAAAGTGGGATGGAATTCTAAAGCAGCCCGAATCCTCTAACGCTGCCGCCCCCGCACTAGCCGAAGTTGCGCAGAGCGATTACAACGTAGCCGCCGATCAACCGCACGCACCCAAAATGATCGCCCTAGCCGTGGCGCCCGAGGAGCGCTCGCCCCAGGCCAAACTTGCCGCACTTGAGGCGATGGCGATGATGCGGCAGGACAATATCACCCTGCCCGGACCAGCTACCGCGCTCCACGATCTGGTCCAAAACGTGGAATGTGTCGCAGGGCAACAGAAACAGATCTACCTTTTCCTTAATGAACCACTGAGCGATGAAGCCTTCGTAAAAGCCAATGCTCAAATCGAGCCGAAGAACGGCCAATTAGCGCTGCATCTGCCAGGAACAGTCGGGCGGGAAATTCGTAAAGACTGTTTTGGTGCTTCAGACCTACAGATAAGCACGGCCGGAACTCTGACCTTGCGTTCTGAAAGTCAGGCGCAGCTAATCGCACTGAAAAATCCCGATCGCCTCCTCTTAGCGTTGGTTTCGCATCCCTAGCGCGATTTCAGACCATCTGTTCCAAGCCATTGAATTAACTTACGTTGTTGCGCTCAGAACGATATTACCGATAGACTGGGACAATGCCTAGCGGGTTCGCACTTCCATCGTTCGATGCTGTCAGCCTCTCTCGGCTTTTAAGCAAGAATTCGATTGAGAAAGCAACATTCATCGCACAGTGGATTCTGATCGGGCTGGCGATATTTTTTATTTATCTCATGATTTCTGGGACTGTCGGCAGCATTTCGGAACTCTTCTCCAAGAAAGCGCAGTTAAAGAACAGCATTCAGCTAATTCTGGACGAGGGTCAAAGCGCAGGGAAAGCCGTTTCGCAACGTCCGGAGAAGCAGGATTATTCGGTAATTTACAGCCGTAGCGTGTTCGGAGAACTGGGAGCCAAGGCTCAACCTGCGGCGATCGCGACACCTAAGCCCGTATCAAATCTGGCGTTAACGCTGGTCGGCACCTTTCTCACCGGCGGCAAAGAACCGTACGCCATCATTGAGGATACCAAGAAGGGACTGCAGGAGGCTTTCATCATCAAGGAGAAGATCTTCGGCGAAGCCACTCTCACCTCAATCGCCTCCGACCGCGTAGAGATCGAACGAAATGGACAGAAGGAAGTTTTGATGATGGACGACAGCCCAAGCCCAGACAGCGGGTCAAAGGGTGGGATCGGAGCGGCCGGTGAAGACACCTTCGTGATCGAAGAGGCTGAGCTCGATAAGGCCATGGAGAATCTGCCGCTGCTGCTTACACAAGCCCGCGCAGTCCCCTACTTTCAGGACGGTAAGTCCGTGGGTCTCAGACTATTCGCCATACGCGCCGGGAGCCTATTTGAGAAAATTGGCCTTCTTAATGGAGATATTATTAAATCCATTAATGGCAATAGTTTGGCGGATTTTACGCAAGCCATGACACTTTTCCAGAAGCTAAAAGAAGAGCGCTCGATTAATCTGGTGCTGGAGCGCAACAAGCAGGAAAAGGATTTTAAATATCAGATTCGATAAGGGTTAGGGTGCAGCTTAGAACTAGAATTTTGACCGCCGTGTGGATCTGCTGCCTGCTGGGAGCAGCTTCCCTCTCCTTCGCGCAACAAAATCCTGCGGCTGGCGCTCAGCCCGCAGCGGCCTCGCCATCTGAGGATCCTCCTGATCTCGACTCCGGTACTGAGATCAATGTCCGCAATGCTGACATTGCCGCGATCGTGCGCATCTTCAGCCGCAAGACCAAGCGCAACTATCTGCTCGATGAGCGCGTAAAAGGCAAGGTAACAATTTATCTGCCCGGCCGCGTTTCAGACGATGAAGCCGTGCGAATTCTGGATTCGGTACTAGCGCTGAAAGGATTCACCGCAGTTCCCATCTCTGACAATCTTTGGAAAATCTTACCATCCAAGGAAGCCAAGCAGTCTACCATTCCAACATTGACCGATGGCCCTAGCGGCGAACCTAGCGGCGCGATGGTGACACGGCTACTCAACCTCAAATTTCTCGGTGCGGAAGACGCCAAGAACCTGCTCTCTCCATTGGTCTCCGGAGATGGCTTGTTGAATGCCTACACCGGAACGAACTCTCTTATTTTAATCGACTCGCAGGACAATATCGAACGGCTGGTGCGGATCATTGAATCTCTAGACGTGCCGTTCTCTGACCGTGAGATGACGATCTTGCCGATTAAGTACGCCGACGCGGTGGAGCTTGCAGACAAACTTGCTGAGATCTTGGGAATTGGTTCGAACAGTAAGGACGGCCAAAATCCCGCGGCTAACGGAATGGACTTGATACGGGCAAGAATGCGCGACCTAGCACCGCCTCCCCCCAACGCCGGAGGTCCGGGCGCTCCTCCGGGAAGCGTGTCGGGGGGGTCAGCCTTTGCCTCAACCATCACGGCCCGCGCGCGGGAGCCTAAAATCATTCCGGACGAACGCACCAATGCCATTATCATCGTCGCCGATGACGACACGACTGCCCGTATCCGAGCTTTGGTCTCTCAGCTGGACAGCAAAGTCGACCGCTCGGGTCGCCGCTTTTATGTTTATCGCTGCCGATATGCGAACGCAGAAGATTTAGCACAGGCCCTCTCCGGGGCGGCCGGCGGTTCGGGCGGAGGAACATCGAGCTCCTCGCGCGATGCGAACTCCAGCACCAATCCCTTCGGCAATGGCGACGGCACTACCCGCACCGGACTCGGCGGATCTTCGCGCAGCGGCACGTCCGGTCGCGGACTTTCGAGCAGCCGTACCCAGGATCGGCTCGCCAGCCAACAGCGCACTCCGGGCCGGTCCCGTTCCGGAAGTAACTCCGGCGGTGCGACGGGCACGGTCAGCATCGGCGAAGACATCACGATCACCGCCGATCCGGCCACCAACTCGCTCATCATCTATGCCGATAAGTCGGAATACATGAAGCTTAAAGAGCTGCTCAAGAAGCTCGACATTCGACGCAAGCAGGTGCTGGTTGAAGCGATGCTGCTTGAAGTTGGCGTGGACGACTCTCAGATCATGGGCTTCGATTTCCTTGCCTCGGCTGGCGGTAAGGATGGCGGAGTGATGGCGGAGAGCAACTTTGGCGGAGATCTGACCAACTTGTTTAGCAACCCCGCGGCCCTTTCCAATTTCTCAATCGCTGCTGCTAGCGCCGGAACTTTGACCCTGCCCGGCGGCACCAAGGTGCCGACTCAATCAGTGCTGCTCACTGCCGCCAAGGCCAATACCAATGTGAACGTCCTCAGTGCTCCCCAGATTCTCGCTACCGATAATGAGCAAGCGGAGATTGTGGTCGGCCAGAATGTGCCATTCCTGGCCAGCACCTCGACCAGCGGCGACAATCTCAACAATACCTTTAATCAGATCGACCGCCAGGACGTCGGCATCACTCTGCGCATAACGCCACAGATCAGCGGCGAAGAATCAGTGCGGCTGCAGCTTTTCACCGAAGTGTCTAACGTCGTGGACTCTACCGCGACCTCAGAGCTCGGCCCTACCACGACCATTCGAACCAGCGAAACCTCGGTAATCACTAAGGACGGCCAGATGGTGGTAATTGGCGGCCTGATGTCGGACTCCAATTCCGACACCGAAACGGGAGTACCGTTTCTAAAGGACATCCCCGTACTGGGTCAGGTGTTCAGAGACAGCTCAGGAAACCGGCGCCGTACCAATTTGCTGATCTTCATTACTCCCCGCATCGTGGCCGATCAGTTTGACTTCCGCGATACCACGATCGAGAAACGCGATGTGCTTGAGAATGAGATGGAGGAGGAAGACATGTGGCCGCGCCGTAAGGAGGTGCTGCACAACCCCAATATCGACAAGGTTGCCGAACGGAACTCTACCGTTTCCAAGAGCATGGGGACGATCCTGGCTCCTGATAAACGGGAGGTTGAAGGCAATATCTCCAGCGGATCTAATAATGAGAGCAGTGAGGATACGCATGAGGGCGTCCTCGATCTTAAGGTCGCACCAAAACTGCCGGACTTCCCGGCCGCCAATGCCGAAGAACCGCTCAAGGGCGCTGCCCTGAAGCTGGAAAAGGGCGATCGTTTTGTAGTGCTCAAGGCTGCCGCATTACCCGCGACGGGTGTGGATTTACCGTTCGAGCTCTCACCTAAGCAGCGTTTAATCGCTCTCCATATTCCGGTTGAAAGCGCCGGATTAGCGGGGGATTTTTTCCGCGCCGGCGCTGACTATCAGTATCAGATTAACGCTGGAAATAAGCCGGCGCTGCTGGGATTTAGCAGCCAGGCTGTGGTTTCCAATATTCAGGAAGCCCGGTCTTTTTTTGATGGCGATGACGAATCGTTTTATGAATTATCGCCGTATGAGTTGTTTAACCTGGGTAAGGGCCCCTGGCTCGCTAAATAACGCTTTAAATCTTTAGCGCATGGCAGTTAATAGTCCCGACGTCGACAGCACCATTCCCGATATTGCGGCACTGCGCCAACTTGCCCAGAAACTGGGGCTTGAATTTGTAGAGCGGATCGACGCCCCCACTCCGCCGCGCGACTTAGTGCGCGGCGATTTCGATCGAATTGCCGGATCATGGGGACGACAGTTTTCAGTGGTGCCGGTCGGCGGCGATGACAAAGAAGTGATCGTGGCGACCTCCGATCCGCTGCGCTCCGACATATTTGATCAGTTAAGACTTTGTTATGGCCGTCCTTTAAGAGTGCTGGTTTCCTCGCCCGAAGAGATCACACGTGCCATCAATTCCATCCGTACCTCCTTGATGAGCGATCGCTCCAGCGCCCTCTCCACCGAGGAAGGATCCGAGAACATGGATTTCGAGACTCATCTCAAGATCGACGTGACGGACGCTGAGGACGACGACGCTCCGATCATTCGGTATCTCAATGCAATTATCTTCAAAGCCAGCACAGAGCGCGCTTCCGATGTGCATATCGAATGTTTCGAAGACAAGCTAAAAGTGCGCTTCCGCATTGACGGGGTACTGCATGATGTTGCCTCGGAGGACAAAGCCTTTCAGGCCTCGATTATATCCCGCGTCAAAGTGATGTCCGGGTTAAACATCGCTGAAAAACGGCTGCCCCAAGACGGCCGCATCGGAATTAAGATCGCAGGCCGTGACGTGGATATCCGCGTCTCAACCGTGCCGACGCAGTTCGGGGAACGCGTGGTAATGCGTCTGCTCGACAAGACCGCCACCGTGCTTGATTTTGAGCAGCTCGGCATCACCGGACGCACTCGCGAGGTAGTCGATAAACTCATCACCAAACCGAACGGAATTATCCTGCTAACCGGTCCTACCGGCTCGGGTAAAACCACCACGCTTTACTCATGTCTAACGCGGATCAACACCTCCGATCTCAATATTTTGACAGTCGAAGATCCGATCGAATACCAGCTCGAAGGCATTGGTCAGATGCAGGTTAATCCAAAGATTAATTTCACTTTCGCCAATGGTCTGCGCGCCATCCTGCGTCAAGATCCGGATGTGGTGATGGTCGGTGAAATTCGCGATTTGGAAACAGCGGAGATCGCGATTCAGGCTTCACTCACCGGTCATTTGGTGTTCTCAACTTTGCATACCAACGATTCACCCGGAGCCATCACGCGCTTGGTCGACATGGGGATCGAACCGTTCTTGGTATCCTCCAGCTTGCTGGCGGTGATGGCGCAGCGCCTGGTGCGCAAGCTCTGCCCGGCCTGCCGCGAGCCTTACGCCATCAGCGATGAAGAGCTGCAGGAGTTGGGGCTCGAGCCGGGAACCGTGAATTCGCGCATTGCCTATCACCCCGGCACGCGGCCCTGCGAAGTGTGCCATGGACATGGCTATATCGGGCGTACCGGCATTCACGAACTACTGATGATCGACGACGACATTCGATCCCTAATTCTCCAGCGCGTCGACTCCAGTTCGATCAAGAGCGCGGCGCTGCGTAACGGCTTCGAGCCATTGCGCATCAACGGCGCACGCAAGGTATTAGAGGGCGCGACCTCAGTGGAAGAGGTCTTAGTTGCGACCCACGAAGAAGCGGGAAGCTAGAACGGTTAGCATGCCACTTTACGAATACACGGCGATCAGCGGCTCAGGGCGAAACACCAAGGGCTCAATCGACGCGGAAAATGTGCGCGCCGCCCGCCAGAGGCTGCGCGGCCAAGGCATCTTTCCCACCACCATAAAAGAAGGCCAGAGCGCGGTTGAAAACAAGACCCGCGACGTTAAGAAGTATTTCTTAAGCAATCGGGTATCAGCTTTTGAACTATCGGTTGCAACCCGCCAGCTTGCGACCCTCGTGGGCGCAGGACTGCCGCTCGTAAGTGCGCTGGCTGCCCTGGCCGATCAGAGTGAATCGGAGGTGCTGAAGCGCACGATCGTGAGTGTGCGGGAGAATGTCGAACAGGGAGCATCTTTAGCCCGCGCCTTAGGGGAATTCCCCAAGGTTTTTCCGCGCCTGTACATCAACTTGGTAGCCTCGGGCGAAGCCTCGGGCACGTTGGATACAGTACTGGACAATCTGGCCACGCACCTCGAAGCCCAGATGAAGCTTCGCAACAAAGTCCTCTCGGCCCTAGCGTACCCTGCCCTGATGTTGGTGATCTGCACCCTCGTAATTACCGCCCTGCTAGTTTATGTAGTACCGAAGATCGTAGCGATCTTTCAAAAACAAAATCTGGCGCTGCCGCTACCAACCCAGATAGTGCTCGGACTCTCACACCTCGTGACCTCTTATTGGTATCTTCTGATCCTAAGCGTGCTCCTAGCTTTAATGGGCGCCCAGTGGTACTACCGTAATCCGCAGGGCCGTGCGCGCATCGACGCCTGGATGCTCAAGCTCCCCATCGTCGGCAACCTATATATCAAGATTTCTACCGCCCGCGCCTGCCGTACTCTTAGTACTCTGCTTTCTAGCGGTGTGGAGCTACTGACAGCGCTGGATATTGTACGGAATATTGTTAACAACGTGCATATGATCGCCGCATTCGAGCGCGCGCGGGACGGCATCCGCGAAGGCCGCAGCCTCGCTCAGGAACTAAGTAAGAGCGCCATCTTCCCGACAATGCTCTGCCACATGATCGCGGTGGGCGAAAAAAGCGGCGAGCTGGAATCGATGTTAAGTCGCGCTGCGACCTCCTATGAAAATGAAGTAGAGGCGGCGCTTTCCGGCCTTACCTCATTGCTGGAACCGCTTTTGATGGTGATTGTCGGCGGCATCGTTCTCTTTATCGTCCTATCAATACTGCTGCCGATGGCAGATCTGATCAGCAACGTACAGCGCTAAGCAGCCCGGCCCCATTTAGAAATCTTAGAATATCACCGATCTGAGCGCTCTTTAGCCCGGCGCCGTCTCAGTTTTGGGCAGGGTTGCACGGATTGGCGCTGCTGAATATATTAAACCCACGTTCGTCCATTTATCAGGTATTAAAGCTATGAATCAAAGGCATCCCCTTCTCTCTCACCTCCTCCGAAACGAGCGGGGCTTAACTCTGGTTGAAATTATCGTGGTTCTGATCATTCTGGGCGTGCTGATCAGCGTGCTGGGTGGCAAGATCTTTAACAGCAAGGATCGCGCTCTCGCTGATTTAACCCGCGTCTCCATCAAGAGCACGCAAAACAGCATCGAAGAATTTAGACTGCGCTACAATGGGCTGCCTAATAGCATCGAAGATCTTTCAAGCTGTTCTGAACGCACCGGGGCGGGATGCATTCCGATCGCCAAGGAAGATGACCTGAAAGATGCCTGGGGCAACCGTCTCGTCTATAGTGTCGACAACGGCGGCAGATCCTACCGCATTAAGAGCTTTGGCGCTGACGGACGGGAAGGCGGAGCCAATGCAGATTCAGATATCGTCATCACCGGGCCGTAATACCTTGTATGCCTCGCCAGCCCAAGCTAAGCGCGAGCAAAATAGCGTAAAATCGCCCCGCTCGGGTGGGGTCCGCCGGCGACCCTGCAAGTCCGCATCTGCTTTCCTGCGGCTTCGTCAAGGTTCAGCGCCAGCATTCACTCTAATCGAGCTCATTCTTGTAATTGCTATCATTGGCGTAGCTTCGACCTTGGTTCTAATTCGCACCGGCTCTGTCTCCTATTGGCAGGAACAGGCTTATCTTCGGCGCCTAACTGACAATATTGAGTTCTTGCATCACCAGGCGGAACAGGACGCTGAACATTACGCGCTCGAGGTTAATTTTAAGCAGAACAGCTACCGCATCGGGGTGTATAAATCGGAAGCTGAGAACATGAACGCATTTTATGAGGTGGATCAACAGGCCGGCGCCCTTTCGTATGAGCTGGCCGCAGTGCTCAATCCCGCCCTGAGCGATTCTTATACCATGATCCCTCCGCCCTCCTTTCCTTCACTCTTTGAGCCGGCGATCGCTCCCGCGGGCATGTGGTTTCAGGATCTCAGAAATCAGCGCGGGCTCAGCACTCCCGCCCAGGATGAAACCGCCACGATCGTGTTTTCTCCGCGTGGATACTCCGAATTTGCAGTTATTCATCTGCGCGTTAGTAACGACGCGCCGCGTACGATTTTGGTCAACCCCTTCACCGGCCTGACCGAGGTGTATAACGATGACCGCGACTTTAAGTGGAGCTATGGCGGAAAGAACAAGCAATAGCACCGTTTCATCCGCCGGTTTTACGCTAATTGAGATTACGATTGCGATCGTCATCATCGCAAGCGCTATGGTCATCTTTTTGGGACTGCAAAGCTCAATTGTCGATCAAACTTTGCGCGCGGGAGAGCAGGAGCAGGCCATGATGCTGGCGCGTAGAATCCTGGCCAAGTACGAAACCAGTGATGATCCGTTGAACGTCGGGGAAACAGTGTGGGAAAGCGGTAAGACGGCGCTCGAAGACTTAGACCTATTTTCGGACCAGGACCAAGAGCAACTTGATACGCTTAACCATTTTCATATTCGGTTGACCATCGGCACTCAAGGTATTCCGCAGCTTGAAGAAGACGCCATGAAGCGCCTCGACCTGGTGATTGCGTGGGGCGCAGCGCCCGATCAGAGATTTGAAGTGCTCTACTACGTGCCCAATGCGCCCGCCGAACCGAGCCCCAAGCCGGGAGGTACGCCATGAGAAGGAGGGGTGCTGAACAACGTGGATTTACACTGATCGAGATTGTGATCGCTCTGGCAATTTTAGCGGCACTGGTCACGGTGACTTACAATGCTCTGAACGGGCTCCTGCGCATTAAACAGTATGTGGATGATCGAAGGGTTAGCCAGGCGATTGCGAACTCGATCCTGCTACGCATGACGCGCGAGCTCCAGCTGGCAGACCCCGAAACCGCCTTACTGCCTCCCGCACAAAATCTGACCGAGAGATATCCGCGCAATTTCAATTTGAGCGCTGAGCCGGCGAAGATCGGACAGGGCCAGCATGGCGATTCGATCAAATTCATGGCGCGGGGCGCGGGCCAATACGTGCTGGGCACCCCGGGCTACTCCGATGTGGTCCAGATTAGCTATCGCGTGGCGGAAGATTCCGACCAGCAGAGCGGCCCCATCCAAACCTATGTCCTAGTGCGCGAAGAAACTCCCGCTATCCGTCCCTACGAACGCGCCTACGAAAAAACGATGCGATTTCCAGTGACTGCTAAACTCCTGGAGCTCGGATTCAGGTTCTACGACGCCGCCAATGATCGCTGGGTCGACAATTGGGGCACTAATGAGCTGGTGGGATTGCCGGTTATGGTTGAGCTGAATTTGGCCATTCTTACCCCGGATGGACGCACTGAACGTTTTATTACCGCTGTTCCTCTCCGAGGCTCGCAGTCCCAGCAACAGTTCTAGTCGCTGGTTCTGATTAGCTTCTAGAAATGCGTCCAAAATGGCAGATAAGAATACAGCGTTCAGTATTGCAGCCCATAATTACGCATGCGAAAATAGGCCGTGTCTCAGTCAGTATTAAGCATCGATCTTTCTATCAATCCAGGGCTTTTATTGCACCTGGCAGTTGACGCTGATCGTTTGACGGTAGTCGATCAAAGATCATTTCAGATCCCTGAAATACCCTCCGGCGGCGCTGCGGAGGGCGAACCCGCAGCCGCAGAGAACCCCGGCCTGAGCCTGCGCCAAGCACTTCAAGAATTGGGCGGTGAATTTGAATCATCGGTGGCTTTCGTCGCTCCGGATGACTACCTCTCCCTTCAATTACAGCTACCTTTTGCTGATCAGAAGAGCATCGCCAAAGTACTGGAGCTGGAAGTACAGGATTTAATTCCCTTCGATATTTCGGATTTCGTAATTCAGCACCAGGTCATCGGCCCGCATAACGGCTCGGGACATCTAGTACATGTCGGCGTGATGCCGCGCACTCGGATTAAGCACGTTTTGGATGTGTGCCGCACTGCTGGATTAGAGCCCTTAGTGTTGTGCACCGCATCTAGTGCGCTTGCTGTGCTCTCCCAGATGCTTCCGAAAGAAGGGCTGCCTCTTAACTATGCAATTGTAGCGCTGCGCTCCGGCAGCTGCCACATCGTCAATATCGTCGGAGGCAAGGTGCACTCCGACCGCACAATCAATCTGAAGCTCCTATCTCCTGATCCGCAGCTACAGTTACCTGCTCTAGTGCGTGAAGTATTAATTAGCATCGCCCCCCACGCTGAGGATCCTGCGGCTCACGGACCCGAAGCGATCTTTACGCTGGGGGAACTACCCTGGGCCGATGATTTGGCGCGGGCCAGCGGCCTCCCTGTCCGATCGATTGACGTTGCTCAGATCGGGAACGGATTAGATGCCCACACCGTCATCCCTTCCTTGGGCGCCAACTTTATCCGAGAGAAAGAGCCTGTTCCCGCATTAACGAATTTTAGGGTTAATGAGTTTCGCTACCGCCCCCAGCTCGCTGAACTGCGTAAGGGGCTGATTAAGCTAATGCCCTATTTTCTAGCGACACTGCTGCTGGGCATCGTGGCGTTTGGTGCGATCTACTATTCGCGCGCGCTCTATCTTTCTCAACTGCGCTCCACCATGGTGGACGAGATCCATAAAGCAGTTCCCGGCCTAGAACTTCCAGCCGGCCGCGAAATCGGGGGATTAATTGACGAAATCAACAAAATTGACGCTCAGTTGAGCTCGCTGGGGTCCCCGGCCCGCTTGACGCCTCTGCATGCGTTGAGCGAATTGTCGCGTTACCTGCCCTCTTCCGCTGGCATTTCGGTGCGGCGCATCGGCTTTCGCGCTAATAAAGTCACCTTCGAAGGGGAAGTCACTGAGTACGCCGCCATGGACCGGCTGGAACGTGTTTTTGAACGTAGTAAAAAGAAGAAGCGCATCATCTGCGACTACAAGCGGGGCAACGCTTCGGGCGGCGGGATGTACGGTGGTCAGGCCACCAAGCCGTTTTCATTTGAACTGACTTTGTGTGATTAACTGCTTCCATGGAAAAACCCCGCAATTTAACTGAGGCCATTAAGCAGGCGAAGGATTATCTGGCCGCGATGTCAGGTCGCGAGAAGCTGCTGATTGGCGTAGGCCTAATCGTTTTGCTGGGTCTTGCGTTGGTGCAGATCTATGGATCGATTAGCGCTGGGTTTTCTTCACAGAGCGTTGAAATTACGCGCCTCGAGCGGGATCTAAACGATTTATCGACGCTGCTGGACCGCTATACCAAGGTTAAATCGCGCCGCGATGCGATCGAGAATCAATACAAGTCGGTCGAAATAAATGAAGGTGTTTACTCGCACCTCGAAAACTTGATTAAAAAGTTTGCGCTTGTCGATAGCGGATTCACGATCAGCGAAAACCCACAGCTCAAATTCGGCGGCAACTATCTACAGCTGCCCTTCGTAGTAAAATTTACCACTACCAATTTGAAAGCTTTGGTGGACTTTTTGAAACAAATTGTGGAAGGGCCGAAACCCTTGGTGATTTCCCGTCTCAATCTGACACGTTCACGGGGGCGCGACTCCCTTGATGTCGAACTTGAGGTTTCAAGCATTAAGCGCGCAAGCTGAACAGCGGTGAAACTAAAAGGACTACATCTAGTTTTGGGCGTTTGTCTGCTGATCATCGTAAGCGCAGCGCTGCTGCTCTGCTCTATCGCCCCGAGCTTATTGCAAAGCCGCATAATCGACTTCGCAAATGCCGCCGGCATACGCATGAGCATGCAGCAATTTAGTCCCGGCCTGCGGTCGCTGCATGCCGAGCGGCTAAACATCTTTATACCAAAGATCTGGTCGGCCTTCGCTTTTGAGGATGTGAATGTGAAGTTCGCCCCGCTTAGTTTGCCGGCGCTTGAAGGTCGCTCGGATTGGCCAGCCAATCCCGCACTGGTGTTTGATGCCAAGGGTTATGGTGGCAGCTTTGCGGGGATCGCAGGCTGTGCCATGCCGGGGTGCGCTCAGCGGATCAAGCTGCAAGCCTCCAGCATCGACCTTAGCCAGCATCAGCAGATTGAAGCTTTGGGCATCGAAAGCGGGAGCGCAGACCTCTCCGCCAACTTAGCGCTGGGCCCCGCGGCTGAAGATGCTGCAGGCAGCGCAAGTCTGAAGCTTGATAAACTCAGTAGTGCCGATGCCATCACTCTTAACGGACGGCTGTTCGGCTTACCACAGGATCTACCGATCCCGCGTATCGAAGGGTTAGCCATGACTCTGCAAGCCGATCTTAAACAACGTGTTTTAACCGTCCAGGGAACCGTAAGCGAACCCAACTTAATTGGAAAGATTAGCGGCAGTGGCACGGTACAGCTGGACCCAGCGCTGCGCATTACCGGCGCAGTTCTAGATCTGCAAACTGAGCTGGTGGATCAAGCAGCCAACTCCTTCAATACCCTTAGACAGCTGATTCCCGACGCCAAACAGCCCCCACCCTCTCCGGAGCTAAACACCCAGAAGAGGTGGGCCATCCATGTTGATACGAGCAAACATCCGCGTTTTCAGCTGACACCTCAGGCTTGAGCTATAAAGCATTCTCGGTTGCTGCTGTGCCCTAAAAATGTGATAAATAGCTAATATGACTGTGATCATCACGTTTGTCATAGGCCTAATAGTATCGGCCGCCTTGATTTTGATCGCCTTTGTGGTGATCAAGAAGCAGCTCAGCAGCAGTGTCGGCGCAGAGCGTGAGGGAATCATCTCGCAGATCGGTCAAACCGACGAGGAGCTTGCCAAAGCGCTGGCCGGATCAAAGCGCTTTGCCTCCAAAGGCCAGCTAAATACTCTAAATGGCCAGCTGACTGCGCTGAAAGCAGACCTGGAAAAAGAAAAGGAAGGGCTAAAGGCGCTTGAGCCCAAACTCGACCAGGCTCAAAAGAATGTCGAAGAGAAGGAAGGCTACCAGCAGGAGCTCAAGACCGCCAAAGAGGAAGATGAGCTGAAACTAAAAGAGATCTCCGAGGCCTATGGTGACATGTCGAGCCAGTCGGTGGCTCTCGAACAACAGCTTGCCTCGTCATTGAAGAACCTGGATGCGATCATGAACGATCTGCAGCTAACTGCAGATCAGCGTGCCGTCTTACAGGAACTCTCGAACAGCCTCTCAAATTCGGGATCGGTGCTGCGCGATTTGCTGATGGAATACGATTCGATCAACGAACGCATCGGCAACCTGCAGCTGCAGCTAAAGGATCTCGAGGAAGAGTATACCAAGCTGGTCGAACGCCAGCTCGGAGAGTAGCGCAGGCATTACGAAGCTAAAAGCTTTAGTCGCTCCGATCGCCAAATCGAATAACTCAGCTCTTCAGCACACTCCATAATAATTGAAAGGTCATGCGCTGATTAGCCGCAAAGACGGCATCCTGAAGCTGGAAGGCATAATGCGGCTTCTGACGGGTCATAATGGTCACAACATACTCGCCTAAGGTCCAGACCGTGCTCGAAACCTGATATTGTTTAGGCACCATTTTAATCGTGCGCCGCGTAACCTTTGATCGCAGCCGTCGTTCTGTTTCCGATCGGTTCGATAGCAGGCAGATACGTTCCTGCGGCAACATTCCAGCCCAATAAAAGTCCAGCCACTCGCGATAGGCTTCCACAAAGTGATGGTCCTGATATCCCCACCAGGTAAAATCGTATGCTGCGATGCTCTGCTGCCAAGCACGACAGTGCTCATACAGCATATGACTGACATTTGCGGCCCCTTCGAAGAATTGCAGTTTGGGGACGCTGTAGTTCTCGCGCTTAAAGTATGGGGTCAAGAGCGGCAGGATTTCATTGATCGCTGCCGCTTTAGTCTGAAGGTTATGCTCAGTCTCCCGCTTTTCATCCTCAAACATGCGCAATAAGGCCTGTGGATTATTGGCAATATATAAAGTGCCCTCGGCTGCATGTTCAATCGAGACCAGGCCGCGCCTGAGCAGCGCTTCAAAAGCGGTATAGACTGTAGAGCGCGGAAGAGCGGCGCGTTTCGCGACTAGGGCCGCCCCCGCTTTACCCAGTTCGGCTAAGGTCAGATAGGTGAGTATCTCGCTGGGAGTGAAGCCGAGGGATTGAAAAAGTTTTTCTAGCATTCGATTGTCGGAGAAGCGACGGCAGTTAAACTACCTAATTCTACACGGTAAAATAGCTTATGCAAGAAAATTGCCGGTAGTTTGTTGACTAGTTTCAGCACCCTTCTATACTGCTTTCAGCTCAAACTTTTATTGATTTTAGCAGTATGAAAATGCCCCGCTCCACTCCCCTGAAGTATCTAATCCCGCTATTGACGGTAGCGCTGGCGATCAGCAGCGCACTCTCAGCAGAGTCCGCCGATCTCAAGATCGGGGCGATGCTGTGCCTCTCGGGGGAGTGCGCGGAATGGGGAGCGAATAGTCTGCGCGGCATAGAATTAGCTATCGCCGAGACCAATCAAAATGGCGGTGTACTAGGACGTAAACTCAAGCTGGTAGTCGAGGATAGCCACGACGATGTACCCAGCAGAGCAGTGTCTGCCTTTCGTAAGTTGAACGAAGATCGGGGCATTCATTACCTCGTCGGGCCTACCTGGACGGTCGGCGCCATGCCGATGGCCCCACTGATCGCAGCCAGCAAAGAGATCGTGGTTATTTCTCCGTCTGTAGGAGTGAAAGAGTTTAACGAATCTGCCCCGAACATTCTCAACACCTGGCCCCATGACGACAAGGCTACGATTCAGCTGGCCCAATATGCCATTTCACAGGGTTGGCGCCGGGCGGCAATTTTCGGGAGCCAGGATCCTTTTGTGAAGGTTCAGAGTGATGCTTTTCAAGCGGAATTTACAAAATTGGGGGGCCTCATTACGACCAGAGTAGAGCCCCTGCCCTCATCCCGAGATCTCAAGGCGGAAGCGTTGCGGGTTCGGGCCAGTACACCCGACGTAATCTTTTTTTCTAACTATCAGGTCGATGTTTTTGCTAAAGAGTTACAACGCATCAACTGTCAGGTCCCGCGGCTTTCAATCCTAATGGAAAAGGAGCGGGTCAAAGCAGCGCAGGGCGCGCTTGAGAACACGATCTTTGCGCTCTATGCAGAACCGACTGCAGCTTTTAAGGATGCGTTCCGACTCAGATACCGACAGGAGCCCGGGATCACCGCTGACACTGCCTATGACGCAGTGATGCTCTTTGTGCGAGCTCTCAGAGATGTGGGCCGCGACGATGCGCCGATGGTTGCTGCGCGGCTCCACACCCTGAAAGATTTCCGCGGCGCCTCGGGAATCTTTTCGGTGGATTCGAAGGGCGCAGTCGACAAGCTGCCGGTCCTGTGGGCGGTGCACGGCCTCGATTACAGAAAACTGGAAGCCAGCCGCTAGGCGCTTTGAAACAGCGGTTCCACAACCAACTCAGCTCAACAGGCTTTAAAGCCGTCGTCTGGAGCTGATTTGATCTTGGTCATGGCCAAGAGGGCCAAAAAACCTGTGAATTTAGCTACTTAAGTCCCCAGCCCTGTTTGCCTAGCTGGGGAGATTGGAGTATTCTCATCCCTCAGCCTATTTTTGACGTCCTGAATTTTGCGGCTTGTTCGCATCCCAAATAAGTCCGCACCGGGATAAATTTTTCGAAGCGCTGTTTGAGGTCGTATGTTTGAAGATTCCGATAGCTCTGGTAACGCAAAGAAAACAATTAGCGATTCGCATTTGAACCAAATTACGGTCCTGAAAGCCATGCTTGCCTTTGAAACCGGCGGCAACGAACCCAAATCTTTTCAGATCGAAGAGATCGCCGAGCGCTGCGGGCTGAGCGACGAACGTGAGATTCAACGCTACCTCTTCATTTTGGAGGGACAAAAATTAGTCACTCCTCAGCCTGAAGGCGACTTCACCAGCAAGACCTGGATGATTACCCGTCACGGCATCAAGGCTCTGAAAACAATTAAGCTGGCGAAAGCAGCTTAGTCCGAGTTAGTCGGCCTTAAAACTCTGATACCAATCGACCTCGTATTTGCTGCCAATAATCAGCGGCGAACGCTCATGAATATTTTGCGGCACGATATCTAGAATATTTCGTTGGCCATCGATGGCACGGCCGCCAGCCTGCTCCGCAATAAAGGCCAGGGGCATGCATTCATACAACAAGCGCAGTTTGCCTTGCTCATTCTTATTGTCGGCGGGATAAAGGAATACTCCGCCCTTCTTCAGATTGCGATCAAAATCCGCAACTAATGAGCCGACGTAGCGCGAGCTATACGGCGTTCCGGCCTGCTTATCAGTCAGTTTCAGCGTGTCCACGAAACGCTGCATCCGTTTGTCCCAGCGATGATAATTACCTTCATTGACACTGTAGAGGCTTCCCCGCTCAGGCATGCGCAGTTCCGGTTCGGTCAGCAGGAACTCACCAAGCGAAGGATCGAAGATAAAGCCGTGCACCCCATCGCCTGAGGAATAGATAAAGGAAGTCTTGGCTCCATATACGGCATAACCGGCTGCGACGATATTCTTGCCGGATTGGAGGAAATCCTGATTACTGGCCTTACGTCCATGGTTGGGCTTCTCGAAAATACAAAAAATGGTCCCCACCGGAATGTTTGAGCCCAAGTTACTCGATCCGTCCAGCGGATCAAACGCCACAACATACTTGCGGCCCAATCCCAGCTGCGCCTCCTGATCGGAAGAGATCACGGTATCACGCTCTTCAGATACTAAGGATCCAAAGTGCCCGCTCGAGCCCAATAGCTGCACTAATATTTCATCAGCCTCCTGATCAAGGATCTGCTGCGCTTCACCCTGCACATTTGTTACGCCGGAGTATCCATACAATCCCTTTAACCCCGCGGTGCTGACCAGTCGGCTGATCATCTTCACCCCCAAGCTAATGGCAGTCAGAAGATCGGTTAGCTCCCCTGTGCTGGCGCTATGCTGACGTTGCTTCGAATGAATAAAGCGCTGCAGGGTTTGGGTTGGAATCATCCTTAGATCTCCGTTAGACGGCTTGTGGTGGTTCTAGCATGCCGAGAGATTCCCTGGTAGAAAAGTCCCCGCGAAGCCCCTCCAACTCTTTTACTCAATTATTTCAAATACTTCGAGATCGCTCCATCTATACCCGTTCCTCCTGAAGCACCCCGCATGGAAACAACGATAAGAGGTAGGATCGCACTAGTCTCGATACCGGCAGGAGGTTTTATGGGTACAGCAGCTACAACGGCGGTAGGGCGCACCGAAGCGCTAGCAGATCTGCATTCGCTCGAAGGAACTACTTCCGGCATGCCTAGTTCTCCCACGGCAGACCGAGGCGCCAATCCGAACGCAATCACCGCAGGGCAAGTCGCTGCACCTGCTCTAGAAAAAAAAGCTGCCAGCCCCTCTTCGCCTGATCCCGCGCTAAGTAAGCAGGAAGCGCGATTGGCCCGCGATCTTTTCTACAACAATCACTTTGATTCCCGTTTGAAAGAGAGGAGCGCTCTCCCGGCGGAAGCCCAAGTACGAGTAAACGCTGAGTACAAGAGATTAGAGGCAGCCGATCCCGAGCGCCGCCTTGAACACTGCAAGGGCGCTACTTACGACCAGCGACAGCGCGAATACTATCAGGTCTCACTCCGGGACCAAGCGGTCTCAGCGCTTAGATATGAGCTGCTGACACCGGGGCATAGGCCGGATGATGACCGCGTCAGATTTCACCTCACAGCAAAGCATTCGCCGCATGATATAGCGGTGCCTGAAGATTTTCGGGCCGCTACCGGTCAGGATCTCTACGCGACGCTAAGGGGACATAAAGAGCGCTACCTCGGCGGCATGCATCGTGATGAATACGAGCAGCTGCAGATTCGAACGGGACGTCCGGATGTCGCGTATTTGGCGCACGAATTCCGTGGAGCCGAGGCGAACTTAAGATACGCTTCCAGAACAGCACAGACCGGCACCCATCGCATGGGAGAATTACTAGAACTGCTGCACGATTCGAGTCAGCTTGCTGCTTTTGAACAGGCACTTCAGGCAGAGTATCAAGCCCACGGCGAAAAGAAATTAGCCGACGGTGGAATTGCGCAATTGGCTGGCAATCTGCCGCAAAGGGAGCGAGCAGCGCTGATCGCCCGGGTTGATCTGCTAAAACAATCTGCTCCCGCCAGTGCGCCCCTGGCGGAGCGGCCGGATGAGGGTGGAGCAACCGAGGAAACAGAACCAGAGGATGCACCGGCAGGCACCACGACCGAGCGAGTTCCGCTCAAACACCGCGTAGCGGAGGGTGACAGGGTCGCTAAGCTGGCAAAGCAATACGGGGTCAGCGTCGAAGCGATCTGCGAGGCCAATGGCATTGAACTTGAACGCGGTGTCATGCGGGGTGGTAGAAAAATGGATTTTGCCCTGATTCGACCTGGTCAGGAGCTGGTTATTCCGGGACAGTTTGCGACAACCGAACAGCTGGCAGATCAAGGGGCCGCGCCCGAGACCGCGCCTCAGGCGGATCTGGCCGCTGCAACCTTTAGTGCCGTCCAACTCTCTTCCCAGGAAGCCATTCAGGCGCTAGGCCAGGAGGTAGCGGCCGTAGCGAAAATCGGGGACTACCTGCTCACTGAAAGAGTCAATGCGAGTGTCGAGCCGCGCTATTTCGTTGCTAGAGCCGAGGAGTTGGACGAGATCTCCGCGGGTGTATACAAATTCAAGCCCTTCGCATTGGCCCAGCGCTGAATCAAACTCTGCGCCGTCGCACAGACGGGATTTGAGTATCCCTGTTAGCAGCTGGACACCGCTGCATGCTGCAGGTAAGTTCCGCCCATGCAAACGATCGAACCAGCGCATGCTTTAGTTCTAGTAAGCTTAAGTCTGGGACTGATCGGTGCTTACTCTTATATTCGCGATACCCTTGCGGGGAAAACTACACCCAACCGTGTGAGCTGGGGGATGTGGGCGCTGGCTCCGCTGATCGGCACGGCGGCGGCGTTCGATTCGGGGGCTGATATGTGGGCCAGTGCACGGGTGTTTCTGGCCGGCTTTGTGCCGTTGCTAATCTTCATTGCCTCGTTCGCCAATCGTTCCGGTTACTGGCGTCTCACAGCCTTCGATCTTATCTGCGGATTATTCTCGATCGTTGCCTTGGGCGTTTGGACACTGGTCGAGTCGCCGAGAGCGGCCATTCTTTTGGCTGCGTTCGGGGATGGAATTGCCGCGCTGCCAACCATCATCAAAGCCTGGCGCTTCCCGGAAACCGAAACCGGGATCACATATGTCTTGAGTTTTTTAGGGGTGCTGATCATTTTGCCCTCGATCCCGGTCTGGAACATTGAAAACTGCGCCTTCCAGCTCTATCTGCTGATCGCAAACGCACTTCTATGTATCGCGGCCAATCGGCGCCGCATCGCTGCCTGCTTTAACCCGTCTGTGCCCCAAGCTTGATCCTTTTCGGCTCAGTTCTATAATCGGGCACACAGACTTAACCTCTGCCGTCGGTAGCTCAAAAGGAGATCTCAGCTTATGGGAGCGCCCCCGCACCTCGTAATTTTGCATGGCACTATGGGCTCACCCCAAAGCAACTGGTTCCCATGGCTCGCGCAGCAAGCTGCATTGCTCGGTTGCAGAGTCAGCTGTCCGCAACTTCCTACTCCCAAGGATCAAAATCTTTTCAGCTGGCTCGAAACTTTTCAGTTGAAAGTCGGCGAATTAAAAAAAGAGATGATTCTGGTGGGCCACAGTGCCGGTGCAACCTTCTCCCTGCGGCTGTTGGAGCGTTCATCTACCAAAATTAAAGGAGCCGCAATCGTGTCAGGATTTCCGCATCCGCTCGGCATTCCGGAATTCGATCCGCTACTGGAGTCGTTTGTTGATGCGCCCTTTGATTGGAGCAAAATTCGCCATCACTGCGCGCAGATCGCGGTCATTAACGGCGATAACGATCCTTATGTGCCGTTAGAAATGGGTCAAGAGATCGCAGATCATTTGGGAGTGCCACTACAGACGGTGCCTAATGGCGGACATCTGAATGCTGACGCCGGTTATCTTGAATTTCCACTACTAGGGGAATGGGTCAAGCGCTCGCTAAACGCCGCTGTGTAACATCGCGCGGAGCTAGCGGCAGCTCCACCATAAATTTTGCGCCGCGCGGACTATTGTCATACACCCGCACATCGCCCTGATGGTCCGCCACTACGGAGGTTACAATCGCCAACCCCAAACCGGTTCCTTTATTCTTGGTCGTATAATAAGGCTCAAATACACGCACCTTATCGGCCCCAGTGATGCCCGGACCATTATCCGCAACTTCGAAGGAGACCTTCTTACTCTTGCGATCGTAATAGGTCTTCATCACGATGCGCGGCGTTTCCCGGCCGGAGCCCGAACCCTCACGGGAAACGGCATCGATCGCATTCTCCAGCAGATTGATGACGACACGCCGAATTTGTTCACGGTCCATGCGAATGTCCGGCATTTTATTGTCGGCCACAAACTGAAAGACGATCTCGGAGTGGTTTTCGGCATACGGACTAATTGTATCCGAGATTAGGACATTCAGGTTTCCTGGCTGAAACTCCGCTGTGGGCATGCGCGCGAAGTTCGAGAATTCGTTGGCCAAACGTTTGATCGAGTCGACGTTCTCGACGATGATCTGGGCCGACTCGGTTACAGTTTGATCGAACTCGCTGCCGCCAAGAAGCTTCTGCAGCCGCTGTGCAGCCAGCTGAATGGGCGTGAGGGGATTCTTAATTTCATGTGCAATGCGCCGTGCCACCTCGCGCCACACCGCCATGCTCTGGGCTTTGGCTAACTCGGTGATATCGTCGAACAGCAGCAACATACCAAGTGGCGCACCCAGCTGATCGGTGATGCGCCCCATAGTGCAGACCACCTTAAGCTCGCGGCCGCCCGCGGAGACCACGGTAATCTGCTTTTCAAGCAGCTGATCGGCCTCGGCCCCGGGAGTTTGTTCAAGCTTGAGAATCAGTTCTTCCAGCTGCTCAAAGTCCGCCGCTTTGAGAATCTGCGAGACGTTCTGACCAAGCTGCTTTTCCGGGGCGGACATATCGAATAATCGCGCCGCAGCGGCGTTAACCGAGGTCACCCGCCGCTCACGGTCCAGAGCGATCACGCCGACTGCCAGGTTGCCCAAAACGGTCTCCACAAAAACCCTCCGCTTTTCGGCAATTTCGGTGGAGTGCTTCAGATCGGAGGTCATCTGATTGAAGGAGGTCACGAGCTGGCCAATCTCATCATCGCCGCCTGAAGTGATCTGAACGTTGTAATCCCCCGCGGCGACGCGTCTGGTTCCTTCCGCCAACTCTTGCAGCGGCACTGCCAGGGCCCTCGCGATATAGAAGCCGCTCCAGATGGCCGCGAACAGAATCGACCCGGTAATCATCCCCAGGGTTAACAAATAGCCGGAGCGCAAACCGGATCTAAACAACCGCAGCTGCTGGAACTCTTTGAAGGAACTGTTAACTAAGTTCAGGGAATCCAGCAGCTCGGAATCAACGCGCTCGACGCCGACCAGCACCCGGTTTTCTCCGTTAAGCGCCAGCGGCTGGTAAACCTCGATAAATTGTCCGCCATCGCGCTCCCGGACCAAAACCGAGGTCTCGGAATTTAGGGCGCTATGTAAGGCACTTCGATCAAGCGCCGGCTCTTCAAAGTTTTCAATCATGGCAGCGGCGTTCTGCGCTGCCGCGATCAGCTTGGCCTCACCATCAATCACGCGTAGTGAAAAAAGTTCGCGCTTGCGCCGTTCACGCTCCAAAAGACTCTGCAGATCCTGAGCCGAAATCGACTTTCGCAGCTCCAATAACGCGGTCACATCATCACAGGCGGCCGTAACCTGCCGCTTCAGATTATTGAAGGCAAAACGCGCTACCTCCACCGACGCTTTTACCGAACTTTCCACCGGCGAGCTAAACCAGCCCTCCATTACCGAAGACAGCAGCCCACTGGCTAGCAAGAACACGATCACGGTGGGAACCAAGGTCAACATCACGAAGGCGGTGACGAGTCGAATGCGCAGTGCTGACCCCACAATTCCCCGCCGCCGATCGAACACCAGCTTCAGCAAATTACGGCCGATGATGAAGGTCAAAATGCAGATAAAAACGATATTCAGATTGACCAGCGCCAGGAGCAGCACATTGCCGGCTGAGAAGCCCTCTTCGTCGGGCGCGCGCAGGATAAAAAGGGAAGCAAAGAGCGTGGCGGCCAGCGTGAGCGGCACCACCACGCGGGTAAAGATGCGCCATCGTCTGCTGTGCTGCTGCGGCATCGGCTGCTGCATGACTCCTCGGCTACTCTTTGGTCAGATTGAAATCGATCCAGCCGGTGTTAAATGCGCTGACTTTGACCATTCCAAAGGTAATGAAATAGCCGATCTTCGACATCAGCTCACTATATTCACCGCGGCACTCGCCAAACGCTCTAACTCCCACATAGGTATCACCCTTGGTGGCGAAATCAGGTTGATGCTGCGAGAGAAAATCCAGCGAGATGCGGTCGACCATTGAAACCGCCCCGACCGCTTCAGCGCGAGTATCGACGGTTTGATTTTCCTGCGGCTGATCATCGCCCAGCCGGTCCTTGACCACCGAATAGGTCTGCGCAATTGGGTCAAGCTGCATCGATTGCATGATCACCTTTCGCTCCTTGCAGGCATGAAACCAACCGGTGCGGCGGCGGCAAAGCTGCAGTTCGTAACGGTAACGCACCTCCAATCCGCCCTTAAGGCAGTCTTCAAGAATCTCGTTCTGTCCTGATACTTCAATATGAATGGCCTGCTGTTTCACATCTTCCCAACGCACCTTGAGATCGGGCACGGCAAAAAGTAGCGGCAGGCCAAAGAGTATGTAACGCAGCATTAAAATAGCTTTAGATTAGTCTGGCCCTGGCGCCGGTCCTCGCGCCCCAAATGCTGATAACCCAGCTCGGTGACTTCGCGGCCGCGGCGAGTGCGTGCTAAAAATCCCTCCTGAACCAAATACGGTTCGTAAACATCCTCCAAGGTGTTTTTTTCCTCACCCACCGCTACAGCGATGGTCTCAATTCCTACCGGTCCCCCGCTGAACTTATCAACGATCGTTTCGAGGATCATGCGATCCATACGGTCCAAACCGCGCTCGTCCACCTCCAGCAGCTGCAGCGCACTGCGGGCCGCAGCTAGATTAATGACTCCATCGGCCCGTTCCTCCGCATAGTCACGAACACGTTTCAGCAGGCGGTTCACGATCCGGGGAGTGCCGCGAGCGCGCCGCGCGATCTCCAGGGCTGCGTCGGCTTCCAGCTCCACCTCCAAAATGCCGGCAGAACGCCGCACGATTTGCACCAGCTCGTCGGGAGAATAATAATTTAGACGCATCACTAAACCGAAGCGGTCTCGTAGCGGTGAGGTCAACAGCCCGGTGCGGGTGGTTGCCCCAATCAAAGTGAAGGGCTTGAGCTCGATCTTGACTGAACGCGCGGCCGGCCCCTGTCCCACTATTATATCAATCTCAAAGTCCTCCATCGCCGGGTATAAAATCTCCTCGACTACCCGCGGCAGGCGGTGGATCTCATCGATAAACAACACATCATGTTGATTCAGCGCGGAGAGTATCGCAGCCAGGTCGCCGGGCCTCTCGATCACCGGACCTGAAGAGGCTTTGAAGCCCACCCCCAGCTCCGCAGCTACGATCCTAGCCATGGAGGTCTTGCCCAGCCCGGGCGGTCCGTGCAGCAGGAGATGGTCCAAAGCTTGGCCGCGCCGCGCTGCCGCACCGCATGCAATCAGTAGATTGTCCTTAAGCGCCTGCTGTCCTACGTATTCCGTAAATTTAGAGGGCCGCAAGCTAGCGACCAGCTGCTCTTCCTCGGCCGCCCCGGTGCTGGCCTGGGCTGCACTCGAAAAGCCGATCCAGCTCTCGAGCTCAGTGCCAGCAACCTGCGGAAGAACATGGTCCGCGCGGGCCGATTTTCTGGGCTTGCCCTCAGACATAGCGCAGTGCTTCCCTCACAATTTCCCCTGCCTCTAGATGCTGGCCTGCCACCTGCCCGACCGCAATCTCGGCCTCGGTACGCGAAAACCCCAAAGCCTCCAGGGCATCGATGGCGTCCTGCATGGCTCCAGAAGTAACTCGCTCCACTCCCATGCGCTCAAGTTGATTACCCAGCGCGAATTCTGCCACCTTATCCTTAAGTTCTACCACGATTCGTTCGGCCGTCTTTTTGCCGATGCGTTTCACAGCTTGCAGTCCCAGCACATTTCCGGCTGCAATCAATCTCAACAGCTCGCGTTTATCAACCGCCGAGAGAATCTCCGAAGCACTGCGCGCACCGACCCCCTTGACGCGGGTCAGCAACAGGAAAACCTGCTTTTCTAATTTATCGGAAAAACCGTAAAGACGGATGCTGTCCTGTTTGACATCAGTAAACACGACCATGTGCGCATCCTTACCGGTCTCGAGCCGCTCAAGCGCCCCTAATGAACAGATAAGTTCATATCCTACCCCCTGCACATCCAGCGTCACCGTTGTCCCGGAGATCTCCTGTACCCTGCCTCTCAAACTCGCTATCATTCTAGGATTCCAACTGCTGCCGTAGGGGGCAGATCCCTGAAAAAGGCCGATGCCCTAAGGTATCCCCGCTGTCCCCGGCGATCAAGAGAGTTGACGTTTTGCCCTTGATGCGGGTCTGTTATCATTCCAGCGATCATGCTTAAGAAGATCTTCATTCTGGCAGTTTTGGGGGCCTTGGGGTTCGGCGCGGGCTATTTGTATGTGGATCGGATGGTCGCCGCACGGCTTTCCTCCCGTCGCGACCAGCTCATGCCCGCGGTGTATTCGGACACTCAGACCCTCGCCAGCGGCCATGCAATCAAAGCCGCAGTTCTGAAAAACGCCCTCCTGGATCGGCGCTACCGCGAGGTCACGGGCGCCCCCGCGAATCCCGGAGAATTTTCGGTGCGGGGAGCCACCTTCGAGATCTATACCCCCGCATTCCGGACACCCGATGGACGCATGACGGAACCGCTGCGGGCGGCGTTTGATACAGAGTCCGCCACCGTCAGCAATCATACCCATCCCGAAAGCAATTTAATCGTGCTCGAGCCACAGATCGTTTCTTATCTCGGCAACGCCGAACAGCGCGCCAGCAGTTTTCGTCCATTAAAAGAGATCCCGGATAACATCATCAAAGCTGTCGTGGCGATCGAGGACGAACGGTTCGTCAGACATGCCGGAATTGATCTAATCGGCATCAGCCGTGCGATGGTAAAAAACATTGCAGCGATGCGCGTGGTCGAGGGCGGGAGCACTATTACCCAGCAGCTCGCTAAGAATCTAATCTTCACACCCAAGCGTACTTTAGGGCGCAAGGTCATGGAGGCATTTGGCGCGCTCAGTCTGGAGCGGCGTCTAAGCAAAGATCAGATTCTCGAACTATATCTGAATGAGGTTTACCTGGGACAGGAAGGTGCTGTTTCAATTCACGGAGTGGCGGAGGCCGCCAAGACTTTTTTCGGTAAGCAGCTCGAAGAGTTAACCCTATGCGAGTGCGCGATGCTGGCGGGCATGATCAAAGCGCCCTCACTCTTGTCTCCGCGCAAACATTTTAAGCGTGCGCTTGAGCGCGCGGCCCTGGTCTTAAACAAGCTGCGGGAGCTGAATCTCATCAGCGAAAAGCAGCTGCAAAGCGCTCTGCTGGAGAAGCCCCAGGTAATTAAAGAAACTTTACATGCGCGCACCGCTCCGCATTACATTACCGCGCTCAGCACCGCATTAGAGGATTCGCTTAACTTGGAAGCGGCATCCTTCAGCGGACTGATGGTATTTACCGGCTTAGATCCGGCTTTACAGCAATGCGCCGAAGACGCTCTATCGAAGGGAGTGGCTAAGCTTGAAAGTCAAAATAAGGCCCTCGCCAAGAACGGCAAGCGGCTGGAGGCAGGATTGGTCGCAATCGAACCCTACAGCGGCAAGATCAAGGCCTGGGTTGGCAGCCGCGACTACTCCGAAAATCAATTCGACCATGTCTATCAGGCCAAACGCCAAATCGGGTCAACCGTAAAAGCTTTCCTGTATTTAACGGCACTCGACCGCAATTTAAACAGCTACAAAACCGCGACCCCTTTGACCATCCTCTCGGATCAACCGCTGGCAGTAGATCTCGTAACCAAGCAGCTTTGGGAGCCGGAAAATTACGATAAAAAATATCGCGGTGATGTGACGCTGCGTTATGCGCTTGAAAACTCCCTGAATGTGCCCGCGGCCTACGTGGGACAACGGGTTGGGATTCCAAACCTGGTACGAACGCTGAAACAGTTCCGGGTCTCCGACCAGCCTCCTGCCGTCCCGGCTCTGGCATTAGGAGCCGCCGATACAACACTCCTGCAACTGACCTCGGGATACGCAGCGCTGGCCAATGGCGGAATCTATACTGCGCCGCGAATGTTCATTAGCGCATTGGACAGCGAAGGCATCCCTTTGGCGGTGGGAAAGATATTTGAAGAGCGGGTGGCTGACGAAAACGCGGTATATGTGCTGACTAACATCCTTCAAGGTGTAATTGAGCGGGGCACCGGCGCGGTAATTAGACGCCTGGGCTTCACTGGAAATGCGGCCGGAAAGACCGGAACTTCAAACGAAACGCGCGACGCCTGGTTTGAAGGCTTTACCCCTAATCTCGCCACCGGGGTCTGGGTAGGCTTGGATGACAATCTGCCGATCGGCCTGACCGGGGGAGTTGCGGCTGCACCGATCTGGGCTGAATTCATGAAGTGCGCCGCTGAATATCGTGAAGATCTCGCATTTGTGCCTCCCCCCGGGGTGGTGTTTCTGCACGTGGATTCAGCCACAGGCGAGCTGGCAACCCCGGCGTGCCCATCAGAACAGGTGGTTCGGGAGGTCTACGTAAGAGGCACGGAGCCGCAACGCGCTTGCCGCCTGCATGGAGAGGGCATTGAGGAGGCGCCTCCAGATTACGGGAGCCTTCCCGCCGCCGAACAAACCGACGATACAACCGCTCGGCATCGACGCGAGAACCTCTGGGATACCCTTTTCGGCCGCTAAGCGCCGGCTGTAGTGATATAGCGCGACTGTGCAAACCATACATAACGAGTGGCAGTACCCTACCCGACCGCTGCGCCCAATCTAGGTGAAAATTCTAGGGGTTACCTGGTGGCATGATCCGTGCAGTCTGTTCTAGTCCCGAACTGTCGCATTTAAGAAGAGAGCGACACAAATTTTGTCACCAGGGAGCAAAAAGTTGGAAGAAAAGAGCAGCGTATTCGGATTCGGCAATCTGATCAAAAATTTAGGCCAAGTTCTAACAACACCCGTCACGTTAACAGGGAGGCCCCTGACTCCCGAAGAACTGCGGCGGCGAAGAGCGTCTCGAGCCCGAAAGCAGCTTTCAAAAAGCAATCTTTTGGACGCTGGCGCTCAAGCCTCGCAGTTCTGCCTACAGGGGATGATCGAGGAAGGCAAGCATACCCCCAACGCAATCGATGGGGAGGACTTCGAAATTACCCCCGGCACCTGGGTGGTGGGTTTGGTTATCCCCGGCGCGCTGGCCGTCGTGAAGGGCACAGTCAGCCGTAACGGCCGCCGGGTAGCGAAGAGCATTACCATTATGAATCCAAAATAGCACACGCCCCAACGTCAGTTCTCTCAATCCAGCCGCCGTGATAATCGCACTGCACGGTTTCACGAAATTTCGCTGCCTTAGACCCATCTTGGTACTATTCACTAATTCTGCCTATAGTTGCCCTCAAGGAGTATTGGCATGCAGCGATTTTCCAGATTCACTTTTGTGGCGATCTTATGGTTGGCGGCAGCGACGCTGTTTGCCCAGGAGAAAGAGAGCGTCGGATGGCAGGAAAAAGTGCGCATCTATCCGGCCAACATCGTTGTTCATTGCAAGATTGACACTGGCGCTGATTACTCATCCCTGAATGCTTCTAATATCGAAGAGATTGAAAAAAGCGGGAAGCAATGGATTCGTTTTGAGATCACCAATCGATACGGGAACAAGGCCACCATCGAACGCGAGCTGGTGCGCACTGCGTTGATTAAACGCCATGGCAGCAAGCCCGACAAACGTCCGGTGATTCGATTGGGCATCTGCATCGGTACGAAATACATGGAGGCCGATGTCAATCTAGTCAATCGCAGTAACTTTGAAACCCAAATGCTGATCGGCCGAAGTTTCTTGGCTGGCAACGTCGTTGTCGATCCGGCTATGACCTTCACCGCCGAGCCCGCCTGCAAAGGGGGCATGAAGGGGTGAATCGCCTGCACCTGGCGCTGCTGACCTTGATACTGACCGGCTTAGGCCTAGGGATATTTGCCTATAAGGCGCTGGTACTGCACTTCCCGCTGCTTCCCCATACCGCCAGCAATGTTTGGACCGTCGAAGTAGCGCTAGCATTTGGCGCTCATGGGGAGCCCGTCAAGGCAGCGGCCTACATTCCAAAAAATACCGGGAAGTTCCTGCTCGTCGATGAAAGCTTCATTTCACGCGGATTCGGCCTGACCACCGTTTCTAAGGAAACGAATCGGCAAGCGATTTGGTCAAAGCGGGAAGCTACGGGCAAACACACGGTCTTTTATCGCGCGGTGATTCGCAGAGTCGAAAACGAACCGCCCCCCGTTCCGCTAAAAGCTCCCGAGCAAAAGACACCCGTGCTGGAAGGTGCATTCAAGGAAGCCGCCGAGAGCATCCTGCAAGAGTTACGCGGCCGTTCCGCCGACACCGAGAGCTTGGTAAGGCAGATCATCTTAAGGGTTCAGGAGAAGGAACCCGATCATGCTTTGAAGCTGCTTTTAGGCAAGAAGGCCTCGGCTCTAAAGAAGGCCCAGACCGCAGTTGCCTTGATTAATCTAGCAGGGATACCCGCGCGCGTAGTCCACGGCATAGTGCTCAAAGCCGAAGGGCCGAGTTCCGAACGGGTTCAATGGATCGAACTCTTCGAGAAGAAGGGATGGCATCCTTATAACAGCGAAACGGGGGACAACGAGATCTCCGAGGACTGGCTGCCCTGGTGGCGCGGGAACGAGCCCCTGCTCTACACCGAGGGGGTGCAGGATGCGAAAGCAACTTTGTCGGTCGAACCGCACGAGGAAGAGGCGATTCAAACGACGATCTCAAGTCTCGAACACAAGAACCCGTGGTTCTTGGAATACTCTATGTTTAGCCTGCCGATTCAAACCCAGATGGTTTATCGGGTGCTGCTGCTGGTCCCACTCGGGGCGTTAATGGTGGCTCTCTTGCGTAACGTAATCGGGATTAAAACCTTCGGCACATTCATGCCGATCTTGGTGGCGCTGGCTTTTCGTGAGACCGAGCTGTTATGGGGCATTATGCTCTTCACCGTCATCGTTGGTTTAGGGTTGGTGGCCCGATTCTATTTGGAGAATCTGAAACTTCTATTGGTGCCGCGTCTAGCCAGCATTTTAGTAATCGTGATCATGCTGATGGCGATCATCAGCGTGCTCTCCCACAAGCTCGGGATAACCTACGGAACCTCGGTGGCCCTATTTCCGATGGTGATTATGACCATGACCGTAGAACGAATGTCGGTAGTGTGGGATGAGCTGGGCGCCGCATCGGCCCTGCGACAGGCGCTGGGAACTTTATTGGTCGCCTCTCTAACCTATCTCCTTATCCGCATTAGTGTGCTTGAGCACCTAGTCTTTGTTTTTCCGGAGCTGCTCCTGGTTGTGCTGGCCGTTTGTATTCTGCTGGGACGCTATTCCGGTTATCGCCTCCTGGAGCTACCCCGTTTCCGATCGCTGCTGGATAATCAGGATTGATCATGTTCGCCACTGCGGCCGCACTCAAAGCACGCGGAGTCCTAGGACTGAATCAACGCAACGCGCAGTACATTAGCCGTTACAATCCGCGCCGACTCTATCCGCTGGTCGATGATAAGTTGCGCACAAAAAAATTAGCTGCGGCAGCCGGTATTGCCGTTCCTGAGCTGTTTGGAGTGATTAGGATGCAGGCAGAAATTAGAGACCTGCACCAGCTGCTTTCAAAATATCCCGATTTCGTGATCAAACCGGCTCAGGGCAGCGGCGGTGAGGGTGTATTGGTGATAGCCGGACGCTCCAACGGCCTTTACCGTCAGGTCAGCGGTGTTCTGCTGAATAGCTTCGAGCTGGAGCATCATGTCTCCAATATATTGGGAGGCATGTACAGCCTCGGTGGTCATCCCGACAAGGCCATGATTGAAGCGCGGGTTGGATTCGATCCGATCTTTGAGCCGATCTGCTATCTGGGCGTCCCTGATATCCGAATAATCGTGTTCCTCGGGGTGCCCGTTATGAGCATGGTACGGCTGCCGACCCGCATGTCAAATGGCAAAGCCAATCTGCATCAGGGGGCGATCGGCGCAGGCATTTCGATCGCTCAGGGACGCACCCTGAAAGCGGTCTGGCGCAATCAGATCATCGCCGACCATCCGGACACCGGTAAGGCCGTCTCCAATATTCAGATCCCGCAGTGGGAAGGTCTATTGCAGCTTGCGGCCCGTTCTTACGAGCTTACGGGCCTTGGGTATCAGGGCATTGATATCGTCTTGGATCGCGATCGTGGCCCGCTGATTCTGGAGCTAAATGCACGCCCCGGGCTCAACATTCAGATCGCTAATGGCTGCGGTCTACTGCCGCGATTACAGCTAATCGAGGGCTCGTGCCGAAGTCTGCAAAGCGCCGCAGCGCGGGTGGAATTCGCGCGTAGATCTTTTTCATAAATCTGAAACGGCGGCTATCAGCCCAATCGTTCAATCTTAGCACCCTCATCCTGCGCCGCGTTGAGAGCCGCTTGAATGCGCGCGGGGTCCAATCGCAGTTTAAGCACCGCAAACTTTGCTTCAACCCTTTCATCTACGCATTCGGCATGGTGAAGTTCGGTCACAATCAGGGGCTTACCGCGCGCATCACGCACGCGCTCCCAGCCTTCCTTTAGGTGGAAGCGCATTGCGCCATTATATACCGGAAGCAGGCGGCAAAAATCGTAGCTATATTCGAAGCCCGCCTGCAGCATGGTTTGCATACCGATCGCCAGCATCACCTGATACAACCCCTTTGGGGCGTCCTTACGGGTGCATACGGTGTCAGACAGGCAATACTGCTTAGCATCCTCGGTTCCCGCGATTAAGGTCTTGAGATCGTCGTAGCCCGGCGGGAATTTTCCAGCAAAGTAATTAAAAAATCCGAGCACCCGATTTCCGCGCATGTCCGGGTTATTGGTATCAATCGCTACGACAGCTCGGGCACCCGGATGGTGCAGCAGCTTGCACCACTCGATCCGGTTGTGCCCCCACAAGAGCCCCGTCATCAGTCGATCACTGTTTAGCTCCTCAATTTTTGTCTTTGTGATTCCACGCAGATCTTCGTCGGTAATGATGCGCGCATTTTCGATTTCATCAAGATCTGCCAACAATGGTGTGCGCGCAACGATATCACCCGGCAGGTCGACGAAAACCACCCCCGCCAGTCGAGCCGGTGCAGTGCGCTTAATTTCGCCTTCAACCGGGGGCGCCGGCTCGGCTGGTATTGCCCGTGAACTACCTACTACTGGATCCACCGATTTACTCCTTGTACTACGTTATGAACCCGCTCAGGAGCGAGGATGCATTAAAACTTACCCATCAAAAACGCCATTTATCGGCGGTTTTCCGCTTCGCTTGACGCGATTAGAGCCAGCGCCGGCGACGAAAGTAGCCCACCATCACCAGCGCCGAAAGCAGCATCAATCCCAGAGCCCAGACATATCCGAAATGCCAGTGCAGCTCGGGCATGTTGTCAAAGTTCATTCCGTAGATACCGGCAATCAAAGTAAGCGGCATGAAGATGGTCGTAACGATGGTCAGCACCTTCATCACCTCATTGATGCGATTATTCACACTGGAAAGATAAAGTTCCAGCATGCTGGAAACCATTTCGCGAAACAGTTCCAGAATATCAATCACCTCGATTACATGATCATAAACGTCTCTGAAATAGATCATCGAGCCCGGCCGGATTAACGGATTCTCACTGCGTTCGAAGGAAGTCGCCACCTCGCGCAGCGGCCAGATGCTGCGGCGCAAGAACAGCACGTCGCGCTTCAGACCATGGATTGCTTTGCTGCTGCCCAGCTCCGGCCGGTTTATCACCTGCTGCTCGATGGCTTCCAGCCGCTCCCCGAACTCTTCGAGAATCACGAAGTACTGATCCACGATGCTGTCTAAGAGCGCATAGGCAAGAAAGTCAGCTCCGCCCGTACGGATCGCACCTATATTTTTTCGAATACTTTCACGCACCCGATCGAACACATCGCTGTCCGGCTCCTCCTGAAATGAGAGAACAAAATTCCTTCCAAAGACAATGCTGACCTGTTCAACCTGGATACGGCGCTGCGGATCCAGATACAGCATTTTCGCAACCATGAAGATGTAATCGGAGCTAAGTTGTTTCTTGGGCCGCTGGCTGGTGTTAAGGATGTCCTCCAACACCATGGCATGGATACCGAACTGGCGGCCCAGCTGGCTGACGGTGTCGACATGGTCAACGCCGTCTAAATTAACCCATAAAACAGCCGAGGGATCGCGCAGTTCAGCGCAATTCTCGACATTTTTTAACTCACGCTCTTCGTAGCCGGTGGGGCTATACTTGAAGGCCGTTAACTTGGGCGCAGCGGTGCGCTTATCCCCCACATATACCAAGCTCCCCGGCGGTAGGCCGGTTTTGCGGCTACGTGATTTCAAGATTCTAGGCATATTGGCGTTTCCTTAGGGAAAACTAGCAAAATTAGCCCAGAATGAATACAGCGGCGGGTCTGGCGTCAAAACCGCGTAGTATTGTAATCTTTTTAGACATTTTATCTCTTAAATTCCTATGTATCGTCGTGCTTGCTCAAAATTTGGCCTGATCACTGCCCTGACCACTACTCTCACCCTGTGGCTTGGCACTTTCACCCTTATGCTGGGCTTCGCCCAAATGCCGGCTTGGGCTGAAGACAGCGAGCAGGGAATCGAGCAGGCCCAGCAGCTTTCTTCAGCGTTCGAGCGCGTCGCTAACCTGGTGACTCCATCGGTCGTAAACATTCGAGCCGTTAAGCATGTCAAGCAAACCGCCAACATGCGCATGCGCAAGATGCCTAACAACCCCTTCTTTGATCAGTTTCGGGATTTCTTTGGAAATGATTTTGATCAGGATAGCCCTTTTGGAGCTCCGCCCGAAGGATTCGGACAGGAGGGTATGGGCACGGGGGTGATCATCGACGACAAGGGTCATATCGTCACCAATAACCATGTGGTCGGCGATGCCGATGAACTGACGGTTAAGCTCTCTGATGACCGCGAGGTCAAGGCCAAACTTGTGGGCAGTGATCCAAAGAGCGATATCGCCGTGATACAGATCGAAGCGAACAATTTGAAGGGCGCGAATTTTGGGAACTCTGATGAGTTAAAGATCGGCGAATGGGTGGTGGCGATCGGTAATCCATTCGGTCTGGATAACACCATCACAGCCGGAATCGTGAGCGCCAAAGGGCGCTCGATTATGCCCGGAAAAGGCCAGTACGAGGACTTCATTCAAACTGACGCTGCCATCAATCCGGGTAACAGCGGCGGGCCGCTGCTCAATCTGCGCGGTGAGGTAATCGGCATTAATACCGCAATCTTTTCCCGCAGCGGTGGCTACATGGGGATTGGGTTTGCAATTCCCTCCACCATGGTACGGACAGTTGCGAAGAGTTTGATTGAGAAAGGCAAAGTGGTGCGGGGCTGGCTGGGCATCGTAATTCAGCCGCTGACCGAGGACCTGGCCAAGTCCTTTAACTTCCCGAGCACTGATGGGATTCTGGTTGGTCAGGTCGATCCGGATGGGCCTGCTGCTAAGGCTGGTATTCAGCAAGGTGATATTATCGTTGCTTTTGAAGGCGGCAAGATCCGCAACATCAATCAATTTCGAAATACGGTCGCCGCCCGCGATCCAGGCAGTTCGGTAAATCTGGAAGTAGTGCGCGATGGGAGGAAAAAGGAGTTCTCGGTTGAAATCGGGGAGCTGCCAACGTCATTAGCAGGCCGAGAAGATAATGATCAACCATCAGCGATGAAGCACGACATCGGCATACAGGTGCAATCGCTGACGGCCGAAATGGCCAAGCAGTTGGGAACCAAAGCCAAAAACGGTGTAATCGTGACCGATATTGCGCCGGGTAGTCCCGCGGCGCGTGCCGGCATGCAGCCGCGCGACATCATTAAAAACATTAACGGCAAAGACCTCAAGGGAGCTGCCGATTTTGAGAAGCAGCTGGATGCCGCCGATCTGAAAAAAGGCGTCAGATTTGTGATTGAGAATGGCGGGATGGAGCGCTTTGTGTTTCTCAAAATTGATGGCGAATAATGGGGCGTGAGTTCCCCCGCCGTTTTCTTCCTGATCACCTAGAACTAGACAGTTGGCATGTTATTGCGCCTTACTTCGAGGCGTTGCGAGTAAGCCAGCCGGACAGTGCTGCCGCGCTTGAAGATTGGCTGTTAAAATACAGCGAGCTTAGCGCCTGCGTCAGCGAGGAACGGGGACGCCGCTACATCGCTTTTAGCCGCAATACGGCGGATGCCTCGACCCGTGAGCGCTATACCCAGTTCCTCGAGCAAATAGATCCCTCGGTCAAATCTGCCGTACAGCTGCTCGATCGAAAATTGATCGAGCGCGCTGATGCGCTGGGGTTTTCAACGGCCCGCTATCAGGTCTTACTGCGCAATGTCAGGGCCGATTTACGAACATTTAAAGAGGAAAATATTCCCCTGCAAACCCGTTGCTCCGCGCTCGAGAACGAATATCAGGAGACCCTGGGGGCAATGACCGTCAACCTGGAGGGACGGGAGCTTACGATGGCCGAGCTAGGCCCCTACTATGAGAATCCTGACCGCACGGTGCGTGAACGGATCTGGAAACTTGAGGCGGCGCGGCGCCTGGCAGACCGCGCCAAGTTAGATCACCTTTTCTCTGAGCTTGTGCAGCTAAGGCATGCAATCGCGGTCAACGCCGGGTTCTCGAACTATCTGGAATTTGCATTTGTACAGCTGCGTCGCTTTGATTATAGCCCGCAAGACTGCGAGACCTTTCACGCCGCCCTCGAAAGTCAGGTCGTGCCCCTCACCCGTGCTGCTCAGGATAGACGCCGCCAGCTTCTGGGAATCGACACCCTCCGCCCTTGGGATCACTGGTGGCCATGGTATTACGGCTTGGATCCCGAGGGGCGTCCGGCATTGAAACCGGTTGAAGACGGGGCTGCGCTGTTAGAGGGCTGCCTAAGGGTGCTTGAGCGGGTCGATTCAGAACTGCGACAACAGCTGTGCGAAATGCGGGACCGCGGAGATTTGGATCTAGATGCGCGCAAGGGCAAGGCTCCCGGCGCATATTCATATTGCCTGGATGAAGTGCGAAGACCCTTCATCTTCATGAACTCCGCCGGCATTCAAAAGGACGTTGAAACGCTGCTGCATGAAGCCGGACATTCCTTTCATTCCTTGGCCTGCCGGTCTGAACCACTCATCGAATATCGCTCTGCGCCGATTGAATTCTGCGAGGTAGCTTCGATGACCATGGAACTTTTTGGCTCTGAATTTTTTGAGCAGTTCTATACACCCCAAGATGCCAGCCGTGCGCGCATGCGAATGCTTGAAGGCATTATCGAATTTCTGCGCTGGGCGCCGCAAATCGATGCCTTTCAACATTGGATCTATACTAATCCCGGTCACAGCTCCGCAGATCGCAACGCCAAATGGATTGAATTAGACCGGCGCTTTTCACCACAGTTCGCTTGGGACGGTTTCGAAGACTTTCGCGCGAGTTATTGGCAGCGTCAGACACACCTTTTTACCAGTCCGTTTTATTACATTGAATATGCCATAGCTCAGCTTGGTGCCCTGCAAATTTGGCTCAACTTTAAGCAGCGCGGACGTGAGGCAGTGAACTCCTATAAAGAGGCCCTTGCGCTTGGGGGATCGGTAGCCCTGCCCCAGCTCTTCGAAGCAGCCGGAGCGCGCTTCGATTTCTCGGCGGAATGCCTGCAGCGCCTGGTCGGAGCGCTAGCTAGTGCGGTTCTCAAAATGAACCGCCATGAGAATGGCTGTGAGTCTTAGAACCGCTCGGGCGCCCCTTCAAACAGTTGATTAATTGACCTTTAGTGCGCGGCTTAGATCAGGATTCGGAACGCAAGGCCTCAAGCCGTGTGCTGGATAAGTGATTGAGTTAAAATCTCATAGCCATTGTCAGTCACCAGCACCGTATGTTCCCACTGCGCTGAGAGCGCGCCGTCAGCCGTGCGCACTGTCCAGCCATCGACTTTCGAAAGCTCGGTCTTGTAGGTACCCGCATTGATCATGGGCTCAATCGTAAAAGTCATGCCGGCTTTCATCACCTCTGCAGTACCGCGCCGGCCAACATGGATCACCTGGGGAGGCTCGTGGAACTCTCGGCCCAGGCCGTGTCCGGTGTATTCGCGCACGATTCCATAATTCTTTCCAGTGCTCGCGATGAAATCCTGGATCGCTGCGCCGATATCGCCGATGCGCTTGCCTGGAGCGACTTCTCGAATTCCAACATGCATGGCCTCATGGGTGACATCGACCAATTCCACAGCAGCTTTGGAGCAGGCCTCACGGCCACCGACGAAGTACATGCGACTGGAATCACCGTGGAACCCATCTTTGATTGAAGTTACATCGATGTTGATGATGTCGCCGTTCTTTAGAATAACATAGGGGCTGGGCACACCGTGGCACACCACGTCATTGATCGAGGTGCAAACCGATTTGGTATAGCCGCGGTAGTTCAATGTCGCAGGTTTGGCCCCCAATTCCAGGGTGCGCTTATGCACAAAGGTATTGATCTCTTCGGTGCTCAGTCCCGCGCGCACGAAGCCATTTAGTTCATCAAGGATCTGGGAAGTAACGCGGCAGGCGCCCCGCATCAGCTCTATCTCCGCCGCATTTTTGATCGGGATCTTGGTCATGCCCCTGCCAATCTCAGAATATATTTGAACTCATCGGCCGTTACCGGCATGACACTCAAACGCGAGCCGCGCTGCAACAACGGCATGGCTTTGAGTTTGCGCTCCGCCTTTAGCCTAGCCAGTTCCACCGGGGTAGGAAACTCCTTAACAAACATCAGATCAGGCGAGAACCAGCGCGGGTTTTCTTGGGTTGATTTGCCATCGAAATACTCGCTATGGCGATCGAATTGCTCAGGATCGGGATAAGCAGCGCGCTTCACCGCGGCTACGCCGACAACCGCCGGTGGTTCGGTGTTGGAGTGATAAATTAGCACCTCCTCTCCTACTTTCATGGCGCGCAGAAAATTACGCGCCTGATAGTTCCGCACGCCACCCCAGGAAGTTGCACGTTCACGCTTCAGATCGGCGATCGAAAAAACTTCAGGCTCTGTCTTTACCAGCCATTTGGCCATTTGTTCTTACCTGCTGTACAATAGGAAATTACTTGTAAGGCCGCCGGGATGTCAAACCGAGACGCAGATAGCAGTGCCGCATCACAGCCGCTGCGCTTACCGCTAGGTGCCTGTTTGGCATTCAGCACCGAGCAGCCCCACTATTGCCTCGATCCGCTTGAACAGCGGGCGCTCGGCAACGCCGGTGCAAAACGTACGGAACAGTTCAGGTTGGGCCGCGCCGCGGCCGCAGCCGCGCTGGCCAAGCTTGGGGCGCCAGCCGCACCAGTCGGAATGCTAGAAAGCGGCGCGCCGCAGTGGCCAAACAATATCTGCGGCGCTATTTCGCATACTGCCGCACTGGGCGTATGCGTGGTCGGATGGGCGACAGATTTTATCGCCTTAGGGCTGGACCTGCATCCGCTTAACCGCCCGATCACATCGACCGTAGCTGCAAGAATCTGCACGCACACCGAGCAGCGCGAGCTGCAAAGCGCTGCTAATCCTGCATGGCTAGCCCAGGCCATTTTTTCAGCGAAAGAAACCGTTTTCAAAGCGCTGCATCCGCTCTACCAACAGTTCCTGGGATTTAAGGAGGCCGAACTAACCTGGCTTCCGGAGCAGCAGCGGTTCCTTGCCTCCGTATCCAAATGGGGTCTACAAGATTTAACGATCACGGTGGACACCACCGGGGATGCGCTAATAACCCTCCTGGCTCTTCCCAGACGACAGAAGGTTCCCCACTCTCAATGATCGGAGGTTTGCTCTAGGCGGCCTCTTCCTCTGGCTTCAGCGCTTGGTTCAGGATCGCGGGATCCGCTGTCACTAGCCGCAGGCCGGCTTCCAGGCCCTGCACTGCTGGGTCGGGATCGTCATCGGGATCCTCATGCTCGGACGCCAGCTGCACCAAATATTCCGCGGTCGCCATATTGCCGTTAATAATAAACTGCGCCAGCTGCGCCTGAGTGTTGATCGCGGCGTCCATTACGGTAGGCAAATCGGAATTGCGAATCCGCTCTCCGATCGCGGCGGTTACCATGACGCCGAGCAGCCCCTGCACCGAAAGTTTCAAATTCTCAATCTGAGCGCCCCGCAGTACCGAATCGCGGGAACCATCGAATGATGCCACAAAGGCTTTGGCGAGCTCCTGACTGAATCGTTTCAAACCGCTCCACACAGCACCGCATGCCAGCGTAGATTGAGGAGCACCGAGAAATCCGCTCTCCCCCATTTCATGCCGTCCAGTCTCGATCCATTGCTCAAGCTCGGTGTAAAGCAGCTGCGCCCGGGTCACCAGCGGATCGCGCGGGATGACGACAACCTGGGGCATCGAGAGGGTGTCGACGGAATGACGAGAACGTGGCTCCTGCCTTTGCATATTTTAACCTTCAAAAATTCTGTCTACAGAACCTAGGAAAGAGGCAGGGTGACGAGGGAGGCGCATAGAATGCTAACGCGCCCAGTTACGATGTACCTGCAGGGGCAGCGATTCGCGCCTCTGAAATAATAGAAAAAGCTAAAAACTACACATAGTTAGTGAGACGGATTGCTTCACGCGGCTTGCAGTGACACTTTGAAGACCATATGTCAGCGATTGGAAGCAGCCTTAGTACAACCTCAGAGGAGTATCAGACTAATCTTCGGGCCTTCAACCTGCAGCGCTCGTTGCTGGAGAAGCACTTGGCGTCCACGATTGCGCCGCCAGAAGATGACCAGATCAAGCGCCACAAGGAACGGGGAAAACTTCTTGCCCGCGAGCGGGTTGAACGGCTCTTGGATCCGGGCTCTGCGTTTCTTGAGTTAGCTCCGCTGGCGGGTCTTGGCCTGTACGAAGGGGTTAGACCCGGGAGCGGCATGATTACCGGCATCGGTACGATTCAGGGTCGTGAGTGCATGCTGGTAGCGAACGACGCGACCGTGAAGGGCGGCACCTATTTCCCGATGACGGTGAAAAAACATCTGCGTGCACAGGAGATCGCCCTCGAGAACCGATTGCCCTGCATTTATCTTGTAGATTCAGGGGGTGCCTTTCTGCCGCTTCAGGATCAGGTGTTCCCCGACCGTGACCACTTTGGCCGCATCTTCTATAACGAGGCCCGCATGAGTGCTGCGGATATTCCTCAGATTGCGGTAGTAATGGGCTCTTGCACTGCGGGAGGCGCCTACGTTCCCGCAATGAGCGATGAGGCGGTGATAGTGCGTGAACAGGGCACCATTTTTTTGGGCGGACCGCCTTTAGTAAAGGCTGCGACCGGCGAAGATATTTCGGCTGAAGATTTGGGGGGTGCCGATGTACATACCCGTATCAGCGGTGTTGCAGATCATTTTGCGGAGGACGATCTCGATGCCCTGACTATTACGCGCCGGATCGTTGCCAATCTGGGCCGGCACCAGCGCACCTCACACGATGTCACAACTGCCTTTGAGCCGCTCTACGATCCATCCGAGATCTACGGCCTGATTCCTGCCGATCACAAGAAATATTTTCCGATCCGGGAGATCCTGGCCCGCATTCTCGACCGCAGCGAATTAGACGAATTCAAAAAGAATTACGGCAGTTCATTGATCTGCGGTTTCGCCCGCATTAAGGGCATTCTCGTGGGACTGCTCGCGAATGATGGGATCCTTTTTTCTGAAAGCGCCTTAAAGGCCACGCATTTCATTCAGCTTTGTAACCAGCGCGCCATCCCCCTGCTGTTTCTCCAGAACATCGTGGGCTTCATGGTGGGCAAGCAATACGAGCACCAGGGCATCGCTAAGGACGGAGCCAAGATGGTGACGGCGGTCTCCTGTTCGAGTGTGCCCAAGTTCACATTGATTATGGGCGGCTCATTTGGAGCCGGAAATTACGGCATGTGCGGCCGGGCGTATCAGCCGCGCATGCTCTATATGTGGCCTAACGCCCGGATCTCAGTAATGGGACCGGAACAGGCCGCCGGAGTGTTGGCGCAGGTAAAGATCGATGCACTGAAGGCACGCGGAAAATCAGCTCCGGAGCCGGAAATAGCGGCATATAAGAAGGAGATCGAAGACAGTTACAACTCCCAGGCAGCGGCCTTCTATGCGACGGCCCGCCTTTGGGATGACGGCATCATCGATCCCGCTAAGACCCGCGAGGTGTTGGCGCTCTCGATGTCGGCAAGCTTGAGCAGTAGCTGGACACGACCCGATTTCGGCATTTTCCGCACATGATCAAGAGTCTATTAATTGCTAATCGCGGTGAAATAGCCTGCCGCGTCATTCGCACCTGTCGGCGCCTCGGCATTCGCAGTATCGCAGTCTATTCCGAAGCCGATCGCAGCGCCTTACATGTTCGCAGCGCCGACGAAGCAGTAGCGATCGGGCCCGCGGAAAGCAAGGCTTCCTATCTGGACCTTGAGAAAATTACTGCGGCGGCGCAACAATCCAAGGCCGAAGCGGTCCATCCCGGTTATGGCTTTCTGTCTGAAAACAGCGCCTTTGCCGAGCGGTTGAGCGCCGCCGGAGTGCTCTTCGTGGGCCCCCGTGCCGAGACCATTCGCTTGATGGGCGACAAGCTGCAGGCTAAAGCGCTGGCTGAAAGAGCCCAGGTTCCGACGGTGCCGGGAATTACTCTGGCTGGCTCGTCGGCGCAGGATATGGAGAGCGCGGCAAAATTTGGCAAGCAGGTCGGCTACCCTATTCTAATTAAAGCGGCTGCCGGCGGCGGCGGCCGCGGCATGCGCAAAGTCTTTGCAGAATCGGAGCTGCCCAGCAAATTGGAGGGCGCGTCCCGGGAAGCGCAAGCGTTTTTCAATGACGGCAGGGTCTTCATCGAAAAACTAGTGGAGCGGGCGCGCCACATAGAAGTGCAGATATTCGGCGATTCGCACGGCAATGTGATTCATCTTTTTGATCGCGACTGCACCTTGCAGCGCAATCACCAAAAGGTGATCGAAGAGGCGCCGGCTCCCAATCTCGCTGAATCGACGCGCACAGCCCTGCATGCAGCTGCGGTCCGGCTGGGACAAGCTTCAAAGTATCTCAGCGCTGGCACAGTCGAGTTTCTAGTCGATCAGCAGGGTCATTTTTATTTCCTCGAAGTTAATAGCCGCTTACAGGTCGAGCATCCCGTAACGGAACTAATCACGGGGCTCGATCTGGTTGAGCTGCAGTTAAGAATAGCTTCGGGCGAAGGACTGCCTGAGCTCACCTCCAATCGCCCAGTACAGGTTTGCGGGGCGGCTCTGGAGTTCAGAATCTGCGCCGAGGCGCCGGAGGAAAACTTCCGCTCTTCCACCGGGCTGCTTAGCCGCTTCGAATTTCCCGTGTCTGCCCCGGGTGTGCGGTTAGACGCCGGTTTTGAAAATGGAGATCGCGTCACCCATTTCTACGATTCGCTCCTCGCCAAACTGATTATTTCGGGGGCCACGCGGGCGGAGGTGCTGACCCGCGCCCGGAGGGCGCTGGCTCACTCCCAAGTCATCGGAGTACGCAGCAACCTCGGGTTTCTCGGCTCTTTGATTAACTCCACGGCCTTTGACCAGGTCACTCATAGTATCGAAACCGCGGAGCAGCTCCTGGCGAGCGAAGAGCCACACCATTTGCGGCGAATGCGCACCGTAGCTGCGCTCGATCTACTGAGCGACGTTCTGGCAGCAGATCCGGGCGCCAGGCATTTTCGGATTTTTGGACAACCCCGTTTGGCCCACTCGGTTAGGGTCAATGGGATTGAAATCTCGGTTGAACTCAAGCTGCAGGCGCCGGGTATTTATCGACTCGACCAGGATGGCATCGTGATCGAAACAGATGCAGCGCAGAGCAGCAGCTTCCTAGTAGCGGGTAGTCCGGTCCGAGCGGAACAGCTATCAGATCGATACGGCAGACGCTGGCTAGCCACCAGCTTCGGCAGCTTTCAGCTGGAAAGCCTCGAAGTGCGGCTGAAGCAGCGGGCGGATCAGCGCGATCGCCACTCCGGATCGATTCAGTCAACGCTGCCCGGAAAGGTCGTGGCCGTAAAGGTCAAGCCGGGGGATGTGGTGGAAGCCGGCAGCACTCTTTTGGTAATCGAGTCCATGAAGATGGAGCATCAGGTTAAAGCCCCGCTGAACGGTGAGGTCAAAACGGTTCACGTTGCGGCCGGCGACACAGTTGAGGCCGGACGTGTCCTGGCCGAGCTGCAGTATTCTTGAGCGAGCCGCGGCGGCGATCAACCAAACGACTTACAGATATGGGGCTCGGCCCCATAACCAAGAAAGGGCCCGTAATGAGCCCTTTGAACTCCTCCCTCACCGGCCCGGGCACTTTGCCCGGGCCCTATTCCTGCCCGCAGCTAGAGCGCTTCCCGAAATTCATTGCCGCGAGCGGAGCGAGTGGCAAGGGCTTTCGAGCGCTCGTCCGCCCGAGGCGGCCCCCCGGAGGGACAAAGATTTAGAGCGGTTCTCATAAGAAAGTCAGGGTAAGCCCTTGGGTTGGTTACATCTATAAGTGAGCGCTCTATCTTTTTTCTGCCCGAGCGGTTTTAACGCTCTCAGTAAGTCTCATCGCGATTCATTTTGAGAACGGCTCTAAGTCACTGATTTTGCGGTGATATGAGCTAAAGAAAATAGCTACAGAAAGTTCAGCATTTATCGCGGCACTCCGATTCACCTGATGGAGTATTTCCGCATAGGAGAGCCGCTCCACGCCATGACGAACAACGAGAATCGCCAAATACGCGACGAACGCGCTCGCGCTCGGCAGCTGGACCGGGCAGCCGAGTACGTTACCGACTACTGGTTCCCGATTAACCCTGCCCTGCTTGAGAAAATTCAAGGCCGGCTGAATCAAGGGACCTATGTTGAAGATGCGGCCTTGCTGCTCTCTGATATTAAGAAAGATTTTTCCTTATTCACCTTCTGCCTGCGAAATCTGATTCTGCAACTGCAAAGCGAAGGCATCGAAGTGCCGCAGGGTACGAACGCCATGTTACTGATGGAGGATGCCGGCCTCGACAGGCTAAAGCGTATCTTGGCGATCGATCAGCATGATATCTCACGACATGACCTAGAGATTGCCACTGATATGCAGGGAGCCCGGCTGCGCGAAGTGATGCTGAGTGCCTCGGCGGCAGAAACTCTGTCGCCCCGCTATGCCGCAGATCCAGATGCGGCTTTCTCTGCTGCAATGCTAAGACAGCTAGGACATACCCTGATCGCCTTTAATTACCCGGGCGTGTATGAGGATGCAATCAAGTCGCAAAAAGAAGGAGAGGAATTAGATCTGATTCTTGCACGATTGCTTGGATTTTCGCCGCAGATGCTGGCGATCAAACTGCTCACCAGCTGGGGACTGAGCGCCGAGAGCTGCGCTGCGATGGGTCTGCACAGCGATGACGCTGAAGATGAAGAGCGGCAGATCTTAGGGGCGATCGGAGAAACTCTGGCACAGATTTGTAAAGTTTCGGAGGCGCTAGCGCGTTCCGCCGACCCTCAAAACTATCCGCGCGCTGCCGAAGACTGGCAATTTGCCAAGCACGAGATAGAAAACAAACTGGGCGCCGGCGGAATGCAGTTAATCAAACAGAAATTTGATGAGAACTGCGAAAGCTATTTCACGTTGGTGCCGCATGTATTCCATGCCGGGTTGATCAGTGAGCTTGCCGCTCCGGCCGCAGTAGAGGCAACCGATCCGCTGCTCAAACGCAATCCTTATCTGGCACATTGCAGTGCTCGCGCCGTTCAAGCTATTCGCGATATATATCTGCGTTTAGATAGCGCTGCCGAAAAATCAGAGAAGATCCTAAAAGACTTCGTGCGCGAAACAATCCCGGGGCTGGGATTCAGCGGCGGATGCATTTATACCATCGATCCGGGGATGATGATGCTGCTGCCGCAAACGGAATTCGGCGAGTTAGAACTGCGCCGAGCAAGAGCCGTAGATTACTCCTTGGTACTTTCCAATGCAGACATCGTCGCGGTCGCTTATCAGAGCAATGAACCGGTAGTGGCCTATCAAAAAGGGCGTTACGGTTCTTCACTGACCGCGATCGCCGGCTATTTCGGCCGCTCCAACCGGGTCGGTGTGGTTTACCTGGAGGTCCCGGATACAATTTCAAACCGGCCGGACGAGGCCAATCTAGCTAATTTCAGAGCGATTTCGATCACCTTAAACGATTGCCTGGGACTACTGTAGGCACGCAACCGCACACACCCAGGGTCCGAAGCATAGATTTTCGCGAGCTTTCCAGATTTGGGCTTTGACTGAGATCGTGCTCCTGTTATCATTAAACAATAATGATGAACCTCCGCTCCATTAGCCTTAGCATCCTCAGCCTCATTCCCCTCGGGGATGGAGAGGGTGTCTAGCTAGAGTTAGCGGACATGTTTTGAAAAACCTCTTCATCCCCTCAATCGGGATGAAGAGGTTTTTTTTTGGAGAGGTACAATGGTAAATGTAAGTGCAGGGACTACGGCAGTGCAGCGCCCACAACCTGAACCAACTGGGCAAGCCGATGGTGACCCGACACGGCCTGATATCACACTGGAGCGCATTACCGGTCCGGGAGCGCCGCGAGATAATGCGGCTCCAACACAACTGGGAGAGAATCCAAGCATTGCTCCATCAGCTAACCCCCCGGAGGCCAAAGCTCCTGAGAGCGCCCGGAGGCCGCAGCGGTCAGAGGAGGATCGCTTTCCGCTTGAAAGTCTCGGCGATTATTTTAACCGCTGACGGTCGATGCCATAGATTAGGACAAGGACGCTTATGGACAAGACCAAATTCATTTGGCAGGACGGAAAGTTCGTAGCATGGGATGAAGCACGGGTACACGTCCTGACGCATGGTTTGCACTACGGAGGCGGAGCATTTGAAGGGATCAGGTTTTACGAAACCTCCCGCGGCCCAGCTATCTTCCGGCTGCGCGAGCACATCGATCGGCTGCTCTATTCCTGCCGTGCCATTAAACTAGCTCCTTCTTTCAGCGCCGCAGAACTGTGCGAGGCATGCATCGAGACGGTGCGCCGTAACGGCCTGACAGCGGGATATTTAAGGCCGCTAGTTTTCTTTGGCTACGGAAAGATGGGACTTAATCCCTCCGGCGCGCCAACCGAGGCCATCATCGCTTGCTGGAGCTGCAACATGTACAAGGCAACGGCTGGTACTTACACAAGTATCAAAGTTGATCTCGCATTGTCTTCCTCACCCGACACTTGAGGAGAGCAGCGCAAAAGCTTTTCCATCAGAGTCAGTTGCTCGTCCATTCTTGTGAGCGGTGGAGACGCACAATCACGCAAGAAAAGTCAGCCCCCATGAGTTTTCATAAACCATCTCAAATAATCTTTCCACTTCTCAAGAAACCGTACCTCTGGCTTCTCG
>JAIBBU010000029.1 GCA_019694515.1 Oligoflexia bacterium | reverse complement strand
ATCGAAGCGCCCGTTTTATATTCTGCGATCTTTACATATCGAGATCGATGAACTGATCGTCGAGACCCAACTCTTCCAGCACAAAATTCATTACCTTAGCGTCGTCATCAAAGCCCGAAGCAAAGTGCTTTTCAGAAAAAGAGTCGTGCGATAACGCGAAATATCGGATTGCTCCAACAATCTTGGCCTGCAGTTTAACCGGAAACTCGTGATAACGAGCAAGCAGGACGTGGCAACGCTCGGCTATTTGTCGCGCCAGATGCACATTGATCAGATCGTTATCCTTAGCTTCCTTTTCTATACGCGCTAACTCCTGATCCACCTCCCCCCGATACGCTTCGATGTTCTCGACCGGCAAAGCTTCACTAAGCTTTTCGAAGGTAGGCCGGACTGTCGGAGGAAAATTTGGAAGTTTGTGAGTTTTTCGTTTGAAGATCATAACCGGATCTTATGGCCCGTTCTAGGCTTAAGCAACTAAGACTTTCATTCCGCCCACGCGCCGAACTTGTAAGCTATTGCCACTAAAGACAGGCAGCGGCTCTCCGTCGGCTTGGATACTAACACCGGGATCGAGGCCTTCTACCGAAAATTGAGATCCCTGCACTGCTGTAGCCCCCCGTCCAAATCCCCGACGCATCGCTAACATGCGAAAATAGTCCAGTATGCTCCTCACTGGGATGCTCTCAAGCAAATCATCGAAAGCATCGCTGCTAGAATTTGACCAGCCGATGCCCATATAAGATTTAATATTAGCAAATATCACGGCACGCAGCGGACGCCATACCATCTCCCTAACATCAGATCTCACATTAATCTCCGACAATGCTGGCGATCTCAATGCACGCAACGCGCATTTTAAGTATTCAGCGCGGCGCAGCCACAACGGCTCATCAATGGCTGCCGGTTGTCGCGCCCAACTGCGGCGTCGATCGTACCCTGCGCAAACTAACGCATCAAAACCGCACGAAAGATAGCAGCAAAATAATCCGGAATAAGATGCATATTGCACCTCCCAAATGGAAAGATTGCTCACGCTCGCCCGCTGGAAGTGCTCGATCCATTCGCTGGGGGGACGGCTGGCTAACCCAATGCTTCCCAGCTCGCGAGCCAAATCATTTCCAGTACCGAGGGGAAAGACTCCCACTGCTCGCGGGAGACGCATTAAATGTGGCAGTAAGCGAGATACGGTACCATCCCCTCCAGCAATAATCACTCGATCGCTGACTTGCGACATTTCCAGCTGTGCGGCGGGATTCGCTAAATCAAGTTCCTGTGCGCTTAGGCGCCCTCCACAAAATGGCCGCAGCGCATCCAGTACGCGCACGCCGGCCCCGCCTCCAGAACGCAAATTTACTAACCAGATCAGCTTACTCATCTCAGCACTGGATCTTGTATCATGAGAGAGCTACGCTGACGCTAGCTGCTTTATAATCATGGCAGGAGCGCTGTTTTGACCCTGGACAGCTGAGTTAAATCGCGGGGGCGTTCGACTGTTCGTTTATGGTTGAGTTCTAGGAGAACTTTATGGGAACTGAGCTGCCGGCAATCGTCGTCACTACGGATCTATCTGAACAGTCGCTCAAGGCCTTTGGCCCTGCTAGAGAACTCGCACAAGCTCTGCACGCTCACATAATAGTCCTGACCATCGTGGAAGATCTTTCCCAAGCCGCGATGGTGGGCGCCATGGATTTTCCTGTACTTCCCGATCCCGCAATTCAGAAGCAGGTAGCCCAACGTGTGCGCTCAGAACTTGACAAGCTGGCCGACGGGGCACTGCACGGACTGGATTACGAGACTGTGGTATGCGAAGCCCACGGGCCGGTGCACGCCGAAATCGTTAACTATGTGAGAGAGCGTGGCGCCAAGTATCTGATCATCTCACGACATGGCCGCTCCGGCTTAGCACGCATGATTCTGGGAAGCGTCACTGCAAAGGTAGCACATGAAGCGCCTTGCCCCGTTCTGATCGTCCCCGAAGGATGAAAAACGCCCTGGTCAAAGAAATCTAGCTCAGCAATCATGATTGAGCATGTCTGTGGGCCATACTAACAACTCCTCTCTGCTTCGTGGAACCGGAATTGTCGGCGCATTCACTCTACTCAGCCGGCTGATAGGTTTCGTACGTGATCTCCTAGTTGCGCGGTTATTCGGCTCGGGCTTGTTCGCCGATGCTTTCTATGTCGCTTTTCGTATTCCGAATCTACTGCGAAGTGTTGTCGCCGAAGGTGCATTTACTTCGGCCTTCGTGCCGATTTTTTCCGGAGAACTGGCAAAGGGCAAAACGCAAGCGCGCCTCGCCTTTCAGGAGATCTCCGGCTTGCTGATTATCGCAACCACGCTCTTAACTATTTTGGGAGTGCTGTTTGCTGAGCCAATCGTGACCCTTTTCGCGCCTGGCTTTGAGAGCATCCCGGGCAAGACAGAGCTAAGCATCACCCTTACACGAATCATGATGCCGTACATCATATTTGTGAGTTTTGTGGCTCTTCTAGGCGGCGTTTTAAACTCCATGAAGATCTTTGGCACGGCGGCCTTCGCCCAGGTCGTGATGAATATGGTGTTAGTAGGCGGCGCGTTGATCGCGGCCCTCTATGCCCCCGAACTCGGAGTTAGAATACTCGCATACTCCGTACTCGCCGGAGGGATTGCACAGGTGCTTGTGCAAGTTCCCCCGCTGATTCGAGTCGATCTGCTTGTACGTCCAGCCCTTAGATTTTTTACCCCGATTACCAAGGAGCTGCTTAAACTCATGCTGCCAGCCCTTCTGGGTTCGGCCATCTACCAAGTAACAACTTTTCTAAATACGCTCCTCGCTTCGCTGCTTGATCCCGGCAGCGTTTCTTGGCTCTACTATGCCGATCGGCTAATCCAGCTTCCAATTGGAATTTTTTCAATTGCACTGGCTACAGTGCTGTTGCCTCTACTTTCTGGGGCCTCGGCACGGGGCGAACATGCTGATTTCTCAGCCACCCTCGGCAATTCCTTGCGTTATACCAGCTTTGTCATCATGCCTATCGCAGTTTTTATTTTCGCATTCGCGCCCGAGTTGATTGCGATTCTTTTTCAGCGCGGAGCCTTCTCACCGCACGACACAGAAATGGCCTCTGCCGCCGTGCAAGCGATGTCAATCGGACTTTGGTTCACCAGCTGCCATTCTATGCTGGTGCGCTCACTTATGGCCAAAAAGGACACCCTCTCACCATCATTAATCGGGCTGGGTGCGCTTCTTGTGAATATACCCGTGGCACTGTTCTTCATGGGGCCGCCAGCACATCAAGAAGGCTTTGGAGGCACGCTGCTGACCCTCCAACACACCCTCGGCTTTGATCAATTTGGTGCGAATTTTCACCATATTGGACTTGGACTGGCCTCAAGTCTATCTAGCGCTTTCGCTTTTTCAGCCGCGATTCTGCTTGTAGTTTCCCGCAAGGGATTAGACCTCGACAGATTTGTCGCTAGTTCCTGGCGTAGCCTCTTAGGAGCATTGCCAATAGTATGGATCCCTAACTTGCTGGTTAATATCGGACACCCACTTACTCGCGCCATCCTAGCTTTGCCCCTCGCTGCCATCACTTACCTTGCAATCACCCTAGTATTCAAATCCCAAGAAACGCAGGAAACTTTAGCGCTGATTCGCCGAACCATTAGACGCTAGAGGTTATCGGAGTACCGGGCCTGGACGCGATCTTTAGTGTGGCCCTCGCTCAGGACAGACTGACAACTGGAACTATAAACTTGATTGATCCACTTAAGGGGCGCTTTCCCCAGCGGATCTTACGCTGCTCAATGGGAGACAGAATGACTTGCGCGCATCGCTACCAGCTCCGTTTTCTTGAACGTGGTCGCACGAGCAATTCGAACGCCATCTCGAACAAATATTTGAAGCTTCGATTAGACGATTCTGACCTCGTTTCGATATGATAAAGGCACGATTTGCCCCTATCGGAGCAAACGGAGAAACCGAGATGTGGATGGCCTCTGCGCGTAACGTCACGACGTTAGCGCGGGCGCAAGCACTGAACCTTCAAAAAAGTGTTCGGGCGGAATTAGCGCAGTATTTTTGGCGCACCCGAAAGCGCTGGCGTCGTCACCGTGAATCGCGGCTTCGCTACCTCTGCGCCAAACTCCGGCTGAGCACAGCGGTCGAGGCCGAGAAGATCTATCAAGCGCATCTCAGACAGGCAGCCCGGGATTGCACGGAAATTGCGCTGCGCGTCGCAGCTGAAATTCTAGAAACGGAAATTTCGATCAACTCGGACGGGGTGCGAACACGGGTCGGCACGCTCTTAGATGAACTGCGGTGCAGCACCCGACGCGTTCTACTGGTCAATCCTATCGATTACGAACAACTAAGAGCCCAGAGCCAATCACAGCTCTACGATTGTGAGTTAGCGGTAGAGCCGAAGCTCGAACGCGGATGTGCGATTCTCCAGCTGCCGGCCGGCACCATCAAGATCGATCCTTATCTAACTCTGGAACAGGTAAGAGAGGATACCCTTCGAAAATTCTCCCCCGAGCTTGAGAGGTTGGATCGAACTAATTCTCCATGAAACAATCCTACGTAATTCAGGGTGAGCTGATATCGACACGCGGGCCCGTAGTAAAAGCACGTCTGCCAATGGCACAGCTCGGGGATCTTTGCCATCTAGAGCTTGGCAATCGCCGCATTCCGGCTCAAGTTCTCGCGCTCCATGCTGACACCGTAATCCTGGCTCCGTTCGATGATTTCTCCGGCATCAAGATGGGCGCCGCAGTCTTTAATAGTCTAAAGCCTCCCTCAATATTCATCCCTGAGAAACCATGCGGCTGCGTACTGGACGCCTTCGGAAGGCCAATGAATTCCGTCGGAGCCGACTGCAAGATCGAGCTACCGCTCTCCTCGCCCCCGCCCCGGCCGCTCAGCCGTACTCCAATCGCGACTCCGCTACATACCGGCGTTAAGGTGATCGACGGTCTGTTGCCGCTCGGAATCGGGCAGCGTACTGGCATTTTTGCCTCGGCGGGGTGCGGCAAATCGACTCTACTTAGCATGCTGGCCAGAAACACTACCGCCGATCTAATCGTGGTGGGTTTGGTCGGGGAGCGCGGACGCGAAGTTCAAGAGTTTATCCAGCATGGGCTTGGCGAGGATGGCTTACGACGCTGCGTCGTGGTCGTATCGACAAGCGATGAAAGTGCGCTGCGCAGAATGTACGCTCCTTATACTGCCACCGCAATCGCAGAGCATTATCGGGCCGCGGGAAAGCACGTATTGCTCTTGATCGACTCCCTTACTCGCACAGCTCGTGCGATTCGTGATGTCGGGCTGGCGGCCGGAGAGATGCCGGTACGGGCGGGCCTAACTTCTGCCGTATTCACCGAGCTACCCCGGCTGCTCGAGCGCGCCGGCACCGCCGAAAAGGGCGCGATCAGCGCTATTTATTCGGTCTTAACCGCGGACGCGCATGACCCGGACCCGTTGGCTGATGAAATTAAGAGCCTTCTGGATGGCCACATCGTCCTTTCCCCCGAACTTGCGGTGCGCGGCCGCTGGCCAGCGATTGATCTAACCCGCTCAATCTCCCGGCTTGCTTTGACTTTGCTGGACCGGGAAACCGAATGCTGTCGCCGCAGCATCCTAAAAATGAATCAGCGGCTTGAACGCGAACGCGACATGATTACCTTAGGGGGCAAACCGGATCGAGAGTTGGAGCGCATGCTAAATCTCGAGCCGCAATTACATAACTTTGCCAGCCAGCCCCTTGATCGGGCTTATAGTCGCGATGAAACGCTGAAACAGATGCAAGATCTAGTAAAGGATCTGGCCTGGCCGAGCGATAAAAAGTAATGTCTTAATGGTCCATCGCTCCAGTCCTGGTGAGGTACTAACCAGGGGGGACGCAGCTGGCGCAGGCAAAGTTGGCTTTGCCCCAAGATGTTTGGCGCGATTTTAAGAGAGGCAAGAATGTTATCCAAACTGTGCAAACTTTCGCTGATTTGTTTCCTTTTTGCTGCCGCCAGCTGCACCAAATCTTCTAGTGATTCCGAGGATAATAGCGGCGACAACCCGGGCAGCGCTTCGGGCGACATCCGCACCAGCTGCGGGGTGGTGCAGGACGAACTCAAAAATTCTCCAGGCTTTGGAGATGGTGAACTGGTTACCGTGGCCGAAGTGGTAGACTCGAATGTCGTCATAATTCAAACTAAAGCCGGTCGTGAACTCCTACAGCTGCATGCGATGGGACAAACCAGCTCATCGATAGCGCGTAAGGCTGCAATTAATAAGCTAAAGTCTCTCACCTCCGGGAACCTCTATCTGTTCCGGGCAACCTCTACCTGCTCCGTTACCCTGCCCGGAGGCGGACTTGGGACTGCTGGGCAACTTATTACCTCGGCAGGCGCCAGCGTCTCCGAGCAACTGATCACAAGCGGCTTCGTCGACAACATTCAAGGCTATGGAAGCTGCAAGGAAGAACTGATTGCGCCTTGCTACGAGGCTTTACTGGAAAGCTCGGGCAAGAAATTTGCGGGTGATATCACCGACTTTTTATGGAAGCCTGCAGCAGACAGCCAATTTAACACGGGCAAACTGGTCATACATGCCAATCCTTGTGATGCCGATGTAGTGGTCAATGGCGAGCATCTCCCCAATTTCGGAGCGGGAAATGGGCGTTGCACTACGGCCCGTGCTCAAAAGCCCGGCTGCGCATATGGTCGAGCAACTGTGCAGATTTTCGATGAATCGTCGGGACTCCCGTATCGCTGGCCGGACGGCACTGACTCGTACATCGTCCAGAACGGCTGTCAGCGCACGGAATTCGTCTACTGAGGGTTAACCGACAAGCGCTGCACTGAGCTGAAGTACTGCGAACCTCTGGAGAGTAGAACTCCATAGCGCACGCACAGCGCACAAGCAATTAGGGCCACTAGCATTGCCAAATTCAAACCGACGCTGGGTATTGCTCCCGCAGTCGCACTTCGTCTGCGCGCGAAAATGTATGCTGTCAAAACAGGCACTAGCAAAGACCAGCCTGCCCAGTGGTGCCACTCAATCAACAACTGGTCAGCCCGGGGCACTGCCCTGGCGGAGTACGTGAGGCATGCGTAACCGCTCACGATCGACGCTAGGACGATGACGATTGCGGCGCTCAAACAACTAAGGATGAACCCGCTCCGCTCTTCTGACTTGGAAGTGGCCACAGCAATGAACGTGGCAAGCAACAACCCCGCCGGCAGCATCACAGCCAATACATGCACCCGACCAAGCAAATCCAATGGCCAGCTATAGGCATCCAAAGCAACCGGACTCATCGCCAATCCCCCGCGCACGCCAGGATATTTTACCGCTCTCGAGGCAGCAAGTGCGCTTGTATTTATCGCAGGCGCTCGCATAATACTGTGATGCGAGCTAATCCGACAACCATCAGCATGCTGAGAAGCTCCGAGCGCCGGCTGCTGACTAAACTAAATACCCCCTTCAAAATTCAGTGCTACCTGGACAAGTTAACCTATCGTGCCGAAGATGGTCTCTTCTGCCCCCTAGACGCTCTGCGCGATCGCAAAGCCAACTGTTTCGATGGTGCGCTCTTCGCCGCGTTGGCGCTGATGGTGCATGGCTACACCCCCATGTTGATGGACCTACGAGCCGTGCGGGACGACGACCATGTCTTGGCCGTATACAAAATTAGCGGGCGCTTTGGCTCAATTGCGAAGTCGAATTATGCCGGGCTCCGATTTCGGGAAGCGGTTTATCGCAGCCGCCACGAACTGGCCATGTCCTATCTTGAACACTACTACAACCCGGCGGGCGAGAAGACGTTGCGTGAATTTTCTGTGCTGTTAGATCTGCGACGGTATGCCAAGCATAATTGGGTGGGTTCACGTGAGGGCTTACAGCTAATTGAGCGCGATCTGGATCGCATTACACATCAGCGTTTGTTATCACCCGGTCAGGTAAAACGCCTCTCCCCGCTCGACCCCCGCAGCTATCAGGCCGGAATGGCAGGGGGCAATCCGCGCGGCTTTTACCACAGCTAAGCGCGATTCAAGCCCTATTTCCAGCTGACACTATTAGCCCTTAATCACAGCCAGCGGCCGCAGGCGCACAACGGGGCGGGCTAATTTGTTCTGTTTGACCACCTCGATAACCTGATCGACATCTTTATAAGCCTGGGGCGCCTCTTCGATTAACCCCACAGCAGAATCCCCGCGCACCACAATTCCGTCAGCTGCTAAAGTGCGCTCCAGCTCGGTGAAGCTGACCGACTTTCGCGCACGCATGCGTGACATCGCCCGGCCTGCTCCATGACAGCACGATCCGAACGAATTTAGATCGGCATCCGGATCTCCGCACAACACATATGATGCGGTACCCATGGAACCCGGCACGATAACCGGCTGCCCCGTGCTCTGAAATCGCGCCGGTAATTCTGGATGCCCTGCGCCAAAGGAGCGAGTTGCGCCTTTGCGGTGCACAATACACTGCTTCCCCGCATAGCTCTCAAGCTTCGCAATATTGTGGGAAACATCGTACAGCAGCTCCAAATCCGACCCCTTTTTTCGACCCAATGCCCGCTTCCAGATCCCTCTCAGTTGAAATGTAATGAGTTGGCGGTTCACCCACGCAAAATTGGCGGCCGCGGCCATCGCTTCAAAATAACTCTGCCCTTCAGCGCTTCCAAATGGAGCACATGCCAGTTCACGATCGGGCGGCTGATACACGACCGATGCGCGGGCCGCGGCCATGCGCCGCACATAATCTTTACAAACCTGATGGCCAAGGCCCCGGGAACCGGTGTGGATCATGATACAAACTTGATTTTGCCAAAGGCCGAAGCTGTTTGCGAGCGCTGGCTCAAGAATATCTGCGACATATTGAATTTCAACGAAATGATTACCTGAGCCCATGCTACCCAGCTGATCCGCCCCGCGCGCCAGAGCTTCCTCCGAAACGGCTTCAGCACTTGCGCTACGATAGCGGCCGTACTCCTCGGTGACTTCTAAGTCGCGCTCTTCGGCATAACCGCGCTGGGCCGCCCATTCCACACCATGATTGAGAACTTTTCGCAGCTCAGGCAGTTCCAACGGAAAAAATCCAGCTCGTCCGGCGCCTGCCGGCACGTTAGATTGAATTTGAGTCGCGAGATCTGAGAGCAGCGGCTGGATCTCCCCACGATCGTTCTCGCTGAGCAGCAGCCGCACTCCGCAATTGATATCGTACCCAATTCCGCCCGGCGAAATAACACCATCGGCAGTACGGATCGCTGCGACTCCACCCACCGGGAACCCATAACCCTGATGAATATCTGGCATACCGAGCACGTAACGCTCCACTCCCGGCATGCTCGCCACATTGACTAATTGCTCCAACGCCTTGTCGGCTAGCGCCGCCTGCAACATCGGCTGATTCAAGAGTATCCGTGCAGGCACGCGCATTGACTCCCAATAAGAGCACGGAATTTCCCATAGATTATCAGTGATGCGAATTAGATCGGAGGACTCTGCCATACGGCACAGTCATATCCGAGTTCTTATCGGGAGGCTACTCGGTTCTAACGAATCAAGGAGATGGTATCGTGCAAGAGCGTGCTCGCGGCGCTTAGAGTTTGCGAGCTGGCCTGGTAACCGCGTTGGAACAACACCAGCTCCACAAACTGGTTCGCGATATCCACGGTCGACCGCTCGAGCGATGCGCCGGCCAACGTTCCAAGCCCCGATTGGCCCGGCTGGCCAAGACGCCGCTCCCCGGCTCCTTCGGTGGCTACAAACAAACCATTTCCGGCGCGCTGCAGACCGTCGACGTTAACGAAATCCGCAAGGCGTAAGGTTCCGACCTGAAGACTTTGCCCCGTATCTAGCCGCGCATAAAACGCGCCATCTTTTCTGATTTCATAATCCAGAATATTTCCCGCCGCCTGTCCGTCCTGAGTCAAGGACGAGGTCTGCGAACTGCCGGCAAATTGACTGAAGCCGCTCAGATCGATGGTGAAAGATCCCTGAGCTGAACCATTGCCGTAGTTAATCGTTCCGCTCACCTGCGCTGCAGAGCCCGCGACCAATCTGCCATCAGGTCCAAAATTAAGACTAACTTCCCCGCCAACCTTCACGGGAATGCCCTTCTCTCCTCCGGTCTCCGAGGCATCCACATATGCCTGCGCTTTCCACTGGCCCCCGCCCGTCTTGTAGAACGCCATCAGCACCGCGTGGGACTGTCCTAAGCTGTCAAAAACCCGTAAATCGGAAGCCACGAAAGAGGCCTTCTGGCCAATTTCCTTGAAGGTCCCCGGGGAGGCGGGCACCTCCGTTATGGGATTATTACTAGCCAGATTGCCGCTTAGTGTTGCTGCCGTTGTGGCTTTTCCGCTCAAGCTAATCTTATTTACATCGAGCGTTTCAAGGGTATCACCTCCGGCGGAAGCAAATCCCAAAACCTGCTCGCCATTCGAATCGACTAGAATTCCTTCTTTGCTAACAGAGAGAGCTCCGGCACGGGTATAAGCTGGATTCTGCGGATCGCCAACGATGATAAAACCGCGACCCTCAATCGCCACGTCAAGCGACCGTCCGGTGGCTTCGATCACTCCGGTTTCCTGCACTGGGCGCACGCCCTGAATTGCAACACCACTGCCGGTAGAGGGAATACTGCTGGTTTCACTAGTACTGCGGCCGCCGGCAACGAGATCGCCGAACTGTACCCGCGAGGCGCGAAATCCAACGGTATTTGCGTTGGAGATGTTATCACCAATAACAGCGATAGCCTGGCCATGGGCTGAGATCCCTTCGCGACTGGAGAATAACGCTGATTCGAGTCTCATATATAGGTATCAGGCAAAACGTTCCTGGTTGAACGGTGCAAAGCCTCAAAATTCGGCAGCTTTTGCCCGAAATAACCCGGTTTTTTCAACTGAAACATATAGAGCAAGCCCCATGCCTAAGTTTGTTTGCGTGGGGGATATCCGTGATCTACGCGTAGTTCAGGTTCAGATTAGGAAGTCGACCGCTGAGTTAGATCGGCGAGTCGTAAATTACGCCTAAAAAGCGCGAAGGAGCCGTAACTCATAAAGAGTGCGAAATGCAGCGCATGCGTCAGTATCGAGTACGCCACCGCCAGCTCGGCGCTGATGCCAAAGAGTTGAAATCCAGCCAGGCAGGCAGTCTGATACACGCCCAGGAAGCCAGGTGCGCTCGGCGCAGCCACCGCCAACGCAATAATTACGGTGACGGTTACCGCGATCCAGATAGACGGAGGAATATCGAAAAAGAGACAAAAAACATAAAAAAGCACGAAGCAGCTACCCCACACCAGGAGCGAGAGCAAGACGATCCTGGTCAAATTAAGCGGGTTGTGGAGCACCTGCGCCCCTCGCATGAAATCGGTTAGGAAACGGTGCACCCCCGGTCGAATCGCAGCAGGCAAAAACCCGCTCAGATATTCGATTAATCTAGTAATCAGCCGCGGCGCCAACGCGCTCGTCAACATAAAAACGAAGATCCCCAGCGCCAAGGTAGAAAGTGCAATCACTCCCTGATGGGTCCAGTCTGGCAACCCAGGAATATACCGCACAACTACGGCGAATGCCGCGAGTACCATACTCAGGTCAAAGAAGCGTTCGACTACGACCGAAACAAAGCAGGATGAAAAACTGAAGCTGCTGTAACGGGAGAGCAGGAATGGCCGCACAAATTCACCTGCACGCAGTGGCAGGACATAGGTAGCAAAATTACCCACCATCAGCGCATCGAAAAGAGCTCCGAACTCCGCGGGCTTCTCGGGAGGCAGTAAGAACCGCCAGCGATATGCGCGGAGTGCGTAATGCACGCCGAACACCGCTAGCGCCGGAATCAGCACCCACAGATGAGCGTGACGAAGATGGAAAAGCACCTCGCCCCATTTGACGGTCGACGCCACATAGATCAAGAGCCCGGCGCTGACCGCGATACCAAGCAACACATGCAGCCGGCGTGACGCCAAAATCCGCTTTAACTTCATAAACCCCATAAAACATCCACATAGTAGTGCCTATACGACACTCATGACAGCTGGGACTTTTGGATTTAGATCCGGGAACAATTTAAAGTTGGAGCTATTAAGCGCCATCTTTAGCTGTTACAATGGAGAGTTATAGTGAGAGCATTAGTATTTTCGCTTTTGGCGCTGCTTAGTGTTGTGGAATGTGCCGCTGCAGCGCCATACCGCTGTGGTGGTCGTGTACAGCCCGCTCCCTGTTCCACAGTCTCCCACCAGGTAACCCGCAACGTTTACATTCCTGGACGATCTTCCCCAGCGGCGGGGCGCCGCTTTTCGCCGGATCTAAGCCGATTTGCCCCGCGTGTGATCACTCAAAGTTTCCAGAGCGCGGGACGAGGCCAGGGAATCTGGCGTGGTACCGTCCAGGGACACGGTCCGGTGAAGCTTTCGCTCGTAATTACCCGCCACGGCAGCGTCGAAAGTATCCGGGATATCGGAGAGGTAACCGTGGCTGTAAACGAACGGCCAGTGTGGTTTACCTTCAAGAGCTCCCTACCCAAGGGTACGGGCTGGGACTGGCAGTTAGTTGCCGCCCCTACCTAAACAATGTTATATTCACAGGTCGACTGAGAAAATAGAGCATCTCTAAATGGGCAGCTCTATCGAAAGGTTGTAAAGGTAATGCTTAAGCACTTGCAACGCGGGCCTTTTTTGCATCAAATAGCTGGATTAGAGCTATGTTAGAAGTTGTTCCATATCGCTCATCTATTTTGCCTGCTGATTCTCCACCTGACTTAAATGGTGGTCTAGCTGCCGATCCGGGCTCCAGCCTGCTCATGATTCCTGAAATCGATCTGAATCAGGAAACCTTAGAACTACCGATCCTCTTCAAGCAGGGCGCTTTACTGGCCGCAGGTGATCAAGCTACGCAACTTGCCGCTTAATTCTCACCTTAATCATCTTCCTCACCCTTAGCTGCACTAAATCGATTATTCTTTTAATTGCCACTCTGACTTAAGGTTTTGGGTCGTGTTATACTGATCCGATGCCCGATCCGCACGCTGACCAGGAAAGATTGTTGACCTTTATCAAGCATCACGCCCCCTACTCCATAGTAGATCTGGGAATGCGCTTTGCGGCCAATGGCGGCGTCACGGATTGCTCGCGATTTGGAAATGAGATCCATGGCACCGTAAAGGACGATGCGGGCAGTGACTTCTCTGTGAAGCTGCGTGTAATCTCGACCTCTAATTTGGACGCCAGCTGCTCCTGCAGCAGTCATGAAGATCTTGCCGAACAGTGGTGCCAGCATATCGTCGCGCTCTTGGTGCGCGCCTCGGATCTCGGATTTTTCGACTCACACGCAGGCTTTAGTTCCAGCGATTCAGTCTATCGCGTGGCCGCGAACAGTCCGGCCGAAATTGCGACCGTGATTCGTGAGTTGGGTGGCCTGCCGGTTGGCGAATCCTCACGCCACAATGACTACCGGCCCGCCGTTGCGATCATGCTTGATCTTAAGAGCGATCGGCTGGGGCTCAAGGTACTTTTTGATGGTAATCCACAGGGTCCGGCGCTTTTTGACGACTTCGACAAGGTCTCTTCACGGGCGCTCGACACAATTCTGCTTAAACTCTTAGATGACGGCGGCAATTGGGACGAAGAAAAACATATCTGGTATATCAATTCGAGCTCGCAAATCGAGGTGATATTAGGGCTGATCCAGGAATATGACGAGATCCTGGATATAGAGCTTGGCAACAAGATTTCATTCTCGCATGTCGTGCTTGACGCGCGGCTCGACATTCAGTGGAACAACACCGGGGCGCGTCTCGAAATGCGCTGGCTCTTTCCGGACGGCAACACCCGCACTAAGAGCGAAGAGGTGCTTGGCACCGGCCCCTACTGGGCCTGCGTCGACAACTGTATCTATCGGTTATCTAACAGCGCATCGAAGATCGCCTCTATTTTCCCTTACGCCTCCACCGTAAGTATCGCTAGATCGCAGGCCGGCCCGTTACTCGAGGTGTTGAATGAAAATCTGTTCGAGCCGCGGCTGATCAATATTAGAAACCCCGAGCTGCAGCCCGACACCAAGGTCAAATCGCCCACCCCGGTGCTTGAACTTGAAAAACGCGACGGCTCACTGGAGCACTTTGCCTCGCAGGAAAGCTTCGAGGTCATCGGTAATTTAAGCTTCGAATATCCCAGCCCTCCTGAAAAGCAGAATGTGGTTTATCTCCCTGACAAACAGAAGGAGCGCGAGTGCATTGAGTTGCTAAAATCGCTTGGATTCGATTATGAGAGCGAACGCAAGCGCTATCTGGCTCGCGGTGATGCCGCGCTGGAGGTGGTCTATCGCGGGCTCAAACTTTTTCCAGATCATTGGGAGATCGCAGGCCTCGAAGACGTACAGAAGAGTGTGCGCTTTTCGGAACTAGCTCTTAATGTCTCATTGGCCTCGGTTGGAGTCGGAGCAAGATCTAAGAAGAAGCTGCTCGATCAGGTGGATTGTCACATCTCCCTGTCGCAGAACAGAGCCAGTGTGCCCATTAGCGCGCTTTTCAAGACGGTGCGCTCGGGCAGCGATAAATGGATTCGACTGGACAACGGGGCTTATGCACGGGTTCCCGGGGGCGGACTGTTCCAGCTCAAAACCACTCTAGGCATGCTTGACCCAAATTTCCGGCTTAGCAACACCATTAAGACCCGCGTCAGTATGGCGCAGGCGCTTAGCTTTTCCCGACTTGAGGAAGACAGTCTTAACGTCTCGGTTGATAAACAGCTCGATGAGCTTTCTAAGAAGCTTAAGGACTTTACGAAGATTCCTCCAGTCAAGCTTACCAAACATTTCACCGGCACCTTGCGTCACTATCAGGCGGATGGACTGAGCTGGCTTAAATTTCTAAACAGCTTCGAGCTGGGGGGAATCTTGGCCGATGAAATGGGACTTGGGAAAACCGTCCAAACCCTAGCGCTGCTGCAGACGCTTAAGGAAGAACGCGGCCCCACTGCCCCCAAAGAACCGGCAGTAGTAGTCGCGCCCACCTCCGTGATCACTAACTGGCTATATGAGGCGCGGCGCTTCACTCCCAAATTGGACGTATTGCTGTTGCACGGCCCTGACCGCAAGCGCTGGTTTGGAAGACTGGAAGAGTACGATCTGATCATCACCTCCTATGCACTTCTCAGGCTCGATCGGCACGACCTTGAAAAATATCAGTTTAGCTATTTGATCTTGGACGAAGCCCAAAACATTAAGAATCATCAGGCCGCGGTCACGAAGGCGGCTAAAGCAATCCGGGCTGCGCATCGGCTCGCGCTCTCCGGTACCCCGACTGAAAATCGGCCCATGGAACTATGGTCGATCATGGACTTTTTGATGCCAGGCTATCTGGGTTCCAATGACTTTTTCCGGAATTATATTGAGAAACCGATCCTCGAAGCCGGGCCGGATGTGCAGATTGCCAAGTTCCTAAATTCCAAGACCCGTCCATTCATCTTGCGCCGCACTAAGGCTGAAGTTGAGAAGGATCTGCCTCCCAAGACCGAAAGCGTTTTACACGTCGATATGACAGATTCCCAGCGGCTGCTTTATGCGCAGGTTTTAGAGGAGGTGCGTCCGAAGGTATTCGCTGCGATCGAGCAGCGCGGCGTGCGCGGTGCTAGCGTTTCGATTCTGGCCGCGCTCTTGCGGCTCCGCCAAATCTGCAATCATCCGAACTCTATCGACGCCCTAAAAGATCTGCCTGGATTTGACTCCGGAAAATTTTCGTTGCTGCGCGAGCTTGTTGAGGAAGCTCTGCAATCGGGCCGCAAGATCTTACTCTTTAGCCAATTCAAGGAGATGCTTAACATCATCCGGCGCTGGCTGGATGAAGTGCAGGCCAATTATCTTTATTTAGACGGCACCACGCGCGATCGCCAAAGCCTGGTCGATCGTTTCAATCACGACGAAAAAGTGCGTTTGTTCTTGATCAGCCTTAAGGCCGGAGGGACAGGGCTGAATCTAACCGGCGCTGACACGGTCATTATTTATGATCCTTGGTGGAATCCGGCGGTCGAGCACCAGGCTGTAGACCGAGCTCACCGTATCGGACAGACCAAGCCCGTAACCGTCTATCGTTTAGTGACTGAAAATTCAATTGAACAAAAGATTATGGATCTGAAAGCCAAGAAGGCTAAGATCGTGGATGCTTTGATTAATGAAAATGGGCTTTCGACGGTGTCGTTATCTAAAGCGGACCTAGAAAGTCTGTTTGCCCCGATGCCGGAGTAGCGCGCTGGATCCGAGCCCTGGCTTAGTGGAAACTCTCCTTACAATCCGAGACCGCCATTGCCTCCTGAACCATTGTCCGGCGGCGGATTTTCACCCTCACCACCGTTCTCTCCATTGGTCGAGTTTCCCCCTTTGCCATTTCCGGTGTTGCCATTGACCGGCCCCCCGAGGGCGCCGTTTCCATTGACACCGCCAGCCTTCAAATTTTCACTGACCAGATTGAACTTATTGATAGTCTCAGTGCCTGTCGACTCAATCGCGGCAATTGACACCACGCTTAATAAAGCTACAAGCAATGAGGTCTCCACCAGAGCGCTACCGCGCTGGAATCGTTTGGTTCTGGAGCTGCTGTCGCCACTCATACTACTTCGTCCCACCCAAATATTAGTTGCCGCTATTATTATCGGCAGAAATGCTTGATTTGTTACAATCTGTAGCAAAATAGTTGGCCAGTGATATCAGCTAATTAGAGCCTATTTGTCCCTAAAAGCTCCCCTGTATTGTGAATGCCGAAGGTGCGCTTTAGCTGCGCGAGTTTGAAATAGTACCGTACGGTTAATACCGCGTAGGCCACAATCAAGAGCACGCATAAGGTGATGCCAGGGAGAAATTGGCATTCCAAAAACATTAGATAAGAGCCGACTGCCCATCCCAGGACCGAGACACCCAGCACCACCAGTCCCACCAGCGGGCTGCATAAGGCCAGCAGGTACGCCAATCCTCCAGCAATGAAGAGCGAATAGAAGACCTCGGCTTTACGGGTCAGATGCCGAATCCAGGAGTTGTCCAATAGATTCGCGGCTGCGGTAGCGTGAATCTCCACGCCCGGCGTATCGATATGGTAAGGAGTAAGAAAGGTATCTGTTTGCTGCTGGGAATACTGGAGCTGCAGATGCTGCCCCACAAAAACATATTTGCCGCGTATCGCAGCGTCCAGATCTGCCCGGGAGCTTTGCAGCGCCTTATAGAATGGTAAATTCGTAACCGCGCCGGGCGGTCCGTAATAGTTGAGATAATCGGTAGGGCCGGGCAGGACATACTTTTCAGCCTCCTGCTCGTAGATCACTTTGGCGACTGGCGGGATGCGATCTATTTCGTCGAAACGGCTGCGGAAACGCCGCAGGATGTTGCCATCGCTGGGGCGATTAATATTGAACTCTCCGTATGCGGCTCTTACAAAAAGCGGCTCGGCACTCATAGGAATTAGTTGATTCTGGCGCTCCCCATATTCATCTCGATCGCTAGCAATGCGATAAAGTTTCCCAATATAAGTCTTAGAAAGCGCAATGGCCGAAGCCAGCCGCTGATCAACTTCCGGATCAGTAGCCCCGGTGAATCTAAAATCCAGCACGATACCTTTCGGGTCATGCGGCGCTAACTTTTCAAGCAGCTCAGCCATTCGGGTTCGCGGCCAAGCTTTGAGATGCGACTCGCCCAGTTGCGTGTAGCTCTCTTCGTTGATTCCAATCACAACCACCGCATCGGGCGCCGGCTTTTCACCCCGCAGGGCGAACCAAACGTCCATGACATATGGCTCGACATACCGCCCGAACACACCGCTATACGAGAGCCCGGGAATCTCGCACAACAAAAAGAGATGCGATAGCCCTACTATCAATGCCGCCGAGTAGCGCACGATTGCCCCGCTTCGCACCACCTGCCGACAGGTTCGTTTCAATTCTCGGGACAGCTTGCTTCCGCCTGAACCCGGGTAAGGTTCCGGAATAGAATCCAGCGCACTGTTCGGCACGCGCGTATCTCGCCTTGGAAATATCCTTCCGAGCACGGAACGTAGCGTCCATTTTTCGACATGTTGTTCGTGCAGATGCGGCAGAAGATCCTGCAGCACTTCATCCATCGACGCGTAACGATCCCTGACCTCCTTTTCGCAACAACGCTGCACAATTCGATCGAACCATGCCGGTATTTCGGGGTTGACCTCGGTGATCGAGGGCATCGGTTCGGTCAACTGCTTTGCCACAATCGCCGCCAGATTATTGGCCGCGTAAAAGGGCCGCCTGCCGGTAGTCAGTTCATAAGCCAACACTCCGAAAGCGTAAATATCTGACGGGGCTCCAGCCTCGTTCTTTCTGATTTGCTCGGGCGCCATATAAAATATGGTGCCCACAATTTCGCCCGTCCCGGTAACAGCATACGTTTGATCGAACGAACGACTGATACCAAAGTCGGTAATTTTTACCGCCCCGTCTTTGGTGATCATGATATTTTCAGGTTTGATATCGCGGTGCACGACCCGCACACTATGGGTGTGTTTAAGGCCTGAAGCAATTTGGATCAGGTGAAGCAGCGTTCTGTTGAAAGGCAGCGGACGGCCCGCATCTTCTTCGCCCACAAGTTCCCGCAGTGTCTGCCCCTCAATATACTCCATTGTAAAGTAAGGCTGCCCGTCGGCGGTGCCTTGATCAAAATATTTTACAATGAATGGTGTATCTAACTTCTGGGTAAGCAGGATCTCCCGGTTAAAACGCCGCAGCTCGCTCTCTTTGACCGCGCCCGGCGAGAGTAATTTTAGCGCCACGACGCAATTTTCACGCTGGTCGTGGACGCGGTAGACCTCGCCCATTCCGCCCTTGCCGAGCAGCGACAGCACGGCGTAGCGCGCGTCGATTAAATCGCCCTCCTTAAAGTGCCCGCTGAGCCCAGCCTTAACGCCAGCGGGCGGGCCCGATTGGTGTGTTGTATCAACGTCCATTTTGATTCTGCGGTAACGCGCAAACGGCAATTACCTTATCGGCATAAACCTAGACTAGAAAAAGCGGGCAAATCGCACTCCGAGGGCACTCTTAACTAATTGAAATGGCAGGGTTTTATGAACATTGCCGCTTGTCCCAACTGCATGCAGACGCTACCCTTGGCAGTGGGAGCCAGTGACAAAGCAATACCATCGCTGGCACTCAGGTCTAAGTAACCAAGCAGTATTCCTATGTTCACAAACCAACCTGACAACTACCGAGTACCATTTCATTTTGCGGAGTTACGCTTGCCTCAGGCGCACCCCTTTCGTGGTCCGAATGGATACGATCCCAGCGCTGCCGAAACGCGCGATGTGGTCTTAGCCCGCACCCCCGAGACAACTCTGCCAGAGGGCATCATCCGCGAAGCTCTCTCGCTCTTTCCGGCGGAAGCCCGAATCCTCGAACAATTCGGAGTGCACCCGCTTCGCCCTTCCCGTTCATTTCGGAATCCTTTTACCGGCGCGGCAATGCCTGGAGATCTGGACACAGGGAACGCTAAGGACTCGTGGCGCAATTGCGGCCGGCACTGCGTCAGCGTGGCGCACGGGGCGGCGCTCATCGCACAGGATTTTTGCGATCACGGCTTAATTGAAGAGCCTTGGGTAGCACGTGCGTTTTCTGCGGGCCTACTGCATGACGCCGATACTCGCATCCGCCATTTTGATTATCAAAGAAGGCACGAAAAGGGGCCGGAGTACGTCGCACCGCCGGAGGATTTTTTGCGAGCCCAGGGGGTGTCAGACGAGGCCGCTGAATTCCATGCAGCATATGACGATCCCACTGGCGCCCAGACTATCTATAAATTTTTCTGGTTTGAAGATCCGCAGTTGCATAACGTGTGCGATCAATTGATCGAAAACACCATCAATCAGTCGGCGCTATCGCTTCTCCAAAAGGAGCAGCTGCTTCGACTAATTGTGCGCACCGTTGATGACATGACTTACACTGAGATTGGCGGCGCAGAACGTTCATTTTTCCTAACCGCCCGAGAGCGCCTGGATTGCTGCAGTGACCGCGGTTGGTACAAGACCTTGCAACGCTCAGCGCTGGGCGTAGATTCGAACGGCACCGTGGTTTACGTCGAAGATATGTCCAAGGTTGGGGCCCAAACCAGGATCGCATCCGACATTCTCTCGATGCAGGTATTCGTGCCGAACCGTGTCAGCACCTTACATAAAATGGTCTGCGCGCCATTCGCTCAGGAGGATCCCTGCGAATATACGACCCGACGTCTGCGCTCGGGCTTCCCTTGGATCTTAGCTTAATATCCGCTTAAGGCAGGCCCAACAGGGGCGGAGCTTCGTTCGCAAAGTGTGCACCGATCAGGAGGGTGTTAACAATTTGGTTCGATTTGACCACTCCAGCAGGCGTGAACTTGATCAGCCGCTGGTTATCAGGTTCGCCCGGTGCATAGACCAAGGCGTAGTAAATCTTCTGGTTGGGGGTCAACAAAGTATGACCGCCAGCTACCCTTTCGATACCGCTTAGCGCGCTGCTGCAGCTGGCGCGGCCCGCCAATGTCACCTTACACACCTTCACCTGGGTTTGGGATTCGGCCGAGGCTAAACATACAAACTTTGCCCGCGGCAGATTAAATTTTATCTTTTCACAAGAGATTGGATTTTGATCAGAGTCCAAGATCTCTTTACTGCGGATCGAACTAACCGTGGACCCAAACTTTACCAGCAGTCGGCGATTGGCATCGCTATTCAACTTAAAGATCATATAGGGGACCCCCAGGACCTGTGCGATCGCCCCCGGCACTGGCTCGGCATCAAGGTCACTCAGATCCAAGACCAGGGTGGTAGCCCCCGTGGCAGGCGTGATGCGATAAAGGCCGACCGAGCCGGCATTACCGTTATAAAATATGCCGTACAATTTCCCCCGGCGGATAAAGAGCGCCCGCACCTCATCATCATCTCCGCTACGGTCCAAGTCCACGAAAGTTAGCGCGGTGGTCTTGAGATTGACCTTAAACAGCGCATTCTCGGAGCTGCCGCTAGGGGCAGCCACATAATACAGCGTGTTTCCAAGGCGGGTACTGGCTCCCAAGCTAAAAGATGTCAGCTCAGATTGCGTAATCAGCGACAACGTTGCATCTGAGGGTGTAACTTCAAAAACCGATTCCGAGGTATTAAAAGCGGCAAATTTTTGCTCAGCACGGACTACTGAACAGCTTAGACATAGAATCCCACACAAAAGGACGCCGACAGCTTTTAATTGATTAGTCATTATTCCCCCGACAAATACAAAAAATTTGAAGGCATGAGAGGCGCCGATCCCGCACTTAAGCACCCTGCGACTCGACGTCGCGGCGCCAATTCGGCGGCTCCAACAACCATTATAAATTGCTAACTACATCCCGCCAATCCAGGTCCAGCCATGTCCGCGGCGAACCAGTTTACGCGCTTCTGCGATTACATGCTCGCGCGATTGGACTTCGCTGTAACCCATCAACTCCCAATACTTGGGATCGATCTCCTTGACCTGTCCCATCCGAATGGCCTCGCACAAACTGAAGGCCGCTAACCAGCGAAGCTGCTCGTCATTCGCGGCTACAGCCCAGGGATCGTCGGAGGCATAGCTAACTGTTCCGAAGGCTGCGTCTCTACCGCAACCCGCGGCCGAGAGCGTCATCGCACTGACCTGCAATGGATCGCAGCGATAGACTCCATACCCCACATCCCGGATCAGAGCCCCCGTCGCCAACATCTCCAAAGTTTGACGGGCCTGTTCTAATTCGCCTGATGAGATCAAAATCGCCAGTCCGGAGCGGCCTGAAAAGCCGGCCAGCATGCCCCGCCCGGCACCAAACGAAGCGCTGCGTTCACCCACATAATATCCGATTCGCGCCCGTAACAGCGCATCCTCAACAATTGGCCGCCAGATGCGCTCGAAGGGCCGCGATGAAAGACGCCTGCACACCGCATGTATCACGCTCACCGCCGCAATTACATCGGGCTTAACAACCTTTAGCGCGTTTCTTACATCGTTAACCTTCTCTCCCGCGCCTAAAAGCGAATCGCTAGCCGCGGCGAACAGTAGGCGGCGCATCCCGAAAACTAGTCCTTCGGATGCCTCGGCTACTTGCCCGCTCTTGCCCAATACAAAATTCGAGAGGCGCCAGATGAACCATGGTACCGGCTTGAATCCTTCAACCACTCTCCTAGAGATCTCCCAGGCCTTTCCCTGCGCCGCATCATTGGCGATGGCGCTCAGGCTCAATACGGCTTGCTCCGTTTCACGCAGGGTTTCTTCGAGCTTCAGCGCGAAGCTATCCTTGTTACCGCCGTCCTCCGGTTCGACCACCAGATCACCCCGGCCTGTGCCAACGGCCGGTGTCTTCAGCATTAAGTCTGATATCAGCGGAGAACTATTTTCGTCCCGCGGCTTCGTTTCTTTCTCGGACATCGCCAGCTCAAAAAATTAACGGCCTTCAGCTACGGCGTTCTAGATACACCCCGACTGAAATCCCCTTTTTTGTATCGTCGTGTTCGCAAAATAAATGTAGTAATTTAAGTAAGTTAAGTAATTTCAGGAAGTTAATAACATACTGATGTTGTTACTATTTTCCTATTGATTTAAATCCTTGAGCCGCTAGAATGCGTCTAATATTTAGGCTAGCTAACTATTTGTCTTCGTTGCATAAGTAGTAAAGTTCTGGCCTCTTTGTTAATCGAGATTTTCTAACTATGAGTAAGCCTCGTTACTGCCTGACCAAAGCCGACCTTGCGGATGCCATCTACGCGACGCTTCCAGTAGATAAGCAGAAGGCGGCTGACATCGTCGAAATCTATATCGAAATCATAAAGGACGCCTTGGGGAAACAGGGCAAAGTCATGCTCTCCGGTTTTGGCTCGTATGAAGTCAAGTTCAAGCCACCGCGGCGCGGCAGAAACCCACAAACTGGCAGCTCGATTATTTTGCGATCGCGTAAAGTCGTGAAATTTAAACCCAGCCAGCTCCTGCGGCGGGCGATCAACGGGGAGTCGACTGACAATATCCCCGAAGACGCCGAATAGCGCCTTTTCCATTTTTAATTTCCATCGCAGAAAACCGGCGCGGCCGGTAGAGTATTAGTTGGCGCGATCAACTGCGCGCTAGTACTCCGCAAAATTACAGCTCAGGGCGTCATTTCAGCCAGGAAAGCGCGGCGCGCAGCAGCAGCCCTACTCTTGTCCGGCTTCATCCCCAGTGAAGAGCAGCGGCGGGTTCTTAACCTGAACACCGGATTGCTTAAGCTTCACCCAGATCTCCTTAGCGATCTCTTTATTACTCTTATCAAGAAGCTCGTATACGTTGGGGTGATTAAAAACAAATTGCAGCGCTGAAACGGCGTAGATTGGGGGCGCAGAGCCCGCAAAGAGCTTCTCTCTGACCATAGTAAGGAAAGTCTTTAGCTCGGTGCGGCTGCTGATGGTCGGCGCTTCGGCGGTCTCTTTAGTATCCGTTTTAACTTTAGTTTTTGGTTCCTTGGCCATGATCAACCTCGATTTTCTAAATCCCTATAATCGTCGCTCTAAAGCGGCTAGCCCGCAAGCATACAAGCAATTTCAAAGTGGGCCCAGCGCCTCTAAAAGGCAGACAGCCACAGCTGCCCAACTATATGATGCTGGAACCCGCTTGTACGCCCTTAATTCTAGCGATCCAAGGGCAGCAGTTCAACCGCCTGGTTATACCGGCCCGGATTATCGGCAGGGTCTACTAAGAGCGGCGCGTCCACTAGTACGCCGCGCGCCTCCAGCCTGCGCGGCTCCAATCCTCCGCTGACCAGTTCATTAACGATCTGTTTCGAGCGGGCGTTGACCAGTTTCTTGGCAAATTCGGAGTTTTTATCGGCAGCTTGGGCGTACACCACGACGGCCAACCGCGACCACGGCAACCGGGTCTTGTTTAAGCGCGCCAGTTCATGTACCAACGGCACTGCGTCGCGCCGTAACTTAAGCTCGTCACCGTAGAAGAACAGATCCGCCGGATATATCTCCCGAGTCGGATGCATCTCCAAACGACGCCGATATTGGTCTTCAAGAATCTCATGCGCAACGGCCACACGACGCTGCTCTCTAGTGGCCGCCGCGAGCCCCAGCAGATCCTGCTCTTCTTGGTCCTGCATCAAACCGCGAATGCCGCCGGCCACTGCGCCTACCCCCGCACCCACAGCAGCTCCTGGACCGGTCCCGGCCCCAACTTGGAAGCCGGTGACAGCTCCAGCGCCGGCTCCGCTGACCGCCCCCTGGAGCTCACCCGCGAACTGCTTATCCGGACCAGGCGTAGGTCCCGCACAACCCGCGAAAGCGAGCGCCCACGCAAGCGCACCAATTGCCAAACTACCTTTGAGGTCGGGGGAAATTTTCACCATGCAATGATCTACCAGATCAGGGCCTCTTGGAAGCCGATTTTTTTGAGCTCAAGATCGTGCAGCACCGAGCCCTTTTCACTCTGCGCGCTCTTTAAAGCATCATAAGCTCCGCGATCTCCCACCACCACGATGGCCAGGGCGCTCGTGTCCCACCGGCTCCGAGCCACGGCTTGAACATCTTCCGGATGAGCTGCCATAATCTTCGGAATGTAGGTCTGATCGTAATCCGCGGGATATCCCAGCAAGCGCTGATTGGCAGTACGAAGCAGCAGGTCCGACGGGGTATCAAACTTGAAGATATGGCCATTTTGAGCCCGCTCCTGCGTGAAGCTCAACTCTTCAGCGCTGATCGGTTGATCTTGCAGCCGTTTAATTTCTGAGATGGCTTCGGAGATTGCCTGCGGCACTGACGCACTCTTAGTCTGCAGGAAAACGTAGTTCGCACCCTTCACCGGGCCCGGGCTAATTGCACCGGACACTCCATAGACCAAACCGAGCTGCTCCCGCAGCCGCATCATTAGACGGGACGAAAATCCATCGGCAAAGATCCGATTGAGAATCTCAATCCCAATATAATCCGGAGTTAACCTTGGGACCCCCTGCTCTCCCAACAGTACACTCGCTTGCTTGAAGGGCAGCTCTACAAAATAGATCGCTGGCTTAGGAGTGTAGTTAATGGGCGGATATTTACTGAAGGTTTCACCGCGCGGGCGCCAGGCTGCGAAGTGTTTATCAACCAGCTTCGCCAGTCTTTCGCGACTGGAGGCGCCCGTTAGTACCAGGATGGCGCCATCGGGCCGCACGAACTGGCGATGGGCGCGAAGCAGATCCACCCGCTGAATTCTCTGCACATCGGGCGAGCGCAACACCTTGCCATAAACTGAGTTTCCATAAATGACCTGCCTAAGCGCGGTGCTCACAACCTGCTGCGGATCATCCTTACGCCTCCTCAGCTCCTCTAGCGCCCCGGTACGCCACAGATCGATGCGCGGCTGGTCGAAACGCGGATTCAGTGCAACTTCTGCGAACAGTTCAAACACCCGGTCGAGGTCGGAGGATAAACAACCGAATGAAACCGAGCCGGTTTCAGCATCGAATCCAGAACCGATCGAAGCGGCCAAAGATTCCAAGGTTTGATCTAACGCATCAGCATCGAGGTTGCCGGCGCCGCCATCCCGCATCAGATCTCCCATAGCTGAAACCACCCCGGGTTCAGCTGCAGGCTCCCACAATGAGCCGCCCTTAAGAAACAAACTGCCCGATACCAGCGGAAGTTCCTGATCCTCAATCCATAGGACCGTTAAGCCATTGGGCAGGCGCCATTCTTCGGGTGTGCGCGGTGTAAAACTTAGTGAACGGGGCGCGGCTGCAGGCAGCTGCGGGGTATGGGCGCAGCCAAAAAGCACTAGCGCCAGAACCGGCCAAATGATTAGGGGCTTCAATCTTCTCATGACTTACCTCCCGGCTGGTCGACTGTGCCGATCGTGCGGGCTTTGGGCACCATGTACTGTTTGGCCACGCGCTGCACGTCCGCAGCGCTGACGCTCATTAATTGATCAAACCATTTTGACGACACGCGCCAGTCATTATAGAGAGCCTCGTTCGAGGCCAGATCCATCGCTAGCGATTCGCTCGACCTCAGACTCTTAAGATAGCTCATCGCCACCCGTCGACGCACTATCTCCAGCGCTGCGGAGTCGATCGGTTTGCTTTTAAATTTATCCAGCTCTTCGTCAAATATTTTCAGCAGCTCGGCATTGGTATGCGGGTGACGAGGCTGCGCAAAAAACATCGCCAAATTGGGATAGAGCTCGCCCGGCTGCTCCGAGTAGTCAATCGATGTTGCAATTTCGCGTCGCTGCACGATCTCCTTATAAAAGGGTGAAGTGCGCCCCCCTACCATGGCTTCCAACATCACACTGAGAGCGGCACTATCGGGGTGCGGGTACTGAACCTTACGATAGGCAATTAGCAGCTGAGGAGAAGAATCGTGCTCAATCGAAACGCGGCGCTCACCCTCCTGTTCAGCTTCCACTGCATGCGGCGCCGCTGGCACCGGACCAGTAGGGATCTTGCCAAAGTATTTCTTAATCGTTTCGATATCACGGTCAGCATTAACATCACCCACCACCGATATTACGATATTGCCCGGCACATAGTACTTTTCTCTGAACTTCTCCGTCTGACTAGCAGTCAAGGTGCGGATATCGGATTCAAAGCCAATAACTGGGTAACTGTAGGGATGGCGATGATAGACCACGCCGAGCACGGTCTCAAATAACTTTCCGAAGGGATCGTTCTCGAAACGCATGCGGCGCTCTTCCATCACCACGTCGCGCTCCTTATAAAATTGGCGCATTACCGGATGCATAATCCGTTCGGCTTCAATCCAGCACCAGAATTCAAACTGGTTGCGAGGCAAGGCCACGTAGTATTTCGTAGCATCTTTGGTCGTCATGGCATTGTTATTTAGACCGCCGCGGCGCTCAATCTCTTGGTCGTATTCAACGCCATGCCACAACGTCTCTAGTTCGGCGTTAATCGCCTCGATCTGCTTGCGATCATCAGGGCTCAGTTCCTCACCGGCCGCCTCGCGCTGCATGTAGCGTTCCAATTGATCGAGCAGCCTCCGCTCCCGCGGATAATCCGTGGTCCCCACAGTGGTCGTGCCTTTAAAGGCCATATGTTCAAACATGTGAGAGATCCCCGTGTATCCGGGCATCTCATCAACTCCACCAACCCGGGCTATCACGGAGCCAAAAAATACCGGCGCCTCGCCCCGCCGATAGAGCAGAACCCGCAAGCCGTTATCTAAACGGTAGAAGCGTACGTTCTGGTTAAGCTGATCAAGCGCCTCACGCGCATCGGCACGAGCGTCGCAAAGTATGAAGGGGGTTAAAAGAATCGAAAGAACGGTGCCCATTAGCGGGCGTCTTAGTCTCGCAAGCATGAGCGGATATTAGCGAGTCGAGCTACTCTCCACAACACCGCACTGCGCGAGGCCGCGCTGCAAAACGGTCCGTAATAAATATGAGTTAGGCGCGATTACTCAAGAATGAGCCGGACAGTTGGGCAGAACTACCGTTACCACCGTGCCCCCACCCGGTCTAAGTTCGAACTCAACACGCCCGCCGTGGATCGCCGCGAAGCGCGAGGCGATCGCCAGCCCCAAGCCGCCCCCCTGCTGTTCCAATTTATCGCGGTCGAGCTGCCCAAATACATCGATTGCTTCTTTGATGCGCTGCACGTCCATACCCATGCCGCGGTCGCGAACTTCGATCATGATTTCGCCCTCGGCGGTGTAAGCCAGGAGCTCGATCGTCTGGTCAGTCAGCTTGAACTTAATCGAATTCCCGATTAGTCGATCAAAAATATCACACAGTTGGGCCTCGTAAACTTCAAAGCGCGCGCCGTTAGTGCGATCTTCCAGGGTAACTGTAAACTTTTCGCGTTCAAACCAGCTGCTGCGACTTTCTAGGTAATCTCCGAGGAACTCGCCCACCAAGCGTTTGGTTTTTCGATTGTCGAATAAACGCCTGGCAATCCCCGCTTCAATCTGCTGCAGGATCATAAAATCGTTAACGAGCTTCTCCAGCCGCTGTCCGCCGCGGCGAATGGCCTCGAGCACCCCATGCGCTTTGTCCACATCCAGCTTTGAAGATTGGTCGATCAGCAGCTCGGTGCCGGTATTAATCGCCACAAGCGGGGTGCGGAATTCATGTGAAAGAGTATGAATCACCTTCTTGCGATAGGAATCATAGCGTTCTTCTGAAAGCGATTTGAGGTGTCGCGAACGAGTAACCTTGCCCTTCACCAATGCCAGCAGTTCTCGCGGATCGAAGGGCTTTACAACATAGTCATCCGCCCCCACCTCATGGCCCTTGCTAATTTCATCGCTGTCCCCGAGCGCGGTCAAAAACACAAATGGGATGTGGGATAGTTCCGCATTCTTACGTATTTTTTCGTGCAGCTCATAGCCGTCCATTTGCGGCATCATGACGTCACAGATGATCAGATCGACAGTTTTCTTACCGAGGGTGTTTAAGGCTTCATCTCCGTTTTCAGATACAAAGACCTTATAGCCCTCGCTGCTGAGCAGGCTTTTCAGAATATTTGTGATTAGCGGATTGTCATCCACCACCAGCACCGAAACGTTGTCGGAGGTAACTTCGGACACCTATTCTCAACTCCGGGTAAACGGCGCTTCCGCAGAAACTCGACGCGGGGGCTGAGGACGCGATCGCTACCTTCCCGCGTTGCGGGGGCAGCTTTGACGGAACACACCAATCCTTACCTTAATTATCGGCATGCAATGGCACCCCCTGAAGCACTAGGTAACCTGTTGAAGTCACTAGGGAAAAAGAGCCGCGCCGAGTATTTTTGGCTTAATCTGCCCTTTATTTCCACTCCCGGTATAAAATCGCGCTATGCAATTTTGCGAGCTTACAGTGTGGGACATCAAGCGCCCGGCTTTGGCCGCCGGCTGGCCGCGTGCGCAGCTTACCCCCAGTTCACAAAGATAGGACTCTGATGCCGTTCAAAATACCCGAAGAGCACGATGGCATTTCAATTCTGCAGCGCGTGGTCCCTTCGATCCTCATTTTCTGCTGCGGCGCACTACTGTCGTGGTTGGGCGAGATCGTGGTTACCAAACAGGCAGAGGGCAAGGGCAACAGCACCTTCTTGGCACTAACTCAAAATGTTGAGAATACGGTTTACTCGCGTATGCGCGAAACCGAACAGAGCTTGCGTAATCTCAGCGCCATGGTGGGGTCGAACCCTACCCACCCAGCTGAGGTATTGGATGCTTTTTTACGCAGCGCTGTAAGACAGGTTGATGTGCCCCCCGTCATCTCAACCGGAGTACTGGAATACTTGGCCCCATTGGAAGGCAGCACCCGGACGATCGGCGAGCGTAATGGCACCTTATACGTTCGCGCCATTGAGCCTCGCACCTACGGCAATAACGAAATCGGAGCCGATCTGCTTTCGCGCTCCATTATTTTATCTACGGCTCTCAACGCGTATCACAGCGGCCGCACCGCCATCACCCCGCCCTTAGTGATCGGCGAACGGCCCTTCGGTTTGCGGGTCCTGTTTGTCTGCGTTCCGATTACCGCCAATACTGAATCGGGGGTGCAGGACCAGCCGCGCTGGGTATTCTCCGTATTGAATCTGCCACGGCTTTTTGAAACTGTTTTCGAAGGCGCCCGGGAGAATCTGACCTTTCGCATTACCGATATCTCGGAACGGGGCGCCCCGCTCTCGCTCTTTGCCGATGCTCAATTTAACGAAGCCGCTGGTGAAATTACGGACAACCGCAACCTATCCGTTGCCGACCGGATCTGGTCACTGGAATTTCGCCCGACGGCCTCGTTCATGGCTTCGTTTCGTAATACTGGGCCCTCAAAGACTTTCTTCACCGGCCTGATCTGCGCCTCCCTGCTTTCCTTGCTGGTCTGGTCGATGCAAACATCACGGCAGCGCGCAGTGGCGCTAGCACGTGCTATCACCGAAGATCTTGTGGCGGCGCAGGGCGCATTGGTCGAAAGCAACAAACGACTAAGTCTGGTAATGCAAGGGACCTCGGATGGGGTCTGGGATTGGGACCGCACCCGCGGAGTGATTCATTGGAGTGATAGATTTCTGGAGCAGCTGGGCTACACTCCCGGAGATCTTGCACCGACTGAAAATTCCATCAAAGAGCTGCTGCATCCCGAGGACCGCAGCGCGGTACTGACGGCGCTCGATCGACACCTTGACGCGCGCGCCCCCTTCGATGTCGAAACACGGGTACGCAGCAAGAACGGCGAGTATCTGTGGTTCCGCTGGCGCGCGCAGGCGGTTTGGGACAATCAAGGCAAGGCTGTGCGATTAGTCGGGGCGCAGACGGATATTGCAATGCGCAAACGCTTCGAGGCTGAGCTGGCCGAGCGCCGGGAACAAGCGGAGGCCTCAGCTCGCGCAAAAGGCGAATTTTTGGCTAACATGAGCCATGAGATCCGCACCCCCATGAACGCTATTTTAGGCATGGCGGAGATGCTGGCCGAAACACGGCTGGAGACGCAGCAGCGTGAATACGTGCAGGTACTGCGCGACTCAGGTGAACATTTGCTCTCGATTATCAATGATATTCTAGATCTGGCTCGGATTGAAAACGGCAGCCTGAAGGTCGCCACGGAGCGCTTCAATTTACGCGAAACTTGCGAACAAGCGGCCCGGCTGGTGACGTTAAGTGCTGAAAAGAAAGGCTTAGAGCTGCGCACAGAGATTGATCCTGGGCTGCCTGCGTTGGTAGTGGGCGATCGAAAACGAATTAGCCAGGTGCTGGCGAATCTATTGAGCAATGCAGTAAAGTTCACAGAACGCGGCAGCGTCACTTTACGGGTGCAGCCGCACGACCCCGACCCCGGACAGATCGTCATGTTTAGCGTCGCGGATACCGGTCCAGGTATCAGTCAGGAGCTAATTCCCAGACTTTTTGAGCGGTTTTCGCAGGCCGACAGCTCGAGCACCAGAAAGCACGGGGGCACGGGGCTAGGCTTGAGCATCTCTAAGCAGCTAGTAGCTCTGCTCGGGGGCGAGTTGTGGGTAGAATCGGAACAACTCAGAGGCACCACTTTTAGTTTTTGCCTGCGTCTACCGCCGGCCGCTGACCAGAGCTCCCCGCTTCACCCGCACGCCGCTGTAACTGCTCATGCCGCGGCGCGCTCCGGCACTCGCCGGATCTTGGTGGCCGAGGATCACCGCGAGAACCAGCGCATCATTGAAGCCTTCCTCAAAGGTTTTGATATAGAGATTCACTTCGCCGAAAATGGCGAGCAGGCGTTTGAGCAATTCAAGCATGGCAAATTTGATGGCGCGCTGCTCGACATCCAGATGCCGTTGCTCGATGGACATGAGACGGCGCGACGCATTCGAGCATATGAGAGCGCCCAGGCGCTGCGGCGCACACCGTTGATCGCGGTAACAGCGCATGCGCTGCCGGGAGATCAAGACAAAGCGCTTGAATCCGGGTGCGACGCCTATATCTCCAAACCGATTAAACGCGCCTTGCTAATCAGCATGCTGCAGAACTTAGTGGGCCTTGCTAAGCTGGACGGCCCGGCCGCCACTACCCCTGAAAGCGAACTAGAGGCCATCAAACCAGTTTTTTTGAGCAATACGCAGCGCGATCTGGAAGCACTGAGATTGGCCCTCTCCAACAGTGATTTTGATGCACTCACGGCGGGGCTGCACCGCATTCGAGGAGTCTGCAATATTTTGGGGATGCCCCAGCTCTTCGAAGTTGCGACCCGCGTTGAAACCGCGGCCTACTCTAAGGACCACTCGCGGGTAAATGCCGGGTTACTCGAGATGGAAAACCTCTTAGGACCAGCCGAAAAATTGCAATGAAGGCAATAGCCGCGGCGCTGCTGCGAACCGCGCCCTCACTTCCAAATCACAGACTAGACCGCGGCATCATTGCGGCGCAGGTGATAGGCGCAGTTCTTGGAGCAGCTTTGTAGCGCGCGCTCCTGCGCACAGCGTTCGCAAATAAAAGCAGTTTTGCTGCAATTCAGACAGCTACAACGCTGCGCCGCGGGATCCCCGCAGTGCGGGCAAAGGCCATACCGCTGCGAAGGCTGCAGCGCCTGATCAACAGCCACGCGGTGATCAAACACGAAGCATTCGCCCTCAAATCCTTGATCAGGAAACTGCGCGAGGTAATTAAGAATGCCGCCATCCAACTGATAGACATTCTTGAAGCCCTGATTCTCCATCTCAATCGCAGCCTTCTCACAACGAATACCGCCGGTGCAATAAATCAGAATCTTCTTCTCGCGGTTTTCCGGCCAGTGCTTCAAGAAATTGCGAAAATCGCTAAAGACCTTGATCCCCGGATCGACAGCATTCCGGAATTTGCCCAGCGCAGTCTCATAGATATTTCTGGTATCCAGAACGGTGGCATCTCCCGCAGCCAGCGCGGCTTGCCACTCTGCCGGAGAAAGCGCACGCCGCGCGGCGCGCCAAGGCTGCACCTCGCGATCACCAAGCGCCACGATCTCCTTACGCAAATCCACCTTAAACAAGCGGAAAGGAGGCTTTTGGCAGCGACTGTCTTTGAAACTTAAATCGGAAAACTCCGGCAATCCGCGCAGGAACGCTTTAAATGCCCCGATCGCCGCGGCCGATCCGCTGACGGTGCCGTTAATCCCCTCCTCCGCCAGCAACACCAGCCCGCGCATCCCGGAGCGTGTCCCGCATTCGAGAATCTCCGATTTCAGCCCAGCTACCCGCGCTGGCGACAGATCGCAGAATTTGTAAAAGCAGGTAACCTCAATCGGCACATTCATGTTCATGACTAGTACGATTTAGCGAAGATAAATTCCTTAGTGGCGGGCTTGCCCGTAATCACACACTTGCCCGCACGTCCCGATTGCTGCAAAGGTTCGCAGCGCACTGTTACCTTTAAATCCGAAAGCAATTGGACCGTGACGGGGTCCTCACACCATTTCGCCAGCACAAAGCCGCCGTGAATCTCGGGTTTAGCCGCATTCTGGGGCGTAAAGAAGCGCTTGAATTCGTCAAAGTCCTCGATATCGGAACGCACATTCCGATCACAAAGATCCTTGGCGGCACGAAAGTAGTTATCTTGAATCTCGGCTAATGTCCGGCTAATCATTCCCGGCAGAGCCTCCAATGAAATCTGTTCCTTCTCTTTAGCCCCGCGATCGCGGCGATACAGCATCACCGCACGGCTCTGGATATCGCGTGGCCCAACTTCGATGCGGAGCGGAATGCCCTTCTTGATCCATTGCCAGCTCTTCTCGCCTCCTCGCATATCGCGCTTATCTATATGCACCTCCACCGCACGACCCGCATACTCGCACTTTGCAATTTGCGCGGCGATTTCATTGGCATAGGCCAGCACTCCCTGCTCCGCCTCAGGCTTCGGAATTACAGGCAATATCACCACATGTTTAGGCGCCACGCGCGGCGGCAGACGCAAGCCGTCATCATCCGCATGCGTCATAATTAGCCCGCCGATCAGCCGCGTCGAAACGCCCCACGACGTAGTATGCGCGAACTGCGTCTGTCCCTGTTCATCTAGGAACTTGATGTCCGACGATTTAGCAAAGTTTTGTCCCAGGTAATGCGAAGTTCCGGCCTGCAACGCTTTGCGATCCTGCATCATCGCTTCAATGCAATAAGTTTTGACTGCACCGGGGAACCTCTCATGCGCAGGTTTTTCGCCGGTGATCACCGGAAGCGCGAGCTCCTCTTCTGAGAAGGCGCGGTAGACTTCCAGCATCTGAAGGGTCTCGTGCATCGCATCCTCTAACGACGCGTGCACAGTATGCCCTTCCTGCCACAGAAACTCGGCCGTACGCAAAAACAACCTAGTGCGCATTTCCCAACGCAGCACATTGGCCCACTGATTTATTAAGAGCGGCAAATCACGGTAGGATTTCACCCACTTCGAAAACACCTCGCCGATAATCGTTTCCGAGGTCGGCCTGATAATCAACGGCTCTTCGAGCTGAGCAGATGCCGCGGGCACCAGTCGGCCGTCTTTCAGCTCCAAACGATGATGCGTGACAACAGCACACTCTTTGGCGAAACCTTCGACATGCTCGGCCTCCTTCTCCAATAAACTGAGCGGAATCAACAGCGGGAAGTACGCATTTTCATGCCCGGTCGCTTTGAAGCGCCGATCCAATCCGCGCTGGATATTCTCCCAAATCCCATAGCCCCACGGTTTGATCACCATACAGCCCCGTACCGGCGCGTTCTCCGCTAAATCGGCGGCTTTGATCACCTGCTGATACCATTCCGGATAGTCTTGCTCACGAGTCGGAGAGATCGCGTGTTCTGCGGCTGCCATAGAAAAATCTCGAATTTTACGAGGAGAAAGTGTGCCATAAGGTTTATGGCGCTTCAAGTAAGCTGCTGCGAGGGCGCGGTTATTTGGGACTGAAGAAACCGAGTCGCTCTAATTCCTCAAGCAATCTAGTGCGATCAAGCGGCTTGGTTAAATAGGCCACGCATCCGAAGGATTCGGCCTTGAAGAGATCATGAGGCTGCTTGGAGCCAGTCAGCACCACCACTTTTGTTTGATCGGAGCCGAATTTCCCGAAGCCCTGCTCGTATTCCCGGATCGCCCGCAGCGCTTGGTAGCCATCGACCTCCGGCAGGCCCAGATCGAGAAAAAGAATATCAAAGGGCGCGGCACCCGAATATGCATCGCAAAACTTATTGAAAGCCTCTTCTCCCTGGCCGGCGGTTTCCACCTCGCCCCACGGACTCAGCATGCCCTGCAGCAATGTGCTGCTGACCTTATCATCTTCGACAATTAATGCTTTCATCTTTTCAATGCACCCATCTTCAATTCGACCCCTCGGCGCGCCTAAGGGGATATTCTAACACTCGGCAGAAATTGAAATGCGCCTTAATAAATATGGGCAATTCGAGCTAAGCCTCTGATTTGATTTAGGCTGCACCGGCGCGATCCAGCAGCCGATACACCCGCGCCAGCATCACCTTCGCGTCGGTAGTCTTGCTGACAAAATCGTCAGCACCAGCCGAGATCGCCTGCAGCTCATTTTCGTCACTGTCGGCGGCGGTCAACATCAGAATCGGAATAGCGCGCGTACGCGGATCACGCCGCAAACGCTGCACTACTTCACTGCCGTTCATTTTCGGCATCATTAAATCGAGAATAATGACTTGCGGGACCTGTTGATAAATCTTTTCTAGCGCCTCGACGCCATTAGCGGCTTCCTCCACTTCGAACATTTCGCCGCGCAAGAGCAACGATAGAACAGCGCGGGTGTTTTCATCGTCTTCGACCAGGAGTACTTTTTGACGCGCCAAACCTCCGTTCAGCTGCGGCGCGGCCTGGACCGCATTAGCAGCAGCGGCTGCGGTACTCGGCCGACTAATGCGCAGCCCCTTGAGCGAGCCCAGCACTCGTTCCAATTCGCTTAGAGAAGTTGCTCCACTATTGACGAGATCGATTCCAGCCTCTTCCAGGGATTTATAGCCATTCGCGCGCGCCAGGGTTTCAAGGGTGCCCTCGCCTAGCTCTCCGCGGATGGCCTCGCGCAGCGGCTCGCTGATTTCCAAGAAGCTAAATACCCCCACCCGTCCCCGGTACCCCGTGCTGCGGCATTCCGGACACCCAACAGGTTCACGCATCCCGGCCGCGATCAAGCCGCTCCCCGCATAGGCGTCACCAATTTCACTGCCCCACGGCTTAGCACAGTCGGGACAGAGGCGCCGCACTAAGCGCTGCGATATCACTGCGCTGAGCGAGGAAGAGATCAAAAACGGCGGCACTCCAAGATCCTGCAGCCGCGTGATTGTAGCCGGTGCATTGTTGGTATGAATGGTGGAGAACACTAAGTGCCCGGTTTGAGCAGTTTGCATCGCAATCGACGCCGTCTCGCGGTCCCGAATCTCTCCCACCATGATCACGTCCGGATCTTGGCGCAGGATCGAGCGCAGGCCTTCGGCGAAACTTACTCCAATCTTAGTGTTAACCTGGATTTGGGTAATGCCCTCCAGTCTATACTCAATCGGATCTTCGACCGTAATTATATTGTGAGTGCCATCACGCAGCGCCAGAAGCGCCGCATACAGCGTCGAGGACTTGCCCGACCCGGTTGGTCCGGAGATCAGCACCACTTTTGAAGATCCCGAGAGCGCGTCACGCATGCGCGCCTGCAGCTCCTCGCTCATGCCCAGCGAGTCAAAGCTGACCCGCGACAGCTCCGCTGAGAGAATGCGGACCACTACATTTTCACCATGTACCGCCGGCACAGTGGAAATTCTAAGATCTCTCAGCCCGCGCACACTTTTAATGCGCAGCCGGCCATCCTGAGGTTTGCGTTTTTCGGAGATATCCATTCCAGCCAGCAGTTTGATGCGCGACGTTACCGGTCCGCGCATCATCGCCGGCACCTCCAAAAGCGGCTGCATGATGCCATCCACCCGGATGCGCACCTTCAAGATCTCCTTTTCGGGCGAGATATGAATATCACTAGCGCCAGCTTCGACGCTGTCAGAGAAGATCTTGTTGACTAAGCGTACGATCGGCGCCGACCCCACCTCTCCCGGCATCACGGTTGATTCAAGCGGCGCTTCTTCGTTCGCGGCACCCGCCGGATTTTGCTGCTCATTCTGTTCAACGATCGACTGCAGATCGGCCATCGAGTCGGCATTGGTGCGCTGCAGCAGATAATCCAAAATCTCGCGCTCCAGTCCGATCGCAACCTGCACCCGCAAGCTTAGCTCGAACTCAAGCGCTGAAATCTCTTCACGATCGAGGGGATTGGCAAAGACCACGCTCAAAGCGGGCCCTTCCAGCTTATACGGCAAAGCGCGCAGACTCTTCCAGCGTTCCGGTCCGATACTCTTAATGATTGGATTTTCGAGGAGTCTCGAGATCTCTTCCTGCCGCGCACGATCGATCCGTACTAGCGGCAGCCGCAGATGATCGGCCACAATCTGACAGGCGTCCGACTCCTCGAACGCGCCCTTCAAAGCGAAGAAATAAATCGGACAGAATTCGCCGCTACGGAAATCTTTGGCACTGAAGCCGCTGTCCAGCAGATTGAGCTTGGACAGAACTTTAACCAGCGCCAGATCGGCTTTTGCCCGAGCCTTCAAATCCCCCATGTTCTGATTGAAAGAACACCCCTCCGCCTTTACTATCGGCCGGCTCCTCGGCCGGCTTAAGGGCGAAAACAGTAATCACGGGGTTGTTGAATCCGTATGTGCCATGGCGCGGAGCAAATTCAGCGACCACCGGAAATTTACGGAAGACCTGCTCGTACAGCCGCCGTAGTGCGTACTTGCGTCCGGGCTGCGAAAAAAACCGGTCGTACATCAAACTCGAAAGCACCAAGTAATCCACTCCTGAGCGCCGCAGCTGCTCCACTCCTAAGAGCGGCATGATTCGCTTCTTAGGGTCATTTACAACCTCAAAAAACTTATCGTCAAAACGCGGCACATAGGGTTCCCAGTCTAAATAGATACGCGCTCCCGACGGCAGGTTGGCGCGCATCCAGCTGGCAGCCAGATCTCTAGTATCCGGCACGATCTCGGAAGCTAAAGCTAGACTGCGATAGGCCGGGAAGAGCAATGCCGCCAAAAAAAGCGGCAATCCGAGGAGCCGCGCCCGGCTGGCCGCGACCGCCCGGCATAACTCTGCGGCAGCCAAGGCTAAAAACGGCAAGCAGGGTAAAATGTAGCGCTCCGGCTGCGGCGCCGGCTTGGCTTTGACCCATTCAGCCGGTAGATAAAATAGCAGGATTAGGAAAACGACCAGCAGATCTTCCTTGCGCCGCCGCAAAGCCAGAAGCCCCATGCCCGCTACGCCAATCATCAGCGCGGCCGGCGACATTCCACCGATCAAGCTCCTGCCAAAATGATAGCTCCAGGCTTGAGACCAGGCATCAATCGTTTCGGTATGCCCCTTCAACATGTGGGATCGCTCAGTCCTGATTCCTTGAAGAAAAGCCGGCGTATCGAGAAAGGCATAGGGAGTAGTGCAAGCGAAGCCGAGCAGCCCTAAGCACAATGCCGGGATGAGCGCCTTCAGAAAGCGAAAATCGGGATCAATCCGCCCACTCTTGAACCAAGGCGCCAGCATCACGAACGCCATGCATAGCGCCCCCGAATACTTGCTGCCCGCAGCCACTCCCGCTACTAGCCCGGCGCAAAGCAGGCTCCGCACACTATTACGCTCCACGGCGCGAATGACGAAATACAAACAACACAGGACAAAACAGAGCAGCAGTGCATCCTCTTTCATGTAGCGGCTGCAGGTCACATGCAGCGGAAATACCGCCAGACATGCTGCGGCCATGGCCCCCGAGGCGGGGCTAAAGAGCAGCCGCCCGATCAGGAATAACAACCCGATCGAAGCCGTCCCCGCCAGTGCGCTGACCATACGTCCGGCCAAGAAAGCGCTTTCCCGAAAATCGCCCTGGAATACGCCCACCGCGTGCAAAAATTTATTAAGAAACATGGTCGAGTAAAGCAGCAGCGATGGATGCAAGAAGTAGCGCGGATTCAATTCGTCGCGAGCCAGCATGCCCATGATCGCATTGATTTTTGGCACCTCATCGGGATGGTAATTGGCCGGCAATCCGAAGTTCAGACCGTAGAAACGCAGTGCTCCGCCAATGCCAACTGCTAGCAGCGCGCAAATACTCCAGAACGGCGAAGCATCGGGGATGCCGCGACGCACACTGAGGCTGGAGATGGTATGGGTCTTATGCAGCGATGCCACCTTAAAGCCGAGCGCCAAACTGACAAAGAACATCCAGAACGAAATGGTCTTGAGCGCACTTGAATCGTGAAACCGCACCGTAAACAGCGCAAAGATCGTCATGCCCAGAAGCGCTGCTAGCGCTGATCCGGCGCTGTAGCGCAAGACCAGTGCTAACGCAAAGAACAGCGCGAAGTACATCCCAAGCGTGCGTAAATCTACGATCGGAATACCCAGCTCGGAGGTAATGCGCGCGCCCGCCAGATGCGCAGCGTAGTCGACCGCCTCGAGATTGTCTGCCGGCTTGGGCGGCAGCTCTAATGCCACCTCGCGCGGCTCACAATCTCCGTCGACGGCCAGCCGCGCAACGTCTGGCCCAACCGGCAGCATCCCCAACGCTTTTCCACAAACAGATACCTGAATCCAGGGCCGCTCCGCCGCAGCCGGCCGCCAGCGATTCAGCCGCAACTCCAATATATTACCGCGCGGCGCGAGACGCCTGAAATTGAGCGCTGCCCTGCCCTCGAACCAGCCATCGGGGCGAATCTCCGCCAGCTCCGCCGGCGCACGCGCGGGGACGAAACTCTCTTGAAAATTTAGACCTAGCGAAAGAACAGTCAAGATCAACGCGGTTAGAGCTAATATGGCTGTGCGCATCGATTACGAAACTCCCCCGGCGATGTTCTGAGCATTCTCGGCCT
>JAIBBU010000005.1 GCA_019694515.1 Oligoflexia bacterium | reverse complement strand
CCAAGCTCAGAAATACGAAACACTTTTAGGGCCAGGACAAGAACGGCAGGTTGGAGGATGCGCCGCTGACGGGGATGCCTAGCAGCTTTCAGCTCAAGAGCGAGGAATTTTTACCGCACATCCGAGAGCTAAGTTCCTATAACTATTGTGGACAATTTGGTATAACGGAGCATTGGCTCTTTCGAGACGATTTAAATCAACACAGGTAATAGCGCTTGTCCTCATCGATTTCAGACTGGCTTTTTAGCCGGCAAAAGCAGGAGCTTGCAGACCTAAAGAAAGGTCGTCGATCTATTGTGGGCCGGTACTTTGCTCCGGTGGTGGGGTTCCTGTTTGTTTTTGGGGCGACGCTCTTTCTGCTCTCCGCTAATCTGCGCACGGGAGACACTCTGCCGATCGTGCGAGCCGAACTACGTCAGGTCGCTGCTGGTTGGTCGGAAGCACTTTTACAGCGGCAAGCTGAATACGGTAGCTGGTTAGATGATCACGGTACACGCTATGAACTGCGGGCCTTTGATTTTGTCAGCACTGTGGTGCTGCGCGCTTCGGCTTCAGATGATCCCGCGGCATTAGCTGAGAAAGACAGCTATCTTTTTGGCCGCCTTTCGATCTCATTTTACTCCGCCGTGTTGCGGGTGGCTTTTTTGTTGATCGCTTGCTGTCGTCTGTGGATGGCAGGGCTGGTGGGGGCTTATCTCCTAGGACTCTTCACCTACCGGGTACACGATGGTGATGATCTCCTTGGTCAAACCGGCAATGGCCGGCTGTTTTATTCGGGTGTGAGGGTAAAGCTTGATTCCCGTTCGCAGAGTGGAGCGACCGATAAACAGCTGATTGGCCTGGCGTGTCTCAAGCAGGTGCCCAAGCAGGTCGCCGAAAATTCCGATCTGGGGCGTTTGCTGCACCGTTTTGGCGCCTTGAACGAAACCAATCTGGCTCTCTGCGCGATCCTTTTAGCCTACCGCAGCACCCCGGCATATGTGGCGCCAGCGGAAGAAACCTTATTGTTGGAGGAGTTCTTCGACTCAGAGCCACTGCTGCAAAATACCTTCTTGATTTTGGAAAAGGCGTTGACGTTGCATGCACGGTATCAATCAGGCTTGCACGGAGAACTTCCGCAGGAGCTCGAGCCGTCCAGCGAGTCGCTGCAGAGAAAAACTGATAGCTATGGTTATGCGAACCTCTTGCAGCGCGCTTTTCACCGCGTCTTGACAGCGGGAATGCGCGCCCAGCTCTCCGAGCTTAGAGCCTCCCAGGTGGCAGCTACAATTCTTGCGCACGAAGCCGGTAAGATTATGGCGTATTCGGATGAGGGGGGACGTTGGCACCGAAATTCCAGCTTCGGTCACCTTTGCGCCCGGGCGGTGCTGCATTCCGTGCCTTCTTATACCCGCGAGTTCGATTATCGTGAAAGACAGGAGATGCGCCGAGCGCTGATTTACGCTTCGCGCAGTTCATCGCTCGGCCCAGTGCGGTTTCCGATTGATCTATCGGAGAAGAGCGGGGCGCTGCGGCAATGGACGGAGCTGCTGACTGCCTGCCCGCATCAGCTGCAAAGCATTGCGGATGAAGTTGAGCTTTACGGAATAATCAGCGAGGCGGAGCGAGGTTGGGCCGAGAAGTTTATGGGGGCGGTCCTCGCGATGCGGCCTGAGGCGGTTGAAGATGTGTTTGCTACTCCCGCAGGCCTCTTCTTTATGCCCCTGCGGAAAGTATTGGCACTCAGCCGTGAAATTTTGATCCCCGAGCGAATGCGGCGGTTGGAGGAGTTGGTTTCTAGCGTTAGTCAGAAGCAGAAACTGATGACCATGTCGGTAGAGCTTTCGGAGGAACCGGATCGAGTACCTTTGCCCTCGCACGACCGCATTTTCCCGCCGCTGGCTTTGGGCGAGATCAGAAGCTTGGCCGAGCAGCACGGTTTGGCGATTGACGATCTTAAGGATTGGTCCGCACTGCGGATAGTATTCAATACCTTCGGATGGCTAGGGCGGCGAGTCGGTGATTACACCGTTCCCGAGAGCTCTGTGATTTATAGCGTCTTCAGTGTGAACACCGAGGCCGGGGCAGCGAGTTCCACACGGCGCATTGGCCAGACCGGCATGGTGGCTTTCCGTGCCAGCCGCCTGGAATCGAAATGGGGCCGCGGTTGGAATTCACGCTTTACCCGGGTGGACAGCGCCGCTATGGCCGAGGGCCGGGAGGAGTATGAGCGCTTACTGGCAGGCAAGCCGCTGCAGGAAGAGGACCCTGAGTCTAATTTAGCCGCGCGCGCGGTGATGGAGTAGGTTCTAAAATGGCACGAGATTATACTGTCACGGACCACGAGGCGCAGCGCAGCCAGGATCGGCGTAAAGCTGAGGTGATCAGTATTGTCGCTTCACTGGGGACGCTGGGTCTGGCCGCTAGTCCGCTGCTGCAATCATTGGCGCCCGGTTGGCTCTTCTGCTTGGGATTGATTCCTGCGTTAGCTTTAGCGCATAGCGCCTACTCGATCGCACGGCATGGCGCGCTTGAAAAGGAACGGGTGCGTGAAGAAGCCTTGCGACGGGGCAAAGCGGTGCTGGGCATGCCGCCGCAGCGCGATGCATTCCAAGACGCACTGGCCGATGCGCAGGCGCGCGGCAAAAAGATGATCGACAAATACTTGGTTGGGTTCGAACTTGATACCGGTCGTCCGCTCTGGATTGATGAAGAAGATCTTTGTAGTCATGGCTGCGTTTTCGCCAAGACCGGTGTGGGGAAAACCTTGTGGCTGGAATCGTTGATTTTCCAGCAGATGGCGCGCGGCCGGGCCAGCGGCTGCACTTTTATCGATGCCAAGCGCGACTCCGGCACACTAGCCCATATTATTCTGATGGCGCTGGCTACCGGCCGGATCGAGGACCTGATCGTGATCGATCCGTTCGATAGTGTGCATGCTTATAATTTTGTGATGACCAACCAGCGCGCGGATGTGAAAGCGCGAAAAGTTCTGCGGGCCGGGCTGCCTCCGACCTCAGACCAGAGCACCACTAAGCACTATGATCGGCTGGCTGCCGATTCGATCTACCGCATGGTCCGAGCAATGGAGAGCTTCGGTTTGTCCTGGTCGATTAAGGACATTGCGGTCTCGCTCTCTGCCTTCAACTTGGCTTATCCGCATCTGCGGTCGATGCTGCACAAGATCGGAGCACGCCAGGCCATGGTGGAACTGGGGCATTTGGCCTCAAGCTACCGCACGGCTAAGGGCCAGCTCGACACCGCCCGCATTACAGATAATCTCCGTGGTATCGCTTCTGAGCTGCATTCCATTTCGGGCAGCGACATGGGACAGATATTTTGCACGAAGTACACTGACTTAGTGCTTACGGACGCGATTTTGCGCGGAAAGATCATCTATTTCATGCTGCCGCGGCTGGAGGAAGCCGAAAGTGCTGCGCGCATGGTGAAGGTCTTCCGCGAAGACTTGGAGGTGTCGATCGGCGAAATCACCTCCTCGCGGGTGCATAATCTCGAAGATCCCCACCTTGTGATTATCGATGAGGGGTCATCAACCTTCGGTCCAACCTGGGCTAATCTTTTCGAGCTGGCACGTAAAGGTCGTTTCGCGCTGCTCTTTGGCGCGCAGTCGGCTGGCGGCCTTACCGATCAATCATTGGGGCTGAGCGAGGCTTTTTATGAGCGGGTCATGGCCAATGTCAATTTGAAGGTCATGATGCGAATCGGTGATAACCGCACGGCCTCGGAGATGACGGAATGGTTTGGAAAGGTAAACACTACTAAGAAGTCGATCGGTGCCGGCATCACAACCAATTTAAGCGCTAACATTCTGCGTGGAGGCTTGGATCTGCAGGCGCGCAAGACCGGGGGCGAATCTCAATCTGTGAGCTTGTCTGAAGATGAGGCTGATCTAGTCTCCGCCGAGGAGCTGAAACATGAAATGTCGGCTGAGAAAGGGCTGGCGTGGTTTGATTTGGGTAACGGTCGGATCGTCAAGGGACGCTCTTTGTGGTTCAACGCCGAGATCCCTGACACTTGGGAAGGCCGCGAATATATCACTCGCTTTCAACGCCTTGAGCTGGATGAGATTGGTCTTGCGGATTGGGTCGACGAGCAGATCTTAGCGCAGGAACAGGATGAGACGCATGCGCGGATGTTCCCGCGGCCAAAGAAACCGGGTGAGGAACCGTCTGGAGAGACTAAAACGACTGAAGCTGCTGCCCGTGAAAAGGGCGCGGAAGCTGAGAGCGGTCCATTTAAGATCAGCCTGTTCCCGGGCAGGGGGCCGCGCCGCGGGATGCTTTCCGCAGTAAGGAAGCCGGCGTCGAGTGACACAGGCGAAGAAGGCGGTTCTAAGGAGGCGGCGGCTGGTGGACGAGGGCCTACAAAACCCCAATAATATCAGCAGTTTTACGAGCTAAGGAATTGATTTGACTTGACTAAAGCTCCGGATGTAATAGGATCCGGCGCGTCATAGGTAAAAAGGGCAGGTTATGTACTCAGGAGGTCTTTCGTTCTCTATCAATAAGTCGTTCGGTAGTCTGCAGCTTGTCCCTCAAAGTGATGGTCTCCGGCTCTACTACGTACCGGTTGTGAATGGCCAAGAGGATCCTAACGCTGCTGGATTCCTTAATCTTATTTTGCCATTGGAAGTTATTGGGGGATTGTGGGCCACGACGCGCGCCTTCCTCTATAATGTGGAGTCGCTCGACGAGAATATTGTCTTCAAGGGCGATGAGGCGGGGGGAGAGTCCGATATTCTGATTAAGCTCTACCGTGATAAGCCGCGCGGACAACATGGCCGTCTCTCAGGAGAGGAGACATGCTGGCTGCGCCTTGTGACCGGACGCAGCGAAGAGGAGCGCAGACGGATCAAGCTCGGCTCGAGAGACCTTTTGTGTCTAGAGCTTGCTTGTTCGACCGTGATGTCGCTAGCAACGCAGGCTGGAACGCATCAGCCTAAACTAGGATAGCCAGGCGGCGTAATTGCGCGCGCTTCAACACATGATGATTACGAAGATTTTGGGAATGACCCGCGACTGATGGGTGACACCATGATCCGATTAAATTTAGTAAATAGAACTTGAATTGATAATATGAATGCTACTGCAGAAACTCTAACTCCCAATTTTGAAGATATCATCCCCGCTGGCCCAATCCTCGATGCGATTAAGAAGTTAGGCTTCGCTGCCCCGACGGAGGTTCAAAGCGCTACGATCCCCGCGGCGATGAAAGACAATGATCTGATTGTTCAGGCCCGTACCGGTAGCGGCAAGACCTTTGCCTTTGTAATCCCGATGCTGCTCAAGATTAGAAGAGCGCTTGACGCTGGACAGCCTGTGCGCGGCACATTCGGACTGATTGTCACTCCGACCCGCGAATTGGCGAGCCAGATCAATGAGGTCATTACTTCGATTTCATCCGATATTATACCGGCTTGTTTGATCGGCGGCGCCAGCATGCATGCGCAGATTAAGGCCTTGCAGACCGATCCGCGCATCGTCGTTGGAACTCCCGGCCGCATCATGGACCTCATCCGGCAGCGTGAACTCAATCTGAAGAAGTGCCAGATGTTTGTATTGGATGAAGCGGACGAGATGCTTTCGATGGGCTTTGTCGAAGATGTACGGGCGATCCTTTCGCGGCTTCCCGATCGCCGGCAGGGGCTGTTTGTCAGCGCGACTATCACGCCGCGGGTGAATGTGTTGGCCGGGAGCTTCTTGGTCAAGCCGGAAACCATTATCGTCGGAAAGCCGGGCGAAGATCTGCCGCCGATCGAGCATCTCTATTACGAGGTAGGAGAGGGCGTTACCGCTAAAGCCTCCGCTTTGGTGGATCTGATCGAGATTATGCGTCCACGCTCCGCCATGATCTTCTGTAATACCAAGTCCGATACCGAAACGGTTGAAATATTCTTGCGGCGGCGGGGCTACGATGCGCGGCGCATCAATTCCGATTTAACCCAGAAAGAGCGCAATTACATCATGGCGCGCATCAAGGCGCAGGAATTGCGCTTCCTGGTGGGCACAGATATCGCCTCGCGCGGAATTGATATCGAACAGATGGATCTCGTGATTAATTATGCACTGCCGGATGTACCGGAGAGCTATATGCATCGCACCGGACGCACCGGCAGGGCAGGGCGCGCGGGCACCGCAGTGAGCCTAGTGGGCCCCGGAGATTTTATGGCGTTCGTTGGACTTAAGCGCGCCATCACCTTTGAACTCAAGAAACTTCCATTGCCGACAGACGAGGAAGTGGTGCAGGCCCGGCTTGCGCATTTTTACGAAGTGCTGCGGGAAGAGGGGCTGGATGTGCAGCCACGCGATGCCGCCATGGCCAAGAAACTGCTTCAAGAGATGGGCGGGATCGACGAGCCCAGCGACGATATTACCGAAACGGTTGCCAAGCTCTGCCGTTTGGCGGTCGAGCATCATATCAAGCTCGAAGCGGCTTCGATCGAAGAGGAAGCGCGCCAGATACAACCGCAAGAGCAGACCGAGCAGCGCTCCGGCGAAAGGCGCGATCAACGCCGTTCCGGCGGGGATCGGCACCGTGGCGGCGGCGGTGGCGGACGGCGCGGCGGCGGAGGTCGGCGAGGCCGCGGGCGCTACTAGACCTGAGCCCTCAGCTGCACGAGCATCCGAAAATTTCTATCGCTGAATAGGGCGCCAACCATTTCGGCGCGAGCGCTTCTTCTTCTGCGCCTTCTTGCCTTTAGCCGGCTGAACCTTGGCTGTTGGTGTTTCGATCCCAATCACAGCGAAATCGTTTTTAGGAGGAAGGACTACATTCAGCGGCGGTTCCCAGGGTTCTCCTGGGCCTAGTGGCTCGCCTGATCCCCCGGGCATCGGAAGATCGGAAGTCTCCGGTGTAGGAGTTGGGCGATTCCCTTCAAATCCAATCGTCGGCGCGGGTGTCGGCTCGCTCCCTCCGCCATAAGCTGGAGTAGGTTCGCTGCCTCCTCCGTATCCCGGAGTAGGAGATCCTGCGGCTCTGGTATTTGTCGGGATTGCTGTGGCGGTCACGGTGGGCGGTGGCGGGGACGGCAGCCGGGTAGGGGTGCTTGTAAATGTCGGGGTGAACGTTCGAGTCATCGTGGGGGTGGCGAGCGGAGTCGGTACGCGGCTGGGAGTTCTGCTGAAAGTCGGGGTGGGTGTCGCGGTGAAGGTCGGTGTTGGCAACGCCGCGATCGTAGGTGTTGGAGTGGGAGGGTATATCTCCCAACTCAGAATCGGCGCGGCTGCTCCGGGGTCGATCTTCCAGGTTTGTGCATTCTGATCGTCAAGCAGACCGATTGACCAGCCCTGGCTAGAGTAGGTCTCCAATTGGTAAAGCTCTGATTTTCGGCGGGGCTCGCAATGGGGTGAGATCTGAGGCGTCGGCCCGCCTTCGCTGTGAAAGAAACAGCCATGGATGGCAAAGTTATTGCCCTGACCGAGAAAGAATCCAACTGCAGCATCGCCCGAAGCCGACAGCGGAGCGAGTGAAGAGATCGAATATGAATCGGTGATCACGGCCGACATGGAGTAAGCCCCTCCAGCCAGTCCTCCGGCGGGTCCGGTGTTGCCCTCAACCTGCGCGGTGCTGTACGACGACCTCAAGGATAGTCCAGTAGGGGAATAGGCGCTGTACATGTTGCCGACTAGGCCACCGATATACATGCCGCTCTGAACTCCCCTTACTCGCCCGGTTGAGACGCACTCGTATACTCCCGACAATGGCAGGGGGGCGTCTTGTTGTAACTGGCCAACTATCCCGCCCACATAAGAATGACCTGAAACAAAGCCATCAAAACGGCTGCGCGAAATTGATGTGCCGGTAGCGATGCCGGCCAACCCGCCCACAAAGTTGCCCGCCAGAATTTGCGGCTCAGCGCTGGCGGCAAGCTCTGCGGCAGCGAAACGCGAATCTAATATTTTAGAATTGACTGCAATTCCGACTAAACCGCCCACGATGCGCGGTGGGGAATCCGAATGTGCCGGGCTGATCGTGCCGGCCGCGGTAACATCAGAAAGTGTGCTGTCCATCAAGGTGCCGGCGACTAAACCGCAGTTCTGATATCCAGCACAACGCAGATCTCCGCTGATCGTGGTGCTTTCCACTCTTGAGCGGAAGATACCTCCAGCCAGCAGAGCGGATTGATCGGAGCCGGTAACTTTGGCTCCGTCTATCACCAGGTTTCGAACGACTCCATCTGATAGGGTGGCAAACAGCCCGCCTGAGCCGGGCGTACTGCTATCAACTGTCAAATGCGAGATGCGATGTCCATTGCCGTCAAAAATTCCGTTGAAATATGGGATCGGTACCCACCGGTCAATGCCGCCGGGGCCGGTGAGGTCGATATCGGCACACAATATGTATCCGATCGTGGTGCGGGGCTGCCGCATGGCATTTAGCCCAGCAGCGTCAAATATTGGGGTGTATCCATCCGTTAGAGCACAGGTATCGGGGACTGAAGTTGGAATGGAGTTGGGCAGCGGGCCCGCCGACTGTTGCTCCATTAGCCTCGGTACACCCAGCGCTGTAAATGTCGCCAGAGTGGCCGTAAAAACGATTAGGATTAGGAATCTTTCCCTATTCATATCAGCTTCCCTTTAACAGGCTTATGCCGTGCGATTTCCCCAAACCGCCCAGACGAGTATCGGCTAAAGTTGCCGCGGGCTTGAAGCGTGCGCGGCTATGAGGAAATGCCATTTTCAGCTCGGAATTATCGCCAGAGGAGGGCCGACGAAGGCCCAAATAGGGCCGATTGAGAGCCAGGCATAATTGACCGATAAGTGAAGTTATCGGTCAATTAGGGCAGGCCCGGGCCGCGTTGTGAATCTAACAAAGCCGGCTGGAACTGCACAAAATCGTATATTTACGTGCAGTCTGTCGAACTTCCCTTTAAATATGCGTATCAGTTTAGCTATCAAAGGACTCTCAAGATGAATCCCGATGTCGCACAGCACAACCCTACCTTGGTTAATCAAGCGGCGCAGAGCGCAGAATGCGAAGGGCTTTTAACGCTTCTTAATCGTGCTGACCAGCTGGGCCAACATTATCCCGACCTGCGTCATTCTATCGAGGGTTTGGCCACCGACAGACCGATCGACATCGGAATCCGAGGCCGGCAGCTGGGGACGCTTTATCAGGAAGTGCTGGCGAAAGACGACGCCGCGCTTGGGGAGCTCGCATCGGCTTGTGCATCACTTAGTCACAGCTATCATTGGTCGAGTTTGTCGTTATCGCACTGTTAAGACAGGTGCGCCGCTCAAAAACACAGGCGCTTAAGGGAGCTTAACGCTGCTGAGAGTCGCAGATGGAGGTCGCATCGGCGTTCTCTAGCTCGCTGAAGCCCAAGATTAGATTCGGATCGGGACAAATTTCACGGTATAGCGCGCTCTGGCTCTCAGTGCAGACCCCCATAAAATCTCCTGATTTTCCCTGCAGGTCTAAAATAATCTGAAAATGCAGATGGGGCGGCCAATCGCCATTTTCCCCGGGGCTGCCTAGGTGACCCAGCAGCTCTCCCGGCTCAATCTGAGCTCCGCTGACCAGCCCGCTTAGCGACTGACGGGAAAGATGGCCATATAGGGTGAAGAACGAAATTCCTGCGGCTGGCCGATGCTCGAGAATTATGGTCGGGCCATAATCTCCATAGAGCGCATTGTCTTTAAAACTATGAATTCGGCCGGCAAGCGGTGCAGATATAGCGGTTCCGGCCGGCGCCCAGATATCCACTCCGAGATGGATATTGCGAGGCTCGGCTCCAGCCTGAAAGTGCGCAGCTTTTTGATACCAGGCGCGCCGTTCCATATAGCCGCCGACCCCCACTCCGCGATCCCCAATCAGCGCAGTGATTAGCTCGGTTTGACCAGCGCGATCGCCGATCGCATAGGCTTGCAGCCTTGCGTTCTGCGCCGACAGATCAATCGCAGCGATTCCGCTTCGCAGCACCTTGGGCGGCAGAAGGGAGTGAAACTTTCCGCGCTGTGATCGAAGATAGGCGACAACCACTGATTTCATCTCTCGGCGTCCGTTGATTTCATATATCAAGCTCCAGAAATGTCTCGCCCGGGATCTCTTGGAAGCCCAGCGCGCTCCAGAATTGATAGGCCGCATCATTCCCGGGAGTCAACATCAGATGCACGCTTTTGGCGTTGTTCTCCCGCAGCTGATGCAGCGCCGCCTCCACCAGTGAGGCTCCAATTCCGCGGCCCCGGCATGTGGCGGAGACCCAGGTATGGCTGATGGTTCCTCTAATTCCGAAAGTACCGCCAATGAGCGCGCCGACAATTTGCCCCGCATGCTCGGCCACGAAGTAGGCGCGGCCTGAGTCTTCACATCCGTCTCTGAGTACCTCAAGCTCCCACGGTTGGAAGGCAAGTTCCGGCACGCTGGGCAGCAGCTCAGCTAGGGTATCCAAGTCGGCAGATCGCAGCCGTCTAATGTCAATCTCGGGATGTGGGTGCTGCGGCGGTTGAATGCCGATCAGATGGCGCTGCATCAGCCTTTCGCCGGGACATTCCGCAAAACCCAGTCCCCTCCAGAACTGCAGGGTTGATTTGTTCTGATCGTTTACCAGCACATGCAGCCGTCTAATTCCCCGCTCTCTGAGGGCGTGAAGCACATTTTGAAGGAGCGGGATCGAGCTTAGCTCTGATCCGAGTCCGCCCGGCGGGGGCCAAAAATGCGTGACGATGCCACGTACGCCGTAGGAGCCCGCGATCGCAATTCCCGCGATCGCCCCAAAGCTGCGTTGGAGCAGCAACTCCCCTGCTCCACGCTTAGATATGTCTTGGAGTAGCGGCGCTTCGGTTCGGGCGTCAAAGCATAGCTGTGGCGCGCTCTCCAATAGCTGGCAGATCTCCTGTAGCAGCGTTTTCGGGATCTCGTAATCGATCTGATCTAACGGCAGGCTGGTCTTGCACAACGGCAGCCGGGGCAACGATAGCTGGCCGCAGGTTGAAGCAGGAGTAATGGTGCTGGGTGTGTGCTGCATCCGCTTGGAAATAGCAGAAGTTGAAGGCCACCAGCATGAAGATTTAGATAAATGTTACATTACTAACATTCATGTTATATTTCTAAATAGGTTTCTCACCTCTGCGCCCCGCGATAGCGTGTAGATCGTCCCCGCGGGACCGTGTAGAATTTTTTCCCACTATGACAGACACAAGTACCCCCCCTTCCACTCCTGCTTCAACTAGCAACTCCGCCCCGAAAAAAGGGGGTTCAAATAACGCGCTCATGATTCTTGGTGCACTGGTTCTGCTGCTTGGAGGTCTCGTCGGTGCGCTGCTCTTCCAGCTAAATCGCGGCTCCGAAGGCGAACGGGTGGCATCAGTGCTGGGTGGAGAAGCGGCAGCTCCTGCGGAGAGCCGCTCGCCCTATCAGAGCTTTGATAAGCCGGTCTTTGGGCTCCGCAAGATCGTGGGGGAATTGGCGCCCCTGGCCCAGGGCGCAATGCCGTCCGGGCCTGATATGGGTGCGATGCCGGAGGACCAGGAAGGTCCAATGCCCACTTTTGGTGACGGATCGCAGCCCGCCGACCAGCAGGATGGAGCAGCAATTCCCGATTCCGAAGATGCGGCTGCCTTGCATGAGCATGAGCCTTCGGCTCCGGATGCGGATCGCGGAGATCTCAATGCCGACAGCGAGGCCGCCCCTTCAAATTCCCGCTTCGTATCGATTAAGGCCGGTGGTTTTGAATTCGGCCAGACCGTCACGGCCAACAGCGCGGCATCAGCCGAGATGGAACAGGAATTCGCTGCAGCTAAGTTAAGCCGCGCCGATCTTGATTTACTGGCACGCACCGATCTGGACAGCGGCAATATTGAGCAGGAGCAGATACCTGCGATTCAGAAACTCATCCGGCTGTTTTTCTATGGTAAGCAGTTGGGCAAGAGCGACTCACTGGCAGTGCTGCTCGATCGCGTGCACCCCTCGCTGCAGCGGGCGGTGCTGGAGAATCCGGATCTGCAGATCCCCTTCTCCCCTTCTGCTCCGAAAGTTGCCGCACCGGCCATGCCTGCTAAGCTTGACGTACCGGAACCCAATCTGTCAGTGCGGGCGCCGGCGGCTCCAAGCAGCTCCAATAGCGCCGCTGATTTTGAGCGCGGCCGGGCTGCCGCCAACCGCAGTGACTACGCTAGTGCGCGGGAGATCTGGGAGCCGCTCGCTATATCCGGATACGCTAAAGCGCAGACCGCTCTCGGACGCATGTACGCGCGCGGAGATGGGGTGAAGAAGAATTTTGCCACCGCGCGGGCCTGGTTCGAAAAGGCCTCAGAACAAAACGATTCCAATGCGCTCTTGATGCTTGGCAAGCTTTATATGAACGGCGATGGAGTGCTGCGCGACACCAGCCGCGCGGCCGATTATTTCCGGCGCGCGGCTGCGCTGGGTAACTCTGAAGCTGACACGCTGCTTAGAAATCTGCGGGGTTAACGTCCTCGACTCTCAGGCAGCCGCCACATCAGTTGAAACTTGTTATGTAGTGAGTCGAACGCTAGCCGGACGTCCTGCATCCGCAAGTACAGGATAAATTCGGTCTTAGTGGAGGCCACTTCGAGCAGATTGATGCCCTGAAACGCTAGCTGCTGCAGGATCACGAAAAGAAAACCAGGGGTTTCTAAGTAGCGCGGGTCGAATTTGATGCGAATAGCGGCCGCATCGCCGGTCGCTTGGGCAAGCTGGGTTTTTAGAAGCTTTTCCGCTAGTGCCAGGTATTCGTTCTCGATTATGACCGTGATCTCACTGAGCCCTTCGCAGATCGTCAGATAGCCGCGGCGTTTTTGGATCTCCGCATAGAGCTTGCTGATGCGATTATGGTTATCGCTGCTACGCTCCAGACTAAGTACCGCCAGATCGGTTTGAACACTTAATTGCTCGATCTTAAAACTCTCGTCGCGGCGCTTTGTTTGCCGCGCCACTGCGCCCTGGAAGCGCGAGAGTGCCATCAAGATGGCCGATTCTTTTACATCTTTCTTGGTGCGGGCCTCAATTTGCGGCCGAATGAAGCGCGCTACCTGGGTAAGATTCAAAAGCTTGTAATGCAGGCCAAACTCCAGGAATGAGCTGCGGGCGATAATTTGTGTGAGTGCATCGCTAATCGGAATCATCCGTTATTGATATAACAGGTAGTTAGATTACTCAATTTAAGTCAGATCCAGCGCATCGCTGTGCGGCCAGCCAGGAGCGCCAATCCGAACCTTCGCAGTCGAAGTAACCAGCTGAAGTCGCTAGGCAAATCGCCGCTAGCCGGACCGCACTCTGCCCTCCCTTGGCCGCATAACATTGGGTAGGTTTGATTGGAGGTTTAGTGCCGCGACTACTACTACAGACGCCGATACCCAGCGCGGCCGTAACTACGGACTCTGAGAGCGTTGCTGGCAGCTTGCCCCACGGCATCGTCTCAGATATCGCGCCGCAGCGTCCGGCCGAAATTCCAGCCCTGGAACCACTGCGACCATCGCGAAGCTCTCCGAGCCAGGCACTGATTGGGGTGGCAGTCGCGAGTCTGGGCAAGGATCCGGTTGCGCCCACGACTCTTGCTGCAATCGGTCGAGAGGCCCTCCCGGGGCTTACCGCCACGCTCCGTTCCGCAACCACTTTGCGGAATCTTGGCGCCAAGCTTGCGGCACTCGATGCTATTGCGGCGATTGACGCGCCGGAGACCCTCTCCGCGGTGATCAATTTAATCGCGGACGGCCAAGCTCCGCTGTATCTGCGCCGCCGAGCAATTGAGGTCTTCTCCGCCATGAACACGGATCGCTCCCGCGCCGATGCCGATTACCGCCCGATCGCCCATGTGCTAACTGACGAACGTGTACCGATGTCATTGCGTAGCGATCTCTTCACGGAAATTTGTGGGTATTATCCCCGACGCGCTTTAATCGAGATTGCACGCTCCAAAGAAGCTCCGCTGGAGTTTCGCCGGCAGGCCTTGGGGACATTAGAGTCGCTTGATCTTGAATGGTCAGACTTGAGATCTTTACTGGAGGTTATCACTGCAAAGGATCAGCCCGAAGAAATTCAATCTCGCGTGACGAAGGTGGCCGGTCTGCAGAGCCTTTCAAAGACAGTCCCGAACCTGCTCAAGCTGCTTGGTGCATCGAATGATCTTGAGCAGCAAGACCGGATCGTGCGAGCGCTCTACCAGCTGGCAACAGAAGCCGAAAGTGACGAGCTCCAGGTTGAGATCCGTACGGGGCTCGCCAAGGCAGGGCAGCGCAAAGGTGCAGCCTTAAGCATTACGATTGCGGCTAGATTACTCGGAGCCGCGGGAAAGGAAGGCCGACAGGAATATCTTAGAGAGCTGTGTGGCGGTGCCGAGTCAGTGCCCGCAACAGAGCAGTTGGTGCGCGGACTTTGTGCGATCGGAGATTGGGAGACCGATTGCGCGCTCTTATCACTGCTTGAGTCGCAGCAGCTGCGAGGAACAGCGCAGTCCTTGGCGGGAAGGCGGGTTGCCGAGGCAGCCCCGCTCTTGGCGCGGCGCCTGGCTGCCACGACCTTGCGCGATCAGGACGCCGATCCCGCCAGTCTCCATCTCGCCCTTGATATTCTAGGTGTTTGCGGAGAGCGATCAGATCTAACAGCGCTTGAAGAATTTAGGACGCGGGCGGGCGCCTGGCCTAAGTTAGAGCTGCAAGCGCGGGGGGTTGTTGAACAACTCAATCATCGTCTCAAGCTTCAGCGGGTTGAGCAGGCAGTTGCAGCGGCCGAATATGACCTGGATTTGCCAGCGCAGCCGGACTCAGCGTACCAATTGGAGCTAACTCAGCTGCACACGGCCGTAGGTCGTGATCCACAAGATTTGAATCTGGTGACAGCCGCCCTTGACTCGCCTTACGAACAGGTGCGGCTGGAGGCGGCCGGCGCACTGATTCACTCCAGCCCTGCCCCCGCGCGGGCTCTCGCCATCTGTGTAAATTCAGCCCGGGATTCGCGCAGCGACATCTCCGAAAGCGCTCTGCGGCTCCTGATGTTGGCGGGCAGCGCCTCCGCAGCTAGTGCTGTTCTGGAGACTATCAGCGATCCGGTATACGGCGATCTTGAGCGCAGACGATCCGCCAACGCGGCATTCGACACCGAGCAAGCACGTGATGGATTGCTCAAAGGTCTTGCCCTCTTGGCCGAAGACTCGCGGGGTAGCCGCCGTCACGAAATCGAAAGCTATACTCGGGCGCTGGCGAGCTGTGCTGAGTTAAAGATCACGCAACCTTTTCGATTCAAGCCCGATGATCTAATTGCGATCGTAAATGAACGGCTGAGGCCCGATCCGCTTGATCGACGCCCGGTGATGTTAGTCACAATGGCACGGGACGATTATAATGGATTTTTATTCGGGTTCTCGGAGAAACTTCACGAGCTCATGCCGCACTATCGGGTGCGCTACTTCGAGGCTTCTGATGATCCCGAGCTGCTTGAAGTGCTAAGCAGCAATACCGAAGAATCAAATCAAGCTGAGATCGTGATCATGGCGGGGCATGGCAAGAAGAGATTGATGCGCTTGGGGTCTGGAACTGAGGAATCGCAATTTTTTGATTTGGGGGACGCCGACAGATTTCGTGCCGCGAATGCGGGGCGATGTTTAAAGCCGGGCGGCACGGTTTATCTGGTTAGTTGTGCAGTCGGAACGGGAGCTAATTTCGAGGGCGAAGCTGATAATTTAGTAAATTGCACCCGTACGATTTTTCCGCATGCGGCTGCTGGGCATGTGATCGGGGCCCGTGATTCCACCTGGATTCGTAAACTGGAAATAGCGCGGGACGGCCGTTTAAAAGACATCAGATTCAGCGCGAAAAGCTATCGCGCCGCAGCCGAAATTTCTCCTGCGCAGATCGGCAGCGGTCGCATGATAGGCGCCGCCGCCTCTCGAAGTTAGCTGTGTCCGGAAGGCAGCGGCAGCCGTTTTATTAATCCGCCCCCTACTTCACTAATATGATGGGTCACAAAGAATGCGTCGGCGTCGATTGCTCGAACCATCCGGATAATTCTTGGGATCTCCAAACGCGTCGCAACGCAAAACAGAATATCTTGCTCCACATCGGAACGCCCGCCCCGCCCTCGATAAACGGTCACTCCCCGCTCGGCTTCCCCGATCAGCGCGGTTTTAACCTCTGTGCTGCGCGAGGAAACGATCATGACTCCATAAAACTCTTCGATACCGTGGATTAGAAAGTCAACGGTTTTGGATGCGGAGAAATAGGTCAGCATTGAATATAGCGCCGGCTCGATCCCCAGGAATACCGCCGCGCAGCCGAAGATCGCGACATTCAACACCAAGACGATATCGCCGACTGTAGTCCCAAAACGCTTGCTAAATAGCAGCGCCAGAATTTCGGTTCCGTCCAAGACACCGCCGCCTCGGATTGAAAGTCCAATACCAGCACCAAGAAAGACTCCTCCGAAAACGGCGGCCAGCAGATGATCAGAAGTCACTTCGGGCAGCTGTAAACCCTCAATCGCCAGCGCTAAAGCGGCAATCGAGCAGCCGCTAATCAGCACAAATCGCACGCCCAACGGACGAATAGCGATCAGCAAGAACGGAGCGTTAATCAGGATCAGCAGCGCGCTCAAAGGTATAGCGGTGACGCGGGAACCCAGCATCGACAGGCCCGTAATGCCCCCATCAATAAAACCGCTGGGTACCAAAAACCCTCTGATGCCAAAGCAGGCCGAGAGCACACCGAGTGCTAGAAAAAGGGCCTTAAGCATTATTTGAAGCACCGGCATCTATCTAGGTTAACGTTCCCGACCCGGGGTGTAAATGCAGTTAAATAGCTGCATGACATCATGCATGCCTTAGCGGCCGCCCAGATTGGAAATAGCGGATTGGAAATAGCAGATTGGAAACAGCAGGGAGTGAAAAATTCACTACGTGCCGCATTGCTTGTAACCTTTGCCTCTCCCACTGGGGACGCGCCTGTCACGATCGGAGCGAAGTAGATCCGTGACATTTCTGATCGCTGCTTGATGCCTCGCACTGGACCGATCAGGTCCCGAGTTGCGATGGCGGCACCAGCTTCACCGTTAGGTGAAAAGCGTCTCAGAAAGCGCACCGTTCGAGTACGGTGGCGCAGCGCGTCCCCCTGCAACCGTAGAGCAGTGACTCGGGTATACTTAGAACGTGGAGAGACCCGAGGACTTTGGCTCTACGGCAAACCCAAATTGACAGCGAACTGACACATAACGTCTCTTAACTTTCCCCCGTACGGCATAAAGTCTTGAGTCCGCTAGAGGTGTCAGTCCGCCCCTTTCCTTGTGCAATGCGACGACGTAGTGCGAATGCAGTTTTAGCGCGGAAATTAGAAGGAGTCAAAAGTAGGTGGTTACTTATTAGTTAGAATCCACACCGCGCTCCATCCGGATGCGGCCGGTTGTTCCGACTGTATGCGCTTTAAATACGCTTGTGCCACTGGATCGCGGGCTAGTGACGAAAATAGTTGAGCGGCCTTTGCAAATTCGCCGGCTTCGAAGCATGCCAATGCCCGGGAAAATGTATCTCCGGACGCTGCTCCTAAGGGCTCATACACGGCAATGCTCTCCGCCCGACCTACCACTCTGACTGCGCCAATTCGACGTGCATGGATGCCGGAGCAGCCCTGAATGCAATTCTCTGAGGCCAGGATCTCAGTACCAAAAACCTTATTTACTCCTTCCAGACGAGAAGCCAGGTTGGCCGCATCTCCCATAACAGTATAATCGAAACGCGACTGTGAGCCGAAATTGCCGACGCTGGCGCTGTCCGTATGGATACCGATACGGGTCTTCAAAGCGGTCCCGAAATCAGCTTCAAAATCTGGATTGAGCGCTTTCAGCCGGGCCTGACATTCCAAAGCGGCCTGTACGGCGAGACTCGGATGATTCGGCACGTCGATTGGAGCATTCCAAAATGCCACAATCCCATCGCCGATATATTTATCAAGCGTGCCGCGATGCTCGAGGATCACAGTCGTCATCGCCTCAAGGTAGCGGTTCAGTAGTTTTGCCAACTTGGCCGGGTCAAGTCTTTCCGAGATACTGGAAAAATTGGCGATATCTGAAAAAAAGATCGTGAGCTCCCGCTTCTCGCCGCCTAGAGAGAGCGCCGTTGGATCAGCCGAAATCTTTTCAATTACATCAGGGCTCACGTAATGTCTGAATGCATTGCGGATAAATTGCAGCTGCCGGCCCTCGAGCTGGTATTGAAGCCGCAGCGCCGCAAGCATGGCACCCACCATACTGAGGAGTGGCCAGAGAAGCGGCATCCATATCCCGTATCCGGCAAACAACCCCGCCCCACCGAGCATCGCCGCGAAGATCAGCAACGCCCAGAAGAGCGCCCCCATGGTGTTGCGGGAGAAGAGAATTGCGGCGTTCAAACAGAGCAGTGCCAGGATTACTGCCAGCAGCGCTGGGGCCAAGCCTAGTTTCTTTGCAAAGTGTCCGTGTCGGAGATTGTCTAGAGCTGCCGCGTTATATTCCACCCCAGAGAGTCGTGCATCCAAGGGGGTGGCACGCAGATCCATCAGACCGGGTGCGGTTAATCCGATGAATACAGCTGCATCTTTAAATAGCTCTAACGGCACCGGCGGAGGATCGGCTGCATGCTCAGTGACACGGCGGTAGCTCTCGATTACCGCGTCGATTGAAATAGTTTGATAGGTATGTGCGGCGCCAGGGAATCGAAGGGCCGCGCGACCTTCTTGATCTAAGAACGGTGTAATTTCTCGCTGCTCTCCAGCCGGTGTAATACGTTCGTAGAGCGCAAACGGCAGCGCCAGGATCGGGAGATCGCGATATTTAACTCCGGGCAAGATGTGACGAAACACACCGTCGCTATCGGGCTGCTGGGTGACGGCGCCAAAGCCCGCGCTCGCGGAGAGCAGCTCTGGAATCGGCAGTACCATAGAGTTCGCCTGTGGGGTGCGAGGGTGGGCTAAGTAGCGCCGGTCAAAGTGGCTTTGCTCCGTATTAAGCTCAATCTTGCGCTTAAATTCGAGCGGAGTGTCGATCGTTTGTTTGGGGGGATTGGGGCTAGCCACAACTGATGAGATTACCGGAATGGAGCTTTGGGCTACGGCTTCTGCAAAAGCGCGGTCGTCCGTTACCTGATAACAACCGCCTTCGGAGAAGATAATGTCAAAAGCGACGCCGGCGGCGCCGCTGAGCTCCAAATATTTGAGCACCGGCACATACATCGAGCGCGGCCATGGCCAGACAACCTGGTCGGCAGCTCTAGAATCAAGGGCGGCCTGATCTACGGCGATTATCTTGATCTGCGGATCATGGGGAACTGCGGGCGCGCTCAAGCGTAGCCGCCAATCCCAGGTGCGGCTTTCAAGCTCCTGCAGCCAATTGTAATGGATCCCAACTGCGCTAAGCAGCGCGCTGAGCAGTGATATTACCAGCAGCCCGGCGATTTTTCGACGACCAGTGCCGTGGTAGGTCATGGTCTCACAGCTTTACTGCCTCACAGCTTTACTGCCTCACAGCTTTACTGCCTCACAGCTTTACGTTCTTCTTATAGCGCGCAGTGCGGGTCTCGTATCCGGGAGTGTTCGTGCTGAGCGCGATATCGAGGTCTTTGACCTCACTGATGCGTTTACGCGCGCTTGGATGGGTATCATACCAGCCGCCCTTTTGCTCCCCAGCGGATTGCAGCACCTCCAACATCTGCACTAATGAACCTTGGGAGTAGCCGACGCGGCCGAGCAGCGTCACGGCATATTCATCCGCCTCGTACTCCTGCGAGCGGCTGTAGCCATTCTTGATCAGGGTATTGAAGACATCTTTGACGCTGTCACCAAAAGCGGCCGTCAGGGCTTGGACCTCTGGTGCCCCGTAACTTGAGGCAGCTTCTTTGCCTACCATGGTTAAGGCTTCAGTCAGGTTCGCTTTAGAAATTGCGTTAACGCCGTGACCTTTAACCACATGTCCCACCTCGTGCGCTAGGACCGCGGCAAGCGCGTCCTCATCCGGAATTTGACGCAGAAAACCGCGCGAAACGAAAACGAATCCGCCCGGAGCTGAAATTGCGTTGACCTCGGATGTATCAAGTATCGCAAAGTGATAACCCGAGAAAGTTTCGGGCCGGTCTGAAACGGCAGCTACGGCGTTGCCAACGCGATTGACATAGCTGGTTACGGCTTGATTCTGATAGAGCGGATATTGCGCCAGGATCATGGCTGAGACGCCGCGACCAAGATAATATTCCTGTTCTTCGGTTAATGGCCCGGCCGCTTTGCTCAGTTTCTCGCCGACACTAAAGGCCGTGTTAGCCTGGCTTTCAGAGACCAAGCCCGTCTGGCTCAGCAATGAGGCGCCAAGCTGTTTGGCTTGAGGAGAGCAGCCGGCGAGGGCTACAGTCAAAGCGCAGAGGATAAAGTTCTTCATTTCTAGCCCTCCCTCTTAGTCGGCTGCAAGCGGCCCGCTTTTACAAACTGCGCAAGCTCCGAGCTGTTAACTTTGATCTTTTCGACCTTGTTCACCTGTGAAAAATCGAAGCCCTGCGCACGAGCATACTCTTCTTCAACTTGGCGATTGAAGCCCTTTCCTGCTAACACCACATCGGACATGTCGGCGGCATTGCTTTGCATGCCGGTACGGGAGCTGAGGATTACCTTCTTCGTCGAGACGGCCGAGCTATGTATGTATCCCTGTGCGCCGCCGGCGGTGCGAACCTTGAGCCACCCTGAGTCGGAGCCCTGATCCAGCACCTGCAGCCTGTCCCCGTAAGCCAGGTCACTGACAGCGCTGCCCCACATCTGTGGCTGACCGCGCAGCTTTGCCGCGCGCGTTTGCACAAAAATGGTGTCGCTGCCCGAAGCGGCGGCGGCATCGAGCGCGATTGAACTCAGCACTAAGCAGAAGGCAGTAAACAAGAGAGCTCTGGGGAGCAGAGTCGCCCTAACGAACTTGATGTTAATTAGGAGGTTCATAATATTCCCAAAGTTATAGGTTTCTCAGGATCGCTATCTTTCCAGAGGATCGAGCTTGGTGGGACAAAAGGTAGCACGACATGCTTAATACCGGCTCTCTCCCCTCTGAGCAAGCATTTTTGTTAACTGGCATGACTGGCGGCGACGACCGCCGCCAACGGCAAAAAGCGTTTCAGTTCAAATTTAGTCCAGCAGTTCTTCTAGGATCCGTCCCAGATTCTTGCGCCGTTTTATATCGTGCAGGCGGGAATTAAAAAGCGACCAAAAAAGCGGTTGAGGCATGCGTTCCCTTTGCGCCACGGCGGAGAATATTTTTGCCTTTAGATCCCGCAGCTCTTCAGCTAAGGCCGAACCTCTTTCAGTTTCGTCGTCCATTGGCGCATTCTAAGGATCTTTCGGCAAAGGCGCCATGCTGAACGATAGCACGCTCAAAAAATCGTGCGCTTTACGAGGGTTAGAATCGTGTAGAGCGCTACAGCTTCGTCAGCCTGGTTCAGAACTTCCACGTCCCACGCCACTACCCCCTGAGGTGTGACCCCGTCCGGCACATCCTTGGCGGTTTTTGACTTGCAGGTGAGCTTCACGTAAATGGAGTCCCCGATATAAACGGGCTTCACGAAACGCAGCCCTTCCATCCCGTAATTCGCCAAGACCGGGCCCGGTGCCGGATCGACAAAAAGGCCGGCAGCGGCGGCGATTACGAAATAGCCGTGGGCAACCCGTCGTTCAAACAGGGATTGTCGGGCCGCGATGTCGTCCATATGAGCGTAAAAAAAATCTCCGCTAATACCGGCGAAATTGACTACATCCGCCTCGGTAATGGTACGGCGGTGCGTAATCAGCGCCTCGCCAATTTTCAGCTCTTCGAAGTACTTACGGAACGGATGTACCCGATCGGAGTGCCGATCTGCTCCCTTTAGGTACTGCCCCATGACGGCGCTCAAAGTGCTCGGCGATCCTTGCAGCGCTGTGCGCTGCATATAGTGGAGCACGCCGCGTTTACCCCCCATCTCTTCTCCGCCGCCGGCTCGGCCCGGGCCGCCATGCACCAAATGCGGTAATGGCGAACCGTGCCCCGTAGATTCGGCCGCACTCGAGCGGTTAATCAACATCAGGCGCCCATGGTACGCAGCCGTTCCCAGCACTACCGTGCGGGCAGTCTGATCGTCAGCTGTAAAGAGAGAGCCAACCAGGCTGCCGCGGCCGAGCTTGGCTAGTTCGACCGCCTGCTCAACCCCCTGGTAAGGCATAATCGTGCTGACCGGACCAAAAGCCTCAATCTCGTGCGGCTCCGGATGTTTCAGCGGATCGCTGCAGTAAATCAGAGTCGGCGCACAGAAAGCGCCCTTTTCTTTCGAGCCGCCCAAAAGTTGGAGGTTATCCAGAGAGCCATAAACCAATTCCCCTGCGCGCCGGAGCTCCCCAATGCGTGCTTGTACGTCAGCAAGCTGCTCCCGGCTTACCAGCGGCCCCATCCGTACCTTGTCATTCGCAGGATCTCCGACGGTTACGCTGCTGAGCCGCTTTTTCAGCGCCTCCAAAACTTCCCCTGCCAGACTGCTGGGCACGATCGTGCGGCGAATCGCCGTGCACTTCTGGCCGGCTTTGACCGTAATCTCCTTGCTGACTTCCTTTATGAACAGATCAAATTCAGGGGTGCCGGGCACTGCATCCGATCCCAGCATTGAGAAGTTCAGCGAATCTGCCTCCATATTGAAGCGCACCGAGTTCTGTAGAATCGCCGGATGTTGTTTCAATTTCCTACCGGTTGCTGCCGAACCGGTGAAGGTCACTACATCCTGACAGGTGAGATGATCGAACAGGTCGCCGATGCTGCCGCAAATCAGCTGCAGTGCGCCGGGTGGCAGAATTCCGGACTCAATGATCTGACGCACCATGGCTTCGGTTAGGTACGCCGTCACGCTGGCGGGTTTGACGATCGCCGGCACTCCGGCCAGTAGATTGCAGGCAAGCTTTTCCAACATTCCCCAACAAGGGAAATTAAAGGCGTTGATATGCACAGCCGCGCCCTGCAGCGGCACGCAGAGATGGTGACCGATAAAAGTTCCGGTCCGTGAGATCTGTTCAGCCTCGCCCTCCACGTAAAAAGTTTGATCCGGGAATTCTTTCTTGCCTTTGCTGGCGAAGGCAAAAAGCGTACCGATGCCGCCGTCGATATCCAGCCAAGCGTCGCCTTTGGTGGCGCCCGAAGCCGGGGCCAACTTATAGAGCTCCGATTTGCGGCTGTTCAAATACTGCGCCAGCGACTTCAACATGCGCGCACGCGCATGGAATGTCATTGCGCCTAGAGCCGCGGCCCCCTGCTTTCGGGCAAAATCAAGGGTGCCCTTATAATCGACGCCGTTGCTGGTGATTTCAGCTAAGGGTTCGCCGGTAACGGCATTGAAACTCTGTTGAGGCTGACCGGTGCCGCGGTACCAATGACCCTCTACGTAAGATTCTAGTTGCATGCTGCCTTTCTCCAAACTTTATTTACGGGGCTGATAGAGACGAGGTTGAGAAGATCGATTGACTGGTACCTCACGCAGCGGTTCACAAGGCTTTAAGCTATTGCGGCATTTCTCCGGAAGCGCCTGGTACAGCCGTGTGCCTTCGCGTTTCCATGCGATCATTTCGTCCGTCAGTTCTTTGATGATCTTAGCGGGTGCGCCGGCGGCGAGCTGGCGTGCCGGGATCTGCATATCCTGAGGTACAAAGCTCAAGGCGCCGATGATGCTGCTTTCGCCGATCTCGACGTTGTCCATTACCACCGCGTTCATCCCGATCAGCACATTTTCACCGATCAGGGCGCCATGGATTACCGCACCATGGCCGATATGAGCGTCGCGCTTTAGCCAGGTTCGCAGCCCCGGGAACATGTGCAAAGTGCAATTTTCCTGCACGTTGCAGCCGTCCTCGATCAAAATTTCACCCCAGTCGCCGCGAATAGCTGCCCCGGGCCCAATGTAGACATCGCGACCGATCACGACATTGCCCGTGACAGTAGCATTGGGGTGCACGAACGCGCTCTCATGGATTACAGGCTTAAAGCCGTCGATCTCCCAAATGTTGGACATGTTCAAACCCTCTCCAAGACCACCGCTACGCCCTGTCCGACGCCAACACACATTGTGCAAAGCGCAAGTTTCTTCTGGCTGGCCTCGAGTTCCCGAGCTGCACTAAGCAGCAGGCGCGCGCCCGACATGCCCAGAGGATGTCCGAGCGCGATGGCGCCGCCGTTAGGATTAATACGTGGGTCGTTATCCGCCAATCCGAGTTCCCGGCAGCAGGCCAGAACCTGCACGGCGAAAGCTTCGTTGATCTCGATGACTTCGACCTCGGAAAGCTTTAAGCCGGCACGCCTGAGCGCTTTGTGGCTGGCTTCAACCGGGCCAATACCCATAATACGGGGCTCCACTCCGGCAGTGGCGCTTGATCGGATGCGGGCCAGCGGTTTTGCGGCGAGACTGTTCAAAGACTTTTCGGAAGAGATCAAAAGTGCGCAGGCCCCGTCGTTGAGACCGGAGGAGTTTCCGGCGGTCACCGTGCCTTTACCGTCAGTTCTGAAGGCTGGCTTCAGCTTCGCCAGAATCTCAGCATTAGAATCGGGACGGATAAATTCATCGTGCTCAAAGCGGCGCTGTTCCTTGCCAGCCGCGATCGTGATGGCGCAGATCTCTTTCCCCAGCCGTCCGGATGCTTTGGCGGCCGCGGCCTTGTGCTGCGACCACGCAGCAAAGCGATCCTGATCGAGCCGCGCAATCTGATATTTCGCCGCCAAGTTTTCGGCTGTCTCCCCCATCGAGTCTGTCCCATATTGTTCGCGGAGCTTAGGATTTATAAAGCGCCAGCCAATCGAGGTGTCGAAAAGTTCGGCATTTCTGGCAAAAGGGGTGGCCCCCTTGGAAAGCACGTAGGGCGCGCGGGTCATGCTCTCGACGCCGCCGGCGATGAAGAGATCGCCCTCCCCGGCCATAATCGAATGCGCAGCGTTGATCGAAGCGCACATACCGGAGGCGCATAAGCGGTTAACAGTTTCGCCTGGAACGCTGGCAGGCAGCCCTGCTAGTAGTAAAGCCATGCGCGCCACGTTGCGATTGTCTTCTCCAGCTTGATTGGCGCACCCCAAGATCACATCCTCAATCATTCCGGGCGCCAAAGCCGGGTGGCGGGACAGCAGCTCTTTAATTACATGCGCAGCTAAGTCGTCGGCGCGCACGCCCGAGAGGGATCCACAGAAACTCCCAATCGGAGTTCTAATTCCATCAACTATGAATGCTTCAGGCATGCGCAATCAGCTCCTTGGATGTGCGGTAAACTGTACCTCTAAAAAGAGCCACCTCTTCATTCCGCTGGTTGGTAACGATTACATCATAGACCGCGATCTTGTCCCCCGGGCTTGATTCTACAGCGCTCGCAGTTAGCAGATCATCGAGCTGGACCTGGCGGGTATAGGAAATCGAGTTTTGAATACTCATCGAGATGCGACCCTGCGTGTTGGCGGCGAAGGCGAAGGCTGAATCAGCCAAAGCATAGGTAATCCCTCCGTGACAAACGCCAAAGCCGTTCAGCATTTCGCCTCGCACCTTCATCCGCACTACAGCGGTACCGGGAGCGATTTTGACTAGTTCGATCCCCAGCCAGCGGCTGTAGGCATCTTTTTCCAGCATGGTCTTAACTACTTTTTCCGCCTGCTGCTGCATGCCGGCTCAGCTGAAAAATTTCTGAGGTTTCTTGGTCATGCGCTTCATTAAAGCGCTAGCCCGGTAGCGATCCTCTCCGTACTCTTCTTGCAGACTCTCGAGCTTGTTCAAAATCTTTTTTAAACCAATTTCATCAGCCCATTTTAGCAGGCCCTTGGGATAATTAACTCCCTTGACCATCGCCAGATCGATGTCGGCGGGGCTGGCTACCTGCATGAAAACCGCATCGACCGCCTCGTTGATCAGCATTGCAAGGATCCGCATGAAAATCTCTTTCCCCAGCGTCTCATCCTGCTTCGGCGCCGGTCCGGGTGCGTCCGGTTTGTAACAGTAATGCCCCTGTAAAGTCTTCCGTCCCAAACGACCGGATTCTACCAGTCGTTTCTGAGTAATCGAGGGCCGATAGCGCGGGTCGTAATAGAAGGCCTCAAATACCGATTCACTGACTTTGTAGTTAATGTCGTTACCGATGAAATCCATCAGCTCGAAAGGCCCCATCTTGAAGCCGCCGATTTCTCGCATGGCCCAATCGATCGTGGCGCGATCCGCCATCCCTTCTTCAAATATTCTAAGCGCTTCGCCATAGAACGGCCGGGCAATACGGTTGACGATAAACCCAGGCAGATCCCTCGCCACAACAGCAGTCTTGCCCCAGCCTGTGACCAAAGCTTTAGTCGTGTCTACAACGCGCGGGTCCGTGCTCAGTGAGGGGATGATCTCCACCAGCGGCAACACCATGGGCGGATTGAAAAAATGCAAACCCAACACGCGGCTTTGCTTCTTCTTGCAGGCGGAAGCGATCGAGGCCACTGAAAGCGAGGATGTATTCGTAGCTAGAATCGTATCAGCGGACGCCACCTCATCCAGCCGTTTAAACAGCTCCTGCTTCAAAGCTAAATCTTCGATCACCGCCTCGATTACGATGGGACAAATGGCGCAGGTATTAATCTCCTCAGTAAAAGTGATGCGACCGAGAATCGAACGCGCTTGGGCCTCTTCAATCCGCCCTTTTTCAACCTGACCCTTAAGGTTCTTCTCAATTGCGCCGCGTGCGCGCTGCAGTGCAGTGGAGGTAATATCTGCTAAGGCGACGTTATGACCGTAGCTCGCGGCGAGCTGTGCGATCCCGGAGCCCATGGCGCCGGCACCAATTACGCCGACCGAAGACTCGTTAGTAAGCAAGGCCAAAGGTGCACCCGTAGTCATTATTCACCCTTGAATTGCGGAGAGCGCTTTCCCAGGAAGGCGGAGACTCCCTCTTTGTAGTCGGCGCTGCGGCCGCATTCGCCCTGAAGCTGCGCCTCCAGCTCCAGCTGTTCTTTAAGCGAATTGGAGAAACTTTGATTCAGAGCCTTTTTCAAGGCTGCAAAACCGCGCGTGGGCTGCTGCGCCAGGTACATGGCAAGTTTCGTGGCTTCCGGCAGAAGTTCCTGCGGCACAAAGAGCTTGTAGATCAACCCGAGCCGCAACGCCTCTTCCGCCGGCAGCCTTTCGGCCAGCATCGCCAGTGCGGTGGCGCGGCCAAGTCCGACCAGCCGCGGGAGAAAGAAAGTTCCGCCGCTGTCGGGAATTAGTCCAATCTTCGAGAAGGCTTGAATAAAAGTAGCGCCGTGAGAGGCGAGCACCAGATCACATGCCAAAGCTAAGTTAGCGCCAGCTCCGGCCGCGATTCCGTTGACTGCGCACACAACTGGCTTAGGCAGATCCCTGAGGGCGCTGATTACGGGGTTGTAGCAGCTTCGCACAATCTCCCCAAGCTCCGGCAAGGTTCCGTCGCGGGATGGTGCGACTTCGGCTAGATCCTGACCGGCGCAGAAGGCGCGCCCCTCGCCGGTTAGGAGAAGTGCCCGGATCTCACGCGAGTCAGCGGCACCCTGCAAAGCCTCCAGCAACTCAGCCGACATGCGCCGATTGAAGCTATTTAAGACCTCGGGGCGATTGAGTTTAATCGTTCTAACGCCCTCCCGATCCTCTACTATTAGGTGCTCACTGGCCATGGCCCAATCCTACTAACTTCCTGAAAAAAAGAAAGTTTTCCGGCCCAGCCCTAATTTTAATGGGGCTGCTCTAAAATAGAGCCGGTTCATTAAGACCACCCCCCAATAGGTCGAATGTTTGAGTGGATGCTCGATACGGGCGTCAAGGAAAGACAGGTTTCTAATAAGGAGATTAGCTGTATGAGATCAGGGGGAATTGAGTCCCGTGTTGCACCATTAGACCAGCCGCTTAGCACCGAAGCTGTAAGAACCAAGGCCGAACCCACTGCCAAAGTCTCCGGAGACGCTGTTCAGGTAAGGTTGTCGACCAAACAACAGCCAGCACCGGAAGAGACGAGAATTTCAGAACCGCGCGAAAAGCCGGTACTTGAAACGAAATCCGACAAGCCCGCACTAGGGATCCAACAGGTTGAAAAGGAGCCAGACTCTGACGAACAACGGGGTCTGGATACTGAAGCCTAAGAACAGGGCCCGAGAGCAAAAGTACCGGGAGCACCTTGTGGTGAGCCGCTCCTGGGAGGTTTTACCTGGAGTGTTCTCTAACGAGAGCCTCCGGGATTTTGCGTTAATCTAGAGCGATTCTCCCCGCACCCAAAAGCGCTCCCACGGGCCGCTCAGGGGCTAGATCGTGCAATGGCACCAGCTAGATTTACACTCCATAACATGGGTAATAGCCTTAAATGGAGTGTCCTAAACATGAGCTTTTGGGATCCTAAATACTTAGAAGAGCAGCGCAAGCGCCGTATGGAGGAGGAGCGTCGGCGCCGGTTGGAATCGGAGGCCGCGGCCCGTCGACGGGAGGCTGCACGTCAGCAGCAGGCCAAGAAGGCCAAGCTGCTTAAAGCCAAAAAGCTCAAGGAACGGGAAGAAGAGCTCGAGGCAGCCAACGAGCTTGGCGAGGAGGCCCAATTAAAGGAAGACGCGGCCAAACCGAAGGAGCCGTTTGTGCCCCCTGTCCTGAATCGGGGCTTTGGCTTTGCTCCGGGCTCTGCCCCGATGAGCGCCGAAGCTCAGGCCACCCTGAAAAAGAACGAGATCGAGCGGCAGAAGAAAGCCGTCGAGGACCAGAGCGCCGCCAGATCGGAGGACCCTTACAATGGTCCGAAACTAGCACGTCCTTTCTAGTCGTTACCTCAATTGCACCGCCCTGCGCAGCCCGCGCCTTAGAGCGCTGCCGCAGTAGCCGCGTTCCGAAACGCAGCCGAGCCGATCGCGGATTTGGCTGGTATGGGGGTATATTAGGATTTCATATCGAGTCGAAAGAGCGGTATACTCAGCTCTCAAGATCTTATAAATAGCTACAACGATGAAGGCGCGGGAATTACAAAAGGACTGGCTGAACCGTTCTGCCAACTCTGTTTTTGTGCGGGGTTTGGAGGGGGAGATCAAAGCCTGGAACACCGCTGCGGAGCGCCGCTATGGGTGGGCAGCTGAGCAGGCCGTCGGAAACGTTTCACATCTTCTGCTTTCGACCGTATTTCCTGATCCGCTGCCAGAAATTAATCAGCAGCTGCTTGAACGCGGATACTGGGAAGGCGAATTGATCCACACCCTAAGCAATGGCCGCCGGGTTAAGGTTTGGAGCCGTTGGGAATTGAATCCCGAGCGCGGTGCTAGCTCTGATGTGATTGAGACTAATATCCCGCTGGGGCAAATCGCCCCGGAGTCGGCCTATCTGAAGAGTCCGACCGGAGATCTGCGCGCTCTGCGGCGCCGGATCATCAGAACGCTTCTATGGTGGACAGCGCCGGCGTTAATGCTGTTGGCAGCCTTTGCAGTGGTCGCCTTTCTTACGTCGTCACTCCCGCTGGCCCATCTTGGCCATTAAAGCGGTGCCCAAAAGTCATCGCCGTGATGGTGGGGGGATCTAGGAGTTCCATAGTCGGCGAGGCGCAGCTTCTCCCTAAGTAAGAACAGTCATCACGCCTGCGGCGCGCTAGTACAGAGGGAAGCGCTATGGATTTATTTCCTTCGGGGGTCCGCTTCCTGCGGACGAGCGCTTTCTTTCCGGCAGGATCGGTTTCAGCGTGTTCTGAAAGGTGAGGAGCTTCAGGCCAGGATATCGAGAATCGCCTGATTCAAATTATCGCCAACCTTGACCACTTTGGCTGAGGCTTGTACCTGCCTCTGGTCCTGCTCAAGGCCGATGGCTGCCGTTACAAATTCATCTGCATTTTCATTGCCGGGAAGGAAGGCCTTACTGGCCCGATCGGCATCCTCGGCCGCGGCGGCGAGCCCTGCTTTGATTCCAGAAAGTCCTGCGGCAATGATCGAATTGGCCATACCTCTAAGGGTCGGCGAATTTTAGACAATCTTTAGAAACGGCGGCTTAATTGCTAAAGCGGTACCAGCTATTAGATAAAATGGTTTTGTGGGAGTGGGCGTCAAATCAGCTAAATCCCCTTTTGCAATGCGTTCCCAAACATGGCAAGCATTGGGGTTACCGTATGGCTGCTGAAATTGATTGGCACAGGATTGTCCGACTAACTCTCACCTCCAGAGCGATTGATGCCATTGAGGAGCAGCGGCTCCTGCCAGAACGCAAGGTGCTCTATCAATTTTCAGCTCGTGGACATGACATGTCCCAAATCATTTTGGGCGCCCTTCTTGATCACCGTCATGATGCCGCTAGTGCGTATTACCGGTCGCGACCTCTACTCTTAACCTTAGGGCTCTCCGTCGCAGACGCGTTTGCCGGCCCGCTCATGCGCTCAGGCGGGTTCTCCGATGGAAGAGACATCGGTGTCGTATGCAATTTGCCGCGTGAATCTGGTCCCATCGTACTGCCGATGTCCGGAGATGTGGGATCTCAATATACCCCCGCCGCGGGCTGGGCGCAGTCGCTCCTGTATCGCGCACGCGTTCTAAAGGAGCAGGCTTGCCAAGGCTCGATCTCGGTGGTGTTGGGCGGAGAAGCCTCCGTAGCGACCAACGGTTTTTGGTCGGCGCTTACGATCGCCACCACGCTCAAGCTGCCGCTATTGTTTTACGTCGAAGACAACGGTTACGGGATCTCAGTGCCTAGCGCATTCCAGACCCCAGGCGGAAATATCGCCAAAAATCTTGGCGCTTTTCAAAATCTCAAGATCTTTGATGGTGACGGTACCGAGCCACAGCAGAGCTCCGCGCTCCTGACCGCAGCGGTTTCGTACGTGCGGGAGTGGAAGGGGCCGGCGCTAGTGCGGCTCACCGTCCCGCGCCTCTCGGGCCACTCGGGGCAGGATACGCAGGCCTACAAGTCCCCTCTCACGCTGGAATCCGAAAGTGCGATGGATCCTCTGCCCAAGCTAAAAAGCTTTGTGCTGACTCAGGGGCTCTCCCCATCAGAGTGGGCCAAGATCGAAAAAGAGGTGGAACAGGCCGTAGCTGCAGGGTTAGAAGAGGCCTTGGCGCGACCGCAGCCCGATAGCAGCCGTATTAAGCGCTATGTCTTTTCCGAGACCTGGGAGGACGGGTCGCCTGAATTGGCAGCCTGCGGGGGAGTGCGCAGAGCTGGCTTTTTCGCGCAGGCGGGTACCCTTGCTCCGGTCTCGGAGCCTACCCGGATCAATATGGTGACCGCTATTCGGCGTACCTTGGAGCATGAGCTCAAGACGAATCCGCGCATGCTGGTTTTTGGGGAGGATGTGGGGCCTAAAGGCGGTGTACATGCGGCCACTCTCGGATTGCAGGAGGCTTTCGGCGAGCAACGTGTTTTCGATACGAGTCTCTCTGAAGAAGGTATCGTGGGCCGTGCCGTCGGGATGGCGATCGCGGGTCTGCTGCCCGTGGCAGAAATCCAATTCCGCAAGTATGCGGATCCAGCAACCGAGCAGCTGCACAATTGCGGAACAATGCGCTGGCGCACCAATAATCGATTTGCAGCACCAATCGTGGTGCGGATGCCGGGAGGTTATTTTAAGTGCGGTGATCCATGGCACTCGGTCAGCGACGAGGTAATTTGGGCGCATGCGATCGGCTGGCAGGTGGTGATGCCATCTAATGCCGAAGACGCGGTAGGTCTGCTGCGTTCGGCATTACGAAGTGACAATCCGACTATATTTTTTGAACATCGTGCCATGCTGGACCATGCCTGGTCTAGACGCCCCTACCCCGGCGATGAATATGTGGTGCCGCTGGGTAAAGCCAAGATCGTACGTCCGGGCAGCGCACTGAGCTGTATCACCTGGGGAGCAATGGTTGAGAGGTGCGAGGCGGCGGCGGAGGAATTCGGTGAGCAGGTCGAGGTGCTGGACCTGCGCTCTATTTCCCCCTGGGATCGGGAGACTGTGCTTGCATCGGTAAAGAAGACGCGGCGCTGCTTGATTGTGCACGAAGATGGGATTACGGCAGGATTTGGCGCCGAGATCGCCGCGGTGCTGGCGCAGGAGAGTTTCTTCAATTTGGATGCGCCGGTCGAGCGGCTGGCGGTAGAGGATTTGCCCATACCGCATAACCTTGCACTAATGGAACAGGTGGTTCCAAGTGTCGAAAAAATTATGCAGCGGCTGGCGGCCATTCTGGAGCTTTAACTGCTATGAGTGACTTAATTGAGATCCGATTTCCAGCTGAGCAGCAAGAAGGCACCCAATCGATCGTTGGCAGGTGGCTTAAGCAGCCTGGTGAACTGGTTAAACAGCACGAGCCATTGGTAGAGATCAGCACCGATAAGGTCAGTGTAGAGATCGCCTCCCCCGCCGCCGGCCGGCTGGAACGAATTGCGATTCCCGAGGGATCCGCGCTTCAACCGGGAGACCTTCTGGGGTTGATTGCCCCGAGCGCTTCCGGGCTGATCGAAGGTCCGGCTGTGCGCGACACGCCCTTGCCTTCTGCCGTCAAAGCTGCGGCCGATCCGACGGCTGACCTTAGCCCGGCTGTGAGAAAGTTGCTAAACGAGCACGGGCTGTCCGCTGATCAAATCCACGGTACGGGCCGCGGTGGACGCCTGACCTATCAGGATGTCACGGCGTTCATTGAACAGCGCGGTGCATCCAGTGCGGCCGCCCTCCCCTCCCGCATGCAGCCGCATTCTCCGATGCGGCGGATGATTGCGTCTCATATGGTGCAGAGCCTGCTGCATACTGCTCCGCATGTGACCTCGGTCTTCGAAATTGACCTTTCACGAATAGTAATTCACCGCGAGAAGAATCGGGCGGCGTTCGAGGCTCAGGGCGCTAAGCTTACCTATACGGCCTATTTTGTGCGCGCAGCCTGCGCCGCTATTCAGAAGGTCCCCGCAGCCAATAGCCGCTGGCATGACCAGGGGCTCGAGATCTTCGATAGCTGCAATATCGGAATAGCTGTGGCGGTAGATAATGGCGGGCTTTTAGTGCCGGTAATCAGCGCTGCGGAAAAGCTTGATCTAGCTGCCACGGCGCAGGCGCTTACTGATATAACGGAGCGTGCGCGCCGTAACCAGGTTCAGCCCAAAGAGCTGCAATCCGGCACCTTTACAATCTCTAATCATGGCGTTAGCGGCAGCTTGTTCGCGACTCCGATTATCATCAATCAGCCACAGTCGGCGATTCTGGGGATTGGCAAACTAGAGAAGCGCGTGCTGGTTGATGAAGCCGACCAGCTCATAGTGCGTCCATGTATTTATGCTACCCTTACGATTGACCACCGGGTATTGAATGGCTTCGAAGCCAATCAATTTTTGACGAGTTTTGCTCAATCATTGCAGAGTTGGTAATGCCGATTTTTGGATCATATCAGGATCAGTATTCCGGGGGGGCCTATCCCCGCCGCGGCTTTAAGTTATTTCCGATCATTCTTTTTGCGCTCTTCGCGCTCTTTTATTATTTCAGCCATCAGGAAGAGGTGCCATTGACGGGCCGCAGACAGCTTGTAGGGATCGATCCTCAAACTGAGATGGCGTTGGGACTGCAATCGTATGAGCAGGTGTTGATGCAGTCGCAGGTGGTTCAAGCCGGCCCCCAAGTTGATTTGGTGCGTTCGGTGGGCGAGCGCATCGCGCGCGCCACGGAGAATGAGAGCTTCGATTGGCAGTTCGCCGTGATCGATTCCGAACAGGTTAATGCTTTCTGTCTGCCCGGCGGAAAGGTCGCTGTATATACTGGCATCCTGCCGGTAGCTCACGATGCCGCAGGACTGGCGGTAGTGCTGGGACACGAAATTGCGCACGCAATTGCGCGACACGGGGCTGAGCGCATGGCTCATGAACAGCTGGCGCAGTACGGACAGCTAGCGCTGGGCATGGCCGTAAATGAAATGGACCCGGAGCGCAGACGCGCGGTCATGGGAGCGTTCGGCTTAGGAGCGCAGTTTGGGATACTTCTGCCGTTTTCCCGAAAGCACGAAAGCGAAGCCGATTATATGGGACTAATCTATATGGCGCGCGCCTGTTTCGACCCCGAAGAAGCGCCGCGCTTCTGGGAGCGCATGGAGAAAGCTTCCGCTGCGGGGCAACCGCTGCAATTTATGTCTACCCATCCCAGTCATGAAACCAGAGTAGAGCAGCTTAGGAGCTGGATGCCCGCAGCGTTGGCGGAAAAAGCCAAATATTGTAATTGAAGCTTGGCCGCGCCTTAACCTTTAATCCCGCCCACGCGCGCGTGTTCCCAAAGGAAAATTGAGGCAGCGACCCCCACATTCAAACTGTCAATTCCGGCCGTGCCGCTGTCAGGAATCGAAATGGTGCGGTCAGCCATGCTTACAGTTCGCGCCGGCAGACCTTCACGTTCAGCGCCTAGTAGCACGATCGATTTAGCGGCGAGCCGTGATCTGCCCAGCCGGAGGGCGGAGCGCGGAACTGCGGCATATACGGAAAAACCTTGCTCACGGGCCCAATCCAAGAACTTCTTTAGATCGCTCAGTTTGCCCAAGAGTGTGTGTTCGCAGCCTCCTTCCGAGGTGCGATAGACCGCGCTTGAGATCGTCAAGCTCGAGTCACTCCCTACCAGTACCGCACCCGCGCCGAAATAGGCAGCGGTTCTTACGATTGCGCCGAAGTTGTGGGGATTCTCGACCCCGTCCAGAATGAGAATCGAGATCTTGGGAAGATCGCTCTTTAATGCTTCGCAGATCTGCTGCTGGTCCAGAAAATCGCGTCGATCGGCGACCACACACACGCCCTCGTGATGCTCCGATGCCGAGATCTTCTGCAGCTCTTCAGCCGACACAATCTTAAATCCGATCTTGGTCTTGACGCACAGATCGAGCAGCTTCCCGAATTCTGCCCGCAATTCTTTTTGCAGGTAAACCTTTCTGATCTGACCGGGCCGGGCGGCAAAGACCGCGTGGCAGGCATTTCGGCCGATGATACGCTGCTCTTCCTTGCGGCTGAGGTGCGCTGGTTTATGTGTTTTAGAGGCCGTCGCTTCTTTCATTCGAGCAGCAAGTATGCGCTATGCCGGGTACTTAGGGAATCTTGATTCGCAGCCGCTTACTTTCAAGCGATTGCTGCCGCGACGGGCTGCTTTGTTTGAAAATGTAGCTAATTTGCCAGCGGCTGCCCTTCTTTAGCCGCGGACTCAGATATTGTTCCCCCGTCACTATCACGGTTCTGGGGCGGGCATCGGAATCGGAAAGCGGCTTTAGATGCAAGATCAGCTTCGCGCCAGGATGTGCCGCCAGAGTCACTAGGATTCGGCGGCCCCGTAGCTCCACTACCGGTGGTGGCGGAGTTAAGCTTGAGAGATTCAGTTCAAAACAATCCGGCTGGCCATTGCGATTCGAATCATAGTCGGAGAAACCGCACCCGCAGATACCAGGTGCGCTCTTTTGCCTGCTATTGGGACACCCATCGATACAGTCGGGAGTGTTATCCAGATCGGAATCGGCATAGCTTTCAATCACACCGCATCCACAGCTGCCCGGCCACATTTTCCCCGAGTCAGCTGGACACTGATCGAGCGGATCTGGGCTGCTAAGGAGCGCCGCCAAATCTAATGTCCCGGCGCTTCGCACGAGACCGGCTAGAGCTGCGCGCGGACGAGCCGACTGGCGCAGCAGCTCTGCGGCTTGGCTTACGGAGAGCTGCGGGCGTTGCGAAACGAGCAGCGCCAATGCCCCGGTAACATGCGGCGCCGCCATCGAAGTGCCCGATTTATAGTCGTACTGTTCGTAGAGTGTGCCGACGGCGGCTACGGTGCTTAAAATTTCATTTCCGGGAGCGGCAATATCGACCGAATGAGGGCCGAAGTTTGAGCTGTCATCAAGTTCGCCATCGAGGCCGAAATTGGCAACAGCGATGATGTTCTCAAGCCCATAGGAGGCAGGATAGTGCGGCTTGAGATCCAGGTTATCTCCGACTTGGTCAAAGCCCCCGTTTCCCGCAGCGGCTATCAGACCAATATCGACACTGGCTAAGCGCTTGATCGCCGCAAATTCCGCAGCGCTGTAAAGCGAACTTCCGTAGGAAGCGTTTACGAAGCGGATATTCACCCCGCGATTCTTCTTGAGATCATAGAGGTAATCGAGGGCCGCAATCGAGTCTGAGGTGGCGAAGCCGAAGCCGCCGCATTCAGAAGGACTGACCATGAGAATCCTGGAGTTCCAATTAACGCCTGCGATGCCCAAGCCGTTATTGCCCTGTGCGGCGATAATGCCCGAGACATGTGAGCCGTGTCCGTCGCAATCCCATGGGTTATTGTCATGATAAAAAGTATTAGCACCGATGAAATCGTCGACGTAGCCGTTGCCATCATCATCCTTCCCATTGCGCGGCAGCTCATTGCGATTTACGTACAAGCTCGGAGTTAGATCGGGATGTAAGAAATTGATTCCGGAATCGATTACGGCCACGATTGTATCAGGCGATCCGGTGTTGAATTCCCACCCTGCCGCCGCATTACTGCCCAGCTCGGTGTCGGTTAACGACCATTGCTGTGCGAAATACGGGTCATTGGGCTGCGCGTCGAAATAGCGGATGAGATCCGGTTCGCAGCTCTGAACAGTTAAGTCGCGCTGGATCTGCGCGCAGTCCAGAGCGGCCATAATTGGATCATAGGGGCGGCGCTGCCCCTCGTTTACGTAGCTGGCGACAGCGTGATTCGGTACGACCAGTCTCGCGTTTTGAAAATCTCTGAGAGTCTGATAGGTGGAACTTGAAAGCGCGGCCCCGTCTGTCACGGGGAGCGTTTGAATAATATAGTGATTAGCGACAACTTCAGGGGTCTGAGCCCAAAGTGCAGTTGCGAAGAGCACACAGCACGCCACGCACGGCGTAACAACTCGACCGAACATCCCCCTTCCCCCGAACGAGGCCCCCGCCCCGAATACGACCATCTCCAAAGCCCTCTTAATTTTACAGGCAAGTGAGATCTTAATCAAACCGCTTAAAAATTGGCTTCGCGGTAGAATGAGAAATCTTATTGCGGTACTCTGGTAGTTTCGTCGCTGCAGTTCTTTTAAGCTGCAGACACCGCGTGGTCGCGGATAAAGGGCAGAGTCTGCCGATATTAAGCGTTATGGGACGTCAACAACGACATACTGAGGATCGAATCCGATCGATTCAACGCACAGCGCGGAAGGAGATCGCCGAGCTGCGCCGGGAAGGAGCCGATGAGCTTGAGATTGATTTGTCCAGGCAGCAGCTTTCTCGTGTTGGGAATAGAGATTTCGTGGTCAACGGGAGGCGCATCGTTGGTCCAGGAGTGGTGCGCTTTAACAATCAGATTTTGGCGCTGGCTGCTGACTCTGATCGCAGTGTGCTTGACCGGCTTTCAATTTTAGGAGCTTACAGCCGGCATGCCGATCGTTTGGATCCTGTCAATCTAGCTACGATTGTGCTTCAAGTTAGAAATCTTTCCTATGAGGCAATCTTGCGCAATGAGAATGGCACAGCCTCGGGCCCGCAGCGTGAAATTGCTGTTGCGGCAAAAAAAATCCTTGGTGATTTCTTTGTTCCGGCGGTTGAGCGATTGGAGGATTTCGGCGCGCGCGAACTGGCCAATGTACTGATGGCGATGACCTCCGCGCGCATGGTCCAGTCCGGACTATTTGCGCGGTTGTGCGAGGTATTCCCGGCCAAACTGGGGGAGGCCAATTCTAGTGATATTGCCTGGTTTGTGCGGGCTTTAAGCCGGGCGGAGAGCTGTGAAGAAGCGGGGCGCCTCGACTTTGGGCAGCGCAATGCGCTGTGGAGGCTGATTTTGAACCCGCTGCTTGAACCCGGTTCTCACATCTCCGAAGAACAGCTCGCAGATGTCTGTATAAGTCTGGCGGAGTGTGCCAATCCGAAGCCGCCCCGTTATCCCGCAATCTTCCACCGCACTGCCGTGGCGCTAACTGAAATGGATCCACAGGAGCGCGCTCAACCGCAGAATCTGGCCGCGATTGGTAATTATGTTTTGGCGTGTGGCAAGGGACGCCACGACCGGCGCAACCTGCGCGAGGGCTTGGTTCGAGCTGCCCTGAACCATCCCGCGGAGCTGTCGGTCGTGGACCTGGTGAATCTATGCTACGGACTGGCACGGCTGAATGCCCCTGATAGAAGGGCCTTTCGCATTATCCAGCAGCAGCTTGTAGACCGCGCGCCGGACCGGTCCCGATCGTTTTCGTTAGCTGCTTCCCTATGGGCGTTTGCTTATCTCGGCGACCGCGAGCTCTTCGACCCGCTTTGGTATCACTATAAACCGGAGCTCAGCACGCAGCGCTTCTCGCGCTCGGAGGGTGGTTTGGTGCGGCAGGCCGCTGAATTGATGCGGCGCACCGCGGAACTACGGGCGGTAACCGCGCTGAATATGGAGGAGCAGGATGGTTATGTCTTTCAGCCGATCAACAGTGCACCTCAAGAACAGATCGGATTGGCGCTACAACGCCTATATCCCGGTGTGCGCAGTGAAGTGCAGCTGCATGGATTTCATCTGGATTTTCTTTTAGAACCGAATCTGGCAATCGAAGTCGACGGTCCGCGCTATCACATGATTAACGGCGATCGCATGAGCCGGCCGGACGGTCCCACAGTCGTAAAGGACAGAATCCTAAAATCACATGATCTGCGGGTGATGCATCTGTTGCTGCCTAATATCGGGCTACGCTTTGACGATGCATGGCTGCACGCCGCTGTGGAGCAATTTCGCCGTCAGCCCATAGATCGACGCCACGTGCAGCTGGTGCCAATGCCGGGAGGCCAGCGGGAAGTCGATGGCGATCAGGCATCCACCTAATCTTTAGCGCTCAAAGCAGCGCTTGCCGTAGACACGCAGTTCCAATACGTTCTTATCAAATGCAAAGGACCCTATTTCGCTTCTTGCTTGCCCTGGCGGCCTGCTTCCGAGCTGTTGCAGCCGCCCAAACTTATGACCTGCTGGTCTACGGCGGCACACCGGCAGGTGTGATGGCAGCGGTTGCCGCGAAGAAAGAAGGACTAAACGTGGCATTGGTTGAGCCGACTCGGCACATCGGCGGAATGATGGCCAGCGGTTTGGGGGGAACCGATAAATGCATTAAAGAAGTTATCGGCGGGATGTCGAAGGATTTTTTTGTTCGTAACGGCGCCCGCTACGGCAAACGTGTGGAGTGGCGCGTAGAGCCACACATTGCGGAGGAGCTCTTCAATCAGTACCTGCGGGAAGCAGGAGTTACCGCGTTTTTGGGTGTTGCGTTGAACACGGTGTCGAAGGCCGGCAAGCGCATTGCCGCAGTCCAGCTGGGTCAATCTACGCAGCTCAGTGCGCACTATTTTATTGATGCCTCCTATGAGGGAGATCTGATGGCAAAGGCCGGGATCTCCTACGCGTTGGGCCGGGAGTCCAGCTCGGAGTACGGAGAAACATTGGCGGGAGTGGCCCCTTTTGCTGAGCGGGACCAATTCCCGCCCCGCATGAGCGGGCTGGGCGCGGATGGGGCGTTGTTGCCTTATGTAAACGCCGGCGATCCGGCGGCGCTGGGGAGCGCCGATTACAAGCTCCCTTCATATAATTATCGCGTCTGTTTAAGCTGCGAAGCCGGCAACTTTCGCGAGATTGAGCCGCCTGCTTCCTATCAGCGGGAAGATTACCTGCTTTTGGCGCAATATCTACACACCAAGCACAACCTCAAACTCAGCGAGCTGCTGCGCTTCCTTAAGATCCCTAGTAACAAATTCGACATCAATAATCGCGGACCATTTTCTACCAATATGATCGGAGCTAGCTGGGAGTATCCGGAGGCTGCTCCAGCGCAGCGCGAGGAGATTCGCCGTCGCCATCGTGATTACACCCAGGGTTTGCTCTATTTTTTGGCGCATGATCGCGCAGTTCCCGGGCATGCGCGCGAGGTGCTGGCAAAATGCGGACTGTGCGCCGATGAATTTAAGGACAATGCCAACTGGCCATATCAGCTCTACGTGCGCGAGGCACGCCGGCTGGTTGGCGCTTTTGTCCTCAGGCAGCAGGATCTGAGCCATACTGTCATTCAGCCTGACCCCATCGGTGTCGGCTCCTGTCCGATTGAGGCGCATCATGTGCAGCGCCTAAAACTCTCCGATCATTCGCTGCGCCATGAAGGTTGGGTTTGGCAGCGCGTCACCCCTTATCAGATTCCATATCGGGCTATTCTCCCGAAAGCAGATCAGGCTGAAAATTTATTAGTACCCGTGGCGCTTTCCAGTAGCCATATTGCATTTAGCTCGGTGCGCATGGAGCCCACATTCATGGTTCTGGGACAGAGCGCCGGGGTGGCGGTAGCGCTCGCCAAGAAGCAGAATCTGAGCGTGCAGCGCGTCGACGCCAGCAAACTTGTGTCGAAGCTAAAAAATCTGACCCAAATCGTCGCGGTGCCGGAGCGCGCCCTGCGACGGGCATTGGACACCATCAGTAAGGCCGCTCCATCTAGAACCGCTGAAAAATCTGCAGCGGATCTGGCAGCCTCAGACAATACTCGCTAGACTGCTGCACGAGTGGAACAGCAGCCTAGTCGAGCTTCCCATATTGCTACCTTTGCGCTGGTGACGGCGGTGCTGATGGCACTGTCGGGCTCCTTTCGACTTTGGGATCATCACTCTTCCCTGGCGCTGGCGAAATATGGAGTGGGTACACTACTCTGTTTGACCCTGGCTCTATGCGCGGGCTTCTCAGCCCGTAGGTCTGGAACTTGGCAGATCACCGCAATGGGAAGTGCGGCGGTATTGCCGTTGGTGTTGATTTCCGATTGGGTCACCCGCCCCTACGGCTTTTATCCTGGATTAGCCGTGCGTGGGGAGATATTGCTTCTAACGTTAGGCAGCTTCTTGGTGTTGCGACGCCTGCCGCACCTGCTCTCGGTGCTGGCGCTCTTAGCGCCGATATTTTTGGGGTGGTGGTTCTTTAGTTATGTCGGGACTCGGCAGTTAGTCTCTGATGATCATTCTTCAGTGTTCTTCCGCCTGCAGCTGCTGAAGGATAACTTCCCCAATATCCCGCACTATCTTCCCCTCTGGAACGGCGGAATCGAATGGCGCGATTTTTTTGGCACCGGCATTTTAAATCTTTACCTGTTGTTCTGGCCGCTGATCGAAGCCTGGCCGCTGGAGCAGAGTTATACGCTGCTTGTAGCTTTGGTGGCCTTCGCCGTGCTTCCGCTGTCAGTGTACTGCGGTGCTCGCATGCTGGATCTAGATCGATTGGCTGGAAGCTGCGCTGCAATTCTTTCGTTATGCTTTAGCTTGGTTTGGTATCGGTGGGTGCTGAAGTATGGGGCGATGGGTTTCGTTACTTCTGCAGCGTTAGTACCGGCGGTGTTTTGCCTATCGGCGCGATTTATAGAGCGCCGGGGTAAGCTGTCACTGCTAAGCTGCTTGACGGTAGTGATTTTGGGTTCGCTGGCACTCTGCTGGCCTTTGATGGCGCTTTTTTTTATTCCGCTGCTACTAGTGGCTGCGCCAAACATGATCCAGCTTCTTAGGCGCTGGCAATTTTGGACCGTGCTGTGTCTCCTAATGATGATTAATTTGCCGTGGGGAGTACTTTTTTGGAAGGTCTCAAAGGTCGATAAATTTATCACCCTCGGAGAAGAGGGCGATGCGCTTAGTGGACACGGTCAGGAGATCGGTCAGATCCCCGATCCAGATCAGCACTGGGACACGGCGCTGGCTGCGAGCAGCAACAAGTCGATCAATTTCAAAGCGGGCGTGCGGAAGTTGCGCGAAGCGGCGTCATCCACCAATCCGTTAGTCTTTGTCTTTGCTCTGCCGGGGCTGGCTCTGCTAGGGGGACGCAGAGTTCGCAGTGTCTTTATTTTGATGATGCTGGAAGGAGTGCTCCTGGGCGCAGCGGTCTCACAGCTAAAACCGCAATATGAATTGGAACGCATGATGATGCTCGCCTGCTTGCTCCTTTGTGTCCCCGCGGGTGCGGCGATTGCAGAGCTGTTGCGGCGGTGTGCATCGGAAGGCGCGCGACCCGGCGAAAGGATGCTGGGAGCCTTGACGATCGCATGCTTGGTTTGCGGTATCTTTGTGAGTGCCTGGATTTCGCAAAACCGCTCGTATGAGCGGTTTGGGCTAAACAGCGCTAGCTCGGCCAAGTTAGCCAAGTTAATCCGAGAAAACGCCGCAACCGGGCGCATTGCTTTTACCGGCTTTGTCTTGCATGAGCTGGATGGCGGCCATATTGCGCCACTAGTTTTTAGCACTGGGAAACCGTTGCTGACGGCGGCTCCCACGCACTCACGCTGGTCGTACACTGAATTGGTGCCGGAGGAGTATAAGTCTCGCGGTATCCCCGGGATTGAGGAGTATTTCGAGCTAATGAATGTCTCGGTAGTAGCTGCGCACGAAGCCGATTGGCGGGGTCTGCTGGATGCGCATCCCGAGTCGTATCTCCCGCTGGGCGCGGCTGGCGCCTTCACTCTCTACAAGCGGGTGCGTTGGCAACCATCCTATTTTTTGAGTGGAAGCGGTGCGGTGTTGTCACAGGATTCAGGGGGCCTAGTAGTAAGGATGGATTCTGCTGAGGCCGTGCTGAAGTTTAACTATCTGCCTTTTCTAAAAAGTTCTGCGTGCGCACTTTCACCAGCCAAAGTCGGAGCGTCGGCGGTGCTGATCAGGGTAACCGCATGCACACCCGGGGCAGAGATTTCGATCCGTGCAGGTAAACCGTGGGAGAGATTGCTGTAATGGGTCGCGGGTGGATAATTGGCATCGTCGTATGTTTGGTTGGCGCCACTGCTTTTGTCTTGGCAACATTATTTGGACTGGCCTATGCCTTTTATGTCTCCTCCCCCTATCCCGATTCGGGCTTTTTGCTTAACGAGATCTCGAGCGGCGGGCTTTTTACGATCGTCAATAAATACAGCAATGCCTATCTGGCCTGGCGACTAAATCCGCTCTGGGTCGCGGTGTGGAACGGTTACGGCCAGGAAGTTGTGGCCTCGCTGATGTTGGGTTTTGTGGCCTCCGGCGGGTACTTGGTGGCACGCACCATACGGGCTCCGCAAAGCTCTACTGCCGAACTTTGGCCCGCGGTGTGGGGTATTGCGGGGAGCGCGGCCATACCAATTCTTTTTGGGCTGGATACCATTGTAATTGCTGCATTCTGCTGGCTGCCGTTATTTATATTTGTTCTGTTGCGTGCGGAGTCAAAGAGCGGAATGGTTTTGCCGATTCTGATATTGAGTACTCTTTTGGCACTAGATGCCGACCAGTTTGCTCTGCCGCTTGCTCTAGGGGGTGTAGCGTTGGCTCTAGCGATGGGCCGTTCCGTCTCTATCTGGTTCGCGGTGACTGTTCCCGCATTGCGCGCTTTTTGGATCGATACGGCTGAATTTCCCGACTATCCGCCCTCCGCACATGTAGTGCCCGGATATAACACCTCCGAAGGGCTCTATAGTTTGCTCGGTCCCGAGTCGCCCATCCCCATATTGGATCGCAGCTATATACGAGAACTGGCATCACACACCGGGATGATGCTTTTGGTCTTGGCGATCTTGGGGATGTTGGTAGAGCGCCGCTTGCTAAAGCGATCTTTCTGGTCTGTGGTTCCGTCTGCGGTTTTGGTGCTGGCAGTTTGTCTGCTACTGGACGGGTCCCTGGTGCCGCCGCTGTATAGTCAAATTGCACCACTGGCTAGCATTAGCCGGCTGCTCCCCGGGCTAAGCCTCTATCCGTTAGCTGTGATAGTATCGGTGGGCGGCGTCCTTCTGGCCTCGATCTGGCTAGGGAGCTCCGCCCCGACCCGCCTTGCCCCGCTCTGGAGCCTGGGCGCGCTCTTTATCATTGCACTGCTCGGAGTAAGCAACTTTTCGAATTATCCAGTTATGACCGCGCAGGGGCGACAGGACCTGCTGAAGCGTGGAGGTTTAGCACCTAGCGCGGAGTTCATCTCTCCCTCCCTCTTTATAGCGAGCCAGCAGGGCTCGGACCTGGCTGCGATCAACCGTCCCTACAGCTTTGGATCTCTGAAAGAGTATGCTGCCGATATTACTGTGTCGCAGAATCAATCTCTGGCCTCCAATCTGGTGGACGGCGATCCAAAGACGACCTGGTATCCTTACGGAGGACAGTTTGGCGTGGAGTGGATCCAAATTGCCCTTCCGGAGCTGCTGCCGATAGATGGGATTCGATTGGATCCAGGTGCATATCGCACTGATTTCCCCCGCGGGTTGAAAATCAGCGCGGGGCTCAGCTGTGGAAGTTTAGAGCTGGTATATTTCAGCCCGGATTGGCAGGGCGAAATATTGTTTACTCCGAAAGGTTTTCCTTATTTTGGTGAGCAGAGTCGGGTCACGGTTAAGTTAAGCGCGCCCCATCCAGTGCGCTGCATAAGAATCGAGCAGATGGGAAACAGTCCGCGTTTTAACTGGAATGTGGCGGAGATCGAACTTAGCGTTCGAAAAAGCTGAAAGAAAGGCCGAGTAAAATCAGACAGGCAGCCAGTTTCCCGTAAAACCATAAGGCGTGGTCTCGAGCCTGGCCGGAAAAGGAGGGCGCTTCTTCGGTTCTAAGCGCGGGCAAAAGTAGAATACCCAGCGCAATTGCTCCCAGCAGGTAGCCCCAAAACTGAATGCATAGGTGCACCGCGATTCCGGTAATCGTGGCTAGATCCGACGAAAGTCCCAACAACTGAAATACGAGTGCCCACGTTCCTTCGTAAATGCCGAAACCTCCGACCCCCGCGAAAGGCACTCCGGCAGCAGTTTCGGATGCGCTGATTCCCAAAAAGACCTTCGGTATGCTCAAAGTCGCGATCTCGTATCCCATCGGACGCAGCAAGGCAAAGAGGAACATGTACTGAGCGCCATACTTAATGGTCCGGATCACCAGCGAAAGCAGAAAGACCCTCGTCAGCACGCCGGCTTCCAAGGTCTTTTGGATCTCTGCGGCGCTGGCATGAAAGGAATGAGCAAATTTTTGGCGTTTTTGCTCAGATAAGAACCGCACTCGGGTTACAAAATTTGAGAGCCAATCAAAGAGATGCGGCAGATACTTGAGCAATAACGAGGCGACAACCGCTACGACCAAGCCCGCACCGGCGATTAGGCCGATCGAGATGCTTTCCCCTCCTCCCACACCGATCGCTATTAGGATCAAAAGCGGCGCTAAAGACAGCATATCGAATAGAAAGGCCACCGCGAAGCTCGACATGGCAGCTCCAAAGGGTACGCCCAGCCGGGTGGTGATAATAAAAACATAGATTAGGGAGCCTAACCGCGCCGGTAGCAGGTCGGAGAAGAAATTCCCGACCAGCACAACCAAGTAAACTACGAACAAATGCGGAGAGTAGCCTGAGAGCTTCAAGAGCATCTGATAACGCCAGGCGCGGCAAAAACTCATCAGGAAGGATAGAGCCACGAACATCAGGACTGCACTGCGATCGGCGCCCTTCAGCAGATCGTATACCTGTTGCGGAGATACGAAGCGAAAGAGTATCCAAAAGATCGCAACTGTGACCACCAAACTGATGGCCATGTATTTTCGTTTTTTGCCGCGCCGCTCCTCTGCCATAGGCTGGGGGGTAGCGTAAACTGAACGGGCTAATCTGTATAGATCTCCGCCGCAGCGGCGCTTTTCTTGGGCAGTCCTGGGGGTGGCTGTTTATAGGTCGTCACGATTTCCAAGTGCACCGAGCAGCATTGTGACATAACGGGCGCTAAGCGATGCCAATACCAGGGCACATCCCACAGTTCCAAAAATCAATTGCCCGCTGACACTGGCCGCCGCTCCAAGTAATACCGCCTTTCCAAGCCATTTAAATGCTAGCTGTGATTGTTGCGGTGTTTTAGCCCGTACCATCTGAAATGCGAATTGTGTGGTGCAAAGTGAGGCATAAAATGCCGTGACAGCTCCGAGTACCGTAGCCCCCGTGCCGGCCCCCGCAACGGCCAATGTCGCGGAAGACAGCGCCAATCCCGCTGCTACAGCCAGAGTTTCCTTATTTTCTATCCAGGGCGAAACTGCGGCCAGCGCTCCGGCCAGCATCGAACGTCCCGCACCCCGCCAGGAAAATTTAGGATCGAGTTTGGGCTGCAGCAGCTCGTCTAAATGCTGGAGATTTAACAGGCGTCTGGTTTCCTTCAGCAGCAGCTCTGATTCATCGCCGAGTCCGTTACTTAAGCGCTCTTTTAACCATTCGGAGCCCTGGTGTAAGCGCTTACGAAGCACCGCTATGATCGAGGCCGCTCTTGTCCGCAGCGTCGCCGGATTGCCGGTTTCGGGTCCAATCGAGATGAAGGTCCGATTGCGGTCGGATTGCAAGCGATCCTGCTTGGGCGGCGCCGCCGGCAGGGTTTCCCAGTCCAACACCGGGAGCTGTCCAGTCAGAGGGGCTGGATCAGAGTCGGGCGCAGCTTGTTCTGCGCGCGCCTCTCTCCGCAGATAGCCCTCCAGGATCTCCGTCGAACTGCGCTTCGCTCTGCTCGTGACGCGGTGTTGCTCTTGGTGCGGCATGACTCTTCTATGCAGCATTATGAGCTGGCCGCTTTAATGTGTAGGTTTAGCTAGGGAAGAACGAGGCGCTCTCAAGTACCGGAGGGTGTGTGCGCTTAGAAACCTTGACGACCCTCGACCACCTTGATGCGGGTTTCAAGCTGATCAATGCGGTGATAGAGATTTCGAATATGCGCTTCGTGCTGACTGACCGCTTGCCACTCCATTAGACAAAAAGCAATTACTCCGAGTAGCAGTACAAATCCCAACATACCGAAAAGGTGTAGTGCCCCACGCTCGCTGTTTGAACTCATCATAAGGTCACCTCTCTATTCAAACTTTACCGCAGGGGCGAGCCTTAGCCAAATGCGCAAGTATTATCGAAGGTTTATGGCGAGGCGACCTGTCGCGACAAAGAACCCATAACCCATAGACAGCAGGGTGTTTATACGTTGAATTAAGGTGAGTACGTATGCGAGAGCAGGACCGCGGCCGGCTAGAACGAGTCAAGGAAGATCTGGTTCGCTATCTTGGCTGGTTTCGCAAATCGGGCGCGGAGCGGCAGGATGAAAAACCTCTCACACTTCCGCCGGTCCCTGGCGCAGAGCAACGCTCCGTCCCGGTAACGGAGGCCGCTTTACAGCAGGCTTTCGAACGTTTGCTGAGCAGTGCCATCCCGAGCTGTTTCGGACATCCCAATAATCAGCCTTTGTGTCAGCAGCTGAGTGAGAATGCCGGGGAATTGGCTCAGATTGCTGCGCGCGTAATCTTTGAGGAGCACCCTTCTTTAATTACAGAGCATAGCGGTTATGATGACTTGAGGATTGCTGTGCCGGTCCGACTCCAACAGGAACTCGCCCAGTACCTTGGCGCAGTACTTTCTGAAGCGCTGCGTTACCAGGCCGGATTTGCCTCGGGGCGAATTGCTACGGTATTCAGCGAGGCACTGGAACACGGAAATTTCTAGCCAGCCTGGGTACAAACGATCCTGGCCAGAGCTAGCTTTCGGATCGGAGCTCTCCCAATAATTTATGCGGGCTATGGTGTAACGGGATCAAAACGATAAACAGTGCCGGTGTAAGTTACCAGGTAAAGCTCGTGTGCTTCATCCTCACCAAAGGAGGAAACCAGCAGATCGGTCGTCAGAAGGTGCGCGTTGTGCCAGCCGTCATCATGCTCGGTCAGGGTCCAGACCTTGCCGCCGACGAAATCGGTGTATACATATTTCCCCACCAGCTCCGGGATGCTGGCACCGCGATAGACATATCCGCCAATAATCGCGTTTCCGTTGGCCGCAGAGTGCACATATTGGTGAATGGGGTCGGTTAAGCCCTCCTCATTGCAGCTATCCGCGTTGTAGCAGTTTACTCCCTCTTTGATGCTCCAGCCGTAGTCTCCACCCTTCTCGACAATATCGACTTCTTCGGCGAGATAGTGCCCCACATCGCCCACGAATAACCGCCCGCTCTCCGGGTCAAAGGAGAATTTCCAAGGATTTCTAAATCCATAAGCCCAGATAGCTGCGCGTGCGCCCGCGCGGCCCACAAAGGGGTTATCCGCGGGAACGCGGTAATGGCGTGCGCCGCTCACATCAATGCGCAAGATCTTCCCCTGAATGCTGCGCAAGCTTTGAGCATGGTGCTCTGGATCCCCGGGTTCTGGCCAGGTATAGCCCCCGTCACCAATCGATAGATAGAGATAGCCATCGCTGCCGAAGTGCATATCGCCGCCATAATGATTCAGTCTCTTGCTGTGTTCATTGCGGAGCAGCACATGCTCGGAATGAGGATCCGCGACATTCGGGTTATTCCGGCTGACCTTAAAACGCGAAAATATGCCGTCATGATCCAAATTCGTATAGCTGACGTAAAAGTAGCCGTTGGTGCTGAATTGCGGATCAAAAGCGATCGCGAGCAAGCCGCGTTCGTTACTATTGGTTACCGTCTTCTCACGAATATTTAAGAAAGGGCGGCTCAGAAGTTTGGTGCCGTCAAAAATACGCACCACTCCGCGCCGCTCAGCAACAAAAAGTCGATTTGACCCGTCCCCGGCATTAGTCAGACAGGTCGGCTCCTTTAGGTGGCTAAAGACCTTGGTTAGGGTTACGGTCTGGGCCGCACCGATGGAGGCAAATAAAGGCAGACTGGAAAGCACAACCGCGAAGATGCTCAACGCTTTGAAACTTCCGAAGTAACGCATATTTCAAATAAATCCTCAGTTATTTGCGGGTCTCCCCCGGCTTTTTTAGTTAGATAGCATGTGATAAATCTATTCGAAATACTCCGCGACATACCCCTAATACCAACATGCGACGAAGAATTTTAAAGGTCCTAGGCGTATCACTCGGCTCCCTGTTGGTTATATTTGCGCTCGGCGCGGTTGCCCATGCGGGCTTGGCGGTTTTTGCGGGGACACTGCAGGATTTTCACATCCCCGGAACGCAGGTTGGTGATCTTAACCTAGAGAACTTCCTCTCCTCCTCGGCGTGCTCCGAGTGTCACGGTCAGACCGGAAAGACCAGCGGGCCGAGTCCCTCATGGGCGGGGAGTATGATGGCGCATGCAGGACGTGACCCTCTCTGGAAGGCGCAGCTTACGACCGCGGAACAGGACGTAACCAGTGTGGGCTATTATTGCCAGCGCTGTCATGTGCCCCTCAGCATTGCCGATGGCAATGCCAATATCACCGATGGCTCAGCGCTAACGGAACGGGATCGCGACGGGATCAACTGCCACTTTTGCCACTCCCTGGTTGATCCGATCTATAAACCCGGGAAGAGCCCCTCCAGCGATCTGGCCTTATTGGCTAGTCTGCAAGATCCACCGCTCACGTACGGTAATGGCCAGTTTGTACAGGATCCTGAGGGGGTGCGGCGCGCGCCGCGGCCTGACGCGCGGCCATTACATGAAGCCGCCTATTCTCCTTTTCATCAGAGCGGAGATTTCTGCGGAACCTGCCATGATATCGGAAACCCAGAGATCGATCGCGCCGACGGTTACAGTTTTATCTATAATACCCTTGGGGAGCACTCCACGAGTTCTGATCCGCATACTCAGTTCCCGCTGCAGCGGACCTATTCAGAATGGAAGCTTAGCAGCTTCGCGCAGCGCGGGGTCAACATGGCGGGGCGGTTCGGGGGCAAAGACGCCGATGTGGTAAAGACCTGCCAGGATTGTCATATGCCGCGTTCGGTCGGTAAGGCCGCGGCTTTTGGTCCAACCCGCAAAGATCTTCGTTCGCACGAGTTTGCCGGTGCGGCTGTCGCGGTACTCGACATGATCGCCGCCGATAATATCGGCAATCCAGCGGTGGATCAGGCCGCCATTGCACGCGTGCGAAAGAGTTCACTCCAGATGCTGAGAAATGCCGCACTGCTGAAAGTTTCGCGGCGCGGGAAAAACCTCAAAGTTAGAGTAATTAATCAAAGCGGGCATAAACTCCCTACCGGGCACTCCGAGGGACGCCGCATTTGGCTGAATGTGAAATTTCTCGACCGTCACGGCAAGTTGTTGGCAGAGCACGGGGCTTACGATCTTAATACCGCCACCCTCGATAGCGCTTCCACTGTGGTTTATGAAATGGAAATGGGGCTGGATAATCAGGCGGCTCAGCTTACACAACTCGATGCCGGTCCCAAAGCGGCGCGCATGTCGCTGGCGAACGCAATCTTCAAGGACAATCGCATCCCGCCGCGCGGCTTCAATAATCTGGCCTATAGCGCTGCCGGAGCTGCGGTCATCGGATGGAGCTACAAGGATGGGCAATATTGGGACGATTCCCAGTGGGATGTCCCGACCGGAGCAGCACGTGCACTCGTCACTTTGAACTATCAAAGCACCCCGCGCGAATATATTGAGGCGCTGCGTGACGCCAACGTCACCAATCAAGACGGACAGCGACTGTATGAGCTTTGGACCCAGACCGGCCGGGGAGCGCCGATTGAGATGGTACGGCAATCGATTAGCTTGGTCCGGAAGAAGGCGGCGCGATAGGCCGCGAGCTCTAAAAATTCTTGAAATGCTCGAACGGTTGCCTGCAGGAATTGCAAAAATAGATGGCCTTGCAGGCGGTGGGACCGAATTCGCTGCGCAGCTCGGTTTGAGTGCTGTCGCAAAAAGGGCAAGCGAGGGGCTGCCGGCGTTTAGGACCGGCAACCAGCTCTGTGGCCGGCTGAGGAGGGGCAATCCCGCTTGCTTTGAGTCGCTGCTTAGCGTCTGGGCTGAGCCAGTCGGTGGTCCAGGCCGGCGCATAGACGGTCTTAACCTCGATGCAGGAAAAGCCATCCTGAGTAAGCAGCTCCTTGATCTGATCCTCAATCAAGCGCATCGCCGGGCAGCCCGAATAGGTCGGCGTAATTGAAATTCGCACCGCTCCCCCATCGACCTGCACATCGCGGACGATGCCGAGGTCAACGATGCTAATTGCTGGTATCTCCGGGTCGGGAATCGTGGCAAGTTCACGCCAGACCTGCTCGTGCGAGGGTAACATCACCAAGCCGCGCCGGGGAAAGCGCGCGCTAGACCTTGCATTTCACTGAGCATCGGCGCGAGGTGCGCGGTGTGCTGAGAACGGGCTGGTCGACCCGCCGCTGCGCCAACCGTGGGAACCTTTAAGGTTGCCATTTCGAGCAGCTCATTCATGGCCTTTCTCCATTGGCTCTCCAACGAGCTCAGATTGGGGATTAAGCCGGCCGCAACGAGCTTTTGTTGAGCCGCTGTGGCCTGAAAAAGCTCCGGCGTGAAACTCCACAGCGCATCGAATGCGCTTTGCATACGTTGATGCGATTCGGCCGTGCCATCCCCTAGCCGCTGTACCCAGGTGCTAGAATGTTTCCAGTGGTAGCGATCTTCTTTGGCAGCACGTACACATAAAGCCGCCAATTCCTGATGGCTTGAGCTGCTTAGTGCCTCTAATAGATAGACGCTCCAGCAATCAAAGATCGCCTGGCGTGCAATCGTGAAGGCAAAGTCGCCATTAGGCTGTTCAACCAGCTGCAGGTTCAAAAACTGCGCCGGGTCCCGAAAGTACGCTAGCTGATCCTCATTTCTTCCGGCGCCCTCGATATCGCCGGCCAGTTTCAAAAAGTTCTGAGCCTGGCCGATCAGATCTAACGCGATGTTCGCTAGGGCGATATCCTCTTCCAAAATAGGAGCATGGCCGCACCATTCAGAAAGGCGGTGCCCCAGCACCAATCGATCGTCTGCCAGTCCTGCTACAAAATTAAAAAGATCGGCGTTCATAAATTCTTGACCCCACGCGGAACTTTGTAGAATTGAGCATGCCGGTAAACCTTGGAGTCCATGGGCTCGAACATCAGACCGTTTTCGGCAGAGCTCGATGCTATAATGTCCTTTGCCGGTACGACCCAAATACTGGAAACCCCGCCGCGTCGTGAGTAGACGTCGCGTGCATTTTGGAGTGCTAGCGCTGCGTCAGGCGCATGTAAGCTTCCGGCATGCGAGTGCGGCTCACCCTCCGGTCCCTGTACAAACACCTCCCAAAGCGGCCACTGCGAATCGCCGTTCAAGGTTGCTTCCGTCTTGCTCATAATAAGTCTCCTTAGGCGGCCTGCATGCGCTGCTGCTTAGCGGCGTATGCTTCCGCGGCTTCCCTCACCCAGCGGCCATTCTCGTGCGCATCGCGGCGCGCCTGAAGCCGCTCCTTGTTGCAGGGGCCGTCCCCATTTATTACGCGGTGGAATTCCTCCCAATTAATTTCGCCAAAATGCCATTGATCGGTCGCCGCATTATAACGGAGCTCGGGGTCCGGCAGAGTTAAATTTACCGCCTGAGCCTGCGGCACGGTCATATCGACGAAACGTTGTCGCAGCTCATCATTGCTGCGGCGTTTAATCCCCCAGCGTTTAAGTTCGGCTGAATTTGGAGAATCTGCGTCATGCGGACCGAACATCATGAGGGAGGGCCACCACCAGCGATTTACGGCATCCTGTACCATGGCGTGCTGCGCGGGGGTGCCAGCCGCCAGCGTTGCCACGATCTCGAAGCCCTGCTTTTTGTGGAAATTCTCCTCTTTACAGATTCGGATCATCGCACGCGAGTATGGACCGTAAGAGGCTTTTGCCAGCATGGTTTGATTGACAATCGCGGCGCCGTCCACGAACCAGCCGATTACTCCGATGTCTGCCCAAGACAGCGTCGGATAATTAAAGATACTGGAGTATTTGGCTTTGCCTGCCAGCAGCTGGTCGATTAATTCCGACCGATCTGCTCCGAGTGTTTCTGCAGCGCAGTACAGGTATAATCCATGACCACCTTCGTCCTGCACCTTAGCCAGGAGTGTGATCTTGCGGCGCAGTGTTGGGGCTCTTGTGATCCAAGCACCCTCAGGGAGCATTCCTACGATTTCAGAGTGCGCATGCTGTGAGATCATGCGGGTCAGCTGTTTTCTGAATCGTTCAGGCATCCAATCTTTTGGTTCGATTGACTCCCCGGCGGCGATGCGCCGCTCAAAGTTCTCGATCTGCGCCGTTTCATCCATAGCTGCTACTCTATCATAGGGTGTAGGGGCCGAACCAGATTAGCCGCGGAGCAGCTCCATTAAGGACCGGGTATAGCCCGATTCAAGCACTCCGCGTGCACCTTTGAAACCGATATTTTCTAGTTGAGCGGCGGCTTCATACATCTCTTCAATCTTGACCAGCTGGCCGGCTGTTCTGGCCAGATATTCCTCGACCGCAGTCAGGTACCCCATCATTCCGCAAAGCTCGGTATGACAGTAAACTTTTCTTGCCGCCAAGAGCTTGGCTTCGTTGGCGCTATTGGGCATAGCCAAATTTTCACATCCACAAATAATCTTGATCTCTGGATTGGAGCAGATCTGATTTACGGCTTCGTCGTCGAGGGTTCCGCCGTTGGCATTAACTGCCAATGCATCGACTGACAGCCCCAAGAACTCCTGTTTCTGTTCCTGACCGTAAACTTTCAATCCCTGCGCAGTCAGCTTTTGTTGCTTGGCAGGTAAAGACTCAAGCACCACAACTGAGCCGCCATGCTGCACAAGGCGCTTGATCAAGTGTTCGCCGATATTTCCAGCACCGATTATGCCGATGCGCGCACTGCTAATTGGAATATCAAATGCGTTCAGCGTACCCTTGAGCATGTAGAAGTTGCCTTCGGCGGTAGGCTTGCCGGTATCCGCGATCACGGAGCCATGAAAGTTGTCACGCAGAAATTCAAGCGAGGTTTGGCCGCCCTGACTTAGCTGACCGTGGCCCAGATCCTGTCCGGTCACGATCGAGATGCCGCTATGCGCTTCGAAATCGTGCATACAGCTAACGGCAAACTGAAGCGCCTCAAGATCGAGCGCTTCGCCCACCCGTCCGCCTGGAGCCAGCAGCACACATTTGCCGCCCACAATCCGCTGGAGGTTCTTGAGACCGCGCGGTCCGCCGACCTGGGCAATCTTTGACCAGAAGACTTTTTCTTCCATCCCCACGCTGAGTTCGATCGCCTCCCTTTCAGGCAGAAAACCAGGCAGTTGGGCTCGAGCCTCCGGCACGATACGAAATCCGCCGAGTGATAGCGGCCTGCCCATTGCGGGCGCAATGGTCCCGATATGGGTACCGATCGCTAAGACCCACCCGTGAACTAGGTGCGTGTATCGGTAGACATAGACCTGCTCGCGCAGGGAGTCGACTAGGGCGCGGCACTCCGCAGGACTTAGGATTTCGCGTCTGAACTCCGTATCTTGGTCTTTTTCGAATGCCACTGCTGCCTTCATTCAGTTTCTCCCCGAGCGCGGTTTTTGCGAAGCTCAGCCGGTGCGCGTCAGCTACCGTTGAGAGCCGCCCTATAGTTACCTCAGACCCTTGAGCCAAGTAAATTAATCATCTAGTCACCTAGAATTTCGATATCTGGGTTTGAAAAAAGGCAATAAATCGTAGTATCTTAGCCCATCTATGAGCGTTAGTGCCCCCGAAACAACCGAACAGAACACCTCTACCTCCCCAAATTTAGTTGCCCTTGAACATCGCATTCTGGAGTTTTGGGCCAAGCATCGAACCTTTGAAGAGCTGGTAGCCGCCAGCAAGAATCGCAAGGAATTTCGTTTCCTTGATGGACCTATTACTGCCAACAACCCCATGGGCGTGCATCACGCTTGGGGCCGTTCGCTAAAAGATATCTTTATTCGCTATCACTGCCTGCGTGGTGAAGGATCTTTTTTCCAGAATGGCTTTGACTGTCAAGGGCTGTGGGTAGAAGTCGAGGTCGAAAAGGAGCTGGGCTTCAACGGCAAGCCCGATATCGAAGCATTCGGCTTGGCGCAATTTAGTGCAGCATGCAAAGCGCGCATCGAGAAATTTTCAAAGATCCAGACCGAGCAATCGATCCGCCTGGGTCAATGGATGCGCTGGGATGATTCATATTACACCCACCGAGATTCAAACATTCAGGGCATCTGGTACTTCCTAAAGAAATGCGCTGATAACGGCTGGCTTTATAAATCCGGACTTCCGATGCCATGGTGTACGCGCTGCGGCACCAGCCTTTCTGAGCATGAGATGGCGGGCTCCTACAAGACCTTGGAGCACTTGGCGGTATTCATCAAGTTGAAGGTCCCTAAACTCGACTCCAACATTTTGGTGTGGACCACCACGCCTTGGACACTGCCGGCTAACACGGCCTTGGCCGTGAATCCTGAGCTTAAGTACAGCCAGATCAAAATGGACGGCGAGCCGCTGCCTTTGATTTTGTGCGATGAAGTGCTGAAGGGCTGGAAGGGCAAGAAATTTACGGTGCTAAAGACGTTCAAAGGCGCCGAGCTGCTCGGTTTAGAGTATGAGCCGACCTTCCCGGAATTGGCGGTGCAGCAGGGCTTCAAGCATCAAATCGTACCGTGGAAGGATATCGATGCCAAAGAGGGAACCGGGGTGGTGCACATGGCTCCGGGCTGCGGACGTGAGGACTTTGAGGTAGCCAAAGACACGGGCATTCACACGATCTGCCCGGTGGATGAAAAAGGCGATTATCCGGCAGGCTTTGGATGGCTCGAGGGGAAGAATGCGCACAAAGTTGCGGAAGAGATCGCTTCCGCATTGGCGCAACAAGGCAAGCTTTTCAAGAAATACATGCATGCGCACAGCTACCCTGTGTGCTGGCGTTGTAAACACGAACTGCTGTTTAGGCTGGTAGACGAGTGGTACATCTCGTCCAAGGAGATCCGTCCTCAGGCGATCAAGGCTGCCGCGGAGGTGCATTGGCAGCCGGAGCATGTCGGAAAGCGCATGGAGGATTGGCTCAAGAACATGGGTGATTGGTGCATCTCCCGAAAGAGGTTTTGGGGATTGCCCCTGCCCTTTTACCCCTGCAATAAGTGCGGCACTTTGACTGTCGTTCAATCCAAGCAGCATTTGGCCGAATTAAGCGGTGATTCTTTGGCTGATGTTCCGGAGCTGCACCGCCCCTGGATCGACCAGATCAAGATTAACTGTCCGAAGTGCAAAGAGAAGGTTTCACGGGTGGCCGAGGTCGGCGACTGTTGGTTGGACGCAGGCATCGTGCCCTACACCACGCGCGGATACTTCGATAGCGAAGAGGGCCGCAAGAATTGGCAGCCCGCGGATTGGATCTGCGAGATGACCGAACAGGTGCGCTTATGGTTTTACTCCATGCTGTTTATGGGGGTCACTCTTAGCGGGCGCGCTCCCTACAAACGTGTACTGACCTATGAGCGCATGCTGGCGGAGACCGGAGCTAAGTTTTCCAAAACCGGCTACATGATTCGGTTCGATGAGGCGGCTGAGAAAATGGGCGTCGACACGATGCGCTATTATTTTGCCAGCCAGAACCCGGCTAATGACATCCGCTTCGGGTATGGACGCGGCGATGAAGCTCGGCGCCAGCTCATTGCGCTGTGGAATATACACTCGTTTTTCCTGACTTACGCGTCCATTGATGGACCGCAGATCGAAACCGGCAATGGCATGCCTGCAGCGGTGAAGTCTAATTTGACTGAGATGGATCGCTGGCTTCTGGCCCGTACTCATCAATTCGCAGCGGCAGCGCTCACGGCATATGAGGAATTTTCGGCCTCCCAGGTCGTACGCGAATTCGAAACCTTCGCGGAGAGTGTATCTAACTGGTATATCCGTGCTAACCGCCGACGCTTCTGGAAGTCGGAAGATGGTGGCGATAAGTTGGCCGGGTATTGGACACTGTTTCAGGCACTGCGTACAGCAACGATCGTGATGTCGCCAATCGTGCCGTTTATGACCGAGGAGATATGGCAACAATCAATCCGGCGCTTCGATCCAAAGGCGCCGCACTCGGTACACCATGCGATGTGGCCGGAGCTTGCGGCAGAGTGGAGCAATCCCGAGCTAATTGTAAAAAGCACCCGAGTGCAGGCGGTCATTAATCTAGCCCTGAGATTGCGCTCGGAAGCGCAGGTCAAGGTGCGGCAGCCGCTTTCGACTCTCTTTGTTGTGGCGCCATCCGAGCAGGTAGCGGCATTGAGCGAAATGTCGGAGCTGGTGCAAAACGAGCTTAATGTCAAAGCGCTCCGGATTCTGAAAGATACCTCTGAGGTGTTCGATCGGTATCTCGAGCTTGATCTGAAGAAAGCCGGTCCGGTGCTAAAGGGGGATGTCGGCAAGGTGGTACCACTAGTGAATGCCCTTTCCGGAGCGGAGCTGGAAGCGGCTCTTGCAGCTCAGCGCGAGGGTGCCGAGGTAAAGATCAAGGGTGCAGCCCTGCCTCTGCCAGCCGCTATATTTGTGGTTAAATCACGTGCGCGCCCCAAACTGGTCTTCGCCGAGGAGCAGCAGCTATTTGTGGCGCTCGACACTACTATCACAAAAGAGCTCGAGCAGGAGGGGTGGATTAGAGATATCCTGCGACAATGCCAGGTGCTGCGGAAGGATTCCGGCTTCGCAGTACAGGACCGCATTGAACTGGGCCTAAAGACTGAGTCGGCGGAGCTCAACCGAGCGATCGAAGCCAATCGCAGCTTGATCGAAAATGAGACCCTCGGGCAGCTTTCGTTAACGGCCATTGAGCAGAGCAAGCATGCTCTGCAGGTCGAGCTTTCGGGTGGACCATTGGAAATAAGCATGAGGAAGAAATAATGCCGCATAGTGCCGCTACAGGCCGGGCAGTCTTGGAGTATCTAGCCAGCGGTGTGGCTGTAATTCGCCTAGGCGACCCGCAAGAACGGGTCGTTACAATTACTGCGCAGCGTATTGAGTCACTGCATGAGCTGTTGCAAAAGGTGCGGGCGGAAAGACCGAGCGGGTTGATTATCGCCGGGCCGGGTCCAGAGATGTTCACAGCCGGGGCGGATATCAATCTAATCCGTGATGTGACCGATCCGGCCTTGGGCGAAAAACTAGCGCGTGAGGGGCAGATGGTCTTCGACGAGATCGCAAACATGCCCTTCCCTACCATTGCCGCAATTAGCGGTCCGTGTGTCGGCGGCGGTTGCGAAATGGTGCTGGCATGCCGCTACCGTCTTATTTCAGATCATAAGAGCTCTCAGATTGGATTGCCTGAGATCCGCTTGGGGATTCTTCCCGGTTTCGGCGGTACCCAGCGGCTGCCACGCTTGGTGGGTCTTCCTAAGGCCTTGGATATCATTTTAGCTGGCAAAACTCTGCGTCCCAAACAGGCGCTGGCCTGTGGTCTTGTCGATGAGATTGTGACGGTTGAAAAGCTGATGGATCGCGCCAACCTGATTGTGATTGGCAGTGCGGCTGTGCATCGACATCGCATCAGCTTTAGAGATCGGTTGCTCACCAACACCCGCTTGGGTCGCGGGATGGTGGAAAAGAACGCGGCGAAGGGCATTGACAAGGAAACCCACGGATTTTATCCGGCGCCGCCGGCAGCGCTCAAGTGCTGTATCTACGGTCTTGAAAATGGGATCGAAGCCGGGCTGAAGCTGGAAGCTAGAGAGCTTGGGCGGCTCATCGCTACTGCTGAAAGTAAATCGCTGATTCGTTTATTCTTCCTGAGCGAAGCGTCGAAAGCCATCGGCAAGGCCGGACGCAAGGCTGCGGACGCCATTCAGGCGATTGTTGTCGGTGCTGGGGTCATGGGTGCCGGAATCGCCGGAATATTGGCGCGCAACGACTGTGGAGTCATTCTGCGCGACACCACCGACGAAGCCTTGAGCAAAGCCGGCGATCAAATCCGCAAATATCTCGACCAGATTAAACATCTCTCCGACCAGGAACGCAGCTTTATTTTAAATCGCATCGAATTGGCCAGCAGTCCTTCGACCAACACCGGGAACTGCAATTTTGCGATTGAGGCCATCTTCGAGGATTTGCAGATCAAACAAAAGATCCTCACAGAGCTTGCGGCCTTGATGCCGCAGGATGCCATTATTACCACGAACACGTCGTCCCTATCGGTCACAGAAATTGCGAGTGCCATTCCGGCACCAGAACGAGTTGCCGGAATGCATTTTTTCAACCCCGTGCCAAAAATGCCGCTGGTCGAGGTGATTAGCGGCGCTAAGACGAACGACAAAACGCTGGCCATTGTGGCGGCCTTGGCTACTAAACTGGGTAAATTTCCGATTGTGGTCAAGGACGTGCCCGGGTTCTTGGTGAATCGTATTTTGGCCCCCTATCTGAATGAAGCCGCTTTTTTGCTTGAACAATATGAAATTTCCGACGTGGATAAAGCCGCAACGCAGTTCGGTATGCCGATGGGACCGCTAAGGTTATTGGATGAGGTAGGCTTGGATGTCGCCATGCATGTGCAGGAGATCATGCTCAAGGGCTACGGCGAACGGATGCGTGGACCAGGACACGCGGCCAGACTGGTGCAGCTCGGCCGTAAAGGGAAAAAGAGCGGTGCCGGGTTCTACAATTTCGAGGGTAAAGATAGTGTGCCTTGGGCCGAGCTGCGAAGCGCACTCGGCCTGCAGCCTGCGCTAACCGGCGCGGACCTGCAAACGATCTCGGATCGACTAATTTTTGCCTTGATCAATGAGGCCGTGCGCTGCCTCGATGACGGAGTCGCCGGAGTCCCTGGCAAGGAGGCCTCGGAGCAGATCGATCTGGGAACCGTCATGGGAATGGGGTTCCCGCCTTTCCGGGGTGGGTTGCTCTACTATGCGCAACGGCTCGGGCCCACAGCCGTATTGGCAAAGCTGCGTGAACTGGAAAAACTGCATGGAGCCCGGTTTACTCCTGCTCCGGGGATTGAAAGACGCGCCGGCTCCGGGATGGGTTTTATCTAAGATGGAATTTATCTAGAAGGGTCGGATGGCAGATAGTGAGCTGTTGAATAAGGTCGTTTCGCTTTGCAAACGCCGCGGATTCATCTTCCAGAGCAGTGAAATATATGGCGGCTTGAAGAGCGCCTATGACTACGGGCCGTTAGGCGTAGAGCTGAAGCGCAATATTGCAGCCGAGTGGTGGAAGGCGATGGTGCATGAGCGGGAGGATATTGTGGGCATGGATGCCTCGATCTTTATGCACCCCAACGTCTGGAAATCCAGCGGTCATTTGGCCTGCTTCTCCGATCCGCTTGTCGACTGTCTTAACTGTAAAGAGAGATTTCGTGCGGATAAAGCTCCTAAAGCGGCCGCCGGCACTCAGGTGGAGTTCCGCGAAGGCGGCCGTAAGGACGGCAGGACGCTCAAAGCTGAGGTTGCTCAGCGCGGTTACGTATGCCCGAACTGCGGAGGCCCGCGTCTGTCCGATGAGCGCCAGTTCAATATGATGTTTAGAACCTCCATTGGACCTGTCGATGCGCTCGAGAGTTTTATCGATGAGGTTGAAGGCAAGGCCCTGGGACGCCAGGAGCTGCGGGAAAAAATCGAAGCGGCCTTGGCACCCAGCGCTATATATCTCCGTCCCGAGACCGCCCAAGGCATGTTCGTTCAGTTTTTGAATGTGCAGCAGAGCACCTCGATGAAAGTGCCCTTTGGCATTGCGCAACAAGGTAAAGCTTTCCGCAACGAAATCGTGACCGAGAAGTTCATCTTCCGCACCTGTGAGTTCGAGCAGATGGAGATGGAATATTTTGTGGAGCCGGGCAGCGAGTCAGAATGGCATGATTACTGGGTCAAGACGCGCTTGGCGTGGTGGAAACACTTTGCCAACAACAAAGAGGGATTCCGTGCCAGATTTTATGAAAAATCTGAGCTGGCGCACTACGCCTCGGCCTGTGCAGATATAGAGTTTCAGTATCCATGGGGCTGGGACGAGTTGGAGGGCATTGCTTCCCGTACCAACTACGATCTGACACGCCATGGCGAAGAGTCGGGAGCAAAGCTCTCCTACTTTGATCAGCAGAAGCCGGACCCTGCTACCGGCAAAATGGGCTGGCGCTATATCCCGTATGTAATCGAGCCGGCGTCGGGACTGACCCGCGCGGTATTGATGTACCTGTGCGATGCCTACGCCGAAGAGCAAGGCACGGATGCCGAAGGTGAAGGTAAAACTCGGGTAATTTTGAAGCTAAATCCGCGATTAGCTCCGATCAAGGTGGCAGTGCTGCCGCTAATGAAGAAGGAGGGACTGCCAGAGGTGGCGCGCGGTATTGTGCAACAGTTTTTCAAATCCGGAATCAATGCGAGCTATGACGAGCAGCAATCAATCGGAAAACGCTATGCGCGGCACGACGAGGTGGGGACTCCCTACTGTCTAACAGTCGATCATCAGACGCTGCAGGATCAGACCGTCACGATTCGCGATCGTGATACCACAAAGCAGGAGCGCATTAGTGTTGAAGCCGCGCTAGGCTCCGTTACGAGACGAATTGCTGAGGCTTAAGCACAAAACCTCGAGCGGAGCTAAATTTAAGTCCGTCGCAGTTAATAGGCCGCGCTTTCGCCCGAGAATGTTGCTGAAGTTAGATCTACACTAGGCTGCTGAATAGGAGCGCGGGCACAAAAATTACTGATTAGGGAGACAGCGTCCCGCTCCTGCAGGCGATTATGCGAGTCACACAAGATTAAGGCTCGATCGGCCGTCAACGGCGCCGCGTCGCCTTCCACCGTTTCAGCAGTGGGGCGACCGTCGTTCCCGACCAAGCTGGCCCGTCCTTCCGACCACATGCCATCTTGTCCAAGACTGAAGGTGTGGCAAATTCTCGAGCCGATCGTAAAGATCGTCAGATCCGTAATCCCACTCGCACAAAAACGGCCGATATGGACGACAAAATCTTCCTTTACCCTGAAATCTGCGAAGTTGTTGCCAAAGCGAGCCGTGGCCGGGACGACATCCGCCAATCTATTCTTGCGGCCTTCGGGGCTGAGTTCGATAGAACGGCTCGGTATATGCTGCGTGGTCATCTGGTACCTCACAAAAATTCGAAGGGTTAAGAGCGGCGAGATCGTTTTCTATGTATATTGATTGTCCGGATCGATCAACAGTCTTTCTCAAAAAATCAGCGCTTTCGAAGAAACTTCTGTGGATAACTCGCGAACAGTCAGGTGAAAAGTTTTGGTGAGGCAATTATGACAGAGGTGTCATCGGCAGGTTCTTCAGATCAGGGATTGAATAATTGGGCTGCGCTAATCAGCAAAGCCCGTAGCGATGTGGGTGGTGAAAACGGACGTGCAGCACTCTATGCTGAAAAAATGTTGAATAATACCGGCCTCCCAACGGATGATGAGTCGGCTACGATGGCAACGCAGGCCGGAGTCATGGGCTCGGCAATGCAGCAGGCTGAGAAGCAATATATGAGTGCGCTTTCTTCGGGAGATGAAAGCAGAATCGCGGCAGCCCAAGCGATATATCAAAAAGCCGAGCGCATTTTCACTATGTTCACCAAGATGCTGAGCAGCATGCATGAGCGCATGATGGAGCTGATCCGCAATTTGGGCCGAATCTAGCCCTTTTCATTAAATCGTCTGAAAATTCAGGGATTTAGCCGGACCGGCCCCTGCCGCTGGGAAATTTCCAAAAGCCTAAAATAAAAGCGCTTAAAAACTGATATACTTAGCCTCGGGAATGGCTGAGAACACAAAGAAATTCCTGGGAACTGAGCTTAAGATGATCGATCTGCTGGATGCCCTTCCGCAAGGCATCGGGTTCTGCGACCTCGACGAGGTCGTCCTGCATGTGAACGCCAAGCTATGCGAGATGACCGGATTTGGGGTCGAGGAGCTTGTGGGGCGGCAGGTTTCCTCCACTTTATTAGCCCCGGAACATGACGCATTTCTAAGGGAGCAAACGGCCCGTCGTTGTGATGGGCATTCGGATGATTACGAGTTGCCGCTGCTTCGAAAGGACGGTTCTACCTTCTGGGCGTCGATCAGCGCCGCGCCGATGAAAGACAGCTCAGGAGCGGTAATTGGTACGTTAGCCGCGGTGATAGATGTCACCGATCGAAAGGCGGCTGAAGCTGCCCTGGTTAAGCAGCGGGAGTTCTTGCGCGATGTCATAGACACGATGCCGAATTGGGTCTTCACGCGCGACAGCTCAGGTCGCTACACGCTGGCCAATAAGTCCTTCGTGGATTTCTGCCGCGTCAGCCGTGAGGAGCTGCTGGGTAAGACGCCCTACGAATTTATGCAGCACCGCGACGCCTCGCGCTACCTCCGCGAGGATCAGGAAGTGCTGCAATCTCTCAAGCCGTTGGAAGTAACTGAGGAGCGCGTCTCAGTTCCGCGCTCGCAGGAGTCGTTGTGGGTTAATGTTATTAAGAAGCCTTTGCTATCTCCGGAGCACGGCGCTCCCCAGGTGCTGAGCGTAATAACCGATATTACCGAAATCAAGCGGGCTGAAGAAGCGCTGCACACGACGGTTGAAGGCACCGCGGGAACGACCGCTGAGGATTTCTTTCGCTCGGCTGCCTTTCATTTGGCCAAAGCGCTCGGGACGAAGTACGCCTTCTTGGGCCGCGTTTCAGAGCGTGATCCGGCGCTAGTCGATACCTTGGCGGTGTGGTGGGAGGACCACTTTCTCGACAATTTCTCCTTCAAACTGGCTGGAACTCCGAGTGAGCAGGTTTTAGGGAGCAGCATGACCCACATTCCTGCCGATCTGCAGAAACTCTTCCCCTCCGACCATTATTTGGCGCAGAGCGGAGCCGAGGGATACCTGGGCCTGCCGATCTATTCGGCCTCCGGTAACGCCTCGGGAGTGATTGCCGTATGGAATGACAAGCCGCTCTCCGATTGGGGGCCGGCGCGCTCAATTCTGCGAATATTTGCGGCTCGCGCCGGGGCCGAACTGGAACGGCTCAAGGCGGAGCAAGATGGCATCAAGCTGCAACGGCAGCTGCTGCAGGCTCAGAAGATGGAGGCGATTGGTCAGTTAGCTGCCGGAGTGGCGCACGATTTGAACAATGCTCTGGGTGCAGTCGTTGGTCATCTGCAGCTGCTGCAACTGCACAAGCCCAGCCAAAAGGAGCTCGAACGATCGGTCGCGGTGGCACTAGACGGCTGCGAGAAGGCATCATCGTTAGTTGAGCAGCTGCTGGGATTCGCCCGCCAAGGCAAATACAATCTGGGCAATCTATGTGTCCAGGATAGCGTGCGGCGAATCATCCAATTTATCGGGCGCATCATCGATGGCAAGACCACGATCGAAGAACAAAGCAGCGACGAGAATTTTTACGTGCGCGCTGATGAGGCCCAGCTTCAGCAGGTCTTGATCAATCTCTTGTTAAATGCACAAAAAGCCATGCCCCAGGGCGGGCGCATCAAGATTTCATTTGGCGTCAAGAACGTGGCGAATGCTGACAAGCTCAACCGTCGGGCGGTGCCGGGCGATTTCGTTACAATTTCAGTGCGTGACAGCGGCATCGGGATTCCTTCTGAAAATCTCGATAAAATTTTCGAACCATTCTTCACTACCCGCACAGACGGTGGAAATGGACTGGGTTTGCCCATGGTCTACGGCATTATGCAAAATCATGGGGGTTGGATCGAGGTCGAGTCGGCGCCGGGACGGGGCTCAACCTTCACTCTTTATTTCCCGCGTTTGGCGTCAGGAGAATTGACTATGAGCACACAATCGGATGTATCGATTAGCACGGGGGCAGGACTGGTGATGGTGTTGGACGACGAAGCACCGCTGGTGGAGCTAACCCGCATTTTCTTGGAGAAAGCGGGCTTTCAGGTGCAGGGATTCACTTCTCCCTTCGAAGCACTTAAGTGGTATGAGCATAACTACGCCCTGGTTGATCTGATTATTTTAGATATGAAGATGCCAAACATGGACGGGACGGCTGCATTTGATGAACTGCGCCGCATTGATCCTGCGGCGCAAGTGATCGTGCTATCGGGATATATTCAGGATTCAGCCGTGCATAACTTGCTGGAGCGCGGAGTAATCAAATTTTTCCAGAAACCGCTCCAATATCCAATGCTTACCAAATGGGTTGTGGAACGCAGCAATTCGGGCAAGCGCGCCACTAAAGAAAGGCCCAAAAAAGCTGCGAATGCCTGAAGCGCCAGTCACGCTTTAATTCATTAAATATTGCATCCGGGGAGCGCTGGCATGTGATGCTTCCGAGAGCATTGAACCGATCGAACTGACCGTTCCGAGAAGTCTTTTGACCTCCGCGAACTTCTCGGCGGGATAGATAAGTTTGGGATGCTCGGTCTCTTTGAGTGGAGTGCCGGCAAGTTCAAATACTGTCCGTGCGGCGTCGTATACATCGCCAAATCCATCCACCAGCCCCAGCTCCACCGCTTTGGAGCCAAGTATGATCCGCCCGTCCGCAAATTGCAGCACCTTCTCGCGAGGAATCCCTCTGCCGTCCACCACTGCTTGAACGAAGGCAGTGTAGCTTTCGTTGACCGTGCCCTGTAAAAATTCCCTTTCCTCATCGGTCATCGGCCTGAAAGTATTTCCCACATCTTTCAGTTTCCCACTCTTTACCGTGACCATTTCCACGCCGACCTGTGAAGCAATCTTGGTGAAGTTAGGCACCTGCAAAATTACACCGATGGATCCAGTGATTGTGCCCGGCTGACAATAAATCTTCGAGGCTGCTAACGAGACATATAATCCGCCCGAAGCGGCCACGCTGCCCATCGAAACGACGATCGGCTTCTCTTTTTTTAGGCGCTGTACTGCAGAAAAAATCTCCTGCGATGGCCCTACCGCGCCGCCCGGCGAGTCTACGCGCAGGACAATACCCTTAACTTTGTCGTTGCTGATTTGCTTATGCAGCTGCTCGAGCGTCTCTTTAGAGTCGGTAATCATGCCATTCATTTCGATTACCGCCACACTTAAATGCGAACTTCCGCTATCGGAAGTGTTATCGACAACTGCAGCGATCGCGCTGAGCAGCAGCGGCAGTACGACCACCAGTAAAACTACAATCGTAATGAATTTGGCCAGCCATAAAAAATAAGCGCGCATGTGATTCCATTCCTAAACAAACAGGCGGTGAAAGATCGTGAGGCCAACAGCTGCAATCAAGATTGCGCCGCTGGCAGCATGCAAAATCAACAATCGACCGGCTCGCGAACGGTCCGACAGCCGTTTTATTTCTAGACTGAGCATGACCGTGATCACGACCGCCACTATTGCCAGGGTAAGTTTGCTGTGGAACCAACCCTGCGAAAAATACATTCCTACCCCGCCGTGCACGAGCTGAAATAAGCCAGTGCATACGGTTAAAACACAACCGCCGAAGACGAAGGCTCTGAGCGCGCGGGAAAAGACAGCGCTGAGTTCGGATCCAGCCTCGGTAGACATACTTTTCACCCGACGCATCATAGAGCTCAAAATAATTAGCCCGCCAAACCAGAGCGTGATGCCAACGATATGTAAAGTCAGTGAAATCGCCATGTTCAGTGCCTTTTTCGATTAAGATGCTGCTCAAAAAAAACGTTGAGGCTGACGATAACAGAATAGAGGGAATAGAGCGATTCCCGAAAGCATCACCGGCAGATTTGATTTGAGGCTGTTTCCAGGATGTCATTCCAGCTACCCCTAACCGGCGTAATTGCCCTGCCCCAGACGGTTCCCGCACAGGCCGTCGGCGGGATCGAGCGTTTACGGCAGATTCTCCCGGTCGGTACGATCTTGGACCTGCTCGTGGCAACCGACCCGCATGGTAATCCTAGTCTGAATCTAGCCGGACAGTTCTTTTCAGCCGCACTTCCGCCCAACGTAAAGACCGGCGAGCGTATCACCGTCGAGGTGCTCGAACATAACGAGATGCTGCTATTGAAACTGCTGGAACACGGCGCACCGGCGATCGCCGGTAGATCCCGCGATCTCGAAAGCAAGCTCTTCCAGGCCATCATTAAAGCCGTGTTGCCAGAGCTCTCACCGACCGATCTTCTAACGACTCCCCCGGCGCTCGAAAACCTGCCGCCCCAGTTTGCCAAGCTGGCGGAGAGCCGCACTGCTGCTCCCCCCGCCCCTGCTAATACCGCCAGTCCTCCGATAATGCATAAATTGGAAACAGCGCTGCGTCAGCTCATTGACGAAAGTTTCATACTGAGCGACCACACCTTTGTCAGCCCGCAAAAACTCGAAAGCGCGATCAAGCATGCGGCGCTCCCGGTCCCTGAGAGATTACGTGACATCATTCGCTTTGAGCTGAAGAGCGCAGAGCAGACCGTACAGCAGCAGCCCAGAGTGCGATTTTTGCGTGCGCTTGAGGAGTACATTGGCGCGGCGATCGACTCGCCTGATGCCGACACCGCTGCACTACCCAAGTCAATGTCTGCCAGCTCCTCGAAGCAGTCAACGGAAACACGCGCGCTACAGCCCAGCGTTAAGGACCTCCAGATTTACACTGAGGCTTCGTTAATGGCGCTTGAAACGTCGGACGCAAGAGCGCTTAAGGTTTTGAGTGCCGCGCTCCGAACTCCGGAATCACCCGAGCACCCAATCCTGATTCTAATCAAGACCCTTTCAGCATTCCTACCGGAGGAACAGCTCAGTGCCAAGGCGGGCGATGATAAAACCTTCGCGGAGCTTGTGCGGGCCGTGGTTGTAGAACTTAAGCAGCTGCATGATCTTCATACTCCGGAAAAAGATCCCAAAGAAGCGCTGACTAAAGCTAAGCAGCTGGTTGAAAATCTGCGCAAACAATATGCGGGAAGCGAGACCGAGATTGAATCGAAAACGGAGGCGCATGCGATACTGCGCAACATGGAGCAGCTTCACGGAGCCAAGGAAGCGCTGGCGCAGCTAAATCCACTGATGCAGTCAATTGGTCAGCCCCAATATCATCTGATTCCCTCCATCCACCAAGGTTGCTTCGGAGCCTGGGAGGTGCTGGCATCAAAAATTCGGATCGAAGACGAAGAAGAGAAGAAGCGCAGGGATAAACAGCATGGCGCGGACCAGGTTAGCGTCCGGCTGCCCCTTCCGGCCATGGGCCAGGTTCAGCTGGATCTGCGCAATCATGGCGGTGAACTATACATTAACATCGGCCTCGGCGACGGAGATGCTGCGGCATTTGTTTCGGAGCGCTTGCCTCAACTACAAAAGAAGCTAGAAGAAGGGGGCTTCATCGCTAAACATTTGGGGGCTAAAACCGTCGATTCAGAACCTCTGCTTCCGCAATGGTATAGAGAACTTGTGAAGAACTCGGTGATCGCCTAAAGTCCAGCGTATTAGTGCTAATCATCCCGGAAACAGTGTGATGCAAAGTCGAATCAAGACCATGCTGCTGCGATCGGCAGAGATCAAAACCCAAATTGCAGGCGCGCCGCACCTTCTGGATAAAATCCAACAAGCCGCTGAGCAGCTGCTCAAGACGGTGAAAAGCGGTGGGACAGTTTATACCTGTGGAAACGGCGGCTCGGCATGCGATGCGATGCATTTTGTCGAGGAGCTGGTCGCACGCTTCAAACGCGAGCGTCCTGGGATGCGTGCGATGCATCTATTAGATCCCGCGACCATGAGCTGCTGGGCGAATGACTACGATTTCGAGACGGGTTTTCAGCGCCAAGTTGAGACCTTTTGCAGACCGGGTGATACCTTAGTCGGATTTTCAACCTCCGGGGCCTCTAAGAATGTGATTAATGCCTTTAAGGCTGCCGGGAAACTGGGCACTTTTCGCCTGGGCCTTTTGGGCAAGGATGGTGGCGAACTCAAGAACCAATCCGATCTCGCTATTATTGTGCCTGCCTCGGAGACGGAGCGCATTCAGGAATGTCACATTACCCTAGTGCACATTTTTTGCGAGCTGCTGGAGAGTTAGAACTCAAAGTATCTGTCATGGTGAGCTGAGTTTACCCTTCCGTCATTGCGAGCGAAGCGAAGCGATCCCTACCATTTTGCCTCACAGTGCAAATACCCAGCGATGGGGGAGTGAGGGATCTCTCTTCAACTCATTACTGGGTAGGGTAAAGCGTGCCTCAGCGTTAGGGTTTGCTTCGCTCCGCTCGCAATGACAGGACTGCATGCTATCTCCGTCATTGCGAGGAGCCCGCTCTGGGGCGACGAAACAAACCCTACCATTAAGTCGTAAGGTACGCTGTGCTGATAGTGTTGGGAGAATTTTCCGCGCAATTTGAGGCCAGCGATCATCGCCCGATGTTCAGCTAGAAGCATTGTGCGAGCAGGTGATCCGCACGAGGCTTAGAACGATAGCACTGGCAGTCTTGAGCACATCTGCAAACTACTGCTCTTTTTATTGGTTGCGTGCCAATTCAATTAGGTGTTCGTTATTGTCGGCGGGGGGACCATATAGCGCGCTGTTGGTTTGAACCCGCCTGAGTAACAAATGCAGATCATACTCCCAGGTAAAGCCGATGCCCCCGTGCAACTGAATCGCCGACTCCAGGATCCAGGGTGTATGTTCGGCCGTTTGTGCAATCAGCGCCGCAGCAGATAAATCAAATTGCTCTATGGAATTACCATGCGCCCACCCGGCAAAGCGACTTAGGGCTTGCAGGGCCTCAAGCTTGAGATACATATCCGCCAGGCGGTGTTGCACCGCCTGAAAAGCGCCGATTGGGGAGTCGAATTGCCGGCGTTCTTTCACATACGCGGCCGTCATCTCGACCGCACGCCGGGCGGCTCCAATGCTCTCGCAGGCTTTGAGAAAAGCAAAGGCCCGAAATGGATTGCTGCGACACTTCAGGTCAAGTCCACGTACTCCCTGCAGGCTAATCCTACTGCGTCGCAACGTTCGATCCAGCACCTGCTCGGGTGCCAATGTCACTCCAGGACTCTTCAGATCTACCAGTGTCACTACCTGCGCCCCGGCATCATTCAGTAGTAGCAGATACCGAGCTTGTCCCGCCTGCGGTACAAGCCGCAGCTCTGCGTCCGCATTCTTGCTGACAACCGCAGCTCCGACCGTACCCAACAAACTACCCCGGCAGAGTTCCTGGAGCTGCACAAAGTCAGCTAGCTTCGCGCGCTCTGGCTCGCCTAAAAGACAGCTCGCCAAAAAAGGTCCAGCGAATAGGTTCTCGATCAAACTCTCAGGCATTAAACTGAATCCGCAGCAGCCTGCGACAATTCCCAGATCCATTAGAGCCGATGCTACAGGTGGAAACTGATCGAATAACTCGAAAATTCCCAGCTCCGCGAGCTTGGTACGTAATTTCTGATCTGTAATCTGGTCCGATTCGAAACGCTTTCGGATATACTCCGAGGTGAGCTCGGTAGAGCAGAATTTGACCAGCAAATCAGCGAGGGCGCGCTGGTCCTGTGACAGTTCGAAGGCCATCAAATCAATCCTAAAGTTGCCTTTACATCCTCACTTGGTTCCCAGGGTGGGCTGAATGTGATCTTAACTTCGGCCTGCTCCACCCCTTCCAGTGATTTGACCTTGGTTTGCACCTCTTCCTTAAGCATCGGTCCGGCGGGGCACATCGCGGATGTAAAGGTCATCTCAATGGTGACTTTATGCGCTATGGGGTCGATATCGATATTATATATTAAGCCAAGGAACCAGATATCGAGGAAAAGCTCGGGGTCTTCCACCGTTTTCAGCACTTCAATAATTTGGTCACGTGTTGGCATCATCTAACTCAGTCTAGCAGGAATAGCCTGCTGGTAAACAGGCTTGAAAAGCTCGCCCTCCCGGAAGAGCGCTATTCCGCTTCGGGCTTAAAAAAGTTCTTGAGAACCTTGGCGCACTCCCGTTCGGGAAGCATCTCTCCCGCCATTAAAAAGCTGCTGATCGTACCGCTCTCCTCGGCGCGCTCGATCTCCAGTACTCCCATCAGCTGGCGGTCCTGGCATAGGGCGAAGCGTTGTTTGCGTGAACCGCGTTTGGAAGGCCCGATCGGTGTACGGCCCAATTTGTTTGTACAATAGGCCTCGAAATCTTTCAGCATTTCGCCTGCTTCAGCTGGGTATAGCTCGAGCGTCTTAATGCGGTCCCTATGGCGCTCCGGCGTGACCTGTGTCGCACGATTCAGCAATTCAGCCAGGCGCTCCAACATGCCGGGCTGCCCGTTAGAAGCGCGCGCGATATTTTCTGCGGCACACTCCAGATTGGCTCTGAGTTTTTGTTGGCCTTTACGCTCCAGAGTCACCGAGTTAGCGCGGCGGTCACGACCTAACTTTTCACGTTCAACTAACCCCTCTTCCTCAAACGCGACCAATGTTCGGGAAACGGTGCTCATATCAAAGGGCAGATATTGATGCAGCTCCGAAGCCGACACGAAGCGTTCTTGATAACATCCTAGCATCCACAAGATCTGATACTGCGTGACGTTCATGCCGCTATGCATATAATCGTCACCCAACACTCCGATCTCCCAGCTAAGCCGAGCTAATTCAGCATCTACGGGATCTCCTCCCAGCTCGGAAAACAATCTGGGAGCCTTGAAGCCATCCGCAAGGACCTCGGTCAGTTTGGCCAGCTCCTGACGTTCCTTAGAAGAAAGGTCCGCAAGGGCCTGGTCCATGACACGTAATCGGAAGGCGCTTAAAGCCACAATCGCGCTCTCCCCCTTAGCGGTAATAGTCAGAAGCTTGTTTCTTTTGTCCTCGCTAGATGGCCGCGCCCGTAGAAGGCCCCGTTTCTCCAGCCCCTGCACCAAGCGTGAGACCCAGCTCCGCTCCAGGTGGAGTAGTTCCGAGATCTCCTTTACATTCTTATTAGGGGTAGTTTGAAGGATGTGAAGCAACAAGCCTTCGTTGTAGCTTAGTCCAGGGCCGGCCTCCCCCGGAGCGAGCCCTTCGATCACCGCCAGTAGTCGAGTCTTACGCTGAAGTTTGAGGATGCCTTCCCATACCGCGGCCGCAACTGAGAGTGATTTGGAAGTCATGTGATTTGCATGAAAAAAGTAAAATTTGGTGCTTATAGCATGAATTATAACGGGGTCCTTTTCGGAATTGCAAGGAACTAGGGCGGTGAGTGATTTAACCCCTGCGGGGCCCAACCGATCGTTATTACCAGGTGCGCCCCTAGGGCGCTTGGAGCTGGGTGCTGCTGCGACCGAGAGACTCACTTTCTCCAACTTGGCGGGACGTTCGATCGAAGAGCTCTATCAGCGCCCCTTAGAAGAACTCGCTGCGGCTGAGCGCGATCAGATTCGGACTTTAAGAGAGATAATCGATCTCGATCGAGCGGTGATGCAGGAGCTGAATCAACACAGCCCTGGTATCCCGCTTGATGACGTGGAGAAGCTAGTTGGGTTTCTCACCGCATCTTCATCGAGCTCCCGAATTTTGAGATCCACTGTCGAAGATCCGCAGGTTCCAGGGCGCTATCCGATTATCGGTTGGGGTCTGCTCTTCACGGATCCAGATCAATTTCCAAATCGAGAAGAGATTCCCGAATCGCTTCTCAATCTTCCTCATTTAGCGCGCGTCGCCCGATTGTTTGTATCGGCGGATGGGCGGGCCTCTTATCCAAATGGAGAGGCTTTCACCGCTTTAATCGATGGGATTAAGGCCGACGCTCAAGATGGCCCAATTGTGGGCATGGTGCTGGTAGGTCCCGATGATATTGGACCGCAGTGGCTAGAAGCTAAGAATGCGCTGGAGCGCCGAGATTTTGGAGACCTCGGCATAGCTCATTCGGAACTCTTCTCCCATCCGGATGGACGAGTAGCGCGCGTCGATTTCCGACTCTATTTGAGCCCCTCTCCCGATATCTCAGCACACCAGCGCTATCAACAACAACGCGCATCGTTAAACGAGCTAAAGGTGTGGGAGCGGGGGCAAATGGCGCTTGGGCTGGCATATCTCCCTGCCGATCGAGCCACTATCGCCGTCTTAAGCGGTGATGATCACGCCTATAAATTGGCTGGCCTAATGCCCGGTAACACCATCATCGCCGTTGAACTTAATCCTGATAGCAAACAGGCTGAACGGCGGGGTCAACGGCAGAATTTGCTGCGCGTCCCGGCGCAGCTTCTAAGTGCGCTGCTGCAGCCGGAATCCCTAGATGGAGCTATGCTATTCTCCTGTTTTCCTGATTTGGCACGAGAGGGGCAGTTCGATTATCAGGGTACGATTGAGGAGTGCTGTGCTCTCGTAAGCCAGGCTTTGAAGCCGGGAGCGATTTTAGCAGTGCGGGATACCGTCGCTCCATTGGATAGAGAGAGCCTCCGAACTCTAGAGCTGGACAGCTCGCACGGCGCATTCTTTGGAGATACCAAATCCCTTAATACCGCCGCGCTCTTTGTGCGCTTTCAGAACGAGGCCAAGCAACAGCCTTGGTTCACAGAGGAAGAGTTGAAGGTTGAGGGTCCGGTTCCGGGGACATCTGGAACTCACCGCTTTAAGACATCCGCTCGCATGGCCGATGAGTTTTTGCTCAAGTTACCTTACCTGAGAACTGACTTTGTGCATGAAATGAGACGGTTATTTACCCCGCACACGGCTAAGGAGCGGGATGCCTTACTGGAGAGCTTAGGACTCCGTCGCCAGTTATCCGCCGCCGAGTTCAATCGCTGGATCAAACAAAACATCTGGGAAAAGCAGGCACGACTTCTAGACGAAGCCGGGAACCCGGTTGAATATCCGGCGACCAATCATTTCTCGCTGTATACCAAGGTGCGTGAAGGCGACGGCGTGAAGGTGCTGCTTGAAGAAGATCAAATTGAACCGCACCCCCGATTTCTCACTCCCCGCAGTTACCAGCATCAGAACGGCAAGACGGTGGAGATAATGGAACGGGCTGCGGGGACATTGACAGCCGACATAATTCCATACTGGATCACGAACGATGGACAGCTCCGGGTGCTAGCGCATGTTGGAGCGCCTCGACCACTGGTACTTTGTTCGACTGCAGATCCTGATGCGGTTCAATTTGGTCCTTACGTAATGCAGCAATTTGCGGCTATCATCGGCAACTCTCCAACGGCCAGCGCTGCTGAAATCCGACAGGCAGAAGAGGCCCTGCTGCGCGAGCGCGCCGGCATTGATCCGTTGAATGCGGCGTTCGAAGAACCAACACTGTACTTTTCACATCCGAATATGCCGGAAGCTATACGGGCCACTGCGGTGCGCATCCGAGAACCCTCAGCGCCATTGACACCAGCCGGGAATTTTAGCGGCTTACATAGCGCCGGATTTGGTCAAGTGGTTAGCAGCGCCAGCATCTTAATGGGAGCGCAGCGCGACGGATTGCAGGACCCGCGCCTTGAACGCAAAGTGTACGAACTACATCTGGAAAACCATTTGGCACTCCCGCCCTGGCTCGGTGACCCCATTGCATTAGCACCGCAGCAGCACACGGTGCCCCCCGCTAACCTTGAGAGACTTTTCGAGCGCTCTCCAGGGCGCACCTATACGGCTGCAGAGTCCAAGCCTTTCTGGGAGGTGCGGAGCTGTGCTGCTACCGAACTCAACCAGTTTGACGAACGGTTGGGGTCACGACGATTGGAACGATTTACCCCGCGGCCCGAAACGGGCTTTGGTGACAATCTATTTGCCTGTCTGCCGGTGATGCTAAGCCGTTCCGCTTCCGGGGAGGTTATTCCGATGGTCGGTATTGACCACGTTGATTCGATTGCCACCCAGCTGACATTAGGGCAGCAAAAGATCGTGAGCGCTCCAACCTTTTTGACCCCTAAGGCGGCTGTGACGCTCGAACATAAAGAGAGATTCGTTGCCGAACGGCTTTCAGAAATCTATGACCTGGAACCGCTGCAATTCTTTTCGCTAGGGGGAGATTTTTTCGTGACGCTTGGGACTACCGCAGCTCGGGTACATTGTGCTTTAGTGCCGGTTCAATCGCCCTCTAAAAATTTAGCCTGGGTGCCTCTTTCCACGCTGGTGCAGCATGCACGCTTGATTCAAGACGGACAATTACTGACCCTGGCATTTCGGAGCGCGCATGCACTGGGGGTGATCTAATCGGCGTTTACTTAATCAGCTCGAGTAATCGATTTTCGTAATCGGCGGTCGCGGGAGCAACACCCTGAGGGTTTTTCATAGCTATTAAAGCAGTCAAGAGCGCTTGTTGCGGCAGACCCACGGGCATGGAACCACTCCAACGCTGGTAATTGGCGCTCATAACGTCCCACGCTGGCTTGGTCTGAATCTGCTCAGTAAGCTCTAGCACCAAAGGCAGACCGCCAATTAGCGCCTTTAAAAGCGGGGTATGGGCATAACGCGCGGCCATGAAGCTTATCACATTTCGCTGCATGCGTTGCTCGAAAGCAGAGTTATCGCTGCCACACTCAGCTATGCGGTAGGGGCTGGCCGGACCAACCAACTCGTAACTGCTGCCAAATCCCCTAAAGAGGGCGCCAAAACGCACGCATCCAAGCATTGTGATCTGACTGCCGTCGGCGGGACCGGCTTTGAGAAATTTCAACACAGGCTCAGGCACGGTTTTGATCCATTTCGCCGAACTTTCGATGGCCTCGACATTCAGCTGCAACAGGGTCTTGGGGGGTACTGCTTTGTCTTTAATTATTGCTAAGGGGACAATCTCGGGAATCAGATTCTCAAGCAGATTAGTGGAAATAAGGCCCGACAAATAAGGCGCAATCTCCTCGATCGAGAGCAACCGCAGCAGCTCAATCAGCACCATCGGCATGGCCTGGCCCGAGTGCATGCTGACCATGGGACGGAAATTATGTATTAGGGCCAGCAGCTCCTTAGGAAGATCGAATCCTATTAAGGCCGCAATGCGAAATGCACGCGGGAAATATACGGGATTTGTAATAAAATAGGCCGGAGAATGCACCCGCAGACGCCGGGCGCGAAAATCCTCCAACCCCTTCAGCGGATCATTGAAGCTGCGAGAGGCGAGGTCATATGCGATCCCGTCGACGGTAAAATCGGAGCGGACTACGGCGCGCTCGATCGTTTTGCTCGGATAACGCAGATCAATCTTGCTCCCTCGCCCGTGAAGCTCAATGTGAAATGGGCGGCAATCTTGAATTTTTAGTCCGCGCTTCTCTCCAAATGCTTTGATCAGCTCAAGGAAGGGATCGAAGGGTTTCTCCGGGTCAGCGGCACCGATTGTCAGGAGATCGATATCGTAGCAACTGCGCCCCAGGAGCAGATCGCGAATTGCGCCGCCAAATAGATAAAGCTTAAAGCCTGATTTACCAAGAGCTTCGCGCAGCGCTCCCACTTCAGGCTGCATCGACAGAAAAGCTTCAATCTTGTGCGCTTCGTTCGCTGCTAAAGATGGATCAATTGGCGACATATTGGCTATCCTTCTCCAGCGGACCATAGCTGAATTATTACCGCAAGCAGAAAGCTATCGAGCGAGGAGGGAGATAATTTTGAGCACTGCCTGGACCGAGGAAGTTTGCATAGGTACCGAGCGACCTAAGTCATGGCAATTGTGCTATCGCCCGAAGGGCGAGGCAGATTGAAGCAGCTGTAACACCAACTGCGGTGTCTGATTGGCATGCGCAAGCACCGCGGAGCTCGCGTACTGTTGAATATTCCGCGCCACCAGCTCGCCCGCTTCCTGCGCGATATCGGCGTCCTCGATACGACTGGCCGCCGACGTATAATTCTCACGCACCGAATGCAAATTGTGTAGCGCTGAGTTGAGGCGGCTTTGACTCGCGCCGATTAAACCAAGCTCGCGGCTAATCGTCTGGCGCAGAGCCTTAATTGATGTCAGGGCGGTTAACGCCTCTTGGCGGGTAGTCAAGTTGACCCGCTGAATTAGATTGCTGGTGGCTACATTACCCTGCAGTGAGCTACTACCAAAACCACCCACATTCGCCGAATCAGTAAGTAAGTCGACCGCTCCATCACCATTGAAATCACCGGCTGCTACCACATATATACCTGTGCCTGCCGGCGATGAATCGCCGGCTGCATATGAAAAGACGGCGCTGCCATTGTTGGTCCAGAGCCCCGTGAGACTCGTAGTCGCCTCGGATTGTCCGGTCACAATATCCTGGTAACCGTCCCCATTGATGTCAGCGAATGTAAAGCTCCCCGTACTAGAATTGTCGGGGGCCCCATATTCTGTGCCGGCACCAAAAGTTCCGGAGGTGCTCCCAGTGTAGACCGCAAAATACGCTCCCGTAATGCCAACCAGATCCATGATCCCGTCATGGTTTAAATCTGCGAGCCCGATTTGTCCGCCCAGATAAGTTGAGGTGCGAGTAGCAGCTCCCAGCGCACCGTTCCCGTTTCCGCCAAAGAGATAAATTCCATCAAAAGCGCCTGCGACCAAATCGGCGATGCCGTCCCCGTTCGCATCACCTATCGCGATGTCAGCGATCGCCGAGGAGGTGTTGCTGGTTCTCAAGGCTCCAAAAGTGCCATTGCCCGAATTTAGGAAGATTCCAAGTGCAGTGGAGCTACTTGTAGCAATACCAACATCATCTTTGCCATCGCCGTTAAAGTCGCCCGCCGCAATCTTATTTCCAGAGGCGGTGTAAGTTCCTCCCGCGCTAAATCCGCCGCTGCCGTTCCCCACGAACACTCGCACCTCTCCGCCGCCAATAACTGCAAAATCCTTGACTCCGTCTCCATTGAAATCGCCAAGAGTTAAGTCGCTGGCAGCAAAAGTTGAAATCGAACTAGTCGTCCCGATCCCATCGGCGGTGCCGAGTTTAATCTTAATTCCACTGCCATCTGCTGCCACTGCCACGATATCGGCCTTACCGTCTCCATTAAAGTCCGCAGCTTCCATGATCGGCGCCTCGAAATCCATGGTGTTGCCGCTGCTGCGGAAGGTTCCGGAATTGGTTCTTCGGGAGAGCCCCTCTCCCACATTCACTCCAATAGTTTCACGGCTGCCATAGCCCAACTGCAGCAGGAAGTTTGAATTAGAACCGTCGAGTAGTGCGCGTTTATTAAACTTTGTGCTCTGAATCAGGCGGTTATATTCATCGGTTAATGCATATGCTTCATTGTCCAAAGAACGCCGCTGTGTCAGGCCGACCGTGCCATTGGCTGACTGCGAAGCCAGCTCCTCCAGTCGACTCAGAATGTCCGTGAGCTGCGAGAGTCCTCCTTCCGCAACATTCAGCGAGCTGATTCCATCGTTGACATTGCGAACCGCTTGAGAATATACCCGGGCGCGGGTGCGAAGCTGAGAGGAAACAGCTAGTCCGGCGGCATCGTCACTGGCGTGATTGATCCTCAGCCCGGACGATAGGCGCTCGAAATTTTTCGAGAGCGCGTCGCTACTCTGCGTCAGCCGTTGCTGCGCGCGTAACGAAGCTATGTTTGTCCCAATAGTGAGTGCCAACTACTAAACCAATCCCTGGGGCGAACCAGAAATTTCTACACCGATCCTTCGGTGCTCGCTGCATGCATTGACAGCTTTTCTCGCTATCGAATAAGATCGGGGACTTAGCCCATTTTCTCAACAAACCGACGCTAAATATCCGCGCTGTTGGATCTAGTCGGTAAGAGCAATTGGGAATGATTCCAGATGGTTGCAAGACTGCGCGGATCACCCTAAGCGCGATTTGGGCATCCGCAGGCGCAATTTCTAAGAGGATTTCGTATCTTTTATCAAAATAGCTCCGCCAGCATACAGCGAACTCCCCCGCCCCCCAGCTGTTCGATCGTATCGATTTCGCTGTGCACAATCGTGGTGAACTTCTGGAGCTGTGAAAGTTGCGGCGCAGTGAAAGCGTGAAATGCGCGCGCCGACATGACCGTTATCGATCGACTTGAAGAGGTACGAAGCTCAAGGCAGTTGCCGCAGAAATTACTGACCTGCTCGAGGCTAATGTCGATAATCTCCTTTCCATTGAGCTCCAAAGCATCACTTACTAAGCAGCGCTCATTTTCAGACGGAATGCTCTCTAGGCATACGAGCGCAAATTCTTGCGCCACACTCATCATCACATTCGTATGATAGATCGGAATCCCATCTCGATCCTGGGCATGAAAGAGCCGCGGCGCATAAGAAAACTGCTCGCACCAAGACTGGAAGAGGCCGGCATCGGTTCGCCCCGAGAGACAGCCGAACGCAACTCGCGCTTTGCGATCCAAAACCAGACTACCGGTGCCTTCCAAATATTTACCGGCATCCTCGTTAGCACTTAGATCTACTACCTTAGGATAGCGCGCTTTTAGAAAATTCAATATTTCAGTGCGCCTCTCGCGCCGCCGGTTCACGCAGCGCATCGGGTACAAGACCAATTCACCGCTAGGGAATGTGGAAAACCAATTATTTGGAAAAACCGCATCCGGCGTGTCAATGTCGGGCAAATTGTCGAAAGAAACCACAGTAATTCCGGCAGCCTGCAGGTGCGCTCGCAAGCGGTGGTGTTCAGCGCGTGCGCGCAGCTGCACATGGGAGAAACTCTCTTCAGCTGCGAGTTGAAAATGGTTGTCCTGTGCGGTTTCGAGGTTGCGGTGAAATGATACCGGCTCGACCATCAGCACGGTTGAGGCAGTGAATGGCATACCGCAATTTATACGATTTTTTGAGGTGATGCGAGGTGTAAAGGGGTGGTGTGCGCTGGCTACGAACCCGGGTCTTGTAAAGGCACCATCTTGGCTGACAGTGTGTATGACGAATCTAAGGGGGCTATCCCAAAGGAGAGTAAACCAAGAAATGCCACAGCGTTGGGGATGGACCGTCTCCGCTAAAGCTACTCTGATCCAGACCTTCTGCGACGCTCGCCATTGTAGATGTTACATATTTCGAGAACGGAATACCTGCCTAAATGTGCGACTCGATCATTGCTGTGCGAGTTACGCCATTCGAGGACAGAATTGCTGCGCTGTTGATGAAGTTCCTGCAAGGGCGCTTTAATCCGTGATTGCGAGCGGAGCGAAAGCCTGCCACGCCGTAGCATGAGCGGAGGCGGGCAAACCCTAACTTTAAGTCGTAATGGTCTCTGGACTGAAAACGCTAGGAGAAATTTCTGCAGATTTTCGAGCCAATAGCCGCAGTTTCAATGCGGGTACGAAACTTTTACGATTATCTAGAGACAAAGCCTACATCGACATAATGTTAGGGGTTGCTTCACCTTCGCCAAGCTCGGGTTCGCAATGACAGAATTGTTGTCCTCGAAAGATGTAACATCCACAGCAATGTCAGAAGATTTGTCCTCGAATTATGCAATTTATACGGCCATGACAAACCGAAGCGTGAGGAGACGAATTCCGTCCTGGAATAACCGCGCGCTCATTCTCTGATCGTGCTGCGCACTAGTTCGAGACGGAGAGCGCCATGCGACGCCACCCCTGGCACTGCCCCTGACTAATGTGTGACTGGAAGACGCCCGGCTTTACCTAGCGTCGTAAGGATCGTATTGCCATTCAGAGGCTTCTCAATCGCGCAGTCCGCTTTGGATTGAGTCAGCTCGGCTTGGTCGAGAGGCGTGCTGCTGGCCACTACTATGGTCGTTGAAGAATCCTTCATCTCGCCCCGCAGCAGCCGGCTCAGCTGAATGGGCCCCAGACCATCGCGCGTTTGATCCACAAGAATTGCGTCATACTTTTCCTCGGTAAGCGCGCGAACTGCCTTGGTGGCAAGATCGACCTGATCGACTGCGCCTCCCCACGCTCGCAATAGTCCCGCCACTCCGGCGGAGGCTCCTTCATCCCGATCGACCACCAAGAATCTTTGCCCTTCGAGGGGTCTGCCGACGCTCTTGAGCTCAAGCGCTGCGGAGACGGCGCGCGGATGTTCTTGGGCCCTAGGAATCGAGATTTGAAATGAACTCCCTACCCCCACCTTGCTCTCGACCCGGATTTCTCCCCCGGCCAGCTCTACCAGCGTGCGGGTTAGCGCCAGACCTAACCCGGTGCCGGTGTCGATGGTGTCACGTCCGCGCTGATACGGATTGAAGAGATCTTCCACCTCGGCTGCCGGAATTCCGCAGCCGGTGTCCTGCACCTCGATTTTTGCGAAGGGTTTCGGAAAAGTGTTGCTGATAATGATTTTTACCTGACCGCCGAGAGGTGTAAATTTGATCGCATTATGCACCAAATTGAACACGATCTGCTTAAGATGTTTAGGATCAATAGTCGCCCGCAGGTCCTCCATCGTGGCAAAAACTTCCACCTTTAGTTTCTTCCGGATCGCGCTCGATTCAAGCAGCCCAACGATTGATTGTACGCAGGGTAGAATCTTTATACTTTCCGGTTGTGGTTCGATTTTTCCCGATTCCGAGCGGCTGAGATCGATAAAATCCGAGACCAGCCGCAGCAACTGATCGCCGTACTCCTTGATGTAACGCAAGGTCTTACGATGTTCTTCTGCCAGTCCCTTTCCCAGAATCAATTCTAACGTTTCGGCGGAGCAGAGAATCGCGGTGATCGGATTTTTTATTTCGTGAGCGATTTCATTGGCAAGCTCACCCCGTTGCCGCAACGATTTTTCGGCTTCAGATACAAGCCGATGCAGATCTTCAAGGTTTTGTTGATAGCTGCGGCGGTCACACCAGGCGCGGCGCAGAGCGATGCCCGCTGCGATGAGTGACAGAAAAGCTAATGTACTGAACGCCAAAGGCCCCATGCTCTCCGAATCGGCAACAAAAGCGATTAAAAACTGGGGGCGTGACGAACGATTTCAGGAACTTGCACACACGACTTCATCTTAAAGATTCGACCGTTGCGACCGCGCACTAAAGCGGAAACTTTTGGCTGCTAGGAACGAACACTACAGGGTAAGTGGCTGATTTGCCTCGGAAATGCCCCCGGACTTGGGTGGTGATTTGCCCGTCGCCAGCCAGGCCTAACAAAAATACCAAACTATATGAGATCACAACGCGGCTTTACTCTCTTGGAACTGCTGATCACGATGTCGATCGTCCTATCGTTAGCTGCGATTGCTATCCCGCAGTACGCCGACTATCGAAGGCGTGCTTTCGATATTCGGGCGCTAAACGATCTGCGCAACATTGCCACCGCTGAGGAGGTTTATTTTCTGGATACTGAAACGTATCTGTCCTGCGTGGATGCTGATTGCGAAGAGCTGCCGGGGATCGCAAAGCTCTCTCAGGGAGTCTCGGTTCAGATTCAGGCCCAAGCGACGGCTTTTGCGGGGAGTGCGACGCATCCTAAAGGCACCGGCAAAATCTTCGAATGGGATTCTGAGCAGGGTGGCTTACTCAACCCAGCGCCGTAAGCCGGCTATCGTTGGCAGAGCAAAAGCTCCGCTCTAGAGCTTGGCGCATTGTAAATTTGGGAGAGTATCCCAACTGTGTACGGGCCTTCGAGATGTCAAAATAATGGTGCGTGGCCATCTCTTTGACTAAGAAGCGGGTAAGTAACGGCTCCGACGGACCGATGCCGGCCCGCGCCGCGATTTCAAGCATTGAGGCCAATACTTGGGCCACGCCGGTGTTAAGCGATCGCGCCACCGCTGCCAAACCATTTAACCTTAGCACCTCGTTAATCCAATCCCACAGCGGCCAGGGTTCGCCCTGAGAGATGAAGTACGCCTGACCTGAGGTTTGACCGCCCTGCGCTAGCGCCTCTTCAGCCAGGAGGTGTGCGGCAACGCAGTCCTCTATAAAGCTAAAATCAGCCAAATTCTTCCCTGCTCCGACGCGGATCAGACGACCCCTGCGAGCGCGCTCCAAAATCATCGGCACAAAATTCCGATCCCCGGGTCCAAAGATCAGATGCGGCCGCAAGGCACAGGTACGAAGGCTTGGAGCATTTGCCGCCAGGACCTCGGATTCAGCCAGCGCCTTGGTCTTCGGATAGTTGGCAAGGTATCGCTTCGGGAAAGGGTGGGTTTCGTTGACGTTGCAAAGATCACTCCCGTCTCCGACCACGCTGGGGGAGCTGGTAAATATTAAACGGGGCACACCGGCGCGGCGGCAGACCTCGATAACATTGCGCGTGGCGATCACGTTACCGCGGAAAAACTCGTCGTATGGACCCCACATCTTTACGTGTGCGGCTGTATGAAAGACCGCTTCAGCGCCCTCAAAAAACGTAACAAAATCACGCGGATCGGAACTTAGATCGACCTGGCCCGTCCGTACACCGGCCGCCTCAAGATTTGGATTAGCCCGGCGCGAAAGCGCGGTTACCGCGTGCCCTAAACCGCGCAGCTTTAGAGCCAGAGCCTCGCCTAGAAAGCCACTTCCGCCCGTGACAACGAAGTTTCGAGTGCGCATCAGGCTGCCCTATCCAGCTGCTGCTCCCGCGCATTGGCCCATTCCGAGAGCTGATCGCGAAAAATTTTGGCGTTGTGGCGCGCATCAACCGGAAAGGCATGATGAAAAAAGATCGAGCGAATCGGCGCGGTGACTTTATCTGCCGCGGCCAGGGCAAGAAGCTCAGCCCTGAATTTTTGACGTTCCTCCAAACTTTCAGGCCAGCACTGGGGATGAGGTTCGATCACAACACCAACGCCGCTAGCATCATTCAGAGCCACCAAGGCGCTGCGTCTGACTTTTTCATGCTGATTAAATATGCGCTCCACAGGGACACTGTAGAATTGACGTCCTTGCGCTGTGACTGCATGCACTTTGCGCCCGCAAAAATAAAGATTGCCCTGCCGATCGAGGTAGCCGAGGTCTCCCATCCGATGCCAGACGCCGGTACGATCAGTAATCTTTGAGGCCGCGTCAGCTTCTGGCAGCTCAAAATATCCGGAACTGACATTGCTGCCGTTCACTATGACTTCCCCGATCTCAAAAGGCGGCAGCAGTTCTGCCTCGGAGATATTTGAAAGCGCCTGCGCTTGAGGACGCACTACTCTGAGTTCTACCCCGGGGATCGCATGCCCCACGAAGGTGCCGATCTCACCGCCTACTGCCGGCTCAGCCTGGAGATTCAAAATCTCGCTCGAGGAAACTAGCGTGACTGGCAGCGCCTCAGTTGCACCATATGGGGTGAAAGCTGTGCCATGTTCTAGGACTGCTCCCACCCGTTGTAACACTGCCGGGGGCACAGGCGCCCCAGCCATAAAGATCTTCCGGATCGATGGCAGCTTTTGCCTGACCCGCATGCAATATTCAGCGATCTTGTTCCAAAGTGTGGGGGAACCAAAGGAGTAATCAATCTTCAGATCTTCGATCACCCGGACGATGCGGTCGGGCTGCAGATCCAGCGGCCGGGCCGGATCGAGCACAACAAACGCACTAGTCACGCCTAGAGCAGCTGAGTAAATAGAAAAGATCGGAAGCAGCGGCAAGTCCTTGGCCCCGGGAGTTAAGCCGAAGACCTCAGAGAAGATTCGCGCCTGAGCCGCAAGCATCTGATTGGTAAAGATCACCCCTTTAGGACGGCCGGTCGCTCCCGAAGTAAAGGCAATCATGGCCGCGCGCGGAGCTTTCAGTCCCGGCAGAGGTTGGGCCAGAAAGGTCTTCAAAAAAGCAAGATTTGGCCCTCCCGTGATGGCCCAGTCGCTGGCGGTTAGATGGAATTTCAAATTGGGGAAAAGCTCCTTGCGCTTCAGCCGCAAAAGCTGCGCCCGCGGCGAACCGATCAAGGCTGCGGGATTAATCTGCTTGATACAGCTATACAAATTCTTACGGCCCATTCCAGGATCAACAAACACCGGAGTCGCGCCGCAGGCGAAGACGGCATAAGTTAGCGCCAAGAATTCAGCTCCGGCCGGCACCAGCATTAGAACTTTATCTTCAGCCGCGAGACCCAGGGAGCGGAGTCCACGCTGATACTTGTCAATCATTTGGAAAAGTTCGCGGTAGCTGACCTGCCGGTACGAGGGATCCCCGAATAAAAAGCTCGGTATAATTGCCGCAAGATTATCCGGATTCTGCACGGAGAATTTTCGCGCCATGGCGTACAGACTGTTCGCCTCCTCAGGCTCCGGGGCCGCCATGCGCGTTCTAGCCGCATGTGCCAAGAGCTGGGCGCTAGGAGCACTCATAAACTCCCGAACCTTGCGATTTACCTGTTCCTTGGCATCTTCCAAAACTAAATGCGAGGCCTCGGCGATCTCCAACACATCTGCGTGTCGAAAATGTTCCGCTACTTTATCCAGCATGCCGCGATGGAAACAGGGATCCCGCAGTCCCCAAATAATCTGCACCGGCTTCGAAGCAAACTGCGGGAGCTTGTTGGCCAAATCGAGCATCTCGAAATAGGTTGGATGCGAATCGTTGAAGGGTATGTCGTTCACAAAATCCCAGATCGCAGCGCGCCGTTTTGCGGTCTGATACGGATACAGGTACCCCTTGCGAACTTCCTTTGGCAGTTTGCGGTACACTCCGAAGCTGGCGGTGGTAGCAAGTTTTACGAAATGCCGCGTGCGTTGAGTCAGCCACTTTCCAATCCAGGGGCTTGCCGCAGTTTTGATTACCCGCGGGAGGCTTTCCGTTTCGGTAAGGGTGGTATTCAGGTAAATCAGCCGGTCAACAGCTTCGATGCGTCGCAGAGCCGCTCCAGTGCCGATGGATCCGCCCCAATCATGCATCATGAATGAGTAGTGCTTAAGTCCCAGCTGGTCGATCAGCTCCAGCAAATGCTCAATGCGGTGCTCGGCCCGCAATGGCTTGAGGGTGCGATCCGAGAGTCCGCATCCTAGATAATCGGGCACAATAATGCGGAAGGAATCGCGTAAATCGGCAATGATATGCCGGTAATAGAAACACCATGTCGGGTTTCCGTGTAAGCAGATTAAAACAGGGGCCTCGCGCGGGCCCTCGTCCAAATAGTGCATACGGTAGCCGCCAATCTGGGCATAGTGGCTGGTATACGGCAGCAGCTTATTAATGAAGTCACCGCTGTCGGACGCAAGTGGCGTTACCATCGGCTATCCATATGATGGAATTGACGAGTTGAATCAGGTTTTACCAGACGATGCTTGAGAACACAGCATTTAGGCCGCTTCCAAAGCCGGTCAGCAGCACCTTATCGCCGCTCTTCATGCCCCGCTCGTTCATTCCGGTTACCAGCGCGGTCGGAAGCGCCGCCGATACCTGATTGCCGAATCTCTGGTAAACTGTAAATTCCTTCTCGTTGCTGAGGCCCATCTCCTGAAAGAAGGCTTTGCCCAGCTGCTTGCCAACCTGATGGCAATAGATGTGGCTAAGATCGGCGGCAGTCCAGCCTACCAACTCCGAGAGTTCGGGCCATACAGCAGCTCCAAGCTTGGCCGCGGAAGAGATGATCTTTTGAGAGTCTGTCTCCATCAAGGGGAACGACGTAGTGCCCTGCGCGACTTCTGCTGCGCAAAAATCGCCATTGCCTACGCACAAATCACTGTGTTGGCTGGCGGAGCGGCTCACCGCGGCAACAAATTTATGCGGCTGTGTTGCAATGCTTTCATGACAAAGCACCATGGCGACAGCGCCGCAGCCAAGGGTAAAGGAAGGAAGCAGACGGAGCATCCGCTCGCGGGTGATGGTAGAGACGGTTTTGAGCATCGTGGAGAAGCTGGACTCGATAATGCTCGAGACATTTTCACCTGAAACGATCACTCCGGCTTTGACTATTCCGCTTTCAATCATGTTAGCTAAGGCCAGCATGCCGTTGGAAAAGCCCAAACAGGCGTTTGAGATATCCATGGTCATACCACCCTCGCCTAGCCCCAATCGACCATGCACCAGCGAAGCTGTGGCGGGCTCAAAGTAATCCCGGCACACAGAACAGTTGAAAAGCGCCTTCAAATGTTCGCGGCTGAATCCGATCCGATCGAGCGCTTTTTTTGCCGCCTCGGTCGCAACCTGACTAGGGAACATCTCCTTGGTCCACATCAGGCGGTTCTTAATACCGCTCAGCTTCTCCAAGGTGCCGAATGGGATCCCCAATTTCTCGTAGAGCGGGGCAAAACGATCCTCAACCTCAGCCGAGGTGAGCTGTGTCTCCGGCAGATGTACAGCCGCCGCTTCGATGTGAACTGATCTGAACTTGAATCGTAACATGGATATATTACGCCGGATTCTATAGGTTTATCAGAGGGATAACAAGATCACTAAAACATTAATTTACGCCCTTTAATGGGGCGCGCTGGATAAGCTGGTGCTCAATGGCATTAGTCACAGTGGAAGATGTCGTTCAAAAAGGCCATAAATAGCCTGCGAGATGCTGACGAGACCGTTCACCAGGTGGCAAGTATGAAGAGCGCTTCACGATGAGTTCTCGAAGCATCCTGATCGTCGATAACTTCGATTCATTTACCTTCAATTTGTTCCAGCTCCTTCAGGAATCGACCAAGCTTGAGGTCCAGGTCATTCGCGAGGATCTGCTTTCGACCCTGGAAGTCCTGCCCGAGCCCGCTGCGCTCGTATTGTCACCCGGCCCCGGAGCTCCCTTAGATCATCCGGTCGACCTCCAGTTGCTCCAGCAGCTGGCGCCCAAAATTCCGATCCTTGGTGTTTGTCTGGGGCATCAACTAATCGCCCATTTTTTCGGAGCTAAGGTGCCCCCCAGCGGTGCTCCTTTCCACGGCAGGGTTTGCCCCGTGCTCCACAATCGCATGGGTTTATTCGCGGGACTGCCGAATCCCGCCTCGTTCATGCGCTACCACTCTTTGGCGGTCGATCGAGACTCCCTCACCCCGGAGCTACTTATAGATGCTGAAACCGCTGACGGTATGATTATGGCGCTCCGTCACAAATCACTGCCGATCTTTGGAGTCCAGTTTCATCCGGAATCTTTCTTGTCACCGGACGGCGCACGGCTAATCCGAAATTTTTTGGATCTCTGTGAAGGCTAATTTAATCGCCACCGAAACCCTGAAGTTTACGAAGCGTGGCAGCACAGCCGCGATTGTAAGTGCGGCTGTGAAAACGCTTGGGCACCTTACCGGCTTTGCCTTGCTCCAGGGACGCTGGCTACCGGGGAGCTTATCCGTCCGCGGGACGCTAATCTTTCTTGAGCCGATAGCTGCCTGTGTGGGTCCGGAAGAGCTTGATCTCGTAATTCAATCGTGCGCCGATCTCAAGCTTCACGCTGTGCCGTTTGCGTGTGGGTTTGTGACTTACGAGTATCTGCATCGCATCGAACCAACCCTCGCTCCGCGATTTAACGAAGAGCTCTCGCCGTTTCTCTTTCGATTATATCGCCGGGTAATTTTAATCCCTGACGATCCGCGGCTCGAAGCGACCTGCTTTACTCTTGAGTATGCTGAAAAAACGGAAGCGCTGTGGCACGCACAGGACTCCAGAATGATTCTTAATCCTGAAGTCGACGGCTCAAAGCCCGCTTCAGGCTCGTTACTCGACGTAGCAGTTCTTCAAGATCGGCTTGCTTCCTATTCTAACTTCACCGTCAGCGAATACAAAGCGGCCGTAGAGACCGTGCGGCAGTTGATCTACCAGGGCGAGGTCTACCAGATAAATTTTACCCAACGTTTTAGGCTTCCGATTGCAGGCACCGCAACCGATTTCTGGCTCAAGCTCGCTGCCTTCACCGCGCCGGCGTATGGCGCCTTTTTGAGGGTGTCGCCCGAATGCGCTATCGCCAGCGCCTCCCCGGAACTGTTTCTGGACCGCGGGGGTAGAATTATCAGCGCGTCGCCGATCAAGGGTACGCGGCCGAGAGCACCCCATGCGGAAGAGGATCAGCGGCTGGTTCGCGAACTGCATGGCAGCGTCAAAGATCGCGCAGAGTTAGCCATGATTGTGGATTTAATCAGAAACGACTTGGGCCGCATCGCCGAAGTGGGGTCGGTCAGGGTGAAGGAGCATGCACGCATCGAATCGCTCAGCTATGTGCATCAACTGGTCTCCGATATTTCAGCAACTCTCTTGAGTGGGCGCAGCTTCACTCAGATTCTAGCAGCACTGTTTCCCTGCGGTTCCATAACTGGGGCGCCCAAGATTGCGGCGATGAGAAACATCACCTCATTGGAACGCTGCGCGCGGGGAATTTACACAGGCGGCATCGGCTATTTGGCAACTAACGGTGATTTTCGATTGAATGTCGCAATTCGCACCGCAGTGGTAAACTCAAGCACGGTGACGTTTAGCGCAGGTGGCGGAATTGTCTGGGAATCCGACCCGCAGGAGGAATATTGCGAATCACTGGCGAAGGCGGCGGGACTGGGCCCGGCGCTCGACTGGAGCTAAGCCGGACCCTCTACCCATTGTCAGATTCAGTACAACTCCCCGTCGATCTTCTCCTTGAACTGCTCGAATGTAATCTTGCCCAGACGGTAATCCAAAACGATCCGCAAAATCCCCGTTATCTCCCGGGCCACCCTGCGGCGCATTTCGTCACGCCGCAGCGCACGCTCTTCGAGATAAGAGAGCGGAATACTCATCACATCTCGGCCCTCAAAAGGCTTGAATCGAGCAATCAAGCTAAGCGGCTCATTCGGTGCGCCGCGTTGCCATTCAAAATTGCCGAACTGCCCAACACGGATCGCGGCTTCCGGCTGTTCGAGTTGAGCTAAGATCTCGTGAGCAAAAAACTGTGAGCGCAACAGGTCAGTCCCAATCGCTGCCAGGCGATAGGCAGTCGGCTTCCAAAACAGCCTGCCCGCAGCAAGCTCTTCGAGCGATCTTCCAGAGGTTCCGTGCATGTTTCCGCCCCTTTCGAATTTCGAAGCGTAGAATCCAATCGCTCGGACGATAAGCGCAGGATCATAAAATTGCAGTCCCGCTTCCTGAACCAGCCCATCCTCCTGCTCAGACCGCTCAGCGGTATCCACAATTACGCGGCCGTTCTCTACCGCCTTAAGCACATAGTGCTGCCCCGTACGCAGCTCTTTTAGGTTTTGCATTAACTGGACGTGGGTATGCGGAACTCTCCAACCCGCGACATGGTCCCATTCGACCAGGCCACGCCGCCGGGCCGTCTCACCCAAGCGGTAGACCTCTTCAAGCCCCTGTAGTTCGCCAGGATTGAGGTAGTCGGTGTAATTTGGATTGGTGCGGACAGCGGATTCAATCCGTCTTAATTCACTGCGCAAAAATGCCAATTGCTGCATGCTACTCCCCGGTTTTTCCGGCATTCCAGGAAGAATCGGCGCAAATCGCAGCAATGGGCTATCAAACAGCGCCTGTGCGAAATCAAGCTGCTGCCGTTTTTCCTGAGTGAGCGGCATTAAGTCGAGCACTTTAGGTTCGAGTTCCTGAAGCAAGCGTGCCGCCCGGGGTTCGCATAGCCCCACCTTAGCGTGCCAATCTAGTCTGGCCCTTAAATCACGGTGCTTTCCGCGCTGGAATAGTTCTGGCGGACGGGACTGCAGCCGCGTGAGCAGCTCCTGAAATCGATCCGCCGGAGCGGCGCCGAGCTTACCGTCTAGATCAAGATCTTCCACTATCATCAGCGCTGAATTGAAGATCCGTCCTGGGGTGCTAACAGGGCCCTGTTCGACCAACTTTGCGCACAATTCGGCGCGCGAAAGCTCCTCGCCCGAAGCGGAGGGTGGCACGGTAGAAATGGCATGCTGATCGGCTAAGTCGGCAAAGCGGACGGCGCGCACCAACGCGCGCACCATCTTCTCACTGTGCTTAAGAGCATAAGCGCCAAGCACGGTAGAGAGATTGGCGTTGCTCTCGGCCACGGTCATAAATTCAAATATGGCTTTCAGCTCCTGTTGGGAGAGCGCACCCACAAGCGCTTTGCCGTCCTGAAAGATTGGAACGGCATATGGCTCCTCTTTTCGCAGCCGAGCGAGAGGCAGATGATCACCGCGAGAATCTTCGCGCCAGACCTTGGCGGCGGCGGTCTCGGTCTTAAACAACGGCCAAAAACGCACCTCGATCATAGCGAGGGGCGCAGCAAAACGGTGCGCATTGTAATCGGCCATCAGCTGCCGCCAATCGGCGGCTTTTTGGGCCCAAGCTGTTGCCCCGAGCTGTTTGGCTTCACGGAAGGTGATTTCACCCTGCAGACTAGCCAAAGCCAGCTGCCCGGTACTGAAATCAAAGTTGAAAGTGTGCACGGGGTGAGCTTCAGGCAGCTGCTTCCGATACAGCTGACAATGCTGAAAGTGCTCCATATCTTCCCGCATCCCCCCGAAAACCAGCGCCTTGTTAACGGTAGAATTCAGCACCAACCAGGCCGAGAGCCCGTCAAAGAGGCGGCGCTCCTTAACAGCAGAGATTTTGATTGCTGTATCGGAAAGCAGCGCGAAGCTGTCCTTAACCCAGTGGGGTACCTCTATACCGGAGCCGGGATCTTCGGAACGTGCGATTAAGCGTTCAATCCGTTCCAGGGTAAAGCCCGCCTCGCCGAATTCAATTCGCCCAATTCGCATTCGTCCGAGCAGCGCTGCCCGGGCGAGGATCTTATCGGTGTCGCCCGCAAATTGGTTGAAGAGCGAATTAAGTTCCTTGTGCACAAGGAGTTCGCGCGCCAGTACCGGATTCTTCGCCAGCAGCCGCTGGAAGTCAGCATGGGCTTCCAGTTCCGCTAGCGGAACATTCTCAAAGGCGGCGAGGCCACGGCGCTCGTATAGCTCCGCACCGAAGTATTCCTTGAGCGTCATGCTTTTCGGCGCATCGCCTAAGAAGCGGCGTCTGGCCGCGGCTAAACCCGACTTGCGCTCATCCGCATCTTGAGCGGATCTGATTTCACTAAATTCGTCCGGTCTGAAGGTCGCGAAAATGGCTAGAAAGGCCTGTCGCTTATAGAGGATTGTGGTGCCCTCACGCAGCGGATCCTCAACACAATAAGTATGTCCCGCAAGCGAGAGCAGCTGTCCCACATCATTGCGCCCAGCGGCGCGCAGCCGCTGCCGACCCTCCTCATATACCAACAGACCGCGAGGCACCGTATCTTTGGTGTAAACATCAACCTTCATGCGGGTACAGGCCTCGTAAGGATCTAAGGTTCCCGCCTTTTCAAGGAACGAATTCAGGAAGGGAATTGATCCGTGATAACCCGCAAGATCTTCGAGCAAATGCAATTTAGCTTGGCTGGCTGGATCGCTAAGGGCCCGACTGGCGCTCTTAAATAACTCGGAGCGCTCATGCCAGTCGTGTTCGGAGCTGATCAGCTGCACCGCCGCATCAACAATTTCTTGTCGATGCGTTTTACAAAATTCCGCATCGGCTGCCTGAAACTCCTCAAGCATGTCCTGGATGAAATTTAACGATTCAAGCAGCAGCCCCTCACTGCGATCTAGCACTGTCCGCCATTCGTCGGGACGTGCAAAACTCAGATCTTCTCCAAAGAGCGAACGCAGCCGTGCCTGTGCAAGGGGGGAAAACTCAACTTTAGGATGGTGTGGACTCGTACTACTCATGCGATTACCCAAAGAAAAGCGGAACCGGCAGAACTAAATCGATCAGGCATTACTCGAAGACGAACAGACTTAGGATACGGAATGGCAACGATTAGTCAAACTTTAAGGGCCTGCACTGCTTTTCTGCCCTGGCTAAGAAAGGTCGTGTATTTGGTGCTAAGAACCTCGACATAGCCCCGATCTGCCGTAATCACTTCGGAACCCAATAGCTTGGGTTCGGCGTGGTTGGAATGACAGGGCAGAACTCCGAGATCCACATGTTCAATCTCGGAAAAATTAAGTGCCGCCTTCGGAAATGTCTGATTCAAAGCAGCTACGAAATCGACCAGATCGTCCTTATGCACCGCTGCTTCCGCAAGCGGCTCCTTAAGCGGCACATACCAGGTGCCTAAGGCGCTGGCAGAGCCCCGCGGTACGGCGAAAAACAATCTTCCCTTGCTGGAGGCGCGACCCAAAATATACTGCGCGTCTAGCTGTTTCTTTATTACCAAATTATAGGCTTTGCACCAAAAAGGGGTCCGGCCCGGTACCAATCCCTGTTTCTCAAGCGAGTTGATCCAAGGTCCGAGAGTATTAATTACGTAACGCGCAGAGATGTTATGGGGCTCGCCTCCCCGGCGGCACTCAACCACAAAATCTTCCGGCTGGCGACGCACCGCAGTGACTGCACACTGATCGACCAGCTGCACACCGAGCGCCGTTAACCGTCCGCAGATAAAGTCGTGGAATTTATGCAGGTCATTCAACAACGCATCGGTCCAAAGCAGCGCGCCATTCGGCGCAGCTCCAGCGAGCAGTGGAATCTCCTTAGCGACCTCTGCCGCGGAGATCACCCGATTCTCACCGGCCAGACCCGGACGCAGACGCTTCAGCCCACCATACAGCCATGCTGCCAGCGCTACCGGTAACGGACTCTTTAGCCCAAAGCGATCCAGCGTCAGAACGCATTTAATCGGTTTCACCAGGTGCGGCGCCCAACGACAAAGTTCCAGCTGATCCTGCATGGACTGGAGCACGCGCGGGAAGTTGAGCGATTGAAGATAACGAAATCCGCCGTGAATAATCCGCAGACTATTGGACGAGGTTGCTCCACAGAAAGCACCGCGCTCCAGGACCACGGCACGGTAACCGCGCTTGGCGGCCTCATGGGCCGCGCCTAGACCGGCGATGCCACCGCCTAAAATAGCAAGCTCATAATGTCGCTCGATCTTTCCGTCCATAGCGTCCTGGCCCTATCTTACTTACAGGTTTGGCCAATTGCGAGTCCCTTGAGTGCTCGTGCTTTTGACCCAAAAGTAATAAAATACAGGCACCGGAGGATCTGCTATGCGAAAACCGATCGGCTTATTCATAATCGCGCTTACCGTTTTTCACGCCTCGTGCGCCGCGGCCAAAACTGACGAGGAGATCTGCCGGCAAAACTCCTCCTGGTCCAGCCCGCATGTCGATGTGCAGTCGGTCGAGAAGAGCGGGGGTGCCTTTAGCGATCGTTATAAGGTCTCAGGAACGGTTGAGGGGATCTGCTTGGCCGAAGCGGGCTTATTCGAAAATGGCAAGCTGACTCAAAGAATCCGGCTGCGAACCGCTCCGACGTTAAAGCGATACGAGTTTAGCATCACTGCGCGCTTGGATGATGTTCCGGAAATTCGGGTTTATAACGTGAATGGCGACCGTGACGTTTATCAAGTTCAAACCCAAACGGGCCTGAGATGGGATAACTGGCGCTGGCGACGCCACGATCATCGTCCCGAACCACCTAGCCGGCCGTACCCGGGAGATCGCCAGAACTATTGGAATGATCCGCGGCACGACTGGGAGCATCAGAACTATCTGTCGAAGACGCGCTAGCGCAACTAAACAACTTTGCAGATACTCTGAGTTGCAAGAAAAAAGCCGCGCTTAACTCCAATGAAGCGGGTCCGAAACTATTAACAGTTACAGCAACGCTAGATCTACTGTGATTGCTGTACGAGTTGCGTAATTTGAGAACAAAATTGCTGCGCTGTTAACAAGATTCCTGCAAAGGCGCATTAATCTGTCATTGCGAGCGGAGCGAAGCAAACCCTAACTTTAAGTCGTAACAGGCTCTGGATTGAAAAAGTTAGGAGGGTTTTCTGCACATTTTCCAACCACTAGCCGTACTCTTGATGCTTGTAGAAAACTTCTACGATTTACCTAGAAATAAAGCCTTCATAGACATAATGTTAGGGGTTGCTTCGCTTCGCTCGCAATGACAGGAATTTTGTCCGCGAAATATGCAACACCTACAGCAGTGAGCGAGTCGCGCATTTAGGCCGGTATTCCGTTCTCGAAATATCTATCAGCTGCAATTGATAGGAGCCCGCTCTGGAGCGACGAAGTAACCTCTGCCATTTTGCCTAGCCGCGATAGCACTAGATTTCTGCGCTCGCTCTGAGGCGCCTACCTTTATCATCTAGTATGCAGACCCGGCCCCCTCTTCGAATGCCCGGCGCTTACCGGACAGCAGCTTTGTAACCAGCACGCGCACTCCCGGATCAGGATCGCGGCGCAGAGGTTCAATGATCGCTAGCACCTCCGGCGTTAAGGTGCTGGCAAGCGCCTGTATACAACAATGGCGCGTAAAAGCCTGCTCTGCCTTGCACCCAGCCAGCAGCTCCCGCACCTCCTTGCCATTCCTAATCTCGAACTTTCCCAGCAGCGTAGCTGCGGTGGTACGGGCATCGCGCTCAGATTTATCACTAAGCACCGTCTCTACGTATTCGTGCGCTAACCCGGTGGCAAGCGACTCTGCTCCGGAACCGAGCACATGGCGTGCGGCTTGCGCCATCCTGGAATTAACGTTTTTCCCCCCAACCTTCAAAATTGCTAATTGATAAAAAATGGCGAACTGACTTAGAAAGATCACCCCCAAGGCTGCCACGCCTGCACCGAGGCCGGCGATGATGGGGAGCCCAAACGGCGCCTTCCAATGCTGCATGATGGCTGCTGCCAGGCTGAAACCTGCCCATCCGCCTGCAGCAAGTCCCGATAATGCTCCGGCGGTTACAAGTCCTTCGCCCTGACTGACTTCCAATTTATCCGGCAGTACGCGTTCATTTGCAATACGGCTCAAAAGTTTGACCGAATTTTCTCCCCCAATCTGAGCGAGCGCTTCAAGCACTGCCTGCCCGGAGACACTCCCCGCTCGATAAGTCCCGAGGGCCATGTCTTTTAGCATCGCGTCCCGCTCCTCCGGTTTGCAGCTTTTGAGCAGCGCGATCGACATGCGATCAATTGGAGTATTCGGTTCTTCGTTTGAGATCAACAGCTCAAGTCGGTCGCGTACCGACTTGAGACAGATCCTTTCGATCGCCGGAAATTTCGAGAGATCAACTTTTTGCACTGCCGCAAAGGCGCTTTCACACGCACGGAGGTTCTCTGGATGCGCCTGCAATTCCTCCACAAAGATTGAGCAAACATCCTCCTCATCTAAATAGGGCGTAAGCGCCTGGAAGGCGGCCACACGATTCACCTCCAGACGGAAGTGCATCGGTTCGGAAGTTCTAAGCGCATCCACGATGCGCGCACGCCCGGCCATACTACCATGCTGTGCGAGCACCGCGGCACATTCGTCTTTCGCTTGTTGCGCATCCCCCGGGGCGTGAGACAGCTTGGCCCAAAGCTCATCAAGATCGATCGGAGGTGCTCTCAGCTCCGCCAGCTCCCCCTGCCCGGCTGAAATAAAGGGGGTGAGCCCGATCTTCCCGTCGGGAGCCGGTCGCGATTGTGTGGCCTGTTGATCCATAGAGTTAAGCGTCAGCTCTATTATGGCGGCGCGAAGGAATTGTGTCGGAATAGCGGACGGCGGGACCCTAATGCAACATTTGCTGGTTGGGGGCGGTCATACTGAGGGTTACCAACTCCAGCAGCTGATGTTCGCTAAATGGTTTAGTGAGCGCGGAGATCTCCGGAATTTCACGCATCACCTTGGGCAGATCCCAGGGCATCGTGGCGCTTACTGCGATTAGGGCTGTTCCCGGACAGGCTTCCCGGAGCTCTTGGATGGTTCGCACTCCCACTTCGTAATCGTACTTGAAATCAAATATTTCGGGACCGGTCTTGAATGGCATATGCAGATCGCAAATCACCAGGTCGAAGCGACTTTCGAAAAGATGTTTAAAGGCACGATCGGGGCAATTGGCCTGTTCTACGTGATATCCGGCTTCGAGCAAAATCGTGCCGATAATTTGCAGGTATTCGGGATCATCGTCGATGATCAGGACACTTTTCATTGATAGGAATCCTCGCTTTGCTCAGATCGGAGATCGGCAATTTTCGTAGAGGGCTAAAGCAGATATTCCGACCGCGGAGCGGCCCTAGCGCGCCGTTTTTAGCGCCGCTTCAGACTGCGCTCGTTCCAAGGCCAGCTCGATCAGCCGCGTAATAAGATCTTGATATGGCAGCCCGCTTATTTCCCACAGCCTCGGATACATACTGATGTTGGTAAATCCGGGCAGTGTGTTGATCTCATTTACCAGCACCGTGTCGTCGGGTGTCAGGAACAGGTCTACTCGCCCCATCCCTTCACAACACAGCACCTCAAAAGCCTGCACTGAGGTATCCTGGATCTTCTTAACCTGCTCGAGCGTAAGATTAGCTGGCGCAACGGTCTGCGCAGCGCTGCTATCCAAATATTTGGCCTCATAAGAGTAAAATTTATGGGAAGCCGCTGTGATCACCTCTCCCGGCAGAGCAGCCTTAGGATTTTCATTTCCCAAAACCGCGCACAGTATCTCACGTCCTACCGCCGCCTTCTCAACCAAGATTTTGGTGTCATACTTAAAAGCCTCCTCCACGGACTTCGCAAATGACGCTGCGTCCTCCGCCCTGCTTATGCCGACCGAGGAGCCTAGATTTGCAGGTTTCACGAAAACCGGCATGCCCAAGAGCCGCTTAACATCCTCGAACTTCAAACCTCGGCGCTCGTGTTGCCGCACTACGACAAACGGCACGACCGGAATTCCGGCGTCGCGCAGCAACCGCTTCATAACATCCTTGTCCATTCCGACAGCCGATCCAAGTACTCCGGCTCCAACGAACGGGATCCCGGCCAGCTTCAGAAATCCCTGAACGGTCCCATCTTCTCCATTCGGACCGTGCAAAATTGGGAAGGCCACATCGATTTTACGATTAAGGGCGGGATTCTTAATTACAATCGGATTGAGTTTGGCCGGATCGGCATCCCCCGCAGGCAGCGAAGGCAACGCCGCCGAGATGCTGCAATTTTCAATCGCTTTGAGGTCGGGTTTGACAGCAATTAGCTTATCACCATCGACCAAATGCCAGCGCCCCTGCGGATCTATCCCCAGCAAGGAGACCTCAAAACGGGATCGATCAATGGCCTTGTAAACATTGCTGGCCGACTTGACTGAAATCTCATGCTCGGCCGATTTTCCGCCGAAAACTATCGCTACATGTAATTTTTGCTGCGCCAAGTTATTATTTCCTCCCTACCGTTTTGCGGCGCAGCCAGTAACTTGTGTCGCGCCGCCAATCCCTGAATCTACGTCGTTTATTATTGACCCAAAACAGCCAATATCCGATCGGACCCAAAAAAAACCTAAGCAGTCTGCCTCTCAGTGCGCGCATGAAACAGAAAATGTGGGTAAGGATATGAAGCTCGGTTTCGATAAACTGCAGGCCCGAATGTTCGGGGAGCTCCAGGTTGTGATCCTGGTAGTGTGGAATCGGTTTGCCCTGCCGCCGCTGTGTCTCGATTACTCTGAAAGCCCGCCACCGTTTCTCGGTTGCCATGATACTGTTGCAGCTCAGTGCCTCACCCCGGGTGACCTCCTTATCCACAAGCTTTCCGGCGGCCACAGCCTTTTCATAAAACTCCCGCCCACGGGCGGTTCTAAGCAGCGCAAAGGTCCACCCCTCCATGAATTCCACATCGTCTTCCGGGGGCGCCAGCCATGGATCGCCTACGGCGATATCCGCAAACTCCGAGAGCGCGTCAAAGCAGGTCAGGCACCGATCGGGGGTATAAAGCCGATAGAGCACATTAATTACCTCGATCGAGGAGGGTCGGTATCCTTGGCGGTCGCCAAAATACACCGGGTAGATCGTGCCGTCGTCGAGCTCAATATGGGGCGCGCCGGGATGTTTGCCGATGCGGGAGGTAAATTGAACCGCGCGCTTAGCTTTGTCACCGAGCGAATCCCAAATGATCTCGAAGGCCTCATGCTCGATCGCGGCATGACAGAAAAGCCCGACCGTTAGGGCGATCCTCTTCCTCAGGCGTTCATCCAAGCGCATTGCTTTGATCACGCCGTGAATCTGACAGGGCAGCCCTACAACCGCATACCGGCCTTCGATATTTCTTATTTCAGAAAGCAGTGTATTCGTCGGCGAAATGGCATATTTCGACTTCGAAGCAGCTAACACCTCTGCTGGAGTGCGGGCGATCACCGGCTTTCCCTTCCACAATTTATCCTCGTCAGAGCCGATAATCAGAGCACCGTCGATTTCCTTGGTCTCCAAGAGGTGCAGTAGCAGGGCGGTTACCAGTCCCCCGCTGGTGCCCCGTTCGCGCTGCGCACTATCGGCAGCATACGCAATCACTGCTTTGGTGAAATGGCCGTGCGTCTCGATCAAGTTGCCCGCTTTTCCAAAGCGCTCCTGATTGGCCTGCTCGAAATTAAATTCATCGCCTGGACAAACCTTTACACACAGATCGCAATCGGTGCAGGCGCTGAGGTTCTGAATTCGAGGAAAAGCCTCGGCATCGACCGCCAACACCCCTGTGGGACAAATGCCCACGCAGGATCCGCAGCGATGACAGAGACCCCCGTCTACGATGTGGCTAAGCGCTCGCAAGGCCCGGGGTGGGTCGCTTTGCGGTTGCGCCGGCCATTGCATCTCATCTAGAAAGGGATTCTCCACGGATCGGCGGCGGGGCCGGCGCAGATCAGCCTGCTCCGGTAAGATCCGTAATGAGGAGCGGGTATGCACTGCCGGTTGCGGAGACATCAATTTTCTAAAGCCGAACTGTGAGGGGTTCGGTATGCTTAGCGTTTGGACTAACTAAAACGTACATCTATTTAGGAAATCAACTTACTTCTTCGGCTTCCGACTGTCCATATTACGGCGCAACCACAGAGCACCAGCGCCAGCGAAAGCATGCCGAGCCTGAGTGAACTCGCGTGCCAAATCGCACCTACGATGATCGGCGCCGGCAAAGCACCCAGAAGATTAATCGCCAAGATTGTAAAACCCTGCGTAAGCGTTACCAGCGCCGCCGGGCAGCTGACCACCAAGATTGAGTTGATCGGAGCGGTCCCAGCAAAAACCAGCAGCTCGGCCAGGAAACATCCTAACAGGAAAATGGCTTGATTCGAGGATGAAAAAGCCAGGACCAGGAAGGGCACACCCAGAAGTGCCGTCATGCCAGAGAAGAGCAGCAAACTCTGCAGCTGATTGGGAGAGCGCGCCGCAAAGTGCGAAGCGATTCGTCCACCGCCCCAAGTTCCCAGCATCCCGGAGACCACCAAGATGATGCCAAAATAGCTTCCCACTTCACCCAGGGTAAATCCGATCGATTCCCCGTATGAGCTGACGAAAGCCGCCACACCATTCAGGGCGTACGCATTCAAGACATAGCCCCCGATAACGTACCAGAGTATCTCGACCTGCATGATTTGGCGGATGCCGGCCAGCACTCCGACAGCAGCAGTCTGCCGTCCCGGGATCTCGGCCAAGCGCAGCAGCAGCGGGGCTAACACCAGCCCCGGGATCCCGCCTGCCAAAAATGCTGCCTGCCAGGTGAAGTGCTGCGCGATCTGTCCGCCCAACACAAAGCCCAGCGCCGCCCCCACCGGAATCGCAGCAAAAAAAAGCGACAGTGCTGAGTTTACCCTGATCGGATTCTGAAGCTGATCTTTGATGTATCCCGGCGCAATCGAGGCGAAACTCGCCTCCCCTATTCCCACCAGCACCCGGGCCGCTGCCAGAATCCAAAAATTAGGGGCGACAGCACTTAACAGCGTTGCCAAGCTCCAAAGCACAACTCCGACCGCCATTAAACGCGGCCGGCTAAAACGATCCCCAAGATAGCCAAAGAGCGGCGAAAAAATCACATATCCGGGCACAAACGCCGCCACCAGCATCCCGCCCTCTTCCTGCGTTAGCATGAACTGGCGCATCACCGAGGGCAGCACCGCCGCCATGATGTAGCGATCCAAATAATTAAGAAGATTGATGACGGTTAGGAAGACGAGCAGCCGCCGAGTCATAGCGTCACAGGATAGCTTTAGCGGCCAAACCGGCCCAGATCTGATTTGCGTAGCGCAGTCCTACAGGCTGTCGCTTATAAGTACAGGTAACATGGGTTGAAGGGTATGGAATTCAGATAATTAGCTCTGGCAGGCTTTTCGCATATAAGCAGCTGCAACGGGCTTAAATGCCCAATAAATCGGAGCTTTTGACTCCGCCAAACTCGCAAGGACTGCGTAACGACCTGACACGGATGGTCCCGTTCTACGAAGTTCTAGGCAACATTGTTGCGGAACCTCGTCATAACGACTATAGAAAAATAAAACGCGGAGCTTGGGGGTACATGCAGAACAACATTATTGAGAGACTTTTCGCTTCATTTGCCGAACTGGATAAGGCCATTGTAAGCGCCAAGAAGACCTTAGCTAGCAAGGAATCGGTGCCGCCGGAGGTGATCAAGCGGCTGGATTCGTACGACGGCATCTTGCTAAAGCAGAAGACCCTCGCAAAAGAATTGTGTGAACATATCGCCTCTGGAAACTGGGATGAGGTCAATCGTCATGTTGGATTGATCAATGGGCTGTCCGCGATGATTAGAGATGATGCGCGCGCGATCTTGGCGGCACTCTCTAGCGCTCCGGATAAAGCCACCGTGGATGAGGATATGAACTATTGCTAAGGGTGTGGTGTCTCGCCGATAAGGCGCCGGGGAAGTTCGGTTTCCCCGGCGCTTTTTTTATGCCGCGCTCCTGTGCTTTTTCCGCTCCGAGCGCCCTACCTTTCGCAGCATCAGGATCACCACTATACTTTGTAGATGTCCCCTCGCCCCCCGATTAGCTCCGAGCGCGGCCTCGCCATCATTCTAGTGATCTTCATTGTTTCTCTGATGACCATCCTAGTCGTCAATTTGGCATACTCTACGACCCTCAGCTCGCGGCTAAACGCTATGGCAGTCCGCAGCGTCCAGGCGGAGTACATTTTGAAATCAGCCCTGAACCTGGCCCGGCGCCTATTAATGGAGGAGCGGCCGCAACAGGAGCAGTTGCCTAATCCCTGGGAGATGTTCGTCAACAGCGCGCCCATTCCTTCAGAACTGCTTGGTATTAACGAACCCAACGTCAGAGTCGAACTTGAGATCAGGCCGGAGGATTCAAAGATTCGGATCGACCAGTTGGTGCAGGGGAGCTCAGCCGACCGCTGGGCCGAGGCGCTGTATAATTTGTTTCAACATTTGGGTTTTAGCGACGATCAAGAGGAGGATCAAAGCGGACTTTTCCCTAAGCGAGTCTTCAAATCCGAGGAGATGGTAGGAAATCTGATCGATTTTATCGACCCGGACAAGGAGTCATTTCAGGGCAGCGCCTTCGCACACGGGATCGAATCAGAGCTGCGGGAGGGAGAATTTCCCAACGAAAGACTTGCCAGTATCAATGAGCTGAAGAATGTTCCCGGGTTCACTCCGAATCGATTAAAGAAAATGTTCCCCTATGTAACTACTAGGGGCAAATACAAGGTCAACATTAACTCCGCTCCTCCCGAGGTGCTAAAAGCGCTGCACCGGGAGATCGATGATAATCTGGTGCAACGGATCCTAGATCGACGCAAGGAGGGGCCCTTCAAGAGACCGGGATGGGTCACTGAATATCGGGATATCGTGGGTGAAGAGATCTTTAACGCCACCTATAATATGGTCGACGTAGAAAGCAATTGGTACCAAGTTATCGCAAAGGTAGATTACGGGGGTAATTCCCGATATTTCCTCCGCGCGGTAGTTTTCCAGGAGGGGACGGGGCTTAATGCCCAGCTACCGCGGATCAATAGCTTGGAGTTATTTTAAGCCCGGCAGACCCGCCCGAAGTTTGATTTTTATCAAAAAATCAGGCATATATCCCAGCTCAGATTGTTAGGAGATACAGCATGTCCCGTCAGTGCGCAGTTTCGAAAAAGAGTCATCAGAACGGTCACCGCGTTAGCCACGCCAACAATAAGACCAAGCATGTCTTTAGAGTCAATCTCCAGGTTCGCCGGGTGTATGTCCCCGAACTTAAGAAGTTCGTGAAGATTCGCGTATCAACCAGAATTATTCGCACCTTGGACAAGCTTGGACTGCAAGAAACGCTGCGCAAATACAAGCTCACAGTCAAAGAGCTGTTGGTTTAAATTCACTCCGCCTCGCAACTGTACGAGTTACGCAATTCGAGGACAGAATGGCAGGGATTGCTTCACCCTCGCCAAGCTCGGGTTCGCAATGACAGAATTATCGTCTCCGAAATAGGCAACGTCTAGAGTAATGACAGAGCCGTTCTTATAGCTAGTGCAGCCCCCCGCCCTTTCTCTGCGCATTTAATTTTTCAGCGTTCAGCCGCACGGCCTTCACATCCGGCATCAATGATTCACCGGTCTCCCGCACGTCCTTTTCAACCGCCTGCCGCAAGCCCTCGGGATTTAGAACTCCAAGGCGCTGGGTTTCGGGTACAAAGATCTCCGCACAATCGCGGCACTGCGCCACGACAATGATGCCGTCGAAGGTCACCTTGGTCATCTCCGTAGTGAAGTGTTGATCATCATTGCCGCGTCGCCCACAACTCGGACAGGTGATCTCGTCTAGAAATGTTTCCGCCAGACCGCGTAATCTAAATTTTAGCCCCATCTCGAGTCTTAACCCTTCAAGTGTTTAGTCAGGGTGAGCGTGGTGCCTCTGGCTGTGTATTCAACCCGATCCATGATTGAATTCATGATCGTGATACCACGACCATGCATCTTCGGTTCACATGAATCGGGCGCATGGGGCTTGCTGGCAGCGAGGAATCCCTGGCCCTGATCTCTAAGTACGATTTTCAGTTCGTGGGGCGTATAATGTGCTTCTAAGAAGATCTTTCGACCGGCGTAAGCAGGATCCTTTAGTCTTTCCTTACGCACGAGGGAGTAGCGATCGATGCCCTGCCCATCGAATTCTTCGCGCCACTCCGATAACAGTTCAAGATTGCCGTGATCCAAACTGTTTGTAAGTGCTTCGCTGATCACCAAATCAAGCTTGAGTTTAGTGTCCGCGTCGATTTTACCGCCGCGTTCCAACTCAGCAATTAAGGGTAAGACGAAACGCTCTTTAGCCAGCTGCACGGAATCAAATTCATAATGTGCCGCCGCTTGGGTGCAGTAGTGCAGCCACCCGGAGGTGCCGTTGTGCGCAGCGGAGAACTCCATCACACGCGAAATCGCCTGTTTTAACGATTGCGAATCAATCGGTTTGCAAAAAAAGCTGGCGGCACCTGAACGAAGACATTCAGGCACCGGTTCCACCCCAGGGGCATTCGAGAGCAGAATTAAAGCTTGGGAGGGATTTAACTCGCGAAGTTTGGAAAGCAGGCTTAAGCCGCCTTTCGTCAACAGATCGAGATCCGTCACCACCACATCATAGAACTTGCCATTAGCGCATGCCGCCAGAGTTGCAGGCTCGTCTGCATAGTCGATACTCCATCCCGCGTCACGCAAGGGGCCGCAAAGCGCATCCCTGGTACGTAGATCTGTATCCGCCAACAGCAGTTTTGGTGAGCAGCGTGATTGTTTCATAGCCGCCCCAGCGCGGTGGAGAAAGGCCGTTTAGCCTTCGTCCACTGGAAGGAGCTTATCGAGCATCAAAAGCTCGAATGTTTCCTTCACAAATCCGCCCAGAGGTTTAACCATTAATACTCCATTGTCGGATTTCAACCGCTTGTAACACATCAGCACTTTGCCGATGCCGTAGCTGTTAATGATCTGAACACCCGACAGATCGAGCACGATCTGGCGTTTGCCCTGGTCATAAAGCCGGTTGAATGCCTGACGCAGCGCTTCCCCGGATGTTTCTGAGTCGAGATCGCCGGCGACCTTGATTACACCTTTGTTTCCGACAATCTCAGTGGTAAATTCTTCCATCTTCCTCCTCCAAGCCAATATGGACACGAATACACGCAGGCCCCCATGGAATGGGGTCCTAAATAGACCTATCGGCCTTTCTGGCGGTTAACTGAACAGCCAAACAGCGGTCCTAAGTAAGTGCTCAAAGTTCCCAATTTAATTGACGATTACCTCTTAGGTGTGTATTGCTGAACGAGATTGAACTTTCAGGAAATGTGAGCCTCGCATGAGCCAGACCAGACCGGGAGAATTTGAGGGCCGTATCGCAGTTGGCAAAGATTGGCGAGAAATTGTGGCTTGGGTCGGCGATCTGCCGCCAATGCCGCATGTTGCTTCGCGCGCGATTAGCATGGTGGAAAATCCCGAAACCACCGCTGCCGAATTGACCGAAGTATTACAAAGCGACACTGCCCTGGCCGCACGGGTTTTGAAGATCGCCAATTCCGCGATGTTCTCGAGGCAGCGTGAGATTACCACCCTGAATCAGGCCATCATGATTATCGGGTTTAAAGCCCTGAAAGGCATCATCGTGGCCGCCACCCTGCGGCAGATCAACAAGAGCTTCGGAAATCTAGAGAAAATGATCTGGGAAAATTCGATGTGTACGGCGATGTGCGCATCCGTTGTGGCTAAGAAGCTGCGCCGCCGCTATGTCGAGGAGATCTTTCTCTTGGGCTTGCTGCATAGCTTGGGGCAGATTGTACTGCTGGCTAACACCGCTACGCAGAAGGATTACCTGCGCATCATGAACATGATTCGCGATGAACAGATTGACTACGTTACGGCGGAACAGGAGGTGCTGGGCTTTGCCCATCCGCTGATCGGGGCTCTCGTCGCCAAGAAGTGGAACTTCTCGCCTGAAACCTGTCAGGTGATTTTGCACTATAAAGATCCGCTCGACAGCACCAAGCCCGATAACGAACTAGAGGAAAAGACCGGAGTGGTATGCCTGGCCGATCTAATTTCGCATGCAGCGGGAGTCGGCAACCCAGAGGGTTACCCCAGCGATCTAGCCGAAATTAGCAAGGTTGCAACTTGGGTTGGATTCGATCCGAAGAACGCGCAAAGCGATCTGGAAGCGATAATTAACGAGACTCAGGAACAGTTCTCACGCGAGAAGCACGTCTACGAATAAACAGACAGCCTTACTTCTTCTCAGGATCTTTCTTCTCAGACTCTTGCGGCTCACCCCAGATAGCGTAACGGGTCGAGAGTTTGGGGTTATCGTAGATTACCTGCACACCCTTCCGGTTGCGAATATTAACAAACAGCGGAGCTTTGAGATTGGCTGTGGTCAATTTCGGATCAGGACGCACAGTCACCACCACCAGCACGGCGTACTCGTCCTCTTCCTTTAACTCGCTATCGCGATCACCAAAGGGCGGTTTGAGATCGAAATGTTTGGTAAATTCCGCGCCATCGACCACCACAAACGCCAAATTTGGATCATCGACAGAATGCAGCCAAGAGAAGGGCGGCTTGTAGTCGAGCATGACGAAACGCTGCGCGCGAGGAAATCCGATCATTCCAGAAGGGAACGTAATAACCGTCGAGACCGGCACACTCAGGTCGCCAAAGCGCGCGCTCTTCAATACGAATGTCTCAGCCTGCTGTTCAGGCTTTTCGTCATTCATCTCTCTTCTTCCTCTTCACCACTACCTGAGGGCTTGTGGCTTTAAGCTTAGTAGCACTGACTCCGGTACCACTGACTCCGCCTGTGCTGACCTTGCCGGCCGCTGGTCCATCTTGACCTCTGCCACTCCAAGCAGCTGTCAGACCCTCGAGGTCACTATCCGCAGCCATAGAAGCCTCTGCTGCTTTTTTGTTCTCCTCGAGAATCTGGAGATAGATCTCCTCGCGATAAATTCTAAATTCTGCGGGAGCATCTATTCCGACCCGAATCTGATTACCCTTAATTTCAACGATGATCACTTTAATGTGATCACCGATATAAAGGCTTTCCCCGGGCTTTCTAGTGAGAATTAACATCGTTTGCCATCCCTGGCTTAAATCCGCTTAATGCATCTTTAATGCTTAGATCTGCATAGTTTCCAGGCGAACTAACGCCCCGAAACACGGTTTGCCCGCTCAAGCCCTATTGTGCAATCAGCATAGGGGCCTAGCAGTGCGCCGTCACATCGTTCGACACACTGCCACCGAATATAAGATGCTGTAAAGAGGGAATAGGAACTAGCAGAATGGTGGCAAGCTCCACCACCCGAGCGTTCTAAAACATCGATCTACGAGAAGCGGGGCTAGATATAATCCAGAATGGATTGACTCAGTACCCTGCTGGTAACGGTCATCGCTGCCTGCAGCGCTGTTTGCGCCAGATTCAGATTCGAAATTGAATCGGTGTAGTCCGCATCCTGAAGTTTCGAGAGCACCTCCTTGGAGCTATTTTCGGTTAACTCGATCAATGATGTGGCGGTATCGAGGCGCTTTAAACGCGCGCCGATACTGACCTGCTCAGGCACAACATCATTCTTACGGGCTGTATCCATCAGATCCATTGCGCTCTTAATCGCATTGGTTTGATTGGTGTAATCAGCCGGGAATGTATAGGCGCCGCCCGCACCAGTAGGCGCTCCTGACGCCGGTTGGGTATCGTATCCCTCCAGCGCCCTACCCAGCCGCTCCAGCCCCTGAATCGCCCGATCAAAGACGTCGTTAGCTGGAGTGTTAATCGTGACATCCAGATCTTGCCCGATATTGATAGTACGCTGAATCGCGGTTCCAGCCTCGTTGTCAAAGGTGTAGCGCTGCGAAGACGCCGTGCTGCCATAATTGGTGTAGGTTTGGGGATCATAGGGTGGATCATCATCATCGGCCCCGCCCCACACATAGCGCCCTTGATAGGTGCTGTTCGCCAATGCCACCAGCTGATCACGCAATTGAAAAACCTCCGGTGCTAGCTCGGACCGCGCCTGCGAACTAATGCTGCCATTGGCACCCTGTTCTGCAATCTCTTTGGCGCGTGTTAGAAGATCTCCGACCTGTGTTACGGCATTGTCCTGGAACTCCAGAAAACCCTGCACAAAAGAGATGCGATTCTTGTAAGCGCCCAGTTTAGCCAAGGTATCTTGATATTGCGCAATGGTACCTGAAAAATTCGAGTCTCCCGGCGAGTCAACTTTGACACCGGATGAGATCTCGTTACTGTATTTGTCGACCTGCGCCCGATTCTGAGCAATCTGATTGACCAGATTACGGCTGATTTGTAGTTCGGAAACGCGTGTCGTCATATCAAGCTCACGATTGTATCTAGTAGATCGCCGGCGGTCTTAATAAGTCGGGCCGAGGCCTGGAAAGATTTCTGAAACTTGATCAGGTTAGTGAATTCTTCATCGAGATTTACGGCTGAGATTTCGTCGCGCTTGTTTTGCGAAGTCACTAGATTATCGCCGTAAACTTTGGCATCCAGATCGGCGCGCGCCCGGCTATTCCCGACACTTGAAACGGTTTCATTATACGCCCCGCTGAAGGTCGTGCGCAGCGAATAGCTGCCCACGGCAAAGGTGTATTCTTGGTCTTTCAGAGCTGCCAGCGCCTCCATGTTCTGCCCGTCACCCTCAGCGAAAATCGGCGTCAGGGCCCCGCCGCTCAGATCGCGGGCCGCAGCGACTCTGCGCGGATCGGTAAAGGTTAAATTGAGTCGGCTGGCAAAATTGTCGTAACCCAGAGCTGTGAGATCGGAAAGCTCCGGACGCTCATCACCGTCAGTGTTTAAATCGTCTCCGGCATCCAGATCGACCGTGAAGAGTCCAAAAGGATCGGGCACATTACCGTCCAGATCTCCGGAGGAAGGATTATAATCTCCGCCGGCGATTCGATCCGGTCCAAGATAGGCCAAATTGATATTGACCAGGAAGGTCCGGGCAACCGCCTCGACCCTGGAAGCCAAGCCTACTAAAACCCCCTCACCGTCGAAGGCCGAGGTGTTGTTGGCATCATTAATTCCACGCACCGCCAGAAGACCGGCTAAAGTGCCCGAGCCGTTCCCGATAATGGAGGTTAGATCAACGTGCGCAGCCCCGGAGTCGCTCTGATCATAATCGTAGACAATATAGTTCAGCAGCCCACCGGCCAGCGAGGGCGGAGCACTGCCAGTTGCAAAGCTGGGGCTGTTCGTGACCTCCAGATGGCGGCTGGTGGCTCCGGAAACTAGGCTAAAGCCGTTTGCGAGCTGAATACTGATTGAACCGTCGGAACTCTCCACACTTTGAAAGCTGATCTTTTCCGAGAGCTGCTCTAATAAGCGGTCGCGCTGATCGCGCTCGTCATTAGCGGTTGATATTCCATCGACCTCAACCCGCGAGATCAGAGTGTTCAATCCCGCGATTTGATCGGCAATCGAGTTGACACTATCCAGCTCCGATCCTAAGCGCTGGTCGATCTCGGTTTGTAGGTTGGCGATCGAGTTGTAGGTGGTACGGATACTGTCTACTACGTCCCCTGCCCGCGCTACGAAGTTCGCGCGCAGCTCGATGCTCGAAGGATTGGTCGAGAGGTTATCAGCTGCTTCAAAAAAGGCCGTAATGGAGCTTCCAATCGTACTGTTGCTGCCAGCCAGGGGGAAAAGCGCCTCTACCCGCTTCATGTAATCCTGCTGAACCGTAGAGGCCGCTGCATCTCCCTGCGCATCACGGACGATACGGTTCATGTACTCGTCAACCTGCCGCACCACATTCGAGATATTTACTCCCGCGCCAATGCGCAGGGTGCCGCTGACCGAGCCTTCGACATTGGTTTCAAGCTGGACAGTCCGGCGGGCATAACCGGGGGTGTTGACGTTGGCGATGTTATTGCCGGTTGCAGCGATGACGGCCTGGTTGACGCTTAGCGCTCGAACCGCGTTATTGAGAATCCTGCTGTTGTAGTTGACCGACATTTATTCCTGCTCTAGATGCAGCATGCGGCAGATCTTGCCGATCTGGGGCCGCAACTTGCTGAAACTTCGAAGGCAGGATCAACTAGTGCAAGAGATGTGCTCGATCGGCGTAACTTGGGCTGAACGGGGAGAACTGCCGCGATTTAGACTTTGCGCAGCACTCGTTCTGCACGCGAGGTGGAGGGATGATACATTTCGCGCATGCCCCCCAACTTATTGTAGCAGCGCACGACACTTTGAGAGGCCGTGCTGATAATCGAGACCATGCCATTAAGGAAATTAGAGGCGAAATTTACGACCTGATTGAACTCGGAGCCCTGCTGCATCGAAGCCCGCATCAGCTCGCGCAATTTCTTAACTAAGGGCATCAGCTCCATCAGCTCCACGGGGTGAAAATTAGCGGAAATTACCTGAGAAAGGGTGTAGTTTTGCGCCTCCGGAAGTTCATTCAAAAGATCCAGGCGGCGCACGTGGCTCTGCTGCATCTCCTCCGTCATAATCTGCCGCTTAGCGGTCAACAGGCCGAGCTGAGTGGTATCTTCGTTGCGTCGGAGGTTTTTAATCAGTTGGCGCTCTTGATCCAGAAGCTTCAAATACTCCTGATAAAGCGCACATTCATCCTGCAGCAGCTTCTTCAGTTCACGAGTTAGAATGGGGTGATTACCCTGCTGCCGTGATTTAGGCGTCACGCTCGACCCCCTTAATCTTCGTCTTTAGGAATTCCTTCAAGCTTCCCGATCGCCACCTCGTCATCGATGTGTCCGGCGAGTTTGGCAGCAATCTCATCGGCTGACGGACGGTAATTACCGCTTCCAATCAGCTCTTTTAATCTTTCGATATTGGCCCGACTGGCTGCTTCAATCTTCTCGGGCTGTAATTCGGAACTTAAGTAGCGCCCAACCTTAGTGACCTCCACGCTGTCTTCGCCTGGCAGCGCAGCCGCCCGTGAGCCGGGAGGCTTGGTGTCGCGCATAATCTTGACCGCATCGTTATTGCTGTCATTGCGTAGTAATTTTTTTACGGCATCCGATGAATCGCCTGGAGGCACTTTCATAGACCATCCCTGTTTTAGAGTCGTCCCAAGTGATTAGATGTTTCTAAAACACCGGGGCTTCACTTTTCTTTATTAAATTCCTTGAGCAGTACTTCCTTAACGCCAATACTCTTATATTTCGATATGTTATCAGCTAATGCTTCACTAAGCATGTCCCTGTAATACATCTCCTCATTGCCGCTGCCCATGAGTTTATCTTGCGGCACCGTGGCCCACATCGATTTCATCATCTGCTGCAGCAAAAGCGCTTCAAATTGAGTCGCAGCCTGCTCGGCCTTGGCCTTCTCAGTACCGCCGGCCTGTCCCGCTTTGGGACCGAGCGCCAAAGCTTTGGAAGCTCCGGCATTTGCCAGCAGCGTGTCAGCCCGACCGGCAAGCAGTGCATCAACCTTTAGGTCCGCCATAGCTGCCTCCTCCCCTACATCACAATTAGTTCAGCCTGCAGAGCTCCGGCCTTCTTAAGGGCCATAAAGATGCTGATGAGATCGCGGGGAGTCGCCCCAAGCGCGTTTAATGCATCAACCAGGTGATTCAGAGTCACGGCCTGCCCGCCGATAATATTGAATCCGCCCTGCTCTTCACCCACCGTCACATCATCATTCGTCACCACGGCTGTGTTTCCGCGCTCCGCCAGCGCTCCCGGCTGCGAGACCTGCGTTTCAGTGCGAATCGCGATATTCAAATTACCGTGGGCCAATGCCACCTGACTGATGGAGACGTTACCGCCCATGATCACAGTGCCGGTGCGTTCATTCACCACGACCCGAGCTGAGGTATCGGGATCGACCTGAATATTTTCGACGCGCGAGAGAAATCCAACCGGATCACGCAGGGCCTGCTCGACGATCGCCACCTCTACTGAAGCTCCATCAACGGCTACCGCCAGCGGCCGACCTACTTCCGCATTGATGCGGCTCACCATGTTGGTCACCGTGGAGAAATCAGGCTCCCTCAGAACTATTCGCACGCGCTGTGATTGAAAAAGATCGAATGGGATAGCGCGCTCCACTGACGCACCAAGCGCAATCGTAGCTACCGTGGGGTGATTTTTTTGGGCAGAGTCTCCGCCACCCCCTTCAACGCTGAATCCGCCCACCGTCAAACTACCCTGCGCCACCGCATAGGTGTTGCCGTCCGCACCCTTTAGCGGTGTAAAGAGCAGCGTTCCGCCCTGCAAGCTCTTGGCATCTCCGATCGCCGAAACCAGGATATCAAGCTTCGATCCTGGCCGCACAAAGGCCGGCAAAGTCGAGGTCACCATTACAGAGGCGATATTCTTGCTCTTGATATCCTGCGGATTAAGCCGGATCCCGAGCTTATCTAATAGATTGGACATGCCTTTAGTGGTGAATTGCGCCCCGTTTCCATCGCCCGTGCCGTTCAGACCCACCACGATGCCGAAACCGAAGAGTTGATTGCCCCGCACCCCTTCCACGTCAGCGATATCTTTAATCCGCGCCGCGTGTGCTGGATGCGGCAGGAGCAGCATCAAGCTCAGCAGTAAAAAGGTTCTTCTAAAATTAAACATGCGCCTTCCTCTATTTAGAACGGCCAGTACTTACGCACCAATCGGCCCATCCAACCACCGTGGTTTACATCATCCACCGTGCCGCGGCCGAAATAATCTACCCTTAAGTTCGCGATCTTCGATGAATCAACTTCGTTATCCGAGTTGATATCGCGATTTCTAACTAATCCGGAGATCGCCATAATCTGCTCCTCGGAGTTAACCGAGATGATCCGTTCCCCTTCGATCCTGAGAATTCCCGAGGGCAGCACTTCAACCACCATCGCCGAGATCCGGGCCTTCAAGCTGTCCTTACGGGTGGTCTCGCCTTCGCCTTTGAATTTGGTTTCAGAAGTGGCTTTCACCAGATTTTCGAGATTGATATTGTTGGGATTGCCCTCCTTCAGACGCTTATCCCCTTCTAAGCCCAAGAAATTTGAGATTCCAGCCAGCAAACTTGACGACGACTTCACATCTGTATCAGCTTCCTTTTTGCCCTCGGAGTTTTCTGAAACCACGATCGTGATCAGGTCCATCGGCTGCCAGGCACGATCGTCTCGAAAAAGTTCATTGCCGGAGCGGCTCTCGCGCCAGAGCGAAGAAGTTACGCCCGGGTCGCCGAGGCTGAGCGGGCCGTTATAGTCGCGGATATTGGGATCGGAGCTTCGAAACTCCTTGTATCCCGGATCTGCCGGCTCTTGAGAATCGGCCGCCGCCTGATCGTTCAATATCTGTGGCACCGCCGGGGCCTCGGCGTCGGGCGGCAGCGCGTCGCTGACCAGCCTGAGCTGCGCCTTTTGCGGCTCAGCGTATGCGGCCGGCGAGGCAAAGCCGCTATGCACCGAACTATTTGCCGCGACTGCGGTGATTGGCGCCGCAGGCGCTGCTGCAACCTGCGCCTTGATGCGCTTAGAATATTCGAGCGCCGGAATTACACGCGGCCCCGGTTCGTTCGGAACACATCCCGGAGCGCAAACCCCGACGATCAAAAGCAAGTGTTTTACCCATCTTGTCATGGTCGTATCTCCACCAGTCCCGGCTCAAGCGCCGTGCCTGTTACAATTTTTTTTGAACTATCATTGCGCACTCGAATATTCTGGCCGGGCATTCCTGCTTCCATCGCCGTGCCGGTAGCGCTGGCCTCGAAGAGCTTGCTCCGGTAAATCACCGTGACTTTGCTCCCCGCCTGAATAATGGGCGGAATTACCAGCTTGCTGTGAGTAAAGGCTTCGCCGTAATCCAGATCATGATTGATCTCTTTTCCTAAGATCTGATTTTCATCTAGCGCTGCATCGCGTGCGAGCGTGCCCAAATTGAGCCGCGCCATCATGATATCGCCCGTCTCGATCTTGCTGCCTCGGGAAATCGAACGGCTGGCAACAGGCACTTCGCGCCACTCATCAACGTCCGCCTCGAGATCAAATCGCACTTCCGGAGCCCCGGCTACTCGGGCTGTGACATTAAAGCCCTGCCTGGCAGAGCGCCCCGTATCAAAAGGCCGTACATCAAAGCTTACATCGCCCGGCGCAACTTGCGGATGTTCTTTCAGATAGAGCGCTTTAAGGGTGACATCGCGCGTGCGACTGCTCAGAAACTGAAGCAGCGCATTTCTAATCTCATCCTCATTGAGCGGCCGAGCGGCGCGCTTGACCCGCATTAGGCGCGGAAGCGCATATCCAATCTGCTCTAACCGGATGCCCTGAGTGCGCATGCGCTCCAGGGTCTGCGCAGCCGTAATTGTACTGACCTCGCCCGGCGCCGGACTAGACGCCAACAGCAGACGCTTCAGCCCGATCACGGCCTCATCGTTGCCGTCTTCCATCGGATAAACATCGGCGATGTCGGAGAGACGAATCGCGTCGGTAGTCACGGTACTTTCATCTCTTCCCACTACACGGACCTTCTGGCCCCCGGCATATGCTGCCGAACCAGTAAGCGCTAAGACGAGGAGAATTAGACTAATCTGTCTCATACCTATCTCTTCAGATTAATTGCCTGTCCCAACATTTCGTCGGCGGTAGATATGCCTTTGGACGACGCTTCATACGCGCGCTGCGCCGTGATCAAGCCTACAACTTCGCCCACTACACTGACGTTGCTGGTTTCCAAGAAACCTTGTGAAACTCTGCCGAAGCCGTTTTCACCAAACACCCCGGAAACCGGAGCACCGGAAGACGAGGTCTCCTCATATAGATTGCGACCGGTGGCTCGCAGCCCGGCGTTATTCGGAAACCGTACTCCTGTAAGTTGTCCCACATCCGTAGCGGTAGCTGATCCGGGTTGCCGAACGCTGACCGTACCATCCTGCCCAATGCTCACGGATAGCGCGTCCGGCGGAACGGTTATTCCAGGGGACACAGCATAGCCGTCAGGTGTTACAATTTGTCCGGTATCGTCCAGCCGAAAAGTTCCAGCTCGGCTGTAAGAGGTCGATCCATCCGGCAGGGTGACCTGGAAAAAGCCGTCGCCCTCAATCGCTAGATCTAGCTGGTTGCCGGTGGATGTCAGATCTCCCTGAGCGAAGATTTTTTGTACTGAAGCGGTCTTAACACCCAACCCGATCTGTACCCCGGATGGATTATTCGTGGTTGCTGATGTCGGCGCTCCGGGCTCTACCACATACTGATAGAAGAGATCTTGGAAATCAGCACGGCTCTTTTTAAAGCCTGTGGTGTTAACGTTCGCCAAGTTGTTGGAAATGACATCGATATTCGTTTCCTGAGCATTCATGCCGGTGGCGGCGGTATATAGAGCTCGAATCATATAATTCTCCCGGTGCTAAAGCTTGCTATCCTCTCCTACGGCCGACCTGACCGATCGCCATTTGGTTCATTTCATCGATCGAACGCGCCGATCGGGTGTACATATCGAAAGCGCGATTGGCCGTGATTAAATCGATCATGCTGCTGACGGCGGTGACGTTGGACATCTCAAGCGCCTCCGGTTCTACCTCGGCGTCTACCTGCGTAGGTGCCGCCTGCCCCGCCCCCAGCTTAAAGCGTGTGTCGCCGGTCCGTTCCAAGGTCGAAGGATCCTCGAAGCGCACCACCCGGAGTCTGCCGGCCGCGTTGCCATTTGCTCTAACCCCGCCGTCCGGAGTAATGGTGACATTCGCGCCATTAACTGAGATCGGACCACCATCACCCAGCACTCGTGAGCCATCCTGGGTCACAAGATCGCCACCTTCGTTAAGGGTAAAATTTCCAGCCCGCGTGTACTGTTCGCCGTCAGCGGTTTCCACTACAAAAAAATCGTTAGGATGGCGCAGCGCCGCATCCAAGGGGTTGCCCGTGTTTTTGATCGGTCCTGGGGTGAAGTCCGTTGCTGTACGCACATTCATCACGCCCGGAGAGCGTTCGTGATCTTTCTTGGCGTAGGGATCGTTCTTGGCCACCGCACTCGCCAGTGTCTGATCGAATGTTTGAACATCCCCGACTAACATCTGCTTTTTGAAGCCGGCAGTATTAACGTTGGCGAGGTTGTTGTTCACAACCTCAAGCTTGCGCATCTGGTAGAACCCGCCGGATGCTGCTGTATAGCTTCCTCGTTCCATCCTTGCTCCTAAAGCACTTCAACTTGGCGTTTGATGCCGCTTCCCAATACTCCTAAGCGCGGGTCGGCGGGGGCCCCACGCACCGGCGCTGGCGGCTCCTCGATCACCTCGATCGGTGCATTAGCCCGGGCTTTGTTGCTGGCGGCATTAACGCTCTGCTCGCGGCGCACGACCTGCGCCAGCATCTGTAAATCTTCAGCCGGGAGGTTAGTGACTGCGGCGATCTTGTGCAGACTTTCACCGGCCTTCAGCATTTCCTCAGCGGCGCTATAGATATCCTGTATGCCACGCTTCGGATCGGATTCAGCTCCATACACCCGCTCCTTCTCGATCTGGCTGCGCAGTCCGCGCGGCGCAGGCGCCGCCGGAATAACCTCCGGCTCCGTCGCCTCGTTAATTTCCTCTCCATAAATATTTACTTGGCGCTTAGCGCTGCGAGGTTTCACGGCAGCCGGAGTCGGCTGCTCTACATGCCTTTCGTTGGACGGTGCTGCCCTGAAACTTGGAGGCTCAGGGGCTTGATGCGTCACGGGAGCAACCGCCCAGATCGGTTCCGCCGGTACTCTTGCGGGAGTGGTGTATTCTGCATGTTCGATTTCGGTGGCTTGACCGCGTGCCGGCCGAGCCGGTTCAGTTTCGAGTGCCGCGCGCCGTTCGTTGGCTGCCGCGACGGTGCGATTGATGCGCGACTCGGAGGCGCTCATTTCGCTAAGCAAGCGCTCCATATCGGTTTGCCTGCGCACCAGCTGATCATTGAGCGCCCGGCCCGAGCGGGTAGCTTCATCAATCAGGCTGCGCAAAGACCCTTCGAGGTGCTGCAGCTCGCGCGAGGTGCTGATTGGCGAGGGATTCCTAAGCAGCCTAAGGCATAGGTAGCCCAGCGAAAACGCAAGCGTCACATCGATCGCCAACTTGATGATTTCGATTTGTTCCATATACGGCATCCTGTTCTCCAACCCTTGCCGGCCCTTGAGACCGCGTTTGCTTTGCTCCAACCAGGCATCACGGTACTGTCAACAGTTCGACAGCGTACGGTCAGCCTTTTGTCGCTACGGTCGTCGCCGCTAGATCTAACTGCCTGATCTTTCCGGCTAATTCCGCGCAGAGATTCTTAAGATAAGTACAGGTTGCAAGTGCCTTGCCGAACTCAATCCAGATCTGAGACCATCCAAGCTGAGTTAAGGCGCGCCTGTTAAAACGCTGCAGAAATCGGCGGTGAGACAGCGCTTCAGGTAGCGCTTTCCGGAATGCACTTATTCAGTGTATCCCTAGCTATTATCTGCCCGCTGCGCTGGTGGTGTCGGGCAACTCGGATGTAATCGCGGTTTTTTTGCGTGAAGGATTGAAATGATCAAGAGAGCGGCACTGCTATTTGCGACACTCGGCCTGCTGGGATTCAGCGCCCAGGCGGAATTCAACGAGATTCGAAAAGTCAGCATTAAATCGAACGGCACAGCCTCGAATCAGGCCGCCACCGGCACGGCGATCTCCGGTGATGGGACCTACACCGCCTTTGTCACCAGCTCAAACCTGATCGCCGGCAGCTCGTCCGACAGCAATGATGCAAGCGATGTGTTTCTGCACTCAATTAGCGGGAGCACCGTCACGATCACTCTAATCTCCCATAAGGCGGGGAGCTCTTCGAGCACAGGGGACGGCGCCTCCGATCAGCCCTCGATCAGCTCGGACGGCCGGTACACAGTCTTCAGCTCAAGCGCCTCAGATCTAGTAAGCGGCGATGATGGAGGCCACTCCGACATCTTCCTGTTCGACAAGAACAGCGGTGATATTATCCGCGTTAGCGAAGCCTCTGGCGGTGTGGATGCCGATGGCGACTCGTCACAGCCTAAAATCTCAGCTGACGGGCTTTATATTACCTTCGTCTCAAGCGCCACAAACCTAGTTGCGGGCGATAGCAACGACGTCGCCGACGTTTTCCTGTATGCCACCGGCTCCGGGACCATCACGCGGCTCAGCGTGTCAACCGCCGGCGTCGAAGGTGATGGTGAATCCTCCGCTCCCACGATTAGCTCGGATGGGCACTATGTAGCCTTTGCTTCCAGCGCCGCGAATTTGGTAAGTGCAGATACCAACGCCAAAACGGATATTTTCCTTCGAAACACCATCGGGAATACAACTGTTCGGGTCAGCGTTGACAGCAGTGACGCAAACTCGGACGGGGACTCCTTCAGCCCTGCCATTAGCGATAGCGGCAATCTGATCGCATTCAGTTCAGATGCCACGGACCTGGTCAGCGGGGACACCAACGGGGTGCGCGATGTTTTCGTCCGTAATATCTCTGGTGCTTCAACCGACCGAATTAGCGTTAGCAGCTCAGAAACTCAAGCGAGCGCCTCCTCTGATGGAGCGACGATTAGCGGTGACGGCCGTTACGTAGCATTCATTAGCCTGGATGAAGATCTGGTGACGGGCGACGATAACCAGGCTGCCGACGCTTTTGTCCGTGATCGCACCTCCACAGAAACCACCCGTATAAGCGTAAAGAGCGGCAGCGGACAGGTTAACGGCGCAACTACGATCGCCGCTCTCTCGAATGACGCTACCCACGCCGCCTTGGTATCCGCAGCGACAAACCTGGTGAGCGCCGATAGTAATCAGGTCGCCGACGCGTTCCGTATCAATCTGGAATGTCTGCTCTCACTCACCGCCACCACCGACTCCGATTCAGACAGCACCCTGAACTGCAGCGAAGATTGCGGTGACGACCCGCTCAAGACAGTGGCCGGACAGTGCGGCTGCGGCACCGCCGATACCGATACTGACACCGACGGCACTGCCGACTGCAATGACGAGTGCGACAGTAATCCTGGAAAGACTGAACCCGGAATCTGCGGCTGCGTCTCAGACGATTCTGATCTGGACGGTAATGGTTGCCTCGATTGTCTCCAGCCGGTTTCCAGCTCCGTACCGCGCTCCGCCGGCATTGAGCTTCCCAAATCGCGGCGAGCAACTTTATATTTCCCGGGGGACTTCAGCTGCGTTACCTATTATTATCGTATTAAATACAAAGGCCGCACGTTCCGCACGGGTTCAACTAACCGCACCCGGCTTTACCTCGGGAAGCTTCAAGCCGGAAAATATACAGTTTCTTATTATGTTAAGGACGGCACCACGACTTCCCAGCGCAACTTGCGTCAAGAGTTTGTAGTTAGATAGTAGATGAGTAGTTACCCCAGCCTGCAAACCCTGCTTGAGCAGCCGGATCCTCATGCCCTGCTCAAGATTCGGCGCTCTTTCCGGTCCGTGCTCTCAAGCCTTACCCTCTTTTTTCTTTTGACCTTCGCTGTCTATGTCCTGAACCTATACTTCCAAAGTAGTCACCTACGCTGGTTAGCGTTGATTCCCGCAGGCGTGCTGCTCGAGGTGCTGAGGAAGTATCACAATGATCTGTATGTGCTCGGCACCCATAGCTTAACCAGCTACCATGGCCGGCTCTCGCTCTCGTATAGTGTCCCGACTTTGAAATACGGACATATCCGCTCAGTCAGTGTAGATCAGGATATCTGGGGGCGGATCTTCGATTACGGTGATATTTCGATTCAAACTGCCGCCAGCGATGACAATGAGCTCCTGATGGTCGGGGTCAGGAACCCGGTGGCACTCGCCACTTTGATCGAGGAACTGAGGAATCATAGCCGCGAGCAGGCCGATAAAGGCGAGTCCGAGGAAGCAGTCGAGGAAACGAAGGAATCCGACGACTAGAGCGGCGAAGCGCAGTTGCAGCCCTGAGAACCCTCGAGGAGCAATCTTCGTTCTATAGCTAACTTGCCGATATTCCTAGCTTTATAAAGGCGGGAGCTCGGGCCTTACCTGGCGCTCAAGAAATACTAAGAAATTGTCGTAATACCCCCAGAGATACTGAACATTGGGGATTTTATATGATCAACCTCATCGTAGCTGACGACCACGTGGTAGTGCGGCAGGCACTTTGCGAAATGCTAAGAGGCAAAGGCTCGTACGCAGTAATGGCGGAAGCCTCCGACGGACAGGAGCTGCTCGATCTGCTCCGATCGCACCAGCCCGATGTGATCATATTGGATATGAACATGCCCAAATTGGACGGCATGGCGACCCTAGAGAAGCTGCACTCCATCACTAATTGCCCCCCGGTGCTGGTGCTCTCCGCCAACGAAGGCGAACGCAACGTTCGTGCGGCTTTGAAAGCCGGCGCCCGCGGCTATATTCTCAAGAACGCTGCAATCGACGAACTCGAATTCGCGATCAATTCGCTAGTCGACGGTAAAACCTATCTGAGTCCCGCCGTGGTTGCGCCGCTAATGTCGAATGGTAATACCGAAAATCCGCTGGAAAGCCCGCTCACCGTATTGACCAAGCGCGAAATCGAAATTCTGACTCATCTGGCTGACGGTAAACCAAACCGCGAAATTGCAAAGATGCTTCACATCAGCACCCGCACTGTAGATACGCATCGCAGCAATATCTTGAAGAAGCTAAAAGTTAAGACCAACGCCGAGTTGGTTAAGATCGCGATTACGAACGGGCTGATAACTGTTTAGCTGTCGCAACGACTGCAGAGAGCTGGATTTAATTTAGCTCCATGCCTACTCCCTCCAATCAACCTACACGCGTTCGTTTGGAGGACGGACCACAGGAACTACTCAGTAAAGATGCCTGGAGCGCTGCCGTCGCGATACTGAGGGAATTCCACCCTAATCTCACCTTCGATTACCTGCAACAGCAGCAGGGGCGCGGCCTGCGGGTATTTGGCCTGGTGCAGGATAGAATTTTGGTGGGCGTCGCGACTATCACCACACAACTTCATTTATCCGAAGGAGAACGGCCCTGGATTGAAGATCTACTGATCGATCCAGCTCACCGCAACCAGGGAAACGGGGAAAGATTATTTCGACATGTAGTAGATAGCTTACATAACGAAGGCGCCCAGCGGGTGCTGGTTCGCACACGGGAAGAAAATCGGCGCGCGATTAAATTTTACTTACGTATGGGCTGCGAACTAAGCGGCCCCGCCTTCAACTGCAAGTAACGAAAAACCGAGCAGATTCCCGACGAGCACTTTCGGAGATCGCCAGAACCATCCCGCAAGCCCCGGCAATCGGAACAAAACATCAAGTGTCCCCCCCCCGCAATTGCTTAGCGCCAGATTCAAGTTATAATCCGCCTGAACATAGCGAGATTGAGGAACCCGTCGCTGTTAAGAGGTGCAGGAATGAGACACGTAATGAGCCCAGCCGAAACTGTTAGCGCGCTTAGTCGGGCGTTAGACTTCGAGGATTTAGATTTTGTTTCGCGGGAATGGACCGTCGGAAGAGTCGAGCGCGAGTTTGCTATCATGCGGGGTTCGCATGGCGGTGCAGATCGGGACGGCTATACTTTGTCATCTCAATCAAGCAAACCTGACGTTGCCGAATCAACCGAAGTTACCCAGCTCGTATGGAATTTTGATCGCGATGGCATCCTGCTCGATCGCACAGCGCAGTCATTTTTCTATCGTAATGGACGGCGCACCGGTCGCGAGCTGACTGAGTCGAATCTCCCCACCGACTTTGGGGGCTTCGGTAGTGACTCCGCGGAGGCGTTAGAACAATTCGGGTTATCAGCAGACGCCGCACCCGGGCGGCTAGCCCGGCTGTTTGGAAAAAAAGGCGCCGCGTAGCAGCCGGCTCCGAGGGGCACAGTCGTCAGCCTGGAATGGTCGTAGGACCGACGCCGGGGTAGAATTGATTCGTCTCGATCGGATCTAGAAGGTATCTTTAACCGAACTGAAAATATCACTGCATATGGGGCAGCTTGAAAAGATAGATCGCCGTTCCCTTGAAGAGCGCGCCGCCCAGGGGTTGGTTGCGGCCATTTTCGACAACCGTGAAGCTGCATTTGAGTCAATCAAGACCTTCTGGTCGGCGATGCTTGGCCACAGACTGGCCTCCACGCCGGGAATCCGCGATATGACATTAGACGATTTCCATCGTGAATTCACATTTAACAATCTGAAAACCCGTGCGTTTGAGAAGGTCGCCGGCTGGGAAGTCCAGTTTACGACCCGCGTGAGTGGCCCCCTCTCTTTGGAGGCACTGGAGCATCTAAGGGGCCAGTCGTTGCGGCTTAAAGGCTAGAGATCCGCGGCTGTCGACTGCATAGAGCAGGCGCCTCCCATCCATTCTTTAGGACCGGAACATCACTGTGCTGTTAGATTTCCCGGAGCTGCGGGGGCCGACGAATCAGCCAGCACCACATCAATCCAGCTTCCCAGAAGATCAACCGCCGTCGGATCAACGATGCTAGAAGCCAGGAGCGGCATCCGAAATTCATCGGTCCGCGCTATCCGCTGCCACAAAACACTCTGTGATTTATTGCCGACCTTTACGCGGAGCGCACCATTTATGCCTAGATCGCCATAGCTTGGAGCAATCCCTATCAAGCTCATGGCGGCATTCAGGGTACTGTAGCGCATATCCACTTCGCCTGAACGAATTATCCCGGGCTGATGGCAGTGCGCACAGTTTGCAGCTAGATAGGCCCGCGCCCGGGTTTGAATACTCTTAGTGTCATCGCCGTACTGGGAATAGGCGTCGAAGCTTCCAGCCGCCCCAATATCAGCTGCGAATAGCCCGATGTGATTCCAGGCACGCAGCTGATTATCAATCGTCCCTGAATAGTTGAAGTTGCGGTTGAGCTGCAATGTACGCACACCGAGTACCGTTCCAGCTTGCGAAGTATGGCAAGAGAAGCAGGCCGCCCGGCCAGGATAGCTCCAGTTTTGCGTACGAGCGCCTCCGGGTACGGAGTTATCATTAATTTGGATAGTTTCCGTGGCGCCCGCGGTTAGGAGATCGGCGTCGGTCTGGGCATCGTTCCACTTATAGGTGTATCCGGTCCACCCCTGGTTGTGCTTGAAGAATACGCGGGTCTCAAGCTTTTCGATCTGTGCTGCCGAGGTCTGCAGCGCAAAATGTTTGATTAGGGTCGTGCCGGTGGGAAAATTGAAAGCCTCGCTCGGATCGAACTGAATCGTAGCGGTGCCGGGCAGCGCTATCCATCTGCGCTTTAGGGCGTAATCGGACCAGAGCGGAGCATTCACGTCATACTCGATTATGCCGGGATTGGGAGTCAAACTCGCCAGACTCTGAAAGATCCCGGTCTGCGAAAGTCTCGGAGGAATTGTGGGTCCGGTGGCCCCTGACCCTCGTCTGAACCGGTGGATCGTGCCGGCGTACAAATTGACTCCGTACAACTCGCCATCTTGATCTTCACCAAAGGTCGCAAGGTTCGCCAAACTCACGCTTAACTGTCGGTTCGTTACAACATTGGTGCCGTCATAATCCAGCACCCAAATTCGGCCGCTTCCCGAGTCTCCGTAAACATATTTGCCAACCAGCTCGGGGATTGAGCCTCCGCGATAGACATACCCGCCGGTAATCGCCGAGCCGAGGGAGTGTGAATACTCGACCACGGGAGCCCTGAAATCTGACTGAGGATAATTGGAGGGATTATTGTAGTTGTGGTTGCCCTCAAGAATGCGCCATCCATAGTTCGCGCCCTTTTGCAGAATATCGACCTCTTCGTACACGTTCTGCCCCACATCGCCGATCCAGATCGTGCCCGTTACCCGGTCAACCGACCAGCGCCAAGGATTTCTTAGTCCGTTGGCATAGATCTCCCGGCAAATTAAATTGCCGGCCGTTCCACCCTGTCCGCAGAGCTGGGTTCCGGCGTTTTGCAGAGCGTTCGCACCCCGGCCGCAGCTATAGGAGCCGCCCGCGGGATATGGATTATCGCTCGGAATTGCATACGGCGTTGCCGAGCGCGGATCAATGCGCAGCATATCGCCCAGCATGTTCGAGCAGTTCTGGGCATTATTGGGGCTATCTCCTCCGCCCCCGCCATCGCCTGTTCCGATATAGAGCATGCCGTCGCGTCCGAAGGCGATCATGCCGCCCTTGTGATTTGAGTCGCTGGGATTCTGCGGAATTTGGATCACGACCGACTCGGAGGCGGCATCTGCGAGATTAGGATTTCCGCTTGTGACCCGAAAGCGCGAGACAACGGAGCGGCGGACCCCGCCCAATGCCGAGTAATAGATGTAAAAATATCGGTTAGTGGCGAAGTCCGGATCAAACGCTAAGCCTAGCAATCCCTGCTCTCCCGCCTGATCAACTCTGGAGCTTATATCCAAAAATACCGCCGCGGAGGAAGCGCTGTCCGTATTCTGAAAAACCTTTATTACCCCGGGCTTCTCCAAAACAAAGAGCCGGTTCGTGCCGTCTTGAGGCGCTGTCAACAGCACCGGCTGATTGAAGGTCAGGTTAGGAAATGCGCGGACTAGTTCAATCGGATCCCCGGTACCCCCGACAACGGCGGGATCGTCGAGTGGAAAATTGAGAGAATTTACTACCGTCCGTTGGGTGAGCCCAAATGGAGCGGATTGAGCAGCAAGCGAGGCTGACAATAGTATCATCAGAACTAAGATTACTGTGCTTCGCATCTTCGGGCCGTTAGAACATTAAGACTGGAATCGGGCTACACAACTAGAGAAATTCGAGCCTGGTTTAAAATACTAAGCTCCGCAGGTAGTTACCTGTCAGAGATAAATTGAGTAGCTCCATATAATAGTACCAATTTATCTCGGAGGGGCTTTGCAATCACTGTTCCACGCCGCTGCACGCCGATTGCGCGGGCGTTACGGGGATACTAAGGACTGCAGCTTGGTTTCCAACCGCGTTAAGGTTAGTCCTGGAGCGCGGGCGCTACGAACCCATATTCTCCGCAGCCCAGAGTTTACCATTGGCATCGATTGCACACCCGATGCCGACATGGCGGTCGGTCGGATTCAACAGATTCGCGCGATGCCCGGGACTCGTCAGCAGTGCGTCAACGGCAGCACATGGATCGGAGATATAATACCAGATGTTTTGCGAGAAATGAGGGCCGGTAAAACCAAAGTCGAGGGTTTCCTGAAGCCAGCTTCCATGTTCGAACACGCCGGTCTGCGCCATCAAGATCGCATGCGTACGCGCAGCGGCGGTCAGGGCCGGGTGTAGTTCGTACGGCGCTAAGCCTTCCCGTGTTCGGGCGGAGTTGATGCAGGCTAGATGGCGGGTGACGAAGTCGGTTGGGCACTCGCTCAGCGGAGCTACAATCGGCACCAAGAAGTTGACTGGACCTGGATTGGGCAGCGCGATGGTAGGAACCGGATCGGGTGTTGGATCGACAAGAATTGAGACAGAGTCACTGACACGTCCATCTAGACTCGCTTCGTAGGAATAAATGCCGCGATCGGGCACGTAGTCTTTAAATGACTTGAGTGTCTTGCGAGTTCGGAAGGTCCGAACCGTTTGGAGTCGGCCCGCTGCAACTCGATTGATCGATAGCTTATGACGGCGGCGCGCGAAGCGATCCTCATTGGCAATCACTCGGAGGGTGCCCCGTACAATGCCCTCAGATTGCCTAATCCGCAGTCTAACCCGCGGCTGAGCTTCGGAAATGCTAGCGGCGATTAGGGTAATGCCGGCAGATAAGAGCAGTAATACAAGAAAATTCTTCCGGTATCTTATCGGTAAGAACATACTGGGTTTGACTCTAAAAACCTTGAAAAACTGTCTGATCACCAGTACTTACTGCTCTAACTGGTGGTCAGGTCGAATCCTCCGAGCTTCCACGGAGGGGAGAATCTGCAAAAAGCTGGCCCACTAGCGACCGGTCCTTTTGAGTTAGATGTCACCTGATAAAGGATTAGTTGTGTCAGACAGTTGGCACCCCGAACGGGCGTTCTTGACCGAATGGGGCTAAACCCCCTAACGTAGCTAAATGACCGGGGGTAAGGACCAATCTAAGTCGGGCAATTTAGGTACTTCGGGGAAGGAACAGGATTTGAGCGCCTTCTCTCCCCGGGAACGAATTCTGGCAGCTGCGCTTAAGCTGTTTGTTGAGCAGGGGTACTTCAACACCAATGTCCCCGATCTGAGCCGTGAAAGTAAATGCAGCGTCGGGTCGATCTACCACACTTTCAAGAATAAAGAGGAGGTAGCGAGCGCGCTCTACGGCGAATGTATTTCGGCCTTCCGTAAAGCGCTCTTCAACGCCATCTCTTCCACACCGGAGGAGATTGAAGCGATCGTGAAGGTTTCAGTTAAATCCTTCATGCAGTTCTCGGAAGTCAACTACCAACTCTCCAAGTATATCTGGCTATGCCGTCATAACGAGTTTATGAGCGGCCTGATCCGGCATCCGACGACGATCGGATTAGATCCATTGGGACGCAAATTGACCCGCGTAATCAAGCGCGGCATCAAGGAGGGAAAGATCAGGCCGATGAAGGCTCATATTATCTGGTCGATCCTGTTTGGTATTCCGGTGGGATACGTGCGTGATTGGTTCGACGGGTTCAATCAGGAAGTTCCAAGCAAAGTTGCAGACGAACTGGCTGATGCCGCTTGGCGCGCATTAAAAACGCCGTGAACTCGAGTGCTTCGATGGTTTGGATCTTTGGACGTTAGAGTCAATCTATGACGTCTCCGGGATTCTTCAAAACACTGCTCGCCCCGCAAGACCAGAAAGCCACCGGATTAGAAGCGCTCGCGTCAACTGAGCTAGTAAACAAAGTTCAGGCGCGCGCCTTCCCGCAAGCTAAAACTCTGCGCTCTTCGGAGATCTCCTGGTCCCAGGTATTGGAAAAAGGAGATTTGAGTGAAGACCCTGCCTTGCAAGCAGTGAACGCCTTGTTGCGTGGCGTGCTGGCGGACAGCAGTTTGATCGAGTTAGGTGTGGGGATTCGCTCTGAAAAGCACTACGAGATATTTAAATCCCGGTATCATATCTCGAGATATATGGGGGTGGATGCCTATCCCTTCGAGCCCGGCCCCTATTTTACACACCAGGATCTGCTTCTTTTTCTTGAGATCCAGCCTGATAGTAGCGCTAATGTGTGCGCCTTCGGCGTCTTCAATGAACCCCTCGGTCCGATCCATTCCCCGCTTTTCTGGCTGCCCTGCCGCCCGGGCCCCTCACCCAACCCTGGAAATCTTGAACATGAATATCTTAGACGCTTAGCCCGCCAGCTCTTTCGGGTTACCGGTCCGCAGGGAGTGCTCTTCGGGGACGGGATCCGTCCGCTCCGGAGACGGCTGCGCAATTGGCCCTCCTTGGGGAGGTGGTTTCAGATTTTTCCTCGATATCTCGAAGCGGCAGGCTTTCAAGCTGTTTACGATTTGGAGCCGCAGATCGATGCCTTTAATTTATCCAAAAACCGCGAGGTATTTTTGTATCGCAAGCCTTAGCTGCCGATTACTCCTGAATCACCAGCTATTCGGCCTTTCGAGCATTGTGCACCACATAACCTCCGGCAATATAGGTATGCGTAGTCTCGACCTCGAAATTGTAGGTGGTGACCGCACGGCTGACATGGACAATCTTGCTGATCGGATAGACTTGGCCGTCCCCGCCCGTCAGCACATCTCCCAGCTTTAGATTTCGCAGCTGAGTCCAGCGGCCTTGGCTTAAGAAACTGTGATTCGCGGTAACCTTAAGTCTGCCATTGAGAATCTCGTAGCCCCGGGTATGCGGATGTTCAAAGGTATGCACAACCCGATGTGCTTCAAAGCGATCGTGCTCCTCAGAGTACGACCGCACCAAATCGTTGACGCGAATGAGCTCAATCGCCTTGAGCGAGCCGTCGGCCATCGCGATCATGGTTCCAGCCAGGAAGCAGTTGCCGCCCCCCGGCCCGCTTCCGCCCGGCAGGGCCGGCGGAGGGTCGGTGCTCCCAGTGGTTCCGGGTCCAGCTCCTCCGGCGCTACCACCCGCTCCCAACCCACCGGCACCATTCTCCCCGGTGAAGCTATTGTCAGCCCTTTCCAGAGTGCCATTAATCGCGCCGCTCAGCTGCCCGAGACAGATAAAGCACACCACCGCAATGAATCCTAAAATTAACGGATATTCCAGAATTGCCGTGCCAGAGGCGCTTCGCAGTGATTTCCCAAACCATCCCATATGGCCACCTTCGCGAACCTGAAATGACGATGCCGATGCGCTCGACCAAGCGCTGACCGTAATTGCACTGCGAGTGACGGGAACAGAGAATCCCGCTGATTTCCGGTCTTATAATTGAGACTCCAATGCGTCTGCGATGGTGCGCCCGTAGAGCGATCGTTCTCAACGTCCTAAGCTAGGAACTGCTTGAGTTTGTTTACCTCGGAGATGGTGCCCTCCGGGGTCTTGAGCCCGGGGGTCTCCATAATTAAAGGGATCGTCGCGAGCTTCGGGTGGCGCACAATCTTTTGGATCGTTTCCTTGCCGATTAACCCTTCGCCCAAGTTTTCATGACGATCAGTACGGCTGCCGCAGGCGGTCTTGCTGTCATTAAGATGGATCGCCCACACCTTGTCCCATCCAAAATGCAGCTCGATCTGATCCAAGATCGCCTCCAACTCTGTCTGCCAATTATATCCGCTCGCCCACATATGCTGCGTATCTAAACCAAACCCCAGGCGGGGCTGCAATGCGGCATCAACTTGGCCATAGATCGCGCTCAGCTCCTCCAGGCGATCGCCTACGATTTTGCCCGAACCAGCAGCCACCTCCATAATCAGCCGCGCGTCGGATGGAGAATTTTCCAATACCCAATTTAACCCCTTCACCACCTGTTCAATGCCCTGCTCTTCGGTTTCCTGATCTTTCATGCTGCCGACATGAAATATTACGCCATCACCGCGCATGCGCGAGATCAGCTGCAGATCGTGTACCAAGGAAAGTTTCCCGAGATGATGCTTCTGGGCATCGGGAGTCGCCAGGTTGATTAGGTAAATGCCGTGGAAAAAGAAGCTTTGAATGCCGCTCTCAGCCCTCAGCTCCAAAAACTTGTTCTCCACTCCGGGAGCAAAAGGCTTGCTGTTCCAGCGCTGCGGCGGCGATGGATGAATCTGCATGCAAGAGATCTCGAGCTCTTTCGCAGATTGCAGCGCTTTCTCATATCCTCCCGCAGCTGAAAGGTGACATCCAAAGAGTCGGTCGTGAGGCATCGGAGCTAATCTAATCGACAAAAACTAGTGAGCACATCCTTTAGCACAGCTGATAAGCTCTGCACACTGGAGACTGTGACACACTGCCTTCCTTCTTCCAATGTCTGCAGAGTTACTCCCAGTCTGGCGATCTGCATGCCTGGAAACGTGGCATAAAAGCTCTGATCGTCTTCAGCCTGGTCCAATTGCCGCAAGGCGGCAGGACGCTTATTGACCCGACACATGGAGTTGGCAAGCGACTGCACCAAAGGCCCCGTGGGGTCGGTGGAAGAACCCACTCCAATTTGTCCCGCAGCCGTCGAATCCAGACTAATTAGATGACGGCCGGAGAGAAAATTGGGATCAAGGTATTGGGAGCTTAGTGGCTCCGAGCGGCGGCTGCGGCTGAACATCAGCTCGAGCGGAGGTCTGTGGCTACCAGCATCTACCCCAAGCGCCAGCTCCAGTTGAGTGCAGATCACGACAGCGGCTGCTCCCTGATCGCTACTGATGGCCGTAACTACCTCTTGCTGGATTCCCTCGATCTCGCGCGCCTCGACCAGCGCAGTCCAGCCGCGCCAATGATGCCGCGGCGAAAGCGGTGTAACTGCCCCCTCCGGCAATATCTTAGTATGAATTATAACCGGTGCTAAATCGGCCCCTTTACCCCGGCCCGGTACATCGATCACCATATTGCCGTAGCCGTCCACCCGCAGCTTAAGCTCGAAGAGCTTGACGAAATCTTGAATAAAGCGCGCGCGTTCCTCAGCGATCTGTCTGCAATCAGTAGAGACCGAATACAATTTGAAGAAAGCCCAAACGCTGCGAGGCTCAAGCGCGGCCAAAGGGCAAAGATGCAGTCCCCCATCTACCGTGGGCAGCTTGTACACAAGTTCTTCCAGCATGGCTGTAATTTATCAAAGATTAGAGGCTTAGTCGCGGTATCCGGAAGGATTCTTTTCGAACCAACGATTGACCGATTCCAAAATACTCTCAATCTCCAGATATTTAGGGCGCCAGCCGAGCTGCGCCTGTAATTTATCGGAGCATGCCACCAGTTCCGCTGGGTCCCCGGCTCGGCGCGGCCCCACATCAAAAGGAACCGGCTTACCTACCACGCGTGAAGCGGTCTCGATAACCTCCTTGATGCTAGCGCCTCTGCCCGTCCCAACATTAAAGATCTCAAACTTTCCGGGAGCCGAATCGAGAAGTAACTCTAAGGCTTTAACGTGCGCGGCGGCTAAATCTTCAACATGCACATAATCACGCACGCACGTTCCGTCCGCCGTCGGATAATCATTTCCATATAGGGTTAGGCGCTTACCGATTCCACGCGCCGCGCGTATTACCAACGGCATCAGATGCGTTTCGGGACGATGATCCTCGCCCAGCGAGCCATCAATGGAAGCGCCGGCAGCGTTAAAATAGCGCAGCGCCACGGCTGAGAGCGCTCCTGCTCGGCACATATCACCCAGCGCGTTCTCTACCATCAGCTTAGTTCGGCCATATGGATTGATCGGCAAGGTGCTGTGCTCTTCGTCCAGCCTCGCGAGCGGGGTCCCATAAGTTGCCGCCGTACTGCTAAAAACAATCCGCCCTACTCCGCCGTCTGCCATGGCCTGCAGCAACATTAGCGAATTACCGACATTGGCACGGTAATAGAGCAGCGGCTTCTCAACAGATTCCGGGACACTGGTCAAAGCCGCAAAGTGAATTACGGCATCATAGGAGCTACTACGGAAAGTCTCTGTGAGCTTAGCCCGATCGCTCAGATCGCCCTCAATCAGTATAGCCGCCGATGGCACCGCCGCACGGTGCCCAAAAGAAAGATTATCGAAAACTGTTACCTCGAATCCCTGCTCCAACAGCGCCCGCACCGTGAAGCTGCCGATATAGCCCGCACCCCCCGCTACCAGTACCTTCTTCTTCGCCATAGCTAGCTCTTCGCTGACCTATCTTTCACGCTGCGGCGCGCCGCACTGCCCAGACATTTTTCTAGTGCTTCCCAGGCCAACATCGCGCATCGCACCCGCGCTGAAAACTTCCGCACTCCCTCTAGAGCAACTGCATCGCCCAGTTTATCTTGCAGCGCAGCCGGCTCCACCTCCCCCCGCATCATGGCACGAAACGACTCAACAATCTCGCGCACCTCGGCAAAACTGTGATTGCGGCACAGGTTCGACATAATCGAGGCTGAAGCCTGGCTGATAGAGCAACCGTGGCCATTAAACGCGATCTCGGACACACGATCGTCTTGCGCCGTCAGGCTTAGTTCAACCTGATCTCCGCATAGCGGGTTATATAATACGAAACTATCACTGGGGGTTGACAGACAGCCTTTGCAGCGCGGGTGCTTGTAATGGTCGAGGATTACTTCCTGGTACAGCGCGTCAGTATCCATCTAATCAATATTAACGAAAACTTCGCCGTCTCTGACCCGCACCTCAAACCGCTTGACCGGTGTCACCGCGGGCATGCAGAGGTGGCGCCCGGTGTGGGCGTCGAACTTGGCGCCGTGCGCCATGCACTCAATAATACCGTCCTCGAAATTTCCCTGTGACAGCTGCACATCGGCGTGGCTGCACCGATCCTCTAGAGCCGAGAAGGATCCGTCGCGATGTCGGAACAGAACGATCTCAACATCCCCGGCTATAACGGCTTGGCAGGAACCGAGGGCGACCTCGACCTCATTTGCAACGCGGTGTTCCATCGAAATTGGGTATGCTCATAGCGATTTAAGAAAGAGAATCGCGGGTACTCAGCCATCCTGGCAAGAATATAAGACGCATCAGAAGCTCCAGCCTTCGTCGCGCCGCAGGAAATACCGCGTTACGACAGCGTCAGTGGGGCCTGCTCGATGCGTTCTAAAATCACGCCTCTGGCGAATTCCCGAATCAGCGGATTCTTCACACGTGTCAGCAGATCCTCGGTAAAGCCCTGCACTAGCAATTCTTCCGCCATGCTGCGCGTTAATCCGCGCGACATCAAATAGAATAACTCATCGGTTCCAACCTGTCCAACCGACGAACCGTGGGAACAGCGCACGTCGTTAGCTTGGATTCTCAAGTTTGGAATGGAATCCGCGCGTGCGTCGGAAGATAGCAGCATGTTGCGGTTGGTTTGATAGGCATCTGTCTTTTGAGCACCCTCCGCTACCCGGATATATCCATAATAAACCGCTCTGCCATGGTCGCGTAACACGCCCTTATACATCAAATCACTTCTGCAGTGCGGAGCGAGATGATCCTGGGTAGGGTGGAAATCTACATGGCGTCTACCATCGGCTAAATACCAGGCGCATAGATCAACCGAGCTTCCAGGCTGATGCAGACGACAATCCAAATCTACTCTCGAGGCGTTAGCACCGGTCGCGACGTGCAGCACCCGTGCGTTGACATCCCGGCCAACGTGCAGGCGGTGTCGGGCAGCATAGCTAGCGCTTAGGGCCAGGCGCTGCACCGAGGTAAACTCGAATTCACAGCCATCTCCCAATAGGATCTCAACGCGCGGGAAATAAAGCCCGGCATAGTTAAAATCAAGGTCTTCAACTATTGAGCATCGAGCGCCCGCGGCAACGGTGATCACGATTAACGGCGCTGCGGAGCGTGCTGCAGTGTTCGATATCAGCTGCGAAAGACGCCAAGGGTCAAGCGATCGTGCCTGTTTCGAAATCTGCACAAGCGTGATCGAACTCGCGCTGACTAGATTCAAGGCAGCGAATGAATCCAGCGCTAAATCCGATCCCAAAGCCCCGAAAAGCTGTTTAAAGGCCTGTTGCCCTTGCGTCCTTGCAGGCTCCCCCTCCAGCACTTCGATTCCCGCTGCAGTAGGCAGCAGCGCGCCACCGTCATGGGGCCGAAGTGCGCAACGCACCGCGGAACGATCTTCTAAGCGGTCGAATCCAAAAAGCTCCGGGCGGGTGTAGCGCCAAAGCTCATGGTTTGAATCAGGAAGCTTGCTCTTGCCTAAGGTCGAGAGCGAGCGTTCCATGGCGTCGCCTAAGATGGGTGCGGCCTCAACCAGGTTTAGCGCCGGCCAAACCTTTCTGTTTTGTACGAGAGCTTCCTGCTGCACGCTCATACCAATTTCCTAAGCAGCATCCGCAAGCCAATCATAGCCGCGCTCTTCGAGCTCTTGCGCAAGACTGGCATCCCCGGACTTAACGATACGGCCTTTTGATAGCACATGCACAAAGTCCGGCCTCAAATGATCGAGCAACCGATTGTAATGGGTAATCACCAGCACCGCCGGCTTCGGTTCCGCATTGCGCACAATCGTGTTCACACCGTTGGCCACGATTCTTAGCGCATCAATATCGAGACCCGAGTCGGTCTCATCCAGCACGGCAAGCTGCGGCTTCAGCACCGCCATTTGTAAAATTTCATTACGTTTCTTTTCACCGCCGCTAAAGCCTTCATTCACAAAGCGTGTGGCGAAGGCATGGTCCATACCAAGCAGATCCATCTTTTCATAAAGCATCTTGCGAAAATCCATGACCGACATGTCTTTTTCGAGTCGGGCATTCACAGCGGTTCGCAAAAAATTCAGGATCGAGACACCCGGGATCTCCTGGGGATACTGAAAGGCTAGGAACACCCCTGCTCTGGCGCGCTCGTCAGGCTCCATCGTTAACAGATCCTTACCCAGGTAGTTAACAGAACCGGAAACCACTTCATACCCGGGGTGACCCGCCAAGACCTTGGCCAAAGTGGACTTGCCACCGCCATTAGGACCCATAATGGCATGCACCTCGCCTGCACCGATGCTCAGCGTGAGTCCGTTGAGAATCTGGCCGGTCTCTATCCGAGCGCACAGATCTTTGATTTCGATAACTTTCATAATGACCACCTAAACTGGGCCTTAAGGGTGCCATATTTGACCCCAAGACTCAACTACAACACCCCTAACCGTTTGAGCTTTTCACGATTGTCGGAGCTCGAGACAAGCGCTGCCGCGGCCCGCAGGATACGGAAGGCGGTCGAACTCCTCCGCCGCGCGTCGCCCATTTCATAGACCCCGACCTCGGGACCGAACCGATCGATAATTACCGTTAGCTGCTGCTCTGATAACCCCTCCTGTAGGGCGACCTCGAATCCTCCGGTCATGGCTAGACGGCGGGCTGCTTTCTTGACCTCTTCAACCGTAATTTCCGGATCGATCTCTAACAGCTCGATCACCGCAGCAGTCCCTGATTAGCAAAGAAGGTCGTATGCGCGAGCAATACTCCGGGATCGCCTCGCAACTCTACCCGGCCCTCCAGAAAGGCCCGTTGAATATTAACTTTACCGCTGAAGATCGAAACTAAATCGGCAGCGCTCAAGGTTATAGTGCAGGCCGCCTGTTCCGAGGAATCCGACAGCACAACCTTGCTCTTGGGATCGAATAACCAGCTAGACTGGCGCGAATCGCTAAGTTCAATCCGCAGCGTGCTTAAGTGCGCAGAAGACAGCGCTTCCGAAGTTTGGAGCAGCGCCGCCATGCGCGCCAAAACAGCTGTGATTTCAGTGTGGTTAGAGTCTTCCTCCATCAGCGCCAATTGTGCCCTGATTCCCCCGTCAAATAAAAACATTCGAAATAAAACAGTAATTCCAAAGACTTATCCAGTCTTGCAAAAAGCCGCTCTTAAATCACCTCGGCTGCACTCCGTGTTATAACCTTAATTAGAAAATGGGACTCGGGTTTAAACCCGCAGTCGGATCACACTGGAACTGAAAAGTTAATCCTAATGGAGTTTAGCTATGACACTTAAATCTGCTGCTTCAAAAATTCGCAGCAACTTTGCCGAACTTGGAAACAAGTTTGGTGCCCTGAAGTTCGCTCCGTCCCGTTCGCAGGCGCAAGCCGTGATGTTCCTTTTGGGCGTCACACTCTTGACCACCGGTATTGCTATGCATGCCGGCGCTCAAGCTCTTGAAGGCGCGACCTACAACGACGATCGCATCGCGAACTCAGTCAACACGCTGTTGCTTTACCTAGAAGGTAGCTTCGGCGCGTTGGTCATGGTTGCCGCTGGAATCGGCGCTATTTTGAGCTCGGCCTTCGGTCAGTACAGAGCAGCTCTGGGCTGTCTCGTAGTGGCTGTTGGAGCGTTCATCCTGCGCTCATTCCTCAACACCTTCTTCAATACTGAACACATTGAAGCTGGTGGTGCATAAGAGACCAAGAATTTCTTGGTTCGAAATGGCTCCGCAAGGGGCCATTTTTTTTGCCGGCAGCCTGACTTGCAGTGCAGTCAGGGGATCTAGCGGAAACCACCGTCGCCAGTGCGCGCCAAAGTGTCATTGCTGCAGATGTAGTACCTGCAAGTGCGCACCACCCTGTCATTGCGAGCGAAGCGAAGCAAACCCTAACTTTAAGTCGTAACAGTCGCTGAACTGTGGAAATTGGTA
>JAIBBU010000028.1 GCA_019694515.1 Oligoflexia bacterium | reverse complement strand
TTTAGACAACAGCCGCGGTCTTAATGCTCGTAAGAAACTTTTGCGATTTACCTAGAAACAAAGCGTACATCGACGTAATGTTAGGGTTTGCTTCACCCTCGCCAAGCTCGGGTTCGCAATGACAGAACCGAGCGCGCGGAGCGGAATCACGGAGAAGAATTTTATCCTAGAAATATGTAACCTCTACGATTATACGAATTACACCATTCGACGACAGAATTGCTGCGCTGTTGATGAAGTTCCTGCAAGGACGCTTTGCTCTGTCATTGCGAGCGGAGCGAAGCAAACCCTAACTTTAAGTCGTAATGGTCTCTGGACTGAAAAAAATAGGAGAATCTTCTGCGAATTCTTTAGACAACAGCCGCGGTCTTAATGCTCGTAAGAAACTTTTGCGATTTACCTAGAAACAAAGCGTACATCGACGTAATGTTAGGGTTTGCTTCACCCTCGCCAAGCTCGGGTTCGCAATGACAGAATTATTGTCGTCGAAATATGTGAGATCCACAGCAATGACAGAGCCGGGCGCGCGGAGCGGAATCACGGCGAGGAATTTTATCCTAAAAATATGTAACATCCACAGCAACGGCAGAAGGTTTGTCCTCAAATGGCGCAACGCGCACAATTGCGGTCCGGGCCGTTACGTGAGTCCATGATCGGCGGCTTTCCCGCCACCTTCACCTTAAACCGGCTTACTCTTGTCGTCCTCGCCCTCTTTCTTAGGGGTGACGTCGATCGCGGTGCCTTCTTTGTAAGATTTCTTGAAGTTACTGATAGCTTTGCCCAACCCCGAGCCAAGTTCCGGAAGGCGCTTGGTGCCGAACAGCAGCACAATAACCAGGAGGATTACGGCGAGTTCTAGTGGGCTTAGTCCTAGCATGCGATTATCTCTGAAGCGCTGACGTTGTTCAGAATCACGCCAGACGATATTGTTAGGCTATTATATAAGCCCCCGCGGCGCAACAAACCAGATGCTGATCAACAAGCGAGGAGAGATCGACAGATACATTTATCCGGGGCTAGCCCTCTCGCTTTTGCTGCATATCTGGCTGGTTTTAGCGATGCACGGCGCGCATTTGGGTACAAGCGTTGCGCCGCAAATCATGGAGGTAAGCCTGGTAACGCTGCCAGAACAAGCTCCGCCGCCTGCGGTCAAGCAACAGATCGTCGCGCCGCCGCAGCAAGACTCTGCTATTCCACCGGTTAATCCTGGGCCAAAAAAATATCTCTCGGATCGAGACACCGTAGCCAAGCGGGAACAGGTCAAGCGCGGCGACGCGCCGGATGCTGCTCCCGCGCTTTCCACGCAACGAGCGGCGAAACAAAGCCCGCCGAATCTCTCTCTGGATGCAAAAACGCTCTTAGAGAAGTTCGGCAATCAGAGAGACTCCCCCCCGATGCCTCAAAAACAAACTTTAGATCAGCTTGAACGTGGACCGGGTGCGCTTAGAACTGCTCCCAATTACCGCGCCTTCTCCCGCCCTCCAGGAAGTGGAGCAGCCAGGCTCGGCATCACGGGCAGCGCCGACTATCTGCCCAATCTCCCGGACGGCGACATCACGATGCTAAATGCCAAGGCCAGCCGTTTTGCGGTATTTGTGCAGCGCGTTGCGACACAGGTATTCGGACAGCTTCGCACCCAAGGGTGGGACAATCTGCTATTTAGCGATATTCAACGCATCTCGGGTTTCAGCACGGTGATCGCAGTGATGTCTCCGCAAGGAAAACTACTCTCCGTCACGGTCGAAACCCAGTCCGGCAGCGAGCGCTTCGATCAGGTGGTCTATCGCTCGGCCCAGAACGGCGCGCGCGACCCCAACCCGCCTGCGGAAGCCGCCGCTCCCGATGGCAATATCCACTTTATTTTTAGGGCGAAGAGCTGGAGCAGATACGGTGCCGACCCCAGAAACGGCGCACCCAGCGAGCAGCGCTGGCTGCTGCTGGCCACCGGTCTGGATTGAAGGCTGCGGATACTTGCAGCCCGGGTACCTCAGTCAAAAACCCTGAAAAATATCCGGTGTCTGCAGCCCTCACTTGGTTCCCACGCCGAAGAGCGCGTAGAGCCAGGGAGCCAGGATCTCGTAGACGATCAGCAGGATGATCAGCCACCCTTGGAGAATGATCGTCTTGGCCTCGAAGACATGGAACGACACCTCCAGTCTGTCCCCGATCGACTTGCGGCGCCCGCGGATATCGAGGGTCTCCATCAGCTTCCGGTAGAACAGCGATCGGAAGTCGTCTCCGAAAAGCTCCTGTGGATTATCGAGCACAGCGAACATCCGGCTGTGCTGCGCCAAAAGCCAGGCCAGCCCATACTGCGGCAGCCTGAGCCGTTCCCACAAGGTGCGCTTGGAGCTGTCGATCGAGCTACGTACCCGTGAGCCGAGCGCCCGTGTTGCCACGAGATTCGCATTCACGAATTCGATCAGCTCGATATGCCCCTCGACCTCCCGTGAGACCATTACCGCCGCATTCCAATTAAAGACGATCAACTCGTCTTTGCGGTAGCTCAGATGATCCCGCACTACCGCGTCACCGAGCTGAGCGGCCAGCTCTTCCGACTCTGAATTCAGAATCATCGCCAGAATCTGACGGTGTTCCCGCACCCAATCGCTGCCGATCTCCATCGCCGGTTCAACGCGCTCGAGGGTGAAGACCCAGTAGTCTTCACATTCAGCCCGCAGCTCGAACTTCTCGACTGCGGGCCGAATCACCTTGATCACGCTAGTGGTGCGCTCGAGAGCTTCTGCGTCGAGGGTGCGATCCTCATAGAGCTTCTCGCTGAAGCTTCCCAGCTCCCGAAGCCCTACTGCCTTGAATTCGAAACGGTATTCGATCGAGATCACCCCGAAGGGATAGACCGTGGCGATGACCTCGCCGGTTGAAGTGTGCTCTCCGATCGTTACCGCAGGCGACGGTAATGTCACCCACTGATAGGAAAGCGGTCCGGTACGCTCGTCGCTGCTCTGCGGATTGTAGCCCGCCTTCTTCAGCAGCTCACGCGCGCGATGGATTGTGACTGACTGTCCAACATAGTAGGCCGCCAGAAATCTGAGGCTCCCACTGACCTTGGCCGAGCACATGTAAAACCTCTCGTTCCCGGACCGAAGTCCGCTGAATGTGAACCAACTGGTGTACCCAGGTTACAACTACCCGCTCAGTCCAATATCTGAAAGATCGGTCCGGGAAGCGCACAGAAACTAACCAGGAATAGAGAAAGAAAGGTTCTACTGCAAACTTCTGGGATTTCGATACGCTGCGGTATCGAACGGCAGGATGCTAACACAGGTGGTTCGGAAAATCTAAACTGATTCCTATTTGCGAGGAGGCAACTCGTCTTCAAAGTCAGGGAGAAGCGGGCCCTGCGTCTCGCTGGCGGGCCGCAAGAACTCCAGCTCCGGACGGCCCCCAGCAGAGGCGCGACCGAAAGCTGTATCGGATTCGGTGGCCTGTCCGGCAGCTTGCTGCGATTTCTCCAGATTCAGCACACTGGGATCAGAGCTCATCGGATCTACTGAGCGCGCAATCGCCTCCGGTTCATCCGCCAATTCAAATTCACCGCCATCAAAATCGAACTCGCTCAGCCTCGAACCGCGGCGGCGGCGGCGTGGGTGATAGCCCGGCACCGCACCGGTCAGCGAGTGATCAACTGCTTTTGCTTCTTTTTCACGGAGTGCCGTCTCAGGATGAAGCTCGGCGTCGGGGTCGAAGATGACGGCATTTTCCACCCGTTCGCGCGCACGATCGAGAGAGCTCGGTCCGCCCGCAGGAGTTTGACTGAAGGAGAGATCACTAAGATCTCCAGCGCTCGAAGCTGGCCCAGCGGCGATCTTACCCTGCACCCCCATAGCCATTCCTAGTCAATCCGAATTTGAGTCGCCCGGTGCGATTATTTTCCGAGAATCTTCCGGCCGATCCATTTTCCAGCGGCGCGTGTGGCTGGCTGAATCACATTATTGGCGCCCGTAATCTTAGCCCAGAAGCTCATCTTCTTCTCAAATGTTTGCTCACGATAGCGATCGTTTCGCAGCTCCTTTGCCTCGTTATTAAGATCGCGGGATCGCATATTACGTTCATGCGTATCACGCATCATCTGCATCCGTTGTGCTGCCACTGCATCGTTATGCTCACGATAATATTCAACGCTGCGCCCTTCGTAACTCATGCGCAGATAATCCTGGCTCCTGCCATCCTCAGGTTTATAATCCAGCAGAGTTCCGCACTGCGGATCTTTTCTTAGTTTAGCGATTGCTTCCACCAAGACCTTATTGTCGGTTTCAAGTTCGGAACGATCCTGCTTCTTCCACCGATCCAGCGCCTTGTAAATACGCATGGCCTCATCTTTATCGGTGATATTCCGATCGATCAAAGCTTCGCCCTGTCTCGATGTCGTTAGCCGATACATCGAGCTGCCAAGATAGGTATTGTCGATCTCCATCTCGGAGCGGCTGCGCTGCACCGGCCCCACCGATCCACTTGGGGCCGCGCTGTTATCCGCGCCCGGCACGACCACATCGGAACCGGGGACCACGGCTGCGGCCCGCACATCTTCGAAAAGTTGAACATGATCTGCTTCCCAGGCAGTCTTGGTCTTAGCCGCTACATAATCAGTATCCGGCAAGGCCGCTACCGATTTCCGCATCGCGGAATTAGCCGGCCCAACCTGTTCAGCAGTCAAGGCCTGACCGCGCCACGCAGCAATGTAAGCAGTGCGCTCTTCGGGGGTAAGACTTACCTGAAGTTTGCGTATAACGTCCGTTGGCACATCATGCAGCAAGGTGCCCATGGTCTGCACCTCCCAGCGGGGCAATGCTAATGGATCGGCAGCGGGCGCCGGAGTTTCTGCCGTGGAAGCAGCTGGCGTGGCAGCTGTTCCCGCAGTCGACCGGCCGGCGGGGTGCACCTGCCGGGGCGCGCCCGAAGTGCTGGCGGAGGGAGCCGAAGCCATAGCCATCAAACCCTCGTCGCGCGCTACGCCGCTGATTACCTCTCCCGAAAGCCCAGGCCGGTCCAAGCCTTCCTGAATTCTTACATCGGTATCAATAGCTGGCTGACTGCCATCAAGCGCCTGAGCGAATGCTGCTGCTACTTGTAGTGATGAACCGGCTCCCATGACTCCTCCAATAAAGGGCTAAGTTGACTAAAATCTATTAGTTTTAACGAGTTACGTGTTCTATGAAATGTTATGGCCTAATCAGCAAAAGATGTTACTTAAGGCCCGCTGCTTTGGAGCAGCCCAGCAGCTGACTATTTCTTCTTCTTCCCGGCCCCAGAAATAAGGGCCCACGAGCGTGCTACTCTGTCGTTAAAATACCCAGCTAGCCCCCCGGACTGCTTCTCCTTGGGCTTGGTTCTTGCCGCCGCTGCGGCTGTGGTCACGGCCGGTTTTGTCGGCTTACTTGCCGATCGAGCTGCAATAGCGGGCGCGGCTGTCGGCGCTTTCCCTTCCTCGAAGAGTCGAATCGCCACAGCCAACTCCGAACGTAGTCTTGCGATATCAGACATCAGCGTAATAGTTACCTGACGCTTCTTGCCGCCGGGAGGGACCTCCACCTCATCAGCATGGTTGGCCAACAGCCGATGCACGGCAAGAATGCCCTGCGACGTTCCCCGATTCTCGGCAATCGCATGCAGCGCATCCATCTGGGTAATTGTTAATGCGCGGCTCGCATTCGTTTCCTTAGCCTCGGCCAGCATTCCCAATTCATTGAATTTCAAATGACGAATTCCGTAGTGCACCTGGTTGCGCAACTGCCAGAACGGTTCATCCCGGACAGGGTCAGCCCATGGGCTGTAGGACGACGGAACCTGGATCTTTCCATCCGAGTAAATGTTCCAGTTGTAGTGCATGAATTGAAAAGGGCCGATCTCTCCATCCTGGCCAATCGCAAACTGACGATTTCCGCCCTCACGGGTAGAGATCAGCAAGGCCCGTGTCCAATCAAACTTCTGAGCCCTGCTCTCTTCTAAAATCACCGGGAGGATCGCGCGCAGCGCTGATCGGGAGGTGTAGAACTTCCAGGTCGGCATCTCACTTAACAAACTTATGAACTGGGCCTGCCGCTCGGTCGTGCTTAAATCCACCGTAACGGGCTGTTCCACCATACGCTCAAGTTCGGCCTCGGACATGGAATAACGCTGCAGCACCCGCTGCACCAACGCCCTGGATTCCTTCTGACCCCGGACGTCAACCTCCTCGCTGCGTTCACTGCGAAAGTTGTAAGCCAAGGTCTCGGATACTCGATCCTCGGTTGCGCGCGCCTGTTCGAAGCGCGTCTTAATTGAACTTTGAAAGCGCTGCTGCTCGTTGCCGGTGAGGTCGGGCCGGCTCTTCAGCAGCGTTTCCTCTAAATTCCAGCCCAACCCCATGGCGACAAAGGCACGCTCGAAATGCGAAACAAAGATCCCATTGCGTGAATCGACTGGGGCAAGCCGGGCGACCAGCTGCATATCGACCATCCGGGCAGGTTCCGGTTCCAACGCCTGGCGCAGGTCGGAGAGTGCGTCCCGGGTTTCATCGGGAATATTATTTAGCGCTCCGCTATTCGTAGAGGGCGTTTCAGGCGCGACATAAGCCGGATCTCTCGGATCACTGGCCCCGGTGGGATGTGCTCGAACATGGTGATCCTTAACAACGGCCGCGGGAACCACAAATTTACGGTCGCCAACAAGAAACTCAAACTCCGCGCTATCTGAAGGAGCCGGGGCGGACGCAGCCGCAGCGATGCGCCGTTCGGTGACCGGCGGCTTCGGTGGTAAAGCAGGTTTTGGTCCGGGAGCTATTCCCACGTTATTAACTCAAGAGATTAAATAAACTCGCCGCGCATGGGCTGAGATTTTTAGAGATTAACATCTCTACCTCACTACTCAACTTGGTCCCGTCACGCTCCATGATTTCGAGCCGCTAGTTTAGCGCCAATGCGTCAAAATTCGCCTCGACTAGGCCGAAAGAGCGCGGAACTCTTAATAAACGCTCGGCAAATTCCCTATCCGTGGCTCCTTCCCGTCGTAAACGCTGCACATGCGCCCTAAAACTTTGCGGCATTTCATGGCCCGGCAGGCCTAACAATCCTCCGCGGCAGCCCCGCCGTTGCACTTCAAGGTCTAGCCTTCCGATCTCCTCCGAGGAAAGACCAGACACCAGCGGCTCGACATCCGCCCAGGTAGCATATTGCGCCGTGGCAATGACCTGCCGGGCTAATGCTTCGGCATCAATTCCAAAGACCCGTTCTTGTGCAAAATTGATCGCCTCACCCAACATGCCACTGCGCCCTAGCTCCGCCATCGCGTCCCGTCCCGAGGGCTGCTCGGTTAATTTGCCTGCCCGATTTAAATATTGGTAGGCGGTCAACATCTCCTCAAGCTCTTCAGGAGGCCGCATAAATTGGTAAACCACCCGTTTTGCATCGCAGTGGGTAATAGCTTCGCAAAGAGCTTCGGCAGATCGACCGGCGTCAAATCCCCGAATTTTCTCGATAGCCTGGTCGAGGTCAGTTTTGTGAAGCTGGGTGCTAAGATAATCGACGAGCCCCAGGTCCCCGGCCAGTCTTCGAATGCCGCGATCCTGCTCAAAGGCGGCCTCAAGCTCGCGCATCTGCTGCGGAGTTAGAGAGTCAAGCAGGCGCATAATCGCGACTTCGTCATTTTCGGCGAACCATCCCTGATTGCAGGCCCCAATAAGCTGTCGAGCATTCGCGACTGCAGATCCTGCGCGACGCTCGGCATGAAGCCGAGTATCATCGAGCTCCGCCATTCGGTCGGCAGCTCCAATTTCGTCGCGACCCGTGCGCTCTTGCGCAGCCGAACCGCTGTGGTTTGCAATTCCCGTAGTTCTACTCATAAACCTCTAAGCCTCTGGCCTTTTACTAACGATCCAGACCCTTTCACTATTAGTTATGGGCCCTTCGTCCTGAATGGTGATTTAGCTCAGACTATTTCGCCGGTTTAGCGGGGCGACGCACCGCATCAGCGGCCGCTTCCTGTGTCTTGCGGATTCTTCGCCAAAACCCGCTTTCACGCTTGGCCTCTGGCCTTGCTGTGGGGTGTGCGCCTGGAGGCGGAGCTCCGCCCGCGGCTGCAGTGGTATCGGTATCCGTTGCATGTACTACTGAGCCGGACAAGCCCTCCAGCGACTGCCCGGGACTATATGGCTCGGTGCTGACTTGAAGATGAATCGGCTCCAAGGCATCCTCCCCAAAATGCACAGCCTTAGCACTCCGCTCGAAAGCACGGGCGGAATTGAAGTGTGCAGAAATCGTGGCGGCATGCCGCGGAAAACGTTGCGTCAAGGTATGTTCCAAATCCTTGCCAGGGGCATTTAACCCTATAGTCCGTGCTCCGGCCTCCACATCCGACACGTATGCACCTCCGGCACACGCCTCGCGGGTGCTGGGGGTTATTTTCGAGAGCAAATTAGTGTCGAACGGTGCTGCCGGTTCCGACAACGCTTCCCGCAATTCGTTCAATGCACCAACAACTTCGGGTTTCACCGTCGGACTGGCCGCGCTCGAAGTATCGGCGGGAAGACGCCCGTTCAGGGCCGGCGTTGGTGCGGCCGGATGTGCCCCGGCTGGATCGGCCGGGGGAAGGGTGAAAGTTCGATCTCCCAGTTTAAAAGTGCTGCCTGTGGCATGCGCGACTCCGCTGTCTGCGGGCGCAGAGCGTTCTTCAACATGCGGTGGCTTCGGCGGCGCTACGGTCGCCGGCTTAGGTCCTGGTGCTACCCCCATAAAACTTTCCCTTATCAGACAATTTGTTCATCCTCGGAGTCAAATTTCCCGTCCTTGCGCCGGCGCCAGGTTTTCTTCCCAAGCACCCCTCTAAATAATTTGCTTCGAAAACTTTGCTTCTTTACCAGACCGGCATGTTCAAAATCGGATTCCATTCTTGCCAGCTCTAAACTGGGTGCACGATTACGATATTGATGCATGCTGAGGGCATCCCCTTGCATGAATGGGAATGCGCGGCGCCATATCTTAAAGGCGTCCTTGACGCCTTTCTCGACCAGTTTGGTGATACACTCGGTAAGCGCCGTCGCAAAACCTCGCTCCGCTCCCTCGCTAATCACCCGCATTAAGTTCTGAGTCATCCCGGTACGGGTCGCGAGCTGATCCAGACCTTTGCGCAACGTAAGTTGGAATCCTTCGCGCATTCCGCCATCCAAGAGTTCCTTTTGCACCACCGCGCTAATCTCAGAGATGAAAATCTTCTTCAGCGGACGATCGACGATGCGGTTACGGATGTTTCCCAGCACGGGAGCGAGCAACCACTTTTGATATTCAAACGCACCAGCAATCAACACCGCTCCGCCACCTAGATCGTTCACCAGCATCGGCTTACCGACCCAGACCTTCATCAACCAAGCAACGTGCTGCGGTACCCCAAATCTCTCGACGATCTGCGGAGTTTCGGCGCGGGTGATAAAATCCAGGATCTTTAGCGTATGGAACTTAGTAAGCTCATCAAGCCCCATCTTTTTCAAATATCCGGACATGACGCGCCCAGTCCAGCGACTCGCCAATTTCTCCGCATCCAATCCGAGCATGCCGGTGCCATGGGTAATCACCTGCCGCAGCGCCGGCGAGAGAACCGGACCTTCAGTGTGCTCCGCAAGGGTTAGCGCCAATCGGGTGAACAGCGCGCGGTGTGAAGCCGCGACCTCGGCTTTTGCGCCGGAGATGATGTTGCGGCTGACTAGCTCAAACATTTGAGTCTGATATTCCTTAAGAACATTTTCGCCTAATCCATTTAGGATTGGATTTTCGCTAAACAACTTAGCGCAGAAGGCATTTGTGCTCTTTCGAATCGCTGGCAGCAATTGTTCAGAACCCTTCAGTCCCGTCTTCAGTATATCGTTGCGACAGGCCGCAGCCGCCCGTTCGGTGCTTTCGACAGCAAAGGTATTACCGACATGATCGCAGAAGACAGTGATGCGCTTGCTTAGCTCCGGCAGCATGCCTTCCGCAATTGCTCCGCCCTTGTTCATCAAAGCGACCTTCTCGAGGATTTTGAGCTGACTCTCGGCCAACTTCGGCGCGCTATAAATATTCCTGGAAAGGAATGCCGCGAATCCCTCGGCAGAATACTTATCGGCTACCAAACGCAGTCCGTACTTGAATCCCACATCAACGCCATCGGCTACCGTCTTACGAGCGGCATGAGCAAGCTGGAAGGTGGCCTGCTGGCATAAAGCCTCGTTCAGTTGTTGCAGAGCCTCCGAGCCCAACCCCTTGATCGCGGGATTATTGACGATCAGTTTATCAACGAATTTCGTGGTGCAGCCTTTAACCACATCCTCGATCACGACGGCACTGCCGCCTTTTGCGGTTAATACAGATAACTCTTCAGTAGCTGCCTGAACAATGGTGTCTACGCTGGTTTTAAGAAAATCTTCAGCCATCTTCTTCGCTAGACTCTTGAACGTTTCAAGGCCGATGGCACGTGCTGCAGCTTGGAAACCTAAGACGATGGCTTTGCGCGCTAAACCGACTGCGCCAAGGCTGACGAGACTCCAGCAACCAAATCCGATTCCAAGCATGGCTTCCAGCAGATGGCCCTGAAAGAGTGCCTTAACGCCTCGCGCGATATCATTGAGCCCCAGGAATTCGCAGCAGCCTTTAAGAACACCGACAAGAATATCTTTGCTACCGCCGACAAACTCCAGGAATCCCCCGCTGGCACAGCGCTGCAGCCCTGCTTGAACATTTCTAACCCCCCAATTGCGGGCTTGCTCATCGAGTAAATCTTGAATCAACCCGCGGGAAGGTTCCGGTTGCACTTGGGGGATATAAGCGGCAGGCGGCGGTTGCCAGCGGTGAATCCGCTGAACCTGACCATCGGCGACATGTGTAGCGAGGCGATTCTCGGCGTCTTCTCGCTCAGCTCTACGTGCAGCATCGGCATGGGAAACGGTGAGCCCCGTTGCCACTTCATTTTGCGGAACTGTCGCCAGTTCTTCGGGAAGCTCAAGCACTTCAGGCAACTCGGAGCGAAGACGTTGTTCTTCAAGGAATGAGCTCCGCGCTTTCCGGCGCTGCGCCTTGCCATGTTGCGCTGCAAGATCAACGGCATTCTGCAGCTCTTCGTTATATCGGCTATTGGATAAGCTTGCGCGCCGAGTGACGTTACCGATGCCACCGGCCGCCGCATCCTCTAGTCCAGCATTCTGAAGCTCTTCATGGCGACGCAGAAAGCTGTCTACGGTACGGCGTGCATTAAGATGCGCGGTCGAGAGCGCCTGGTTATCGGAAGTAGTAAGTGCCGTCCTGGACCTCTCCGTTCCCATATCTTTCCGCATTAAACGGCCCCTGGCGTGGCCCCAAGCACTTTGTCTCGGGTGTCACCCCAAACTTGATTACGAAAAAGTGCTCCTTACCAAGGTTATGGAAAAGTGGTGCTGCGGGTGACTTATGTTCCATCCGCGCTTCCAAGCATCCCTAACCCGGAAGGGGCCTAAAGTAGATCTATACTAGATCGCTAATCAATTGCTTTTATTGACTATTTGATTCGTTAATTGTTGCACCCGCTCGGCATCCGGGAACAGATTCATCGCCATCGGACCATAGACTAACAACCGCCGCACCGCATGTGGATGCTTCTTGAGTTCCTCCAACTTCTCGCTGATCTCTTGACGCACTGCAGCCCGCAGCTCTTCCACCTCCCCTTCCTTGATCATCGAGCCGAACCTAGCAGGGTCACGTTGTATCCAGCGGAGCAGGAGAAGGTGATCCATGCTTTCATCGGCGCGATGCGGCGAACTGCCGCTCGTTGCCTCATCTTCGCCCCACGGCAGCGTGAAATTAGCGTTCCATGCGTGCCCCCACTCCATCTTGTCGATGCGCCGCTGCGGATGCTCCTCCAGCCATCTCGCATTCATCTTGATTGATTCCCAAACCGATCGGCGGCGATTGCCGCCGGGTTCCCCGATCGGAGTGCCAATCAACTCCTGGAGGGCCCAGCCAGCGTGATCTGGTCTCTCCGCCTCATCGGGAATGCCCTCATAGGCCTCGCTATTTAGATCTCTAAGGGCCTCGGATAACCGTGCGAATTCTTCGGTGGCCGGGCGAAAATCCGGCACGGCCGCGCCATACATAGCTTTGTGATACAGCAGCGTGGAGAACCCAGGGCTATTCCTAAAAACATCGGCAGTCCGGTTACCTTGCCGATCTTCGAAAAAGTAAGGAATAAAAGCGCGCTTACGCCAATTTCTGGCACCTTTCTGGAGCTGCTCATCAAGCGAGGTGATGATCCAAGGCCCCCAGATCTTCTTGCCTTCGTTCTCAGGCCGATTCAGCCATTCACCGAATCGCTTGGTCCATTCCCGGTGCATCTCCTGGTAGGTCTCTGAGTTCTCGCCAATTGGAGGGTGTTCGCACTCAAGGTAGCAAAACCCTTCGCCGTATTCGTTCGTAATACCATTGGCCAAACACCAAGATGGATTAATGACGATCTTTCCATCTCGCTCATAGTACTCGTTATAGGAAGCCGTGAGCGGGCTCAAAGGGGACATGTCGCGTCCCCGTTCGACGAAAACTTTGATCTGCTCAAGCTTGTTATCAGAAACGCGATCTACTCGATCATGGAATTCAGCCTCCAAATTAGGCAGCCCCTCTGCGGGCCAATTAAGTGCAATCGAGTGCACATCGACTGTGGCCAATAGTGCCTCCGCTTCCTCTGATTTGCCCGCCAATATCAGGTCACGCACTTCGGAGCGGAAAACTGATAGCGGCGCTCGTTTTTCTTCCCCCGCTGTGGATCGATAGGTAACCTCAATTTGAGGCTCACGATAATAGCCAATGAAGTTGAGCTCTTGCCGATAGTATTCTGAGTCGAGTTCAAAGTATGAGAGCGGTTCAATAAGCTCTGGCTGGACATTGCTGAATTCGGGCACCGGCCCATACTTTCCACGCAAGGCTTTGGGAAGGTGTTGCTTCCCGGGCAGCTCAGGAGAACCAACACCGACTAAACTCTTGTCGTAATAGGTGATATGTACCAAATATTCAGTGCTATGAAGCTTGATCTGGCTCGGCTCATCTGTGGTGGGTTCGCGGAAGTGCTCGCCATCATTAAAGCCTACGAAAAAGTTCTGAATCTCCCGGTCGGGATACCTATTGCTCCAGTCACATAGTACTTTCAAGGCTTCGAGATTTATCTCCTGTTCGGTTAGCTGCCCCTCATGGGTTGGAGGGGCAAAGAGTGAAACTACCGCCAGCCCCTGGCCATTGCGTCCCGTCAGGCCTTCCTCCGCTCCGGTTGCCCGATGGGCTTGCAGCAAGGTTCGACAAAGTGGATGGAACTCACTCTCTCCATCATGATAGGCAAACGGAGGATCGTACTCGGAGGGCTGCTCGTCAGTTTCAAATTGAATCGCCGTATAGATGCGATAGCAGGTGCCTTCCTGCGGACCCGACTTGGTCTTGCCAACCAAATTGCCCTTGGACATGAATGGGCCTTTCCAGGCGAAGGATCTTTCGGCCATGATGCGGCGATTCGGATATCGCGCTGCCCAAGCATTGCGCAATTTAGTATAGCGCTCCAAGTGCTGTGTCGTGCTTAACTGCCCGACAGTGAGCGGCGCTGAGATATATTCAATCAACGCCCAGCCGGTGCCGTTCTTAGCAACAAGCCCTTTCGATGCTGGCGCATTTAGCTCCAATAACTCCTCGGACAAAACCTGCCCTGGAGTTTTAGGAGGTTCCAGCAGCAGCTGCCCATCATGAATCGGCTCGTCGCTCAATTTACAGCTATAGCTATACGGGATCAGCACCGGCTGACTTTCGTTGCTATGACCCCCCGCCTGGATGTAATTCGGGCCGCGCGGTGGTCTAAACATTTGGAAAATGGTGAGCGCGCGATGAGGAAATCGCGTGACCAATTCATGCAGCATTTTTAAAATCTGAACGTTCTGCTCCTGCCTGCAGGGCTCCTGGGGACCCGAGGGTAATCCAGGCCAATAAAGCCAGCCATGTCCCAGAGCATCGTGTGAGGGCACTGCCGAATTCGGTCGACAGGTGGTTTTGACCGCATTGCCGCCGAATGCCCAAGCATTTTTTTCATGAATGCTTAGCGCTAAGGGCAGAAACTTGGGAAACCGCCACCAAGGACCTGCTTCCACCTTGCGTCTAAATAGTTCGGTCAGTGAAAAGTAGGGCAGCCGATGACGCGCGAAATCTTCGGCCTCCGGTTTGAGATTGGCCGATCGATCTCCAATCTCCGACGGGGAGGGGAATCCAGCCAAGCCGTCATCGCGATCGAACATCAAAACCCCCTCAGACAAGCTCCTAGCCAAAGAACCAGATTCGCCCCAAATTAAACAATAAGGGCGCCCCCACCGTTAGTGCGCCCTGCGCAACCGCTTGCGCGAGTTTGAGGTGGCCATTTCCGTCGCGAGGTGCGATCCAATTCGAGACTCCCTGCGAAATCGTGCCTAAGAGCCAATTGCTCCGCCAGGTTAATTGCCGCTGAATACTACCCCGCACCATGCCATTATCGAGTTTCGCATCTCCCAGCCAAAATCCAGCGAGTTCGTTGATCACCAGTCCTCTAATTTGCGCCTGAGAAAATGCGGACGGTGTATCGCGCCACAAAGTGACCTTATTGAAGAGATCCTTCGTCGCTACGCACATCGACTCGAACGGCGCGGCCAAACTATAGTTCTGATCACCACGCTCCCAAGGACGGAAGATGATTGAGGACATCCGATTATAGCGGAACGGAGCAACGAGCGCCTTTAATTGAGATCGGATATCCATACGCAGCTCCCCGGTTGTCGGATCCAGCCGCTGAAGCAGCGGATTGTCGAAATCGAGAATCATTGCGTCCAACAGCCGTCTAAAATTCCCTTCGCGCTGCATCTCAACCAGCTTTGGGGGTAACTGTTTAAGCTGCTCCGTAAATCGGGATCGTAGACCTGTCAGATCGTCATCGGTCAGTCGATCTTCTTTGGCTCGCTTCAGCAGCTCTTGATCGCCGCCAATCGCCCGCATCAGAGCTGGATCTTGTCGCTCTGCTAGTGTTCGAAACTCTTTCCTTAAGAGGTCGCGCTCGGTCTGAGCGGTGATCTCAGTAAGCCGCGCCGTATCCAGAGCACCTCTGCTTTGAAGACCCTGCTCCAGTCTATGGGAGTTCACAATTCGCTGATAAATGCTGCTGGGATCGCTCTTCGAAGCCAGCGATTCGATCGCTTCACGGTATTCTTGCGCTTGCTCAGGTTTAATGGCGCCGTTCTCTTCCCCCGTCTTGAGGAAATCTAAGAATAGCGTTTCAATACCGATAGCACGTGCAAAAGTACTCCGGGCCTGGTGCTGTCGTTCAATTTCCTTATCGCGCAATGCGCCGAGATGCCCCTTTAGAAACGAGGGTGCCTCTTTGCCGCTGCGATCGGACATAATGTAGTCAAGAACCTGCATCAGCTGCCTCAAAGTGCGGCCCTTCAAGAGGTTAGCAAACTCCTTGGTATCCTCCGGGTCTAGCCCCATTAGCCCTTTGTCGACTAGCTCGGCCACAAGCTTGTTGCTAGAACGGCGCTGAAATCCAAGCAAATTATTGCCCAAAGCGCCTGCGGTGAAGTTTCGCACCTCACGCATGTAATCGTGAATCACATCGGGATTATCCCAGGCCTGTTTCATCTTTTCGATCGGAGTCTGGATGCGATTACCGACCCGTTTGAAGTGCTGTAGGTAGCCATGCCGGGTAAAAAATGACACCGCAAAAAGCGATGCGTAGAAGCCCACAGCCGGGGCAAAATAAGGATAGAAATTAGACGTGATGGTTGAGGCAAGACCACCCAACATCGCCCCGCCTAATACACTGCCAAGCACCGTAACCGCGTTAATTGCGAACGGATTCTGACTGATAGGTTCGCCAACTCGAGCGAGACTTGTCGCATCACCAGCCTGTTTCGGAGCAAGCTCTGTCTTTGGTCGGCGTGCAGGATCAGGATCCGGACTACGGCCCGCGGTGCGCCCGGTTCCAACTCCCCCCCCATCGCCTCCGCCTGCCCCACGTAAATCGCGCGTCACAAAAAGCGCATCGATCTCGGCGTCCGCATCAAGCGGTTCCGCGGTCGCTGCTACCGGAATCGCACCTTCTCCGGGAGTTGCACCGGGGGTTACCTCTCCGGCTCCAGATCGAAAGGCGCCATCAAAGAAGTTTTCAGTAAATTCCGGCGAATGAACTGGGGTAGGCGGAGGCACCACAGGGCCGGGTTCAGGCATAAATCGAATTGCCGAAACGGGGGGGATGGCTTCATCTGGTCCTGGCATAGGCACTCCTTTGAACGAAAACTGATTCCTCTCCCATGTTATTGCACATTTAGAAGTGGCGTGACTTAAGCTCTAAACTGAAAAAGCGGCCTATCGTCCATCAGCCTAAAGGATGGAACCTGGGGCGGAATTGAAATGCCTACTCTCCCGGGCGTCTTGACGCGCGCCTGAGTTCGGCTCCTATCTTGGCTGCTTTGCCCGGATTCTCCCTCAACGTCCGACTGGCCCCGCTAGCATCCATCGCCGGCTGGCCAAATGTACGGTAGGCATCGCCGGCAACACCGCGAACCTCTTCTCCGACGGTCGGAACTGTGGCACGTTCGGCCTGACCTTCACTCCAGAGCTGGTTATAGCTCGGGGCTGCCTGAACACGCGGCGTATACGAGGCAAGATCGGCTTTTTGCGCAGCAATACCTCTAAACACTCCGCCTCCACCGAATGGATCGAATTTCTCAGCAGCCCGTTTGGCACTACTACCAAGCATGCCGGACATCGCCATACCTTCCATCGAAACCGGCTTAGGTCCCGGGTCGATCGTGCCGGGATAAATTCCCATTGCGGCTGCAGCACCACCCAGCTGGTTCGCCATCTGGTTCATCTTATTCCACCGCGCCATATCACCGCTGAATTGTGCTTCAGCCTGCTTGAATTGTCCGGCTCGTCCAAAAGCTGCTCCCAGCGCGTTGGCAGAATATTGCTCCGGATTCAACATCGCACGCTGAGCTAAAGCCTCCTTCGAGGCCTGCGTTGCTTGAGAGGATGCATCCGCGCCCAGCTTGTCAAAGCCGGTCTGGGTGCGCATGTTGTCTTTACTATAAACGTAACCCGCGCCTTGCCCGGCCGCGCCTGTGAGGGGATTACGAAGCGCACCACCACCGATACTGGCTAAATCGCCTTTTGCGGAGGCCTCATAGTTTGCAAAAGATTTAGGATATGCCAGCATCGCGTTCTTCTGCTGCGCATCGAGCCCCTTCATCTCGGCACCAAAGCCCACGGCCTGAGCTTTACCACCAAGGTAGCTGCCCTTGATATTTTGCAGCGCCTGCTGGTTTCCCATCTCAAGCGCAGCGGCAGCGAGTCCCGATTTTTGCCATGCTGCTACCTGCGCAGCCTGTCCGATACTGGAGGCATTACTCTTAAGGCGCTGCGTGGCATCACCGGTATATCCCGATCCGGCGCCTTTTCCTGCCTCGCCGGTAACCTGGCCCAAGGCGCTGCTAACGAGGCCCGATGCGCCGGCGCGCGCTCCGAGCACTAATTGCCCTGTTACCGCCGGTACGGCAAAGTACAGCGCGGCCATAATATAAATGTAATATGCGTTGGAAAGATCCAGATCGAGGCTGGAGGAGATCGCCATGGCCTGATCCATGATGCGGAAATTCTTGAGCATCATGTTGTAGCCAGGTTCAGTAAGCCCTGTTACTACTCCGCTATCGGTAAGGTGCACAGTCCACTGACCGAGACCACCGCTGCCAAGCGCCGCAGCTACACCCGTAGCCGAAGCATGCGGCGCAATGTTGGCCCCGCCCCACTCGGACATCTGCTGCACGCGGTCGAACATTCCGGCAGCGGTTGAATTATTGCCGATCATGGCCCAGACCGTGCGCTCGATGCTCATGACCAAGGCGAAGCCCAGATCCCAGAGTTTGACCCAGGCCCAGAAGCTCATCCAGGTGAAGAGCGATTTATGCCAGCCCGGAACGATCATCATCAAGCAGGCAAGCGGATAGCCCATGGCTAGATAGTAGAGCAGCACTCCCTGCAGGTAGGGCATCAAGATTGCCCAGGAATAGAGCTCCCCGAACTTGCTTTTTTGACCGACGGTGCGCTGCTGGCCCTCCACCCAATTGCGATTTAGATCAGAGCCGGTCATGCGCACATCGACGGGCTGATTGACCAGCGCGAATTCGTTACGAATTAGGTATGAAAGAATGAGGTTATAAAGGAGCTGTTCCTTCCCGTTTACATCCATTAAAGCGCCCAGGCCGGGCACAACATTGCCGAGCGCGCCGTACGCAAAGTCCAACGGTCCGTTCACGCGGTCACGGATATCCCAGCCGTAGAACAAGTTATAGGTCAGCCGCGCCGCCTTAGAGCCGAGCACACTAGTGATATCCTCCAGCGCCGAATCCTGAATATCGGGGGCATTATTCACCAATTGCGCAAAGATGTGCCCCGCTTCCCAACGGAAGGCCAAGATCATCAGCATCAGATAGGTGTCGCAGCGAATCGTGGGCCGTTGCTGTTCCAGATCTCCGGTAATCCAGGAGTCCTCCGCCCGCCAATGCACCGCGTTATAGAAACTACCGACACCGCCGGCGACCCCTTCCGGGAGTTTGTTACGGAATAAACGCTTCAGGCCTGGATCGGTGTAGGCCACTTCAAAGTCTCGCAGATAGCGCGCCAACATCTCCATGTTGTAGGGACCGAGCTCCACGATCGCCGAGGCTGAGGTATCAGTTGTTTGCCTGAAGACGGTCGGAGGAATATTGGTACCCCGGGCATGCGCGGCTCTAACGAACTGAGTTTCATCAATCGCCTTGGCAAACTCCTCGCCGCAGGTACCGCCCATGAAGGTGGCAAAGGCATCGCGCAAAACCGGATCGGTCAACTTGGCCGAGGTAATATTCTCGAGGATCGTCCACTTCAGATTGGAGAGCAGGAACCACTTGTCCCGAACCGTAGCGCTTTCGTCATCTCCGACGAAGGGAATGTCAATTTCACCGATGTTGGTCAGATCCTCAATTGGGATATTGTCGCGCAGGCTGTAAGGACCGACCCAGTCGACCATACCGGTGATGACGCTGGATAGCAGCGAATCCCACCATAGAAAGAAATTCGAAACGTAGACATCGGCGGGAGCATTGGCGCTGCTGATATAATGGCCCCCGGCAAGATAATCCACCACGCCGCCCAGTACTAGCCCGGAGTCAAAACGCTTGGCCAGGTTGGTATTGATTAACCCGGTCTCGGATAGCTTCCAAACCTCGCGTTGATCCATCGGCATGAGCCCGACCTGCCACTGCACACCGGTGGCGGGATCGCGAGTATCTATCAACCAGCCATAGATCGCGGGTCCGAGGAAGAACCACATGTAATTTCGGGGCGGGGCTCCAATTGCGACGCCGATCAGGCCGCCGATGGCGGCGACGACATACAGCAAGGGCGCTAAGAGATGAAAATCCGAACCACCTCCAAACGAGAGCATGTCCAGCATGTCGGACTGCACCCAATAGCCCATCGTCGCAAAAGCGGCTGTAACCGAGTTAAACGCAGTAGCAGGACAGATTCCCCCCTGAGGTATACAGTCCGGGCAAAATTCGAAGTTGTAGGTATCACTGCAGACGTACACCTCCGCATTCATTATGAACTGGGCGATATCGTGCAAAATCTGCATAGAATTAAATTACTTAGTGATCCCCAACCACACCCGAGGTGCCGAATGAGGTCTCCCCTCCTCCGGCAGCAAAGGCTTGCCCCACTGATCCACCGATCTGGCCGGAGCGCCTCCGCGCTTCACCCTTTTTACGATCTAGGGTGGCATTTAGGTCCTCTATGACTTTCTCGTAGTTTCGGCGCAGTTCGTCTACGTCACTGTATCCGGCTGCTCCGGCCAAAAGATGCTCAGCTTCGTAGCGCAGCCGTTTATCCATATCGCCCTCGGTCAACGATCGGGACATATCGACGGCGGTCATCAAGTTGGTGAGGAACTGCGCGGCAGCCAGCTGCTGCGCCAAAGCCAGGACGGTCTGGGTCCGCATGGTGTGGCCATCTTTACTGCGCTTGACCAGGTTGCTCCACTTATCTTCACCTTCGGTGTCGAGCCGGTCGCAGGTGTTAGCAACGATCGTATAGATTCCAAAACTCTCCAGCTCCCCTAGGAACATGGTGTAAAGCGCATCGATCGTTTCGCGATCGACGGCGGCACCCTGCAGCGTCAGTTTGACATCGCTGGCTTTTTCACCGGGAAATAACCAATAGGCGCCCGAGGCATATCCTAGCAGCGGCACGCCGTACTTAGATGGATCTCGCAAGGCGCCCTCGTCATAATCCATTCCGGCGAAGGGCGATTTTCCGGCGCGCAATAAACAGCGCGTCTTAACTTTTTCGTGCAGGACCTTGTAGTACTCGAAGACCAGGTTAGCTAGATATTCTTTAGGGGATTTCTTGGGTGGAATAATTTCTCGCAAAATCCGGGGGGCCGTGGCGTCGAAGGTAGCCGTGCTCACCTCGGGGCGATTAAAGGTCAAGCGCACATCGCCCACGTAACTTAAGAGCCACCGTCTAAAATCGCGGATGAACGGATGGCGAGTTGCAATATCGAGCTCTGCGGCCCCGGTCGCGGCAGAAACTAGCCGATCTTCATACTTGTAGTTTTTAAATGTTAGCGTGGTTACAGTGCTCAGTCTGAATAGATCATCAGCCGTCGGTGGATTGGATGAGGCTAAATCGAAGGCGCCCCCGCCCCCTCCCGTTTCGAGAATGAACCACCATAGATTGTTTTTGACATGCCACTTGTAATCGGCAATTTCAAAGCCTCGTGGTCGGGTGGGAGCTGCCGCTGCCGGTACGTCCATGGTATTCCGGGGTTCACAGATGGCGCGAGCATCGAAGGTATTGTAACCGCGGCTCGTAAGGTTCATCACACATTGCGACAGAGCCCCCTTTAGTTCCGGAGCGTTATCTAAAGCACGCAGGTTATGGTTCCAGTTCTCCAGAGCGTTGCTGCCATAATCGATCGAACCGCTAAAGGCATTGAAGGCCGCCGCGCTGACATGCGGATCGGTCAGGCTCAGAGTGGTCATGGTCAACCCCATCGGAGCATCCGTTCCGGAAACTAACTGCTCCGTAGTGAAGGCCGATTCCCCGGCATTACGGATATTGTCGTTCGCATTCCCCAGCGGTTCGCTGACCTGTTCACCGTTTCCGTAAGCGTTGCCAGGAACGACCTCCATCGTGCGGGAGTGTCCAACCGTCCCGGTGGTCGTATCCGAGGAATCGCGGTCTGCATTATATATTCCCTCGCGCTCTGAGGTGCGGGAGCGATTGGTACGCTCGCGCTGCCATTTAGTCAGATCATCATTGACCGTCGGATCGTAACAATCTTGCTCCTCACCTGGCACCGGTACGCAGGGAGGTGTTAGGGTCTGAGCAAAGGCCACGCCATACAGCAGTAACGGGGCAAGACAAGTTAACAGTGATTTCTTCATTTACCCTCTCCCCTGACCACGGCAATCATCTCGTCCAGTTTTATGAATTCTGAAATCTCCTCTAGTCGGACCATTGAGCCGCTGCTCGGTGCCACTAGGACTGCTTCCGGTGTGCGCTCTACTTTGAGCTTCTTAGCGAGGGTCCCGCCGCTCTTGATCGGCACACTTAGATTGTAACGCTGACGAAATTGAGAGATCACATGGGCCGGAATCAGATCGGGCGTGAGGACAATGATATTTACTTTCTTGTCTCCGCCCCATTTCCGGTAAAGCTGCTCGATCGCCGGAAGAGCCTTAATGGCATGCTGATCGGAGAGCCGGACAAAGAAATAGGCGTCCACTAAACCTTTCGGATCGCGGGGCAAGGTCCGGGCTAACTCGGCGTGGATCTTGGAACGCAACGCGCGCTCCTCTTCCGGAGAGGAAGGTTGCGCCACGCTCTTGCCGCTGGCTTCATTGTCCTCGGCAATGCTGGCCCGTCTTAAAAGCTCCTGAGTTTGTTCGTCGTACTGGCCCAGATCTTCAGGCTCAAGAGCAAATTTATCCTGCTCAAGCTGCTTGGCGGCAGCCGCATCCTTCAGATCCTTATCCAGCAGCGGCTGTAGATCCTCATAATCCTCGGTGTTTGCCCAAGAACGCTCTGGGAGTAACCCCTCCCGCACCATAGCTTTACCCAACATGCCGGTAACAAGTCTGGCGTTGTCCTGCAGCGCTCGTTTGTAGCGCACATACTGACGCGCATACTGGAAAGCGAGCTGATATTCACCGGCCTTTTGAGCTTCGATCATGCCCTTAAAGGGGGTCGGTGCCGACTCAACGGGGGTAATTGGGAACTCCGCCGAAGGATCACCAAATGCCGTGACAATCGACACCTCTTTGTCGGAGTACTTACCGGGCGGAAGCTCTAGCGGCTTTTGGGCTTTAGGATCTGATGTTTGGACGACCGCGCGAAGCACCGGCTGCTCGAGCTCTTGCTCCTCTGGGTCGGGTTTTGGCACAGGCAGAAAAAATTCGATCCGCGGATCGGTGCTCTCCCGCACTTCGGCGGTAAACTGCTCGCGGGCCTTGTTAGCCTCAAAGAAATCTTTGCGTTCGCCGGCCCAAAGATCCGTGGCCACAAGGGCGAAGCCGACAACCGGCAGGCAGATAATGGCAGCGAACCTTCCGAGGAACATAATTAAAATAATCAACTACTTAGCCTGAGCCAGCCTCATATCTAGCCCTTCACTTGTAATATGGTGGGGAAAAGCTCTGATGTTGCTTAAGATATGGCACCCCCGCAGCGACCTATCTCATAATATTTCTTAGGCCTGTATCTGCGCGTCGTTCCCATGAAAAGGTTCCGTTTGTCGGCATGAAATCATTGAGGTTATTACTACCAGCGTTATTGCTAGCCCTGCTCGTCGACACGACCCCCGGCGGTGCAGAGCCCCGCGATCCGGAAGCCTTCATGGAGGATTTGATTGTTAACCGGCTGGGAATTCCCCAAGACAGTAAGTTCTATCGGCCACTCATAAATGAGCTCCACAGAAGGGCACGCAGCTCTAAAAGCAGCGCCCCCTCGGATTTAGCACCCTCCGACACTCCCGATGAGGCGGCTCCGGATGAAGAGGAGGTCCGGCCCCTGTTCCCGCAGCTAAATGTGATGAGCGCGGCTACCCAGATCGTAAAGCACTACCGCGGCAGCAAAGGAATCGACCTTCCGACTAAAGAGGTGATGAGTAAACTCCTAACGATCCCCGATGGTGTCAAAGAGCAGCTTGAAGCCGAGATTAAAAAGCAGATCGAAGCGGAGATGAATCAGCACTTCCCTCTTCTGTCATTGCCGCGCTGCACGGCAAGCCGCACTGAGATGAAAGATCTAGGTGGGGAGACTGTGGAGATGTCTAAAGAAGCGCAGCAAGATGTAGTTGCGGATTACCTATATCTCAATTCCAACGACGTCCCCGCCTCTATTCCTGAGGCATTCGGAAAAGAGGTGGTAGTGTACGAGTTTGAAAACGGCGCGGAAGACCCGGTCGGCGAACTGATCCACGAATACAAGATTAACTGCGTGCCCTTTCGCGTCACATTAACCGGACGATGGATCGTGGTGCGGGAAGGTCTTGATGCTCTAAAGAACTTCGATAAGAACGCCCTCGGCAAAGGCAAGCTGGTGAAGGCGATGGATTTCGCGAAGGAGTTGTACAAATGAAGCGCCGAGTTTTGAGCTGGATGCTGTTAGTCCTGGCGCCCTTAGGATCTGCTCTGGCGCAGCTGCCCGGCGGGCCGGCTCCTGCGCCCGAAGCAACTCCCCGTGCTATGAGCGCCGCTGAGGTCGATAAGTTGCGCGATCAGATTTTGGATATCTGCAAGCGGGGAGGCCCCGTCGGTCCCGACAACATAAACTACGAAGCCACCAGGACCCGTCTTTTGCTCATGGGGCAAATTGAACTCTGGAGTCGCCTGGAAAAGGAATGTGGGGAATATTTAGAATCCGGCGCAACCGGCGGCCCTGGTGGCCGCGATATGGGGTCGGTGGCCGACTCTGTAGCAGAAAAATTAGCTGAGACCAATCAAAAATTAGCCGAGATAGAGCAGCGACTGGGAGGCCGAGCCGATAGCCGCACCGTACTCGCCCCGATGCGCGATCTAATCCGGCGCGACAAGTATTGGGGCGGAAATAGTATAGCCGGAGTGATCGCACTGGAGGCCGGCGATACCTGGAAGATGGTCAGCGACCTATGGAATTTCTTCGACTGTTTTGATTTGAGCTTAAAGGGGCTGTGTGTGCGGTGCTGGGGTTTCTTTAACTCCGGTGTAGATTTTCTCCGTCAGTACCGCTGGCCAGTGCAGATCGCGGAATCGCATCAGAACCGCGCGGATACCGCCTACAACTATAACGGGGCCTTTCTTTCGATTAGGAATCTGGAATCGAATGCCTGGAAGGTGTTCGGGGCACAATCCGATGGTTCCCTCGGTGTGCGGCGCATCGCGGAGGGCAACACTACGCACGCCTTAAAATCAGTACGCTCGTTAAAGCGTTTGTACGGTGGCTTGATCGACAATCTTCCAAATCCCGATCTGCCTAATTGGGGCGGCGGAAAGTCCAAGGCGGCCATGGATACCGCGGAGCAGAAGTACCATCAATTCGAGGCGATTAAAGCCGACACTTCAGTCGATTGGCAGGAGGCGCGCTGGCTGGAGCGGAACGGGGTGGCGCACTGGCGAGTCAAGCGCGCCGCGGCCGACGGGGCTGTAAATACAGTTATCAGCATGATTCCGATCTTAGGCCAGCTTTGGAGTTTGGCGGGCGGAAGTTGTCATACCAGAAAGTGGCCGCTTGGACCGTGCGGCTCGGACCTAACCGTGGCTCCACAGTACTCGAACTGCTCGAAGCTGGCCTACGACGTTGATTTCAATTACACCCAGCTTAGAAATTACTGGCCACTCGCTAACGGATATCCCAGTCCGATGTTCGCCACTGAAGATGGCGACCCCACACTCCCCTTCCGCTATAACGAAAGATTCTCAGGGGACACCCCAACCGACTACGACAAAGAGGCGCTAAAGCGTCTAAGAGTTCCTTTCGAATTAACCTCGCCTAAGCTCCCTGCTCAGCCCCCGGCAGGAGTTGTAACCCGGGATCTCGGCACCGGCAGCCAGGAGGGTGTATGGCCCGTTACAGTCTTCAATAAGACCGGAGATCCCAGAGCCGACGGACAAAAGGCCATGCTGCAGGGCTTAAACGCGGTGACACTCCAGACGACCTCCAATCCTTACATTCGATCGGGTTTCTACGCCTATCTACCGGAAGGCCCGGCCAATAATACGGAGAAGAACGACGATCGCTTCTGGTTCCTGCACGATAAATATCAGCGCGAGTACTACGATGGCTGTCAGAAGTTCGACGCAAAATTATTGCAGTATGCGCGCTCCTATTTCCTCGGCCAGCGCGACGATCCGATGCATTCGGAGGAATACGATCCGGAAGAGGAAGGGAACGGAGCCTGGGGAGCGGGTTATCACTTTAAGCGCTTCCGCTGCTGTCGAAATCGGCCGCGCGGCGGCGACAACAACTGGTGCGGAGTAAGCGGCATTTACTGTTGGCGGGATCCCTGTGATCAAATTCGCGGTTAGTTTTTCAATCATCGCGGGGCTGAGCTTCCTGGCGTCGGACACCGCCGCCCAGGAACGGGTCCCGAAAAAATTCTATCCCCCGGGCTTCGTAAATGAAGCGCCGGCTGGCTCCAGCGGCGAGGACTTAAAAAATCCGCCCGCGGCCGCGCCTACGGCTGCAGCAACCGCGCAGGCCGGCGCCGCGGTATTAGGCAGCAGCCCCGAACAGGCTCAGGATGTTTCGGGGGCTGAAAAACAGCTGCCTCTCAACGGCGAACCGGTGGTCGGAGTTGGCGTGATCTTAAACTCTCTGGATTTTGAGCACACCAAAGATGCGCTTACCCAGCTGGTAGAGGTGATTCAAAGACATGACCTGGCTGCGGGGGATGTAATCCTGATCGGCGCTTCGCCTTTTTTCGAGACACTCCAGCCGATTATGCAGCAGTTACTAGGACGCGGAGGATTTATCTTGCCCCGCATCCGGATCCCTAAAGAATACGCTGTCACAAAATCCCCAACCTGGATCGTTTATCTTAAGGACACCCGCGTCTTGCTCGAAGCCACAGGACCGCTGGCTGAAAATTTCAATTCTAAAGGCGAGTACATCGATATTTGGGGCAAGCGCCCGAGCGGAGAAGAAGCCGCGGTAATAACTCCGCTCCCCACCCCCACTTCAACGGCCGCCGCAGCAGCCGCAGTCCGCGCTAATTAGCAAAATCGAATTTTGTTAGCTGGACGAGCGCAGATTAGGCCGCCTGGGCTACCTGACTATCAGCGCTGGAGTCAAAAAGCGCCTCCACAAAATCGCGCGCCACGAACGGTTTTAGATCATCTTTGGTTTCACCCAGACCTATGTACTTAACCGGAATTCCAAGCTCATTCTTGATCGCTACCACGGCTCCGCCTTTGGGGGTGCCGTCAAGCTTGGTGATGATTAGCCCGGTGAGCTTCAAGGCCTGGTTGAATTCGCGCGCTTGATTGAGGGCATTCTGTCCGGTCACTCCATCCAACACCAAGACGGTCTCATGCGGAGCGTCAGACTGATGACGTCGAATAGAATTTAGCACGCCCTCCAGCTCTTGCATCAAATTGGCCTTGGTATGAAGGCGCCCGGCTGTGTCAATCAGTACGATATCGGAATGTTCTGCCGCTGCCTGCCGCATAGCATCGAACACTACCGTGGCAGGCTTAGCCTCCGGCGCTCCGCTCACAACCGGAACTCCCAGGCAAACCCCCCACTCCAGCAGCTGCTCAACCGCGGCAGCTCTGAAAGTATCTGCGGCCACCATTAGCACCTTGTGTCCAGCCATCCTCCATTGGTGCGCCAGCTTGGCTACGGTGGTGGTCTTACCAACTCCGTTAACGCCGACCACCATCACCACGAATGGGCCGCTCTCCATAAGCTGCGGCTGGATTCCTGGCAGCGGATCGGCGTCGGCCTCCAGGATCGCCAGGACTTTTTGCTTCAGCATCGCAGTAACGGCGGCCTCATCGACCGCCCCGGCGCTCTTAATCTCCTCCCGTAGATCCTCCAGCAAGGTGCTGACGGTCTTTACTCCCAGATCCGAGCTGATCAAAAGCTCCTCTAAATCATCCAGCAACGCCGCATCGATGCGCGGGCTACGGCTGAAAAGAGCCCGGAGCTTACCGAAGATCCCCTCGCGGGTGCGCTTGAGCCCCCCGCTAAAGGGGTTCGGGGATCCAATCGCCACATTTCGGATCTTCTCGCCCTCACCAGTAACGATCTCTTCAACGTTCTCCACCGCCCCGGTTTCAGGTGCGAAATCATCCGCTGCAAGAAATTCCCGCTCTACGCGCTTCCCCGGCGGCGGGCCGCCATCGTCATCATCTCCCCCGCCGATCTGCTTGCGCAGCATGGCGAGTTCATTCTTCAGAAATTCAATATCGCCCTTGTTGAGAGCCACGGAGCGCGCCACCTCGGTCTTAAGCGCATTAACCGTCATCTCGAGCTTCTCGACCTTGCCGTGCAATCCGCGCGTCGGATCAAAATTGGCCTGGTCCAAGACCTCGCTATTGGAGCGCTTAAACACGGCATAGGCCCCGACCGCTGTGAAGATCACGAACAAAATCATGATCACGAGCAGAATATCGGTCGGCGGATTACCGGTCGGACCGTACTCCCTGGACAGATCGGAGAGAATATCAAAAAGCCCCTGCACCAATCGCGCAAAGCCCGTATCCATTATGCCACCTGATTCATCGCTTCATTTAAGGAAACACTAATGACCTTAGAGGCGCCGGGCTCCTGCATCGTTACTCCGACCAGATGATCCGCAAGCGTCATGCTTTGCTTGTTATGCGTAATCATCAAGAACTGAGTACGAGCACTCATCTCCCTAATCAAGGTCAAGAATCGGAGCAGATTAGCCTCATCCAACGGAGCATCCACCTCATCCAACACACAAAGCGGGCTGGGTCGCTCCATAAACATGGCAAAGATCATGCCCGTAGCAGTAAGCGCCTTCTCGCCGCCCGAGAGCAGGTCGATGTTTTTGAGCTTCTTACCCGGCGGGCGCACCATAATCTCGACGCCGCTCTCTAAGGGATGGCTGGGGTCGAGCAGTTCAATCGACCCGCGTCCGCCGCCAAACAGCCGCGGCACAAGTTTGGTAAAGTTTTCACGTACAGCACTGAAGACCGTCAAGAACCGGCGGCGTGAAGTTTCAGAAAGTTTTTCAATCGTCGCGGTCAGGGTTGACGCCGCCTGGTTGAGATCGTGCCGCTGGCGTTCTAGCTCTTCCAGCCGCGCGTTCTCCTCCTCGAAGCGCTCGATCGAGGATGGATCGACATCTCCCTCGCGCACCACTCGCGCCTTTAATCGCTGGACCTCCTCCTTGGCTTCATCTCGCTCGGTATCGGAGATACGGGCATGATCAGCACTAATCGCGAAGACCTCCTGCGCCAGTTCTGCGCCGTAGTCGGTCGTTAAACGGTCCCGCAGATTCGCTTCCTCCAGCCGCACCTTCTCGATCTCCAGATGCTCATTTGAGCTTCGAGACCGCAGCACATCCAACTCGCGGCGAATCTCATCAACCCGCGTCGAGTATTCCGATAGATTACCTCGCGATGCGCGGCGCTTCGTTTCAACCGCCTGATATTCCTTATTGATCGATTCCAGCTCGCTCTTGAGCTCAGCATCATCCCGTTCCGCAAGCTGCATCACCTGCGCGGTTAGAGCCTCACGTTCGGTCTTTAATTGCGCGATCCGGGTATGGGTAGATCGCTCTTGCGAGGCCAATGCTTCCAAATCCTGACTGACCTGCTCTAAGAGCTGGCGCTGCGAAGAGAGCTTGCCGCGCGAGTTACCAAGATCGGCAGAGATCTTAGCCACGGTTTCTCGCTGCCGCTGACTCTCGGCCAGCGCGGCGCGTTGGCGCGCTTCGGTCTCCCCGACCTTGCCTTCAATCGCGGCCAAGAGCGAAAGCTTAGCCTGCTCATCAGCTCCGAACATTTCGACCTCAGCCCGGAGTTCTTCCGCGCGCCGCATTAGCTGCACTAAGCCGCCCGAATGCCGCACACTATAGAAGCTATGCGCGGTGATTAGATCGCCTGACGGGGTAACCAGGGTCAAATTTTCATAGTCGCGGTTACCGAATTGCTTGGCAAAGAAAGCCAGCGCTGCGCTGATATCCTCCGCGAGGTGCACCCCCGATAAGAACCGTGAGGCTGCAAAACGGCAGTCATCCGAAACCTCGCACAGGCTGAGCAAAGAGGGGAATCCAATTTCCGCGAATTCCACACCATGCGCGATATTCCCGGCCATCACCAAACCGATCGCCGCGTCACCGCTGCCCGCGGCCGAGAAGATCTCCGCGGCACGGTGCGGTTCACGCAGCACTACGAAACCCGCCTTTTCGGCCAGTGCAGCCTGCAGCGCTTTCGCTAGCCGCGGAGCAATGCGCACACCTTCCGCTAGAAATTGTTCGCTGCCGTCCAATACGCCGCTACCCGCTTTGCTCAAAGAATCCTTGAGGGTCTGGACGGGGCTGTTTGCGACAATTTCCTGCTCAATCACGCTCAGCGAGCTCTTAGCACCGGCCAATTTTTCTCTGGTTTCAGCCAAGCCGCCCTGGATGGTCTTAAGCTCTGCACGCAAAGTTTCTAATTCACCCGAGGCATCAGCCAGCGCCTGATCACCGCTAGCGGAGAGCCGCGCTAATTCCTCTTCCAAGCGCCGCGCTTCGGCCTCGAAAGTATGCCGCTCAGCCGCGATCGCATCGCCGCGTTGAGACAGCACCTGCCGCTGCTCGTCGATCCGTTTTAAATCCTGCTCTGACGAGATTACCAAGGCCTGCAGCTCGCTGACGCGCGACTTGCTGTCGCTCTCCATGCGGGCACGATTGGTCAGTTCTTCGCGAATCGAGTCGACCTTTAGCCGCAGCGCGTCGCTCTGCAGATCCAAGGTCATCATCTCATTCTTATGCTCATGCTCCTCGGCCTGCGCGCGGCGCAGCGCAGCTTCCAACGCCTCTTCCTGCTCGCGATGATGTTTCAGCTCCGCACCGAATTTATCCATCATCGATCGAAGTTCGAGAACCCGATCTGCGGCTAGACGCTTTTCCAGCTCTACGATCTGATCTTTTAGCTCCTGACGATTTCGAGCGCGCGCCGCCTGACGCTTTAGAATCGAAACCTGGCGGCTAACCTCTTTCAGGATGTCGTCTAAACGACTGATATTGACCCGGGTTTCCTCCAGTTTTCGCTGCGCGGCAGCGATCTTATCGCGGAAGCCCAGCACCCCGGCAGCTTCTTCGATGATCAGACGGCGTTCTTCAGGACGAGCCGATACGATGCGACTGGCCTCGCCCTGCGCGATGATCGTATGGGAGCGCGCACCGATACCGGTGGCACGAAACAGTTCCTTGATGTCTTTGAGGCGGCAGGCGACCCGATTGATAAAAAATTCAGATTCACCGCTCCGATACAACCTGCGCGTAACCTGAACTTCGTTGACCGACTTGAGCCAGGCGAAGCGCGTACTCAATGTCGGAAGCGCCGTCTTCTCGGCTTTAGTCTTCTCAGCGGGTGTTTCGAGCACATCGGTTGAATCAGTCTGCTCGCTGCGGGGCTGATCTTCTGCGCCCAAGTTCCCCTGAATGACGGTTAAATGCGGACGTCCTCCGGGTAGCGGCACATCGGCGATCTCTTCCTCCCGTGCCTCTTCCTCTGTCTGGACCGATTCCAAGATTTCACTGATCTCGGATTCAATCTCCTGCGCTTGTTTAAGATCAGAGAAAAAACTTTCGCCCGAAGCGCGCAGGGTAAGGGTGACCTCGGCCAAACCGAGCGGCCGAAATTGATCGGTGCCGTTGAAGATCACATCTTCAAGCACGTCGCCGCGCAGATTCTTGGCCTTGGTCTCGCCAAGCACCCAGCGCAGAGCATCAACTATATTGGATTTGCCGCAGCCGTTGGGCCCGACCACGCCAGTGATGCCACCTTCCAATGGCAGCACCAGTCTTTCCATAAAGGACTTAAAACCAAAGACTTCGAGTCGGGTAACACGCATACGTTAGAACACACCGTTCAGAACAGTTTACTATAAAGCACTTAAACCAAGTTCATTAGAGCAAAACGCTCAATTATAAGGAAGGTACTGGCTTTAATATTCCAAATTAAACGTCATTTTACAATTTTCAAAGAGTTACGCACAAAACATGATTTATTAAAGAAATTCAGTATACTATCGCGATGTCACTCCCCGTTCTTAACGACAACGAACTCCTCGCGGTGCAGAAGCCCGCCCAATATCTAGGGGGTGAACGCGGCGCTATTCTGAAAGATGACTCCGCGATCGAGCTGCATGTGTGCCTGGCCTTCCCCGATACCTACGAAGTGGGCATGTCCCATATCGGCTTTCAGATCCTTTATGATCTGATCAATCGTGATCAGCGCATGTGGGCAGAACGCGCCTACACTCCGCTCCCCGACATGGAGGCGCTGCTGAAGCGTCAAGCTTCGAAGCTTTTTTCGCTGGAGTCGAGAAGAGCCCTGTGCGACTTCGATGTCGTGGGAATGAGTCTGCAGTACGAACTTTGCCTGAGCGGGATTCTCAACATCCTCGATCTGGGCGGCATTCCATTACTGCAACGTGATCGCACAGAATCCGATCCGCTCATTATCGGCGGCGGTCCGGTCTGTTACCACCCGGAGCCCTTTGCCGACTTTTTTGACTGCTTCTTAATCGGAGACGGCGAAGAGCTCGTTCCTGAGTTCTTAAACAAAGTGCTGGAGCTGCGAAAGCGCGGCGCGGGGCGCGCGGAGCAGCTACTACAGCTTGCAAAGATCCAGGGCGTTTATGTGCCGGCGCTGTTTGAACCGCAATACGAATTTCGTGGTTCAGAGACGCATGCGCAGTTCCAAGGATTTAAGCCGCTGCTGCCCGAGTACACACAAATCAGACGCCGCATCATCCCGACGTTGGAAGGCGCGCCCTATCCCACCAATCCGGTGGTGCCAACGATTAAAGCCATTCATGACCGCTTGAGTGTGGAGGTGATGCGGGGCTGCGTACGGGGCTGCCGCTTCTGCCAGGCCGGATACCTGTACCGTCCGCAACGGGAGCGCAGTCCGGAGGAGATCATTGAAATCGTCGGCTCCTCACTCAAGAACTCCGGGTACGAAGAGCTTTCATTGTTATCCCTAAGCACCGCCGATTACTGCAGCATATTGCCGCTGCTCTCGACTTTGAAGGAGCGCTTCGCACCGCAGAATGATCTTGCAATTTCCTTTCCCTCGACCCGTGTAGATGCCTTAAAACCGGAGCTCTTGCAGGAGGTGCAGCCGATCCGGCGCTCGGGGTTCACGATTGCTCCCGAGGCCGGGACTCAGAGACTCCGTGATCTGATTAACAAAGGCGTGACTGACGAACAGCTGATGGAAACATGCCGCAATGTGTTTAAGCTCGGCTGGCACAGCATCAAGATGTATTTCATGATCGGACTCCCTACAGAGACTGACGAGGATCTGATGGGAATCGTAGACCTGGCACGGCGGGTGAAAGCGATCGCGGGCCGCGGCAAGGATATAACCGTCAGTGTATCGAGCTTAGTGCCAAAACCTCACACTCCCTTTCAGTGGGCGGCGCAGATCAGCGCCACCGAAATTCTCCGGCGCCAGGATCTGCTGCGACGCGAGCTTAGGAAGTTGCAGGTTAATTTTCGCTACCACGATTCGGGCTCGACTTTCTTAGAAGGAGTCTTCGCCAGAGGTGACCGTCAGCTGGGCCGGGTCATATTGCGCGCCTATCAGCTGGGAGCGCGGCTGGACGGCTGGGCTGAGCATTTAAAGCTAGAGATCTGGATGAAGGCCTTCGAAGAGTGCGGCATCGATCCGCACCATTACCTGCATGAACGTGACACCAGCGCTGCCCTGCCCTGGGATCATATCAGCTGCGATATCCCCAAGCGCTATTTTCTCAAGGAATGGCAGCGCGCCGTGCAGGCCCGGGTCACTCCGGATTGTCTGACCCAAAGCTGCTCAGTCTGCGGGGCCTGTGACTATGACGCCACCCGAAATGTGCTCTTTGATCGCGCCCGCTCTGAAAAGCGGCTCGGCATCACGAACCCGGCCTGGCAGAAGATCCTGGAGCTCAGATCGGCGGGACATACATCGGGGCTGCTGGAGCTGGCTGGTGCCAGCATGGGGGAAAGCGCCTCAGCGCAACCCCGCCGAGAACGCTCAGGCAAGTATGCCCTAAAAGAATATTTAAAAACTGAGGTTGATGGCTCAGCCGGCCCGCGCACCCGTGGACTTTCAACCGCGGTACAGACGATCCGTTTCCGCTATCAGAAAAAGGGGCCGGTGCGCTTCATCTCACATCTCGAGCTGGCCGGAGCATTCTTCAGAGCGGCCCGGCGCGCCGGAATCGCAGTGGCCTTTTCTCAGGGATTCAATCCCCGCCCGCGCATGAGTTTCGGTCCGCCGCTGCAGCTGGGGGTCGAGAGTGAATGTGAGTTTGTAGATATCAATCTATCTGCCCACACCGATCCCAGCAGCGTGCTTGAGCTTTTCAACCGCGAACTGCCGAGCGGGCTGCGGATGCTTGCGGTCCATGAAATTACCCCCAAGGAGCGGCCCATTCAGGCCGCCTTGGTTTCACAAAGTTTTCGGGCCAGCCGCAGCGACCGTCAGCCTCTCGCGTGGGAGATCACGGGCTGGGAGCAGCGCATCGTTTCCCGTGTGAGAGCCGATTCCAAATTAGGATTTAGGCTCGGAGATTGCGTCGAAAAGGTAAAGCTCGAGGGCACCTCAGCCAGCTTCGTCCTGGCTGCACATAGCGGCGGGCCAACCCTTAAGCCCAGCGAGGTGACAGCCGTTCTATCGGGTGAAAACGCAGATCGATATCAGATCGTCAAATACGACGTCCAATGGGAATAGCAAGGGACCCTCTGAGTCTTAGCGCAGAAGCTACTCTTGAGCACTATGAAGATTGGTCTGATCCGCACTCGCTGCGGGTTCCGGCTGCCCAGCGCCGTTTGTAAAACTCGGCTTCTCCTGAACGGGCTGCGCATCCGACATCAAGATTTCGCGCGTGTAGTCCCAGGCTCCCCAATAGGAAAATAAGATCGAGAGCAGCAGCAGATTTGAACCGATTAGCTGGCAGGTGATCTTAACACCGCCAACATTAATCGCCAGATCATGGAGCAGCAGCAAAACAATCGCAATCATCTGCAGCGCGCTTTTCATCTTGCCCGATGCGCCTGCGGGCACGATTATGCCGCGCGCGGCGGCAACTGCGCGTAAGCCTGTCACCCAGGTCTCGCGCGCCAGCACCAGCACGACCAACCAGCCTCGGACCCAAGGTTCGCCGTCTAGATCCGATCGCTGGGCCACCAGCATCACCAATGCTGACATGACCAAGATCTTATCAGCTACCGGATCCAGCAGTTTTCCGAAATCCGAGATCGCTTTATAACGCCGCGCTAGGTGCCCATCGACATAATCAGTAAATGCAGCCAAGGTGAATATGATCGTGGCGAGCAAAGCTTCGGCACGCGAAGGATCGTGCATCAAGATCACGAAGATCGGAATCAGGATCAGCCGGCTAAATGTAAGCCAATTCGGAAGCTTCTTAACAAAATCACTCATTGCCGGCGTTTCGACTTGTTAGCTGCGCTTGCACGGTACTTCTCCCGCAACGAGAGTACCCGGTCCACGTACTGGCGTGTCTCACTGTAGGGCGGAATCCCGCCGTATTGATCGACCGCCCCCTCCCCGGCGTTATATGCCGCCAAGGCCAATTTGAGATTACCATTATAGCGTTTAATTAGAAAAGCGAGATGCCGGGCCCCGCCATCTATGTTGTCCTGCGGCATAAAAGAATTAGCCACACCCAGCAAGCGCGCCCGGGAGGGCATAAGCTGCATCAAACCGCGGGCGCCTTTAGGTGAAACGGCGTGCGGGTCAAATCCCGATTCGGCATGTATCACGGCTTTTAGCAGATATATATCAACGCCATGGCGGTCGGCTGCGGCGGCGATATCGTCGTGGAAGCGGTTTTCAAAGAGCTTGCTAGACAGCCGGGAGGTATAACTCCAGCCCCAGCCCTTCCCCCGATAGGTGAAATAGCGCGCTCCCTTCCCGGTAAAGACCTGGGCCTTGACCCCTCCCGCGGGAGGTTTATCAGTAAAGCGAATCGCGCCGTCCGCCTCCTTAAAGACATAGATCGGCCCGGCCCAGGCCTGAGGAAGCCCGACCAACAAAAGCGTTGGCAGGATCAAGCGTCCTAAAACTTTGGCCCTCATTGCACCCATCAATAAAACCCGGAAGGCACATCATGCCATTCTTCGGCCAGCGCAATCACCGCTACCTGCTCCTGCGTTTCGAGCGCATTGGCTTCACTCACCGGGTGCTTGTGCGCATAAAACACACCTAGGACATCGTTTCTTGCGATCGCTGGAAAAGCTGCGAACGGCCAGTGATCCGGAGTGATCGGATCGCCGGTAAAGACCGCCTTCTTCTGCAGCAGCGCCTGTACATCGGGCATGTATTCTCCCGATTGTTTGCCACGCGAACGCACCAGCTCCCTGACCCCATCGGGCTCCTCACCCAGCCACACATAGGGGGTCAACGAGTCTCCGGCCACACTGTAGCGCATGAACATGGCGAAATCGAAATTCAATCCGTGAATCAATGCACGCAAGGTGCAGTGGACCGCCTGCGGAAGGTAATAAAATTCATCCCCCTGGGCGCGGGTCTTAAAACAGGCCCGCAGCTCGTTCAAAAAGGAATTCATCCGTTCGGCAATGCCCGGCCACTTGATATTGCGGGTGTTGATCGTGCCGTCACGTTCCACGATCGGCTCGGTAAAGCGCTCAACATAAGGGGGCAATCTCAAAGCAGTCAGCCCGATCCGATTCAAGCTTTCAATCATCGCGGCCAGCGACTCGCCCACTGCTTCGCGCAGCACATCGGTCTTTAGATTGATGCGCGAGGCCATATCCTCGACGAGAGCGTCAATTTCGGACTGCCCCTTCATCTCCGTTACGGTTGAGGCAATCCGGTAGGCAACATGCACGGAACCGATGGCGATACGAACTTCGCGTCCTTCATCGGCAGCCCAGACCCGTTTATGCCAGGGCGCAATGTGCAGCAAAGAGGTGCTGTTCAAGATGCGTTTAGGTAGCGCCAATGCACGCCCCAGCTCCACGCCGAATTCCGGGATGGTTTTGCCTAAAAGCTTTTTAAAACTCCGATCAAAGGAGGAGGTTTCAGAGAGAAAGGCGTCAAAGAAACAGGCGCAATATATATTGGGTCGGGCATAAGCCAGCAGCACTGCCCCGATGCGCCCCAGCACCGCTAATAAGTACGCAATCTGATCGATCCCTTCCCGAGGGGCCATCAAATTCGCGATGCGCTTGGCCAACGCAGCGCAGAATACCAGTTCCTGGAGCGCAAATGAGGCTGTCGAACGCCCTAGATAGATCGCCTTAAAGCTCTTGGCGTCGCCCAGATCGGCGCAAACCTCCGGAACCTTCCATACGCCCAGATGGCTGACCGCACCCTGTACGGTCACGATATCATGCCCGCGGTGATAGAAGGTCTGATTGACTAGCGCCACCAATCGCAGCGCCAAAAAAGGATCACTCTCAACCAGCCGCGCGATTTTTTCGGGAGTAGCGCGGTCCGCGACACAGTCGACCCGCAGACCCTCGATCGACTTTAGGGAGATGGGAAGACCCGCCCGCATCTGAAAGAGATTGAGCAGCGCCGGCTCAAGCGAACTCTTGGTTTGCTCCCCGATCTTGGGTAGACCGCCGGTAAGATCTCTGAGTGAAAAATAAAGCGACATCTGTTACCCGCTAGGGGATCTCCTTATATTCGATCTTAACGATCTCGATCTCCTGCGCGCCGCGCGGTGAGTTGAAGGTAATTAGATCGCCCTCTCTAGTTTTCAATAGTGCTGCACCTAAGGGCGACGCCCAACTAATGCGGTGCTTGGCCAGATCCACCTCATCGATCCCCACAATCGAATAGGTGCGCTCCAGATCCTCTTCGTCTCGAATCGTTACGGTCGCTCCGATTAAGACATGGTCGGCGGTGATCTGGGTAGGGTCGATAATTTCGGCCGACTCCAGCCGCTTGCTTAAAAACCTGATACGGCGGTCGATATCCCGAAGCCTTTTCTTATTATAGGTATAGTCTCCGTTCTCGGAACGGTCTCCATTGCCCGCGGCCCATGAGACGATCTTGGTGATCTCAGGCCGGGTTTTATAGCGCAGCTCCTTTAATTCGTTACGCATGCGATTGGCGCCGTGAAGAGTAATATAGGTCTTGCCCCTGGGAACCGGGGGTTGATCAAGCTCGTCCTCGCGGTCTAGGTCGAGCTCCAAATCATCTTCTTTTGTGAAGGCCTTACTCATATGACAATGATAACTCAGCCCCCAAAAGCCGGTCCAGACAGTTGAGATGCATTTAGATGGGTAAAGGTCGAATACTTCTACTGATATTGATTGCGCTGGTTGCCGCCCTGGTGCTCGCAGGTCGGCAGAGCCTCCCTATTTCATCTGAAGTGCGCCGAGCCAAAAATCATGGCGGGGCTGATCCGGACGCGCTGCGTTTTTATAGGTCAACTCGTGCCGCTAGTCGCGGCGCTATTACCGCCAATCCCGAGGAGCTGCCCCCGCTTTCCGATCGCCCATTTAATGCCGCTGATTGGAAACAGAACTCGATCTTTCCTCTGAGTAGCTCGCCCACTCCCACGGGGGATGAGATCGCAATGCTGGCAACCGTGGTTGCGGAGCTGGGCGCCCCTACTCCCACCGCCACGCCCGAGGCAACCAAAACGAATAGCCATCCTATGCTGGAGACCTTGCGGGAGCTGGAGCGCGAGCCTCGCCCCCCAGATAATTCCAATTTGCTGGGTGGGGTCGTACGGCATTTAACGCCGGCAGTCTCCAATCAAGCCTCCGGCATCGCGCCCGCGATCTCAGAGAGCGGCGCTACACCGACACCGGAGGCTCTGGCGGCAGTGGGCGGCCAAGCCCGCGGCTATCACATGCTCTATCTGATGCATCCGAACGCACGCGCCACCGTCGAAAAACAGCTTGAGACTCTTCTGCGCTCAGGGGTAAGAGATCTCTACCTGGGGGTCTTGACCGATGGCACTTTCGGAAAAGATATTCCCTACCTAATCAGCGCTGTGCAGCGGCTTGCAGCAGGACAAAGAAGTTTAACGCTGGCCCTCTATCTTACCAATGGACCAGGCATGCGAACCTATAGCAGCTCTCCGACGGAAGGCGGATTTAACTCGATTGACCCAATCCGCTTTCGTGATCTGATTCAGCATGACGACGCCGTGCGCTCTAGGTTCAGAGCGATGGTCGCTGAGGTTAAACCGGCGCTCGAAGCCAGCCGCCGGAGTAATTCCCAGAATCGCAATCTGGTTTTTCCCATGCTCGAAGACAACCTAGATCATGATGCATACGCAGCCATGCGTGCGCTGATCGAAGACGAAGTCGGAACATTAGCGCAGGTCGCGCGAAACCCCTGCCTCGGATGCGTCGACGGCAACGACTCCGCAGCGGACGGCGACCCGATTGAAGAGCATGCGCCTGAAGAGATTGCCTCCCTAAATCCGCGCGATGGTTTCTCTTTGGATGGCATCGGCTACAGCTTCAGCACTGAGTTTGATTCGCAGCAGCCGGATCCAGACACGATAAGAAATCTGATCGATCTCTCTTTGTCGCGGCGCCTCTCTTACTTCGCATTGTGGCGCGCCGAACGGCAGGGTCGTGATCCAACCGGACCGCCGCTGCCTCCAGACCAGCGCATTTACGAAGTGCCGACGGCCGCACAGGCCGAGGAAGAAGTAGCGCTGCTGCGCTACGGCCTCAAGTAACGGGGCCTAATCGGTATCCACAAACTTACCGCCTTTCGACAGCACGAGCTTATAAACATCACTCATGTCACCGAAGACGTCATCAAACCCTTTCGTCCCGCTCAAGCCGTCGTAATGCTTAATGCCGTACAACGCTTTGCTTAAGCAGCTCAAATCAATCTTAAAGGCGCATTGTCCAAGCGCTTGATTGGCAATTTTCACGGCGTCATAGCCGCTCGCAGCCATCCAACTTGGGGCCCGGTTATACCTCCGTTGAAAAGCTCTAGCAGCTGGAGAGTTCAGCTCAACAGCCAATGCTGCTAGATATTTCCCATCAGCGGCTTCGCCGGCGGCAGCGAAATACTCCGGAGCATTAACCGCTGTATTAAAGACTATAGTTATCGCTCCTGGCTGCTGCTCACTAAACTGCCTCGCAAAAGTTCCGGCTTCGGTGGGATACGAGAGAAAAGCGAGGATGCTGATTTTGCGCTGCTTGAGCTTGGAAATGACCGATCGAAAATCATTCTCCTTCGGAGCAAAGCTGTCCGAAAAAGCAACTGGAATGTCTTGGTTCTTTAACAGCCCCGCCAAATTCTTACGCAACATCTCGGGATACTCATCCTCCATCGTCACAATCCCCACCGCCGCGGGGCCGGCGGCGTATTTTTCCTTGACTGCTTGGGCTATTTTTTGTGCTTCGTTATAGGTGCTTCCGTTAACCCGGAATGTTAGGTCGTGGGCGGAAGAATATGCATCAGCGGTCGTGCAGCGCGCCAACTGCAGCACCTGATCATTATTTACTAGCTGCGAGATCGGCAGCGAAACATTGCTATTTTGGGTCAAAATGAAATGCCTTCCATCCCTGAGCAGTTTCTTGTAGGCACTGATGCCGGTTTTTGGATCGCCCTGGCTATCTTCTACCTGCAGCTTGATCGGCACCGGACTTTGAGCATTCACCTCGGACAGGGCTAAATTTGCGCCGTCCAAAGCATCTCGTCCTAGCGAGGCTCGCGGACCAGATAAGGTGGCAATGAATCCCAGTTCAACTGCGGTGGGAGCGGCGGCCAAGTCTCCCGCAGCGCCAAAAAAGATCACAAACAGGAGCGCTCGGAATATGCTCTTCATGATAATACCTATCTCAGTTACAGATATTGGTCCGGGGCGGCAGAGTGTTGCCTTAGCGCCGCCGGACATCCGCTCTATCTACGCCTTTCGGTGATCGCGGGCAATCGGGCGTGGTGCTACCCGCGCTAAACTTTGGGCACCAAATAGTAAAGTCGTCCGCGCCCTTTTATGATTCCGGCATAGCGCTTGGCCTCTTCGCCGCGGCCCCAAAAAAGATCAACGCGACCTGGTCCGGTGATAGCACCGCCGGTATCTTGATCCAATACGAGCCGCGAGACGCGCTGGGTCCCGAGCTGCCGGTCGCTGCCGGCTTCCAAGACCGGCTTATCAAATTCCAGCAGTCCTAGAGCGCCCTTTGGGAAAAGCCGATGATCGGTTGCGATCGTGCGTCCCGCCGTAGCGGGTAAGCCGGAAGCGGTACGTGCATTAGAAACTCCGGGCTCGAAGAAAACATAGCTAGGGTTCAAGTTCATGATCCTCTGCGCCTCCGCCGGAGACAGGGAGCGCAGGTACGCTTCGAGGCTTGGCAGATCAACTTGGCGCGGAGCGATTTTTTCCTTCACGAATTTCCCGATGGCCTGATATTCATGGCCATTCTTATCGGCGAAGTTAAGCTTTAAGTCCTGCTTGCCATCAATCGAAACCACCCCCGAACCCTGCACCTGAAGAAAAAAAGCATCGATCGGATCAACCCAGCAAATCTCAAGACCCCGTCCGTTTAGCGCACCGCGGCTGTCGATCTCTTCGCGGCTGTAATACGGCAGCAATGCCGAGCCCGCGAGCCGCGCCCGAAACTTTCTGCTGAACTCCTGCTGAGGCATAAATTTGGCAAGATCCAGCGCCAGCAGATCGGGAGGCTTTCGATATAGAGCGCGGGTGAAGCGCGGCGTAGGTTGGCTCGAACCGCTAATCACGGGTTCGAAATATGAGGTCAAGAAAATATCGCCCCAGCGTTGGTCCCCAAAGACCTCAAAAAACTCAAAATCCCGATTTAACGCAGCCGCAAGCTGCGTTGTATCGAGCGCCAGCAAAGTATTCACAGCACGCAGATAGTCACCAAGCCGGATCGTGCGCGGACCGAATTGCAGCAGCGTGTCGGGATCGCGCTTGGAGAAAGCCTGCTGCTGTACAGTAAGGGCGGCCTGCAGACCCTCGAAGTTAAGATCGTCCGTTATTAACCGTGGCGCGTGTTGCGCCGGACGCATGGCGCTCTCGGGGCGAGTAACAGTGCCGCGCGCGCAGCTGCTTAACAACGCCAGGCATGAAAGGATTGAAATTAATAGGCAGCCAGACGCGACTTTATTCTGTCGCCATCGGCAAAGAAATTCCCAGCCTCTGATTGAGGGCCAGGCGCAAACGATTCTTGACTTCCAGGGGCACAGGTTGTTCATGGAGTTCAGCTGCCAAATCCATCGTCAGCGTATATGTAGCCTTGAACTCCTGGCAACGGGGGCACTGATTAATATGGGTGTCGAGTCGACCGCGTAGTGTCGGGGCCAGTTCATCATCGACATAATCATCGAAAATTTTTCTGATGTCTCGACAGCTGAGTTTGAATTTCTCGAGGATTCTTAGCTGGGTGTCGGTGAAGCCTTTCATCACTTGCCTGGGTAAATCGCGGAAACTTCCGCTACGTTTTAAGAGGGCCTGACAACAACCTGACTCTCAAAAACCGACCAAAAACATACAGCGGCGACCTTTCAGTATATTTGATTCGGCAGCCACAAAATCGATGCATTTTTGTTACAATTTCATTACAACCCCCTAATTCTCTGATTTAATTGGACAATAATTGGTAGGTGGTACCTTTTTTGCGGCATTGGATTGACTTGTGGGGAGCTTAGCGACAGCCTGAGGCGGACTTTGAGGTGGTAGTTATGCTTCAGTTACGGAATCTTCTAGGGGCCCTGCGCCAGGCAGTTAACACCCTCTTCCCCCGAAACCAAGCCCCCCATGATTTGGACTTAAACAGAGCATCGCTGCCCTCTAACTCCAAAGAAGGAATCGGTCCACAGGTATGGGCTTATCTTGATCGACCCTTGGGAGAATTTCACCGCCCCGCCACCGGCAGCGAGGTGCGCCGCCTGGGACTAGACCCTGCTCTGCACCGCCGCACCGTAAGCGAACTCAAGGGCTTTTGGAGCAAGCGGTTTCCTCTAACGGCCAGCTATTCTTCAATGCGTTTCCTCGCCAACATCTTGGAGGCGATCGCCACTATTGAACCTTAGATCGAACCGCTGCGGCTAAATAAGTGCGTGCGGGAAATCGGCAGATTTGTCGGCACAAGTGCCTTCAATCCCAGAGCCGGGGTGTGGGAAAACGGATCAGCGCAATTTTTCGGCTCACTAGTGGGGGCCACCGCGCGGCGCTTCAACGGATCGGCCGAGGAGTTCACTGAAGCGCTCAGAAGCTTCGTGCAGGTCCTTAACGACTACGGGCGTGGTGAATATCTCTACGAGGAGGCCGCCATCTTGGTGATCTCCGGGGAGATCTCCAGTATTGACGATATTAAACGGCTCCAGATTGTGGATTCGGATAGCGCAGATCAGCCGCCCCGCTTACGGCTGGGCCCCTCCAACGCCTCGGCAAAATAGCCGCAGGGCAGCAGGTTGTGGCGGGGGCGGCGTGGCGCTCCGTCGCATGCATTGTGGCCCAATGTGATTCAAGGGGAGATCGTTAGAGACCCTTCGACATGCTTGCGCATGTCTCTGGGTTTGTCGCATGAAGCATTGGGCTGTTGCCCAATGTGATTCAAGGGGAGATCGTTAGAGACCCTTCGACATGCTTGCGCATGTCTCTGGG
>JAIBBU010000027.1 GCA_019694515.1 Oligoflexia bacterium | reverse complement strand
AATGCGTAAATATAAAATATCGTTCCGATTTTTAGAGCGGTAACATATTATATTTATTATTTATTTTTAGTGGCGTCGTCTGATTTTCTGCCCGATCGAGCGATCTCACAAGGATTTTAAGTCCTGTGTGTCTACCAATTCCACCACCCGGGCGTACTAAGGACGGGAAATTGTTCGAAGATTGATACTACTAGAGCCGAAAAATCTCAAACAGCCTGACTTTTTCGGAGAAGTTTGGGGGCTGCTTTTCGCCAGGTGCACCTTTCAAAACAGGCGCTAAATTGCGGGGGAAAATTTGATGAAACGCATAATAGAGGGCACGCGATTGGAGTCCGCTTGCCGGGGGAATCTCGCCGGATGCGATTGTTGATCTCGGGTCGCGGTCGACGCTGGGCTGACGCTCAGCAGCTTCCCATTTGATTTGACTAGCTTTCTTAAGGGGGCTATACCGTTTAAGGGCCTGGGCGTCCTCACCTAAGAGACACCCTGGTCCAAGATTCGAGATGCGGTCCTTTTTTCTCGCAGCGCATTTTCGAAGTTTTATTTGGTTTGTCGCTTGGCTCCTTCGGGTCAGGTAGCGATGCGGTTTTTCCCGGTTAGTGGCTAACACCGTATCCTATTCGGAAGGGGTCTATGGCAGCGCGAGAATCTCAATCCAAATTATTTATTTATGGATGGAACTGGCTGCAGCTTGTTCCGTTGTTGGCTGGAGTGGCGCTCCTGGCGGTGAGCTCCCTTGCAAGTCCATCGGCCTACGCCGAAAGCAGCCAGATCGACGAGGGCTCCCCCGACGAGGCCGCCGGGGAGTCTGATCCTTCAGTCGTCGTAGATTCAACCAGCGCTTCAGTCAGTCAGGTGCAGAATGAGTCTAGAAGCAAATCCGCAGCCGACTCCAATGTGCCTGCGGGAGGATTAAGCGAGGCGGTCGATCTCACCAGCGGCGCGTTCCACTTCACAATTCCAATTAAGGCTCCTCCCGGTGTTGCAGGGCTGACGCCGACGATTGCTCTTAACTACAGCAGCGATGGAGCGAGCGATGGCAAGTTGGGGGTCGGTTTCAACGTCAGTTACGTAGATGACTGCATCACGCGGCGCGCTCCGGCAACCACGACGGGGAGCGGCAAGGTGTTTGGACGCGGCTTCCCGAGCTTCACCGCGAATGACACTTTCTACCTAAATGGTCAGCGGTTAGTGCAATGCAGTGATCGTGACCCGGCCGCGAATCCCAGAGATCCTTCTGATCCCGACTATAGAACCAACGACTCCTGCCCGGCCGGTAGCCATCGTGCAGTGCGCAATGATTTCACGAAGATCGTCAAAGATGAGTCGTTAAAGAAGTTCACGGCCTACAAGCCGGACGGCACGATCGTTGAGTATGGTTTGGCCACGAGGGCGGACACGCCAAATACGCACTATCCAGACGACTTCGACCACTACGTCAAATTTTGTGTCAGCCAGATCAAAAAGGATGGAAATTCGATTAATATCGTCGAAAATTCTCCGGCTATTCCGGGAACTCCGCGCTACGCAATTACTTACGGTGGAGTCCAGGGCGGACCGCCACGGTGGAGTATCGGTTTCTTTGTCGAAACCCGGCCCCTTACCGATCAGCGTGATAACTATAGCTCGGGCAACCCAGGCCATGGCGGCGCTTTCCCATGGATGATTTCGCGCATCAACTCCATTAAGATCAACAAACTGTTTGGCGACCAGGGGCAGGTAAGACGGTACGCGATCACCTATGACACTCAATCACACTCGTCAAATCGATCCCGGATTCGCACCGTTCAGGAGTTCGGCACAGATAACAGCACTGCCCTGCCCGCATATCAGCTCACCTGGACGGAGACCGAGGATGAATCGTGGGACCTAGCTGATCAGATCGGGGGATATGTCGGGACGGAGTTTCAGACCGGGACTAATGGGCTCACGGCAGAGAATGCATTCACCCGATTCGTTCCCGCCGCCGGCAGCATACCTGCCTATCAGTATGCTCTGGGAACGGTGATCACTGACTACAATGGCGACGGCTATCCTGACCTGCTGCGCCGTGATTCGGATCTGGCGAACAAAGCCTGGAAAAACACCGGGAATAAGAGCTGGGTAGAAGATCCGGCGTTTTCTTCGAAGCTGGCGACTCTGCCGCTATTTTCACGACGCTATGCCGGGACAGGCGGGAACAGCGGACAATATTATACTGTCGATCAAGGAGTGCGCTTCACCGATCTTAACTCGGATGGCTATCTAGACGCTCTGTGGGCTTCCTCGTGCGATCTGCAGGGAAACAACTGTAACCTGGCAGCGCATGTCAACGCGTGGCTTTATGATCCCGCCGCGAACGGCGGCAGCGGAGCATTCGTGACGCAGGGCGCGGAAGGATTTAGTCAGGCGTTATCGCAGTACGGAATCACATTTAATCTGGTTTACGGCACCCGGCAGTTCGGAGCTGGTACGTATTTGACTGACGTTAATGCAGATGGATTTCCAGATTTGATTGCCTCGCAGTATGGCGTCGGAAGTACGGTGCATCAGGTCTATCTCAACACCGGGACGACTTTCACGACGGCCCCCAGCGGAACATTCCAGCTGCCCACCGATCAACACGGGGAGCCGCTGTATTTTGCGAGAAATGCAACCGGCGGCCTCGTAATGCCCCGCGATCCGGGCGTGCGATGGGCCGATATAAATGGCGATGGCCTAATCGATATCATTCAGCTGCTCCGAATCTGCTACCAAGACTATCGCGGCTGTTCGCGCGATGAAGGAATCTGGATTAACAACGGACGAGGTTGGGAATTCAGCACAACCCGCACCTCTAACCTCCACAACAGCCTGCCTTCCACGATCGCATTTTCGCAAACAAACTACACTCTGGATTTCATTCAGCACGACTGCAGCTCCAATCCGATCGATCCCACCTGTGTAGAGTTCTCTCAACGCGAAGACTCGAACCGCAATTTAGGGCTTGAAGTTCTTGATGTGGATGGGGATGGCTTAGATGACCTGCAAAGTCTGGCCGTGACAAAGGATGGCCCATTTCAACCCGACGGAGTTACTCCGATCCAATATAATGGCATCAATCCCATTAGCAGAAGTTTTACAGTCGCATATCGCAATACGGCTTCGGGCTACTTCGCTTCGGTTTGGCAAAACCGCGGCTATGCCATGGACCAGCCGCTCATTTATAATGTGCGATCGCTGGTGCACATCCCCTACGGCGGGGACACCCTCGTAGACCTAGCGGTGAACAATGGGGTGCGGTTCACGGATGTAGACCATGATGGCCATCTCGATCTTCTAGCTAACCATATCTATAACGGTGTGCAGTACGGCTTCGTGGCAGGCAATCACATCTCGTTCGCCCGGGACAAGCTGGTCGGAGTGCTCTCACCTAAAGGCTTAAGCGTGTCCGTCTCATACATGAAGACTGGATTTAACGACAGTTCTCTTAATGACAGATCTTATAACCCGTTATTGTCGCTCCCCAAGATCGTAGTTAAAAGCATCCTGGCTAATAGCGGCGACGACAGTCATGACTTCTTGGGAATCAACCGTAAACGGGAGTTCTCGTATTTCGGTGGGCGTTATGATCGAGTTGAACGGCAATTCGCCGGATTTAGCGCAGTGGTAGAAGCGGAACGGGTAACAGCGGGAAGAGATCAACCGGAAAACGTTCTTTTCACCACCACTCTGTTTAAGAATGTGGGCTCTGAACGCTGCCATATCGGCGCCGAGTCCAAAGTTGTAACCTCGGGTACCGACCCAAGTGCCGGACTCCAGGCATGTTATTTGAACGGGACCGCCGATGATCGGTGCGCGGACTGGATCTCCGGGATCTATACCCGCCGGGATCAGAGTTTCGCTGCCTGCGCCCCCGGCGTTACGGGGCCCTTCTTCTCACCCGCAATCGGAGAAACGGTCTGGAACTACGAAGGCAACAGTGACTTTGGTGGACTGCCGGTAAGTTCGAAGCGTTTCTTTACCTATGATCAATTCGGCAATCGCACTGCCGAGTACCGCTATAAAGATGCGGCCGATCAATCACCAGCATTTGCCGCCTGGGGCTATTATTTCCAACCCACATCAAGCAGTCCCTGGCTGCCGCGCCTGGCCTGCAGCAGCGGTACAGTTTCTTTTGAGTCGGGCGGGAATGTTCCGCTGTCGGGGAGCTATTATTATTACGATCACAGTGAGCAGAGCTCTAGTTCGCCAAAATGCGCCGTTGCGGCCAATGGTGCGGGACAGCTGACTCAAATTAAGACTACTGACTGGACGCCGCTGCAACGGAAACTCGGCCCGATCGATGCTGTAACACGCTTTGACTATACGCCCGCTGGGAATATCGCAGTCACAACCGATCCCCTGGGAAATCAAACCGTGCTGGATTGGCAGTCGAGCCTGCCTGAGATCGTCCCGGCTTCCTCCACCAAAGGGGTTAAGGCGGGGATCTCGGCGGGGTTACGGGAGAGCTACAGCTACGATGATTACGGACATCTGCTAAGTTCAGTAGGACCGAGCAATCTTCGAAGCGAGACGCGGTATGACGCGCTACACCGGATCTCGTCTAAATGGACGGAGTCTCCAACCGGTCAGCAAATTGGGTTGAGTAGCTTTATTTGGGCGGACCCGTTCAGCTCCTATGTTCCGTACAACCAATATGTGACCGAGACTAAAACATTAGACAGCGGCGCTACGATTCGACAAACCACATACTTCGACGGCATGGGGCTGGTTTATCTAGAAACCACCTCAGACTCATCCGGAAACAATGCAATCTCCCGGTCGATGCAGCATGACGGCGCGGGACGCGTCGTAGTTGAGACTCTGCCCTACTCCGGAACCGAGTTCAGCGCTTCCGCCGGCGCACATCCACAGACAGTCACCCGCTACGATCCACTGGGGCGCGTCAGTTCGATTCAACAACCGGGCGGCTACACTACACAGTTCACATATGACATCTATACCCGTTTAGTCGACGATGGCAGCGGTACTCAGATACCGCTCAATTATCAGCATGAAACCCAGAGTTTTGATAATGGGGATGGGTCGATCAGACGCAAAGACAAATTGTCCGATTCATGGGGCCGGGTGTACCAGATCGCTGAATGCAATTCAGCATCATGTGGAAATCCGGATCCGGGAATTCCGGGGATTCAGATTTCAACCTACAGCTACGACAACGCCGGGAATCTGGTATCGGTTGCGCTTCCTGACGGTACAGCTGGAAGCAGCAGCAAGACCTACAATACTTTTGACGCGGCCGGACACACAGTGCTCTCGAAAGACCCCGATCGTAATAACTGCTACGACGCTAGCCCACAGTCGTATTTGACTGGCTGTCCGATCAAGCAGGACTATGATGCGGCTGGAAATTTAATTCGGCTCTCCGACGCTGCTTACACCGCAGGCGACCCGCTCGGCGTGCAGACTGATTTTGAGTATGACACTCTGAATCGGCTTAAACGGAAGATCGCGCATCGAGGCAGCAGCACCTCTGTCTCCGAGTTCGAATATGACACGGAGCTTTGCGGACGCTCCAACACTGCTCCGGCCGGCCAGATCGTGCGGGAACATTATGTCGGCTTTTCTCCCAACGAAGAGAATTCCACTACCTACTGCTATGACAGCTTTGGGCGACTCTCCGATAAGACCGTAACTACACGCATCCCTGAGACCGCCGCGCAGGTTTCGCATACCCTGCGCTATACCTACCGGCAGGACGGCGCGCTAAAAACGATTACCTGGCCCGATGGTGAGGTGCTGACCTACACCTTCGATGCGTTAGGGAGGGAGGATACTCTTAATACAAACTTTGGGGGAACCGTTCAGCCCTTGGTCTCGCATGTAAACTATGAGGCGTTTGGTCCGATCGAATCGATTCAATTTGCAAATGGACTGAAGACTCAGTTCGCTTACCGCGAGGACCCAGCACAGCAGTGGGGCACACCAGGCGGAGATTACCGTCTCGCCACCATCAGCGCGCTGTCGAACACCCAAAATGTCTTATGGTCCAAACAGTTCGAGTATGACCGGCTGGGAAATATTCTCGATCTGATCGATTCGGATGGCGTAAGCCCCGATCACGAACAGTTTGTGTATGATTACCTAAATCGCCTGACGGATTACTCCTTAGAGGGCAACCTGGTGCGCTCCTATTCCTATGACAACCTCGGTAACCAACGTAGCAGATCCTCGGTCGGCCAGTCCGCTGTCGCAGCGATCGCGGCTTCGCTAGCCCAGGCATACGGTGCAGGACAGCAGCTGAGCTCCTCAGTAGCCCCGGTTGATGTCGCGGTTGGTACCTCGACTGGAACAAAAGCGAAGGTTGCGCCGAAACGCCGCAGAGGTGAAGTACGCTCCTCCGTTAAGACCGGCCAGAATGGCCGGGCATCGAAGCGCCGCACTCGTACGGCGCGAAAACTGCGGGCGACTCGCAGTGGCAGCCCTTCAGCGCCTGAAACTCCAGGTACAACGGGCCGAAGCTCCTCGCCCAATGCGGCGCTGGGAGTAAGCCTGACTTCGAGCACCTCTTACATGGCCTACGGACAGGCATACGGTGGTATCGCCGGTCCGCACGCTGTGCGCTGCGTCGGGGCTTCCGCAGGCAGCACCTGCTCCGTTCCGCAACAGAGCTGGATCTATGATCGAAACGGCAATCCCACAAGCTTCAGCGATCTGAGCACGGGGATTTCGACCACTTACAGTTACGATGAAGGTGGGCGGTTACGAAACACCCACACAAGTGCCGGGCTTAATATCACCTATTACTATGATGGAAATGGGAGGAAGCGTGCGGGTGTGGATGGAGCCATGACCACGATCTTCGCAGATGACAGCTACACTACCAACGGCAGCGGAGTGGTTCGGTGGAAATACTATACGATAGCCGGAAAGCGGGTGGCGATGCGCCAGGGCACCGGTGCGCTGCAGTATCTGGTAACGGATCATCTCGGTTCCTTACGGGCGACGACTATCGGCCCCGCCTCACTTTACGGGCGCCGCGACTATTGGCCATTCGGAGAGCTGCTCACGAGCACTAATCTGACCGGCATTGCTCCGGGCTTTAACGGTATGCAGCTTGATTCAGCGGAGCAATACGATTATCACGCCAGAAAATATATTCCGGCACTGGGTCGGTTCTTAGAAGCAGATAGCGTCATTCCGAATGAGTTTAGCTCGGCATCGTTTAACCGTTATAGCTATGTGCGGAACAACCCGGTGGGATACATCGATCCATCTGGACACCGCGAAAGTGACGCTGCGTATTGCGCTCAAAGTCCGCGAAGTTGCGAGCGCGACGATAGTTCGCTAACGGAGAAACAAAAACAGGACGAGCTCGCAATGCAGCAGGCACAGGCAGGTAGCCGTCCATCTACTAGTGACGCCGTGCAGGACGATCAGGGCGAGATCGTACAGAATCCGCTCAACCCGCTTGTAAAGAATTTGTTAACAAAGCTGCTGGACCCCGGGACTTATTTCTATAGCTGGTTGGGGAAGAGAGCCGTTAAAGGCCTAATTCCCGAATTAGATGCGTTCGAGAAACAGGTTGAAGAGGGCTTTAAAAGCACGAGAGGAAATATCGTCAAAGGTCTCGGAGACCTGACCCAGTCCGCAGGGAGAACTATCTCAACAAATGCCCAGAATCTGCGGATTGGCGCTACCATGGCAACGAGTGCCACATCCGCATGGTTAGCGGGTGGAGGGACCAGCACCTTGATCGGAGCCGGAACGGTCGCGGGCGGGCTCGGAATTGCTGTAGGTGCGCATAACTACAATATGAATCACCTCCCCGAATTGGCTAAAGCCTCGGGAATGACAGAACCTGAGTACCTGAACCATTATTTTGCGTCTATTAATGGTCCTTGGGTGCCATAACTAGTTTATCTTAAGGAATTAAATCGGTGTACAATTGCTTATACAACGCCATCAGATCGCAGCTGTGGCCAAACTGTAGGAGTTTTGGCTATGGAGTTTGACAAGCGGCTTGCTAAAGCCTTCGCAGTGGGAGCTGCTGCCCTAACCTTCGGAACTCCACTCTTGGGTGTAATCGGATGTCAGAGGACTCGGTCCGGAAGCACTTCGCCGAGTACCGGCAGCGAGACACATACCACGATCGGGTCGCTGCTTGAGGCGGAGGGGCTCCGGCTAGAAACGAAGGCGGAACGTAGCGATGGCTTCGGGCCTGGGGGCCAGGATAGCGTGGTGGACTTAGCGCTTACTGGCGGCGGCACGGATGCAGTCCGCACCCGAGAATATCAAAACCTCATCCTGCATCAGATTCGCGACAAAGAGGGTCGGTCGGAATTGCTTCACCGGGGCTGCGCCATGGGACTCTACAATGAAGCCTATCGGGAGCATCTGGCTGAAATGGATTTCGGCCCCGAACTAGGTTTTCAGGCGATCCGTATAGAGTATGCGATCCGGCATCCTGAAAAGGTTTCAGCCCTAAGGGGATTCATTTCTCAAAGATTGGAAGCTGCCCAACCAGTCATGTCGGAAGACCAATATCTCCAAGTTCGGAAGCTTCTGGATACCAACCTGCGAGCCTTTCTGGATCGTGGATTGGTGGATGTCCAGCATGCCGGGCACGGCGCGCTACTAAGTCCCTTGGCAAAAGGGGTATATGCCCTCTCCGATTACGCTACTAAGGTACAGCCTTCGCTTCACGCAAATACAGAGGCCGAGGCATCAGCCATCAAGCGCACGCAGGAATTCTTTGCCTCGGATGAAGTTGATCTGTCCAAGAAATTCGAAGCTGCGTGGCGACTAGTTCACGAGGCCAAATCCCCCGCGGAGCGACAGATTGAACTTCAAATTGTTGCTTCGGGCAATCTCGTCTTTGAAGAGGGCAGCGTCTTCGGCACGAACCAGCCCGACAGTCGGCGCTAACGACTGGCAAGAGGTCGCCCTCCGAAATATTTCATCTCCTAAAAGCTCGTAATATCAGCTAATTACGGCCTTCTGCCGCTTTTTCTTTGCTGGATATGCAACAGCTGTCCGCTCCCTCCCATAACCGTCCTTAGAGAGTTCGGTTGCCGCTGACATCAATCTCGGCGCTGCTGGAACTCTGGGGTTAGTGAGTTCTTGGTTTTACCGTGGTTTTGGTAGACACGATGAGCAGCTATACCCCGAAGTCCTTTCGTGCAGAGACACGAACAATCAGCGAGAAACTTTTTTTCGTAATCTTTACCTTGTGCCTGATGGTATGCGTACCATTTAGCGCGCAGGCCCAGACAGCCACGCTAGTGCTGCAATGGACGCCGCCGAGCAACGTCGCTGGTATCACCCACTATAGGATTTATGTGCGGCCTGCGAGCGGCTCGTATGACGGCACGTTCTACACCGTAGCCGGAGCGGCGACCAATTCGCTCTCCATCGCCAACGTCGCCCCCGGCAGCTATGTTTTTAAAGCGACCTCTTACAACAGCAACGCGGCGCTCGAAAGTGCGGCCTCGAACGAAACTGCGGGGAGCGTTTTCCTCACGTCGCTAGAGGGGATCTCGAGCGCGGCGCAGTTAGTCGGACGTACTTTTAGATTCAAGGCTTTCAGCGTCGGCGGCACAACCGCAGTGGTGGATGTTTCTGCGGCGGCAAATAGCGCCGGGCTAATCACTGTTCCGACCGGAGCCAGCGCACTCAGCGCCAACTTCGATCTGCTGCTTAGCTCGTCCAGCTACCTGAGCAGACGACAAAACAATCGAAGCCGCAGCGACACCAGCGCGCTGCCGATGCTGCCCGCTGGCAACCTCGACCTCGACTCTCCCGGGACCGTGAATAGTTTTGATTACAGTGTACTGAAAACCAACTGGGCCGGTACCAACGCCACGGCTGATATCAACCGAGACGGAATAGTCAATGCTTTTGACTACAACTACCTAAAGAAGAACTGGTTTTTAAGCAGCGATCAATGAGCATGCATATGACGATTAAAACTACCCTTATGAAACACACAACTTTTTTGACAACCCTGCGGTGCAGCATCCTGGCTGCGGTCGCTTTATTAGCACCTAATCTGGCTTTGGCAGCGACACTCTCTGTGTCCCCGGCTAGCGTCAATCACGCTGTGAACGACGTCTTCTCGGTTGATATTGTCCTGAATAATCCGAGTGGTCAGGTAATCGATGGCGTAGATATCTTCGCGCTTAATTACGACAAGACCAAACTTGCGGTCGTGGATGCGGATTCCTCAACTGCAGCGATCGAAATCGCATCAGGCAGCGCCTTCCTAAATGAGACCGCCTTTAATTCGGTCGACTCGGCAGCCGGACGAATACTTTTCTCACGGCTAGGTTCAGCTGGGGTATCATTCTCCGGGACTTCCGCCGTAGTAGCCACGGTAACGTTTCGCGCCTTAGCCGTTGGCACCGCCGCACTTTCATTTGATTTCGTCGCCGGACGTACGTCTGACTGTAATGTGATTTACTCAGGCGCCCCAACTGTAGATCAGCTCTCGGGAGTGGCTGGAGGGGCGGTTGCTGTTGTTTCCGCGGTGACCCCTACTCCGACAATGACGGTACCGCCGATTATCACCTTTACCGCGACGCCGACTGCGACAAAGACCAGCACACCAACCGCCACTAAGACTGCAACGGCCACGGCGACTGCGACCCCTACAAAGACTCCAACTGCAACAGCGACCGCAACCAAAACGGCGACACGCACCGCGACCGCTACCAGCACTCCGACCAAGACGGCGACTCCGTCAGCAACAGCTACGGCTACTCCATCACGTACAGCAACCCGCACCGCTACACCGAGCGCAACGCCAACCAAGACTGCGACGGCGACAGCTACTGCCAGTGCGACCGCAACCAAAACGGCGACACCGACTGGCACTCCAACCGCTACTAAATCGGCTACCGCTACAAGTACGGCGACTCCGACGCGGACTGCGACTGCCACTGCCACCGCCACGGCAACCGGGACCAAGACCGCGACTCCGACAATAACTCCGACGGCGAGCCCCACTAGGACGGCTACTGCTACTCCGACCCGCAGCGCCACCCCCACGAGTACGGCTACTCCGTCTGCAACGGTCACGGCCACTCGGACTCCGACTCCGACCTTGACACCGACCTCCACCCCCACGGCGACCGCAACGGCTACAATCGCGCCTTCGGTCTCGAAGCGGCGGGCACGCTGTCGGTCATCGCGCTACAGCACCCTGATTCCGGCGATTGCAAACGGCGACCTCTCGATGCTTGACCCGGTGAATGTCTCGGGTGTTCCGGCTTTGAGTGCAGGGCCTATGGCGACGCTTGATTCAGCTACAATCCCGGTATTTGGTGAGTTCTCACAGAATGCACCTGGCAGCCTCTCGATGCAGCTCGTCTCGCGGGCGCCGAATGGGCAGCTGCGCTGGAGCGGCGCGGCTGGTCAAGCGATCTTCGGACAGTACGGCGATATCCCAGTCGCGTGCCACATCGATGCTGATGGCATCGCTGACCGTGCCGTGATTAACAGACGCACCTTCACAGCGCTAAGCGCCGTCTCCAGCAAATCGCTGGTCGTACAGCTGAGATCCTATGGCACGATTCAAAGTTTCGATTGCCAAGATCTGGATGGCGACGGTATCGACGAATTGGTGCTGCTGCACAACTATCATATCGATCCAAAAACCGGGGCGCGGGTGAAGTTCGGCCGTTACGGCGGACTGTCAGCCATTTCCCTAGCGACTAGCAAAGTTATCCGGTCCAAAGCCCTGCCTGAACCGGCTCTAGGTTTGGCAGTGCTGGATTCTGATAGCGACGGTTCGCTCGATATGTGCGCCTATGTGAATAAGAGCAGCATTGGACAGATCTCATGCTTCCTGCAGGCGGGCGGCTCAAAAGTGATCAAGACCGCTAAACCGATCTTTGGAGTGGTGGGCGGACGCTTTACCCACGATCCGGCCTATGCGGGTGATGGATTTGCAGTCTCATACCGCGACGCGACGATGCAGCTTCTCAAGCCTAACGGCGAGGTTTCGCTGAGCTCAAGTTCCAAGCAAATTGGACAGACCGTCGGAAACGCAGCCGGCGGGGGACGAATCAGCTTCCCGCGATGCCGCTAGAGCTGGGTCGCACGGCAGCGAATTAGCTGCCTAGCGACCATTATTTTTTAGACCAGCTTCCAGCCGCGCTCTGCACATAGTTGCCGGGCGCGGTTTCTTCAATCGCTTTCTTGGCAGCTAAGGTCTCGACAGCGGATAGACTGGTGCCGTTCTTCTTTGCGATCTCCTCATAACGCGCCTTCCGCTGCGCATTGATGCTGGAGAGCAGAGTGCTCACTTCGGGGCTGGCTGCGCTCACGGCACCGAGATACCCGCTGCGTAGCTCCCCTACCAACCCCTGCTTCTTGGCGTCGTCTAGCGAAATCGCAAAAGCCGAGGATGAGGCTAAGAGGACTAGGGTCAATGTCAGCAAGATCGAACGAAAGAAAATCCGCATAGGTTTGTCTTAGAAAAGTTTACTATCTTTACTTATTACCTGATCAAGGTCCCTTTCGACCTTCACCCGTACTTCATGATCAATTTTTAAATTCATATTGATCGTAATGGGTTTTTCAGGCGCAGCCAGTTCAACCCGGGGGGTACAGCCTGTGCTGCTAACCAACGGGAATAGAAAGAACGGTAGGATTAGAATTTTCCGCATCAGCTAGATCTAACCGATTCGACACAAGTGCGCCAGGATCGCTGAATTCTAGGCTACTCTGCAGTATATACACGGTTCGCTACGGTCTCGGCGAAGAGCGGCCGTCCAGTGGTATCTTCCGTACGCGTTGCGCAATTCGAGGACAGAATTGCCTCGCGGTTGATGAAGTTCCTGCGGGGGCGCTTTGATCTGTCATCGCGAGCGGAGCGAAAGCCTCCTCCGCTCTGTCTGATCGCGCCCCCTGTCATTGCGAGCCCCTGTCATTGCGAGCGGAGCGAAGCAAACCCTAACTTTAAGTCGTAATGGTCTCTGGGCTGAAAAAGTTAGGAGAATTTTCTGCGCATTTTCTAACCAGTAGCCATAGCCTTACTGCTCGTAAGAAACTTTTACGATTAGCTAGAGACAAAGCCTACCTCGACGTAATGTTAGGGGTTGCTTCACCCTCGACAAGCTCGGGTTCGCAATGACAGAATTATTGTCCTCGAAATATGTAACATCCACAATTGCGAGCGGCGAAAGAGCATGCCGCGCTCTATTGTTATTGCCAGCGGAGCGAGAACGTCTGCCTCGCGGTATTGTCATTGCAGCACCGGTGACGTAACTCGAGAACAGAATTACTGCGCTGTTGATGAAGGCCCTGCAAGGGCGCTTTGATCTGTCACTGTGCGCGGAGCGAGAGCCTCCTCCGCTCTGTCTGATCGCGCCCCCTGTCATTGCGAGCCCCTGTCATTGCGAGCGGAGCGAAGCAAACCCTAACTTTAAGTCGTAATGGTCTCTGGGCTGAAAAAGTTAGGAGAATTTTCTGCGCATTTTCTAACCAGTAGCCATAGCCTTACTGCTCGTAAGAAACTCTTACGATTAGCTAGAGACAAAGCCTACCTCGACGTAATGTTAGGGGTTGCTTCACCCTCGACAAGCTCGGGTTCGCAATGACAGAATTATTGTCCTCGAAATATGTAACATCCACAATTGCGAGACGAGCAGCTTGTCTTCCGTAGCCCCGTCATAGACGGGCGCAAGAGGAAAGTAACCCCTAATATTTTGTCGGGCAGTGCACATAATCCGAGATAGAGGGTAAGGAAATCCTTTCCCAATTTAAGTTGGCTAACGCAAATAGTGCCTCAGCGTTAGGGTTTGCTTCACTCGCATTGACAGCAAGAAACCGGCCCCCGGACCGGGGGACTCGGGTAGTCGCGGATAAGAAACCAGCTAGGTGGCTGCAGCCGGCTATGTTTCGGTCTTAATCTTCCGCAGTTGAAAGTCGCGTTTGCGTTGTTCGAGTTCTTGCCAACGGTTGTAAAGCGTTTCTACGGCCTGCTGTTGAACCGACAGCTTCTGGTAGCTCTCTCTTAATTCGAGCGGCTTAGCCAATAGCTCGGGAGACGCAACCGCAGCTTCGAGCGTCCGCAGTAAGTCTTCAGCTTTTATAATATCACGCTCGATGTTGTTTAATTCGCGTTGTTCATTATAGCTAAGCTTGGTGAGCTCGGGACGAGCACGCTCCCCATCCGCCGCCGGGCGCGTCTCTTTCTCCGCAGGTTCATCTCGATTCGTTTTGCGCTGTAACTCCCACTGCAGGTAATCCCCATAGAAGTGCCCTTTGCCGTCCCCTAGTCCCAGCACGGTCGTGGCGGTTCGGTCTAAGAGATAGCGGTCGTGAGTAATCAAAACGATCGCTCCTGGGTACTCCGAAAAGCTCTCCTCTAAGACCTCAAGGGTCTTGATATCCAGATCGTTGGTAGGTTCGTCAAAGAGCAGGATATCCGTCTCCTCCAGCATCAGCTTAGCCAGCAGCAGCCGGGCCTGTTCGCCCCCGGAGAGACTCTTAACCGGCAGTGAAAGTTGATCGCGGGAGAAGAGAAACCGGCCAGCCCAGCCTGCCACGTGCATCTGCTTCCCTCTAAAGACAACTCCGTCCCCATGCGGGCATAGCGCAGTTTGAAGCGTCAGAGATTCATCGAGCTGCTTACGTCCCTGGTCAAAGAACGCCGTACGAAGCTTGTTAGCTCTGACGACTCGGCCTCGATCAGGTTTGATCTCTCCCAGTAGGGTTTTAATGAAAGTACTCTTGCCGCTGCCGTTCGGTCCAACAATACCGAGCCGCATTCCGGGCGAAACGGTCAGGCTAATATCGCTAAAGAGGATCCTCGATTCGAAACCCTTCGAAACTCCCTCTAACTTGATTAGCTCCTGGGTCTTGCGCTTCGAGGCGGAAAAGTCGAGCTCGGCGCGCTTTTCCTCTAGTTTAAACCCTTTCAACTCCTCCATTAGTTCTCCGGCCTGATCAATCCGCGACTTAGCTTTAGTGGTGCGGGCTTTGGCGCCCCGTCGCAGCCAGGCGACTTCCCGTCTAACGCGATTCTCCAGCGATTCCTTGCTCTGGTGCAGCCCCGCTAGGAAGGCACTCCGGGCTTCAAGGAAATCGGCGTAGCCTCCATTTGAGGAGAAGAAGCCTCGTGGATATTGCCGATTGATTTCAATCACGCGGAGTGCCAGCCGTTCAATAAAGTAACGATCATGGCTTACAAAGAGCAGCGCTGCAGGAAGGCGTGCGAGAAAGCTTTCTAACCATAGCACCCCTTCGATATCGAGATGATTAGTAGGCTCGTCCAGGAGCAATAGTTCGGGGTCGAGAATCATGCCACGCGCTAATGCCAGCCGCTTTCGCCAGCCTCCGGAAAGGGTGCTGACTAGCGCGCTCTTATCGGAAAATCCGAAGCGCCCGCACATAATGGAGATCTTGCCTTCGACCTCATGCTCGTCATGTCCCGAGGTCACCAGGGCGAGCTCTAAAGTCTTTGCAATGGTGAGTGACTCGTCGAAAACATCCTCCTGAGGGACGTATACGAGCCGCAGTCCGCTGCGCGGACGAACGGTCCCCTCATCCGCATGGTCCAGCCCGGCCATGATGCGGAGCAGCGTCGATTTACCGGAACCATTGGGGCCGATCAGACAGGCCCGCTCCCCCTCCGTCACGGTGAGGGTGATGCCCTGGAAGAGCGGATTTACTCCATACGCCTTACTCAGCTGATGCGCATTTAATAAGGGCGATGCGGCCATAACAAGAATACAAACTGACTTCGGGTCGTTTTAAAAATGGCTGCTAGACTACAGCATCAGAACTTCTATCGCAATTTAGCAAGACCGAGGGGGCGCAGGTCACTGTCCGAGTTTCAATACCTCGTCCAGCTGCTCCTCGATGCGGGTGGTGAGCCGAATAGTTTCGATCAGCTTGAATACGTTCTCTTCGAGACTAATGTTGAGATCGACGGCCCGACCGTTCTGCCAATCGGGATTGTGGCCTGAAATGGAGAGGGCCAGGGTCAGCTTGCCAGAAGGTTCGAGCGCCATTGTCCCCGATAATTTGTTATATATGAAGTTTCTCAGCGCTTCGAAGGCGATCGCCAGGCCCGGCTGCGACGCGGCTGACAGCGCGGAGGAATCATATTGAATCGTTCCTCCCGCACCCACCGAACTTAGCCTGCCCTCGCGCACCGAGATTCCCTCTTTGGAGTAACGTATCGTGAAATCGGCATCGACCGCGCCGGTGGCGGTTAGCCCCTGTTGTGGGTAGAGCTCCAACAACGCTGGAAGATCTAGCGCACGAAGCTCAACTGGAATAGTCCAGTTCGATGAAGAAAACGCATGTTGCTCGGGATTGAGAACCAGAGAGGCGAGCTTTAATTGGGGAAGAGTTAGCGAAACCGAGGTGGAACTTAGGCTCGCACGCTCCCCTCCCCAGTTGACACTTAGATCACGACGAAGCTTTACCGGAATAGGCTCAGCTAATACTCCGAGCAGCTCCCCAGTACTCGCCGGCACCGCATTAATAAGAAGCTCGCTCCCGTCCTGCAGCTCACCATTCAGGTCCAGCACGGCGATTTTTAAGCCGTTGGTACTTAGATCCAATTTTGATCGCATTCTACCCGTTACCGGCGAGAACTCGATCGTCCCAGTCAAAAGCACGGCGCCAAGGTGGTATTCTCCGGAGAGAACGATCCCGGGGGAGCGATCGAAGCTCAGAGAATTTATAGAAAATTCGCCGTAGGGTGATTCCAAGCTGATCTCGTCAGCTTTGAGCGCATCAAAGGGAAGGTCTCTCAGCAGTGCTTTTATGGTACTCCCATCGATCGGGTTTGAAGGGCTAGAGCTCGACGAAGCCGTGGGGGCATTAAACGAGAATTTACCCCCGCTAACTGTCAAAACCGAGATCTTGTGATCGGTGCGCTCAAATAGATCGTAGGAGGCGCCTAGCTGATCGACCGCTCCGGCGAGGCTACCTTCTCCGAGCGGGTATTTGAAACTTAGCTTTTCAAGCTTGACTCCATGAAAGCCGGGAAGGGCCGGTTGGAAGCTAACCTCGGTGAAACCCAGCTTGGTCAGAATCAGTGAAGCGGACTGAGCGACGATAGTCGGCAGATAAAATAGGAAGGCCAAGGCCAATACTACTGCCAATACTGCTACTAAAAGAAGAATTCGCTTTAATCGCACCTGCACAGCGTAGATCGATCACTGTCGGAGAACGAGCGCTAGAATTCATGGCATCTGCAGTTCATATGGGTATCGTCATTTCAAATGGTTAGAATTCGTGCGCTGCGCCCCCCTTTGCGATATAGTTCAAATTGCACGATAGTGGTGTGGCATGTCGACGCCCCGCCCTGCGCTATTTCGCGCCCTGAAACATCGAAACTATCGGCTTTTCTTTGCCGGACAATTCGTCTCCCTGATCGGCACCTGGATCTCCTCAATTGCCACAAGCTGGCTGGCCTTCCGCTTAACGGGATCGGAGCTGATTCTGGGGGTGGTAGGATTCTGTGGACAGTTTCCGACCTTCTTGGTGGCCCCTGTTGCAGGGGTGTTAATTGACCGCTGGAACCGTCAGCGCGTCATGATTGCGACCCAGTTCAGTTCAATGTTGCAGTCCTTTGCCCTGGCCTACCTGACACTGAGTGGCCAAATCGACATTCCGATCCTGTGCCTCTTATGCGTAGCTCAGGCGATCATTAACGCCTTTGATATGCCGGCGCGCCAGTCTTTCGTAAATGAAATGATCGAGGACAAGCTCGACCTACCAAACGCGATTGCGTTGAATTCGACGATGTTCAACAGCGGTAGATTAATCGGGCCCGCCATTGGTGGAATCATCATAGCCGCTTCTAACGAGGGCGTGTGCTTCTTGGTGGATGGTGTAAGTTTTTTTGCGGTACTGATCTCGCTTTTCCAAATTCGACTGGCCTCGGGCGCTGCGCATGTCTCGAAGCACAACCTGGTGGAGGGGTTTGTTGACGGCGTTACCTATGTTTGGCGCTTCGTTCCGATTAGAGAGCTGATCAAGCTGGTTGGGTTAATAAGCCTGCTTGGAACCCCGCATTTCGTGCTGATGCCGGTATTTGCCCGCGAGGTGCTGCAGGGGGGGCCGGAGAGACTGGGATTGTTAATGGGCGCTTCGGGTTTGGGCGCAGTGGCGGGATCGCTCTATCTGGCGTCGCGGCGTTCGATTGTCGGACTAGGATCTTTGATCGTCACTGCTGGATTTGTGCACAGCCTAGCGCTGATCGGATTTGCGCTTTCGAACCGGCTTTGGCTCTCCTTAGTTTTGATCTTCTTCTCCGGAATAGCTGTAATATTCCTGCTGGCCTCCTGTAATACCCTAATTCAAACCTTGGCCGATCCCGCGAAGCGCGCGCGGGTTATGAGCCTGTATACCACCGCATTTATGGGGATGATGCCGCTTGGTGGTTTGATTGCGGGGGCACTCGCCAGCCGCATCGGCGCCCCCAACACAGTGCTGGCCGGAGGGGCTGCGTGCATCGGTGTGGCAGTGATGTTTTGGAAAAAGTTACCCGAGATTCGCCGACAGGCGCGCCCCGTTTACGAAGCCCAAGGGATTGTGCCGCCTAAACGTGGCTAGGGGCGCGACTTGGCGCGGAGCTCTCTGGAATCTCGCGGCGTTTTCCTTCCAACTTCGAGATCAAACTATAGGCGCAGGGCACCACAAAGAGCGTAAAGACGGTTGAAACCAGCACTCCGCCGATAATCGTGATCGACATCGGAATGCGGCTCTCCGCTCCTGGACCAAGCGCTAGCGCCGGCGGGACCGCAGCCGCAAGAGTAGCTAATGAGGTCATTAGGATCGGACGAAGCCGGATCGGAGAAGCTTCCAAAATCGCTTCGCGCAGCGGCAGCTTATCCACGAACCGCTTGTGATTGGTAAATTCGACCAACAATATACCATTCTTCTTCACGATACCCATTAGCAGAATCACACCAATCATGCTGTAGAGATTGAGTGATTGTCCCGTGAGGTAAAGCGCGGCCACGGCGCCGGTAATACTAAATGGCAGCGATAGCAGCACCACCAACGGGTGCAGATAGCTATTGAATTGCGAAGCCAGTACCATGTAGGCAACCGCGACCCCCATCCACAGTACAAAGAACAGACTGCTAAAGGACTCATTGAAGGTCTGCGCCCCGCCGCCCAGAAATACCCGATAGCCTTCAGGCAGCGCTGCACGGGCGATCTCCTGGGCTTTTTGCAGTGCATCTGCCTGGGATTTGCCCTGTGCCACATTGGCATAAATGGAGATCGACCTCTCGCGGTTTCTGCGGGTAATTGTCTGCAGCGTGCCGACAGTCTGGACTTTGGCCACCTCATTAATCGGAACTAGTTCGCCGTAAATATTGCGAACCTGCAGCTTCATAATGTCCTCGGGCAGAAGGCGCTCCCCTGCTTCCAGCCGCAGCCGCACATCATAGCGCCGGCCGCCCTGCGTAAACTTACCCTGTCGCACGCCTCCAATCGCTGCCGATACCGTGTCGCCGATCGCTTCGATCGGCACGCCGCGCTTTAAGGCCGCGTCGCGATCAGGAATTACGCGTGCCTCGGGCTGACCCAGCCGATAATCGGTATCAACATCGACTACCAGTCCTGTCTCTGAGAGTTTCTGCACGATCGCTTTGCTTTTCTCATCTAGAACGCGCCATTCCGGTCCGCGAATATTGATCTCTACCGGGAAGCCGCGCTGCGCTGTGAAACCGCGAGTCGACAGATCCTGGAGGAAGACCTTCATCTCTTTGGTAGGCGGAAACTGTTTTCGCGCCTCCTGCATGATTTGCTCCTGGGTGAGACTGCGCTTAGCGGGGGGCACAAGGCTTACGAAGACGATCCCGGTGTTCACCTCACCGCCGCCAAACCCGCCGACAGCTCCGAAAATCTTGGCTACATCGGTGCGGCTCTTGAAATAATCCTCAACCTGTTTGATTGAGGCAGAGGTCGATTCAATCGAGGAACCGGTTTTAGTTTCTACCCGGCCCAGAAAGGTAGATTGATCCTGGGCGGGGACGAACTCCTTCTTGAGCAACGGCATTAACTGCAGTGACGCGAAAAAGATCGCGACAGAGGCTAGCACTACGATCCAGCGCAGATTAAGCGCTACGCTTAGCAGCGCCCGATACACCCCGGCCACGCGCAAAAAAAGGCGGTCTAAAAACGCGGCAAAACGCCCCTGCTCCTCGCGCTCCTCCATCATCTGCGAACAGCGCATCGGCGTGAGCGTGACTGCTTCAAGCAGCGACAGGGCTACCGCCGCTGTGATCGTAACACCGAACTGGAAGAAGAATTTGCCGATTACACCCTCCATGAAGGCGACCGGCAGGAAGATCGCAATCACGGCGATCGAGGCGGCGATAGCCGCGAAGGTAATCTCACGGGCGCCGTCCAGTGACGCAGTTACCCGATCTTTGCCCATATCCTTATGCCGATAGATATTTTCCAGCACCATGATAGCGTCATCAACCACGATGCCGATTGCCAGGGCTAGTCCTAGGATCGTAAAGAGGTTCAGTGTGAACCCCATAAAATAGATCACCGTAAAGCTGCCGACGATGGAGGTCGGGATAGAAAGCAGAATATTAAATGTGGGGCGAAGGGAGCCCAGAAACAGCCAGCAGACTAGCGCGGTGACCAGCGCCGAAAGCACCAGAGTGAATTCAGTTTCATCCACCGATTCCTTGACGAAAACCGTGGTGTCGAAGTTAACGCCAATCTTAATGTCCGGAGGCAGGGTCTTAGCCAGATCGGCCATGCGTTTCTTAACCCGCTCGCCGATCTCAACCGTGTTAGCGCCGCGCTGCTTCTTAATGCCAAGCCCCATCCCGGGGACCCCGTCGACCCGCGAGATGCGCCGAACATCATTCAAACCGTCTTCGATCCGGGCTACGTCACTGAGCCGAATAGCGGTTCCGTAAACCGGGCGGCCACCGCGGGTTTGAAGCAAAATGTTCCCTACTTCTTCGGGTGTCGCGCCCTCGCCCATGAAGCGCAGATTTAGTTCTTGAGTGTTGTTCTCCAAGAATCCGGCCGCCGTTTCGATCTGCCCGGCCTCCAGCGCGGCGCGCACATCGAGGATCGTTAGCTCGTATTGCTTTAGCTTCTCGTTACTAACCCAAACCCGCAGATTTCGCTCTGTAAAGCCTCCCAACAAGACCTCTCCCACTCCGGGCAGGATCTGAAATTGATCCTTTACATTGAGATCGACGTAGTTAATCAACTCGCGCAGCGATCTCTCAGTCGAGGAGATACCAAGCCACATGATGGGCTGGTCTTCGGGATTCGTTTTTCTGACGATCGGCAGATCCGCATCGAGGGGCAAGCGCACACGATTTACCGCGGACTGCACCTCCTGGAGCGCAGCATCGACATTGCGCTTAAGATCAAACTCCATCGAGATATTGGCTGACCCCTGACGAATGGTCGAGGTGATTTCTCTAACCCCCTCGATACTGACAAAGGCCTGTTCGAGCTGGTCAGCAATCTCTGATTCCACCACCTCGGGGGCCGCTCCCTGCCAGGTGATTGAAACCGAGATCACTGGGAAGTCCACATCCGGAAGCTGACTTATCCCTAGTTTATTGAAGCTTACGATGCCGAACCCAATTAGTCCGAACATCAACATCCAGGCGAAAACGGGGCGGCGAATCGATAGATCGGATAAGGTCACTTAACTACTCCTCCGGCTGACACTTCCAGCTTGGTCAGCGCAGCAAGGTAGGAGTACCGCGAAAGCTCTAGCCGCCTCTCGGCATCCTGTTTCGTACGGATGGCCTGTAGTACATCGAGATTGGTCACAATTCCGAGCCCATAGTCGCGGGTCTGCACCTCATAATTCTTCTTGGCGCTGGAAACCAGCTTTTGCAAACTCTTGTACTCTGCGAAGCCGGCGGCCGAGTCGGCGTAGGACACCCGCACATCACGTTCCGCCAAGCGCCTCTTTTGTTGCGCCGAAAGCTGGGTTTTTTTTACAAGCGCGCGCGCCTCGGATTCACGGGCGCTAATCATTCCGCCATCGAAGATCGGCATCGAGAGGGTCAGCCCCGCTTCCCAGTCCCTGGTCCGATCCGGATCTTCGAAGGGATAGGCATCGGCGGTCAGGTCCAAGCCGGGCCATCGTTCGCGTGAAATTGCTTGGGAGCGCTGCTTTTCAGCTTCAATCCTGACAGCCGCAGCCTGCAGATCGGCGCGAGCTTGTACCCGCTCAAGGTATTGTGCGAGAGGATTCAGCTCCGGTGTCAGCTTGGTGCCCTCCAAAGAGAGCTGATCCGCTGAGATTCCTGTGAGGAACGCCATCAACTCCAGGCTGGTTCGAGCCTGTCCCTGAGCCGCCTCCCGGCTGGCTTCCAAATCGGCTAGTTCGGCTCTGGATGCTAATGTTTCACTCTCACGAGCTTTGCCTAGCTTCTCGAATTCACCTAGCTCCTTTAGACGAGCGTTGAGCGTTGTTCGTCCGGCCTCATATACAGCCACCTCCGCTAAATGCAGCTGGATCTCATAGAAAAGCGCCGCGACATCTTGATAGAGCAGTTCGCGTGATCGGCTGAGATCCAACTCTTGGGCGCTGTAGTCACCCTGGGCGGCGCGCAACAAAAGATAATCGCGAAATCCGTGAAAAATCGGCTGAGAAAGTCCGAGGGTGATCTCGGACTGCGAACGCCCTAGTCCGCCCCCGCTACCGCCGGTTGAGCCGCCGTTATCTTCGGCAAAGGAGCTGCCGCGCATGATTCGTCCGAAATTGGCGTTGTCGCGAAAGCGCTGCGATCCCAGGAGATCGATATTCGGCAGCAGGGCCGCCATAGCCTGACGGTACTGCGCGTCCGCAATACTGAGGTCCTCCTCGCTAATTTTCAAACTCTCACTGTTCTGCAGCGCTAATTGATAGCACTCCTCCAGTGAGTATGGCGGAGCGGGATCATCAGCCCAGGCAACTACCGGCAGGAAGAAAACGGTGAGGCAATATAGTAGGCGCAACGATGCTAACGACACCGCGAAATAATACGAAGTTTTCACCCCGGGGAAAAGCCTAGCGGATGATACTTTTAGTCATGTATGCGGCAGCTCAGCTCTTGGGAGGGAGTTTAAGCTCAATATGCACCTCGCGCAGCTGTTTCGCACTAACCGTCGAGGGCGCTCCCATCAGCAGATCCTCCCCGTTCTGCGCGAGCGGGAAGGCTGTGACATCCCGAATGGCAAACTCTTCGGCCAAAAGCATCACAATCCGATCGATCCCCGGAGCCCCGCCGCCGTGCGGGGGCGCGCCGAATTTGAAGGCTCTAATCATCCCGCCAAATTTTTCATCGACGTCAGCGCGGCTGTGGCCCACCTTCTCGAAAGCTTTGTACATGATCTCAGGCTCATGGTTTCGAATTGCGCCGCTCAAAATCTCATATCCGTTGATCACGAGATCATACTGCGAACAGTAGATCTCGAGCGGATCCTTGTTCAGCAGCGCATCCAATCCGCCGCGCGGCATGGAAAAGGGGTTGTGCGCGAATTGCAGCTCGCCGCTGCTCTCCTCAATCTCGTACATCGGGAAATCGGTGATCCAACAGACAGCCCACTGCTCTTTATTAATCAGATTAAAATCTTGACCGAGCTTGTCCCGAAGCTTTCCGACATGCGGCAAGATCTGCTTGGGCATCCCGGCTGCGATGAAAACTACCGAGCATGCGCCGGTCTTTAAGGTCTCGCGCAGCCGCGTCGCCTGATCGGGAGTCACGAACTTGCCGATCGAGCCTTTGAATTCCGCACCCTCGAAGGTCAGATAGGCCACGCCCTGTCCTGCCAATTTGGTAAACCAATCGACCATATCATCGAAATACTTCCGGGGCGGTGCGCTTGGCAGGTCCAGCTTGAGGCCATACAGCCCCCCACCCTTAGCTAGAATCTCCTTGAACACCCGAAACTCAGTGTCCGCAAAACATTGCGAGAGGTCGGTGATCTCGAGCGGGTTTCTAAGATCGGGCTTATCGGATCCGAAACGGCGCAGGCTTTGGTCATACTGAATGCGCACAAAAGGCGACGAGGCGAACGGGCGTTTGGAGAAGCGCTCGAAAAGTGAGGTAAAGAGCGTCTCGAACATGCGAAAGACGTCCTCCTCCTCGACGAAAGACATCTCAAGATCGAGCTGATAAAATTCTCCCGGAGAGCGATCCGCGCGCGCATCTTCATCGCGAAAACAGGGCGCGATTTGGAAGTAGCGATCGAACCCGGCCACCATTAGCAGCTGCTTGAACTGCTGCGGCGCCTGAGGCAGCGCATAAAATTTTCCCGGATGCAGCCGCGAAGGCACAATAAAATCTCTGGCACCTTCAGGCGAGCTGCTGGTCAAAATGGGAGTTTGAAATTCCAGGAAGCCCATCTGCTCCATAATCTGCCGGATCGCCGAAATTACCTTGGCGCGCAGGATTATGTTGCGGTGCAGCTTTTCCCTTCTAAGCTCCAGAAAGCGGTATTTGAGCCTAGTCGGCTCCGGAGCCCCGTCGTCTTCCGCAATCTGAAAAGGGAGGACTTCGGCGCGTGAATGCACTTTCAGGGTTTTAGCCGCAACTTCGATTTCGCCCGTGTCCAATTTGGGGTTAATCGTCTCGGCGCTGCGCTTTAACACCTGACCGCTAATTTCGATCACGCTCTCGACTCGCAGGGCTTCGATTTCGGCGATCTGATCACCGGCAAAGACGACCTGCGTCAGCCCGTAGTGATCTCTCAGATCGACGAAGACCAGCCCGCCGTGATTTCTCACGCGGTGGATCCATCCCGAAAGAGTTGCGGTTTTCCCCACATCCGCGGCACGCAGTTCGGCGCAGGTATGGCTGCGGTAAGAGCTATGAACAAAATCTTTTTGTGACATTGGTAGGAACTGTAGATTGTTTAATGCAAATCTGGACTTACGAAGCGCCTTTCAAATACGCATCCAAATCATTGAGCTTCAGATTCTCGGCCATCTGCTTCAGCACGGCTGCGTCCGTGCCATTTTGCATTTCCAGTTTAAGAATTGATCCGCTGTTGAGAAACACCGTCAGCTCGGCTGCGTGCGAGTCGGCATGTTCTTCCAAAGTGGCGGTGCGTCCCTCAATGCGGAAGGTATCCTGCCCTTGCTGCTGCCCCATCATGGCGGCAAAGCTGCCCAATGCCGCCAACCCGCCTAATCCGCCGGCTGCGCCGCCGGCACCGCCCGTCAATGAGACCTTCACGGTCGTATTAGCGCCGCTTTTTTTGTAAAGCCGCTCCATTCCGGTAATGCCGAACATATTTTGCGATTCGATCTTATCGCCGGTGAAGCCGGCGAGTTCGTCAGGGAAAAAAGTTTTTAGCTGGCCGGAGTTCAACTTCTCAATCTCTTTCTTGGCCCAGCTCAGCTCATCCAGCGCTTTGGTGTAATTCTTAGCGGCGACGTACTGCTCGACGCGCCCGAAAATATCCTTCAATTCCTCAGCCAAACCAACACCGGAGGAGGCCAAAAGAACAACCAAAACAAACATGAACTTTTTCATAAATTTCCTCGAGAAGAGACAACCTCTTCTATCACAGGAGCCCTTTATTTTCCAGCGGTTAAAGCCGCGAGGAACTCCGCGGCTTTTTGATTAAGCGGCCCCGTGCGCGATCGAAACCGAGTAAGGAATCATGCTAACGGGGCTTCGACGCCGGCGGGCTAACATCGATCAGCTTTAGGTATCTCTCCAGAACGGGATCGGGTTCATCCCACGCGCGCGCTTCAGCAACGATCGCTGCCAAACTCAAGGACGATCGGTGCAGAACTACCTCCTTGGCACTTTCGGGCGAATCGAACTTCAAGCCGGCTTCCCATAAACGGATCCTTTCGAATTGCTGATCTAACCCGATCAGACACTCCTGCTTGTCAGCCACTGCGTCCTTGTATACACAGATGAAGTAGCTGCGCCTCCCGCTGGGGTTGCAGATGGCTAAAGTGAAGAATCTGCCCGGTTCGGTCTCCTCTAATAAACAGAGCTCCCCCTCCTGTTTGGGAAGCGCACCGAGGCCCTGAACGAAGTTCGAAATGCTGTCCCCATTTGAGAAGGGCACCACCGCGATGTCGGTGTTGTCCAGCATCGTCGTGAGCGAGTCATCGAGAGAGCACATCAGGCTAAAAGTGCGAATCTGCAACCCCACACACTGGTGACAGTCACTGCGGTCGATGTAATCAAGAATCACTGGGAGCTGCAGCATCTTTAGCGCGACGGAACGTCGGATCTCGTCGCGCGTCTGATTAAGCGTGAACCCTTGCTCTCTTAAGGTGTCGTCGAGTGAAGGAGTGGTGGCAGTGCGATATTCGGCAGAATCTACGACTTGGGCCGGAGGGGCAACGACTGGAAACATACTGCACTCCCAAAAAGGATAGCTTCGATTTAAGCAGTTTGGCGGTGCTTAATAAAGTATCTTCGAATGCTTAGCAGTTCCCCAGCCGGGGGCCGTCTATAAGCTCAAGCGCCCCCGCAGCAATGGCCTTTGCGGCATCGGCCGGTCGGCTCACTCCGGGGGCCGCGCGCATTTTTTGCCATGCACCTGGTTCTAAAAGCTCTAAGAGTGCGCCTCTTAGACGCGCCACAAACTCATTCCCCTCCTCGACTATTAGAGCCTTTCCCGGCGCAGCTAATGTATCGGCATTATGCTTTTGGTGGTTCCCCTGGGCGAAAGGATAAGGAACGAGGATGCACGGGATGTTGATGACGGAGAGCTCACTTACCGCTCCGGCACCCGCCCGGCTGATTATCAGATCGCTCCAGGCGAAAGCCTCGGCGCTGTTTTCGATGAATTTGGTGACGCGGGCCTCGATCCCGGTATTGCGGTAGTGTGCGGTCAATGGCGCCTCATTTTCGGGACGGCACTGATGCCACAGCGCTAAATTCCGGTCCCGCAGCAAGGGCGCAAGCTCCCTGACCGCCAGATCTAAAGCCTGCGCGCCCTGTGAGCCGCCCATCACGAGGATATTACGCGGCGGATTATTCTTCGGCTGAGCTGCAAGGCTCAGCAGTTCGTCGCGCACAGGCTGGCCGGTAAAAACCATTTTCGTTTTGCAGCCAATCTTCGCATCAGCAAAGGAGACCGAGACCCGCGAGGCAAATAATGACAAAACCCGATTAGCCAGCCCCGGATTAATCTCGGCTTCATGGATCCAGCTTGGGATCTTGCGGAGTCTGCCCAAAAGCACTGGGAAGACCGAGACGTAGCCCCCCACCCCAATGACGGCATCGGGCGAGAATGCTCCCAGCAGCTTCCATACATCAAGCAAGGTTAGCGGAAGTTTCAGCATGAAATCCACGAAACCGCGCAGCCCCAAGCGCTTGACCCCGACGGCCCGGATGCGATGCAGCGGAAATCCACTTTTCCCCAAGATTTCGATCTCGAGGGGACGGCCGGAGCCGACAAAGGCCACTTCAGCGGTGGGCGAAAGCGCCCTAATTTTTTTAGCAATAAAAAGAGCCGGGAACAGATGTCCTCCAGTGCCGCTTGCCGCAATCAGAATTCTGGGTGGATCAGCGGGAGCGCGCATCGAGCAATGCTCCTGGGACCGAAGCCCGGGCTACGATGCCGGAGCGCTGCACCGAGCGTCCGATCGCGAGAAGCAGTCCAAGCGCCACGAGGGATGCGATCAAACTTGACCCCCCGTATCCCACTAGCGGCAATACCATTCCCTTGGTCGGAAGCAGCCCAGTTACGACTCCGATGTTAAGTAGTGCCGGAGCGACGATCAGCATCGTTAATCCGACTGCCAGCGAGAAAGCAAAAGTGTCCTCGATCACCAGCTTAGATAGCGCCAAGCCGCGCCATAATACGACCAGAAATAGCAGTACCAAGGCAGCGCCGCCAATGAAGCCAAGCTCTTCCGCCACCATCGAAAAAATGAAATCAGTATGCGCCGCGGGCAGGTAAAATAATTTCTGCTTGCTCTCGCCCAAACCGACGCCAAATAACTGGCCGGTGCCGATGGCGATTAGGGATTGGATCAGCTGGTATCCTTTGCCCGATGGATCAGACCATGGGGAAAGGAAGCTCACGATGCGCTTGAGGCGATAAGGCGAAATGACTACCAGCGAGGCCAGCGCCAAAACGATTAACCCGGCGCCCGCGCCTAAATATATTAGCCGCACCCCTGAAACGGCCATCATGCAAAGCACGACGCTAAAAACGATCACGGTGCTGCCAAAGTCGGGCTGCGCTAAAAATAGTGCGGCTGCCAGAGTTACCAGGGCGATCGGTTTGATGATTCCGTCAACAAAAGTGTGGATAGTACGCTCCTGCCGTGCCAGGTAGCCTGCCATAAAGATCACAAAGAGCAGCTTACAGAACTCGCCCGGTTGAAAACGCATGAAACCTAAATTGACCCAGCGCTTTGCACCTCCAGCGGCATCACCCAACCCCGGGATCTGGATCAAAACCAAGAGAAATAAAGCGATCGGCAACAATACCGGAGAGATGCGCCGCAAAAGCTCAATGTCGAGTCGCGAGCAAAGCAGCATCAGGATCAAGCCGACCAGGGCCGCTGCGCCCTGCCGCTTCACGTAGTAAAAAGCATCGCCGAAATGTTCCTGCGAAACTATCGCTGTGGTGGAATAGATCATCACCAAGCTGATCCCCACCAGCAGCACAACTGCGCTAACCAGCAGGTTATCAACAAACAATGGTGGTCTTAGATTCTTCTGAGCGACGGAACTCATGCAGCCAAGGTCCTTTCCGGAACCAAACCTTTAGGGATGTACTCCGGCGGCGCCGGCACTTTCCAGGGCACAACGCTTAAAAAAGGCGCCGCGCTCCTCGAAGTCGCGAAACTCATCAAAGCTCGCGCATCCCGGGCTGAATAACACCAGATCCTCCTTACGGCTCATGCCAAGCGCCTGGGCCGTAGCGTCCGCGACCCCACCCGAGACTGCATGCTCTACAGCGTGCGCCCGGCAATGGCTCGCGACTAACGAGGCATCCTGGCCGAAGCATATCACCCGAGTTGCTGAGGGGCTATCCCGTTTAATCAGCTGCATCAGCGGATCCCAGGCTCCGGCCTTGGCTAAACCGCCCAACATCACGACTACGTGCCGCTCCGGGAACTGGGCTCGCACCGCCTGCAAAGCTGCTACGGAAGCAGCCACGGTGGTAGATTTTGAATCATTGATAATTAGTCTGCCGGTACCTGGAATAAATTCCAGCCGGTGCTCCAAGGTTTTGAAGCTGCTCACAACCTCGAGCAGCTTTTGTGTCGGCACTCCGCAAAGCTTGGCGGCAGAAAATGCAAAGGCGAAATTGTAGCGATTGTGCGCCCCCATAAGCGGACTCCCCGAGACGCTCACCTCTTCGGGAGCGTGCCCCGGAAGCTTAAGGTGGATCGCGTCTACAGACGATTTAGGATCGTACTTAATTAATGCACCCGCATCGCATTTCAAGACCTCAGGATTCTGTCCAATCCAGATAATTTGAGCTTTCAAGCGGGGTGCCAGCGCTCGAACCCGCGCATCGTCGTAATTTAGCAGCGCAAAATCTTCACGCTGCTGATTTTCGAAGATGCGCGCCTTGCAGTTAAGATAGCGCTCCATCGTGCCGTGACGTTCCAGGTGATTATCTGAGACATTTAGCAGTGCGGCGATCTTGGGGCGCATGACCGCGCAAATCTCCAGCTGGTAGCTCGAAGCCTCGACCACCTGATATGTATTAGCGGGGGTCCCCGTTGCCTCGAAGTTCGGATCGACTGCAGCAATCACCGGCGTGCCGATATTGCCGCACAAGGTCGATTCAAAGCCGCCCGCCATCAACATCGCGTGCATCAGGTTTACCGTGGTGCTCTTGCCGTTGCTGCCTGTGACTACTAATGCCGGCACACCACGCAGCTCGACTCCCAGCTCCAATTCTCCGACCAATCTAATTGGATAACGCCGCAGTGTTCCCGCTACAGCGGACTCCAGCGAGACTCCAGGACTGAGCACGGCCAGCGTTACACCGTCCAGCAATGCCGTGACCTTCTCCCCGTCTGTGCCAAAATGCAGCTCGGCTCCCAGCTCCCTAAGTTTTGAGATCTCCGAATACAGCTTCGATTTCTTGCGGTAGCTCTCCTCGGCCTCACGTTCGACCACGATCGGCGTGATTCCGGCGCGCGCCAGGAAGCGGGCCGCTTCAATGCCGCTAATTCCCAGACCCACAACTAATACACGGCCTTTTTGAGAACGGATCTTTGCTAGTTCATCACGCAGGTTCATCGGAGTTTGAGAGAAGTAAGTGATATCAGAGCGAGCACGATCGAGATAATCCAAAACCGCACTATAATCTTCGGCTCCGCCCAGCCTTTAAGCTCAAAATGATGATGGATCGGGGCCATGCGAAAGACGCGGCGCCCTGTCATTTTATAGGAATAGCGCTGAATTATAACTGACAGCGCCTCCATCACGAATACGCCCCCGGCGATAACCAAGGCAACTTCTTGCTTTACCAGGATCGCAATAATACCGAGCACGGCACCGAGCCCCAGCGCGCCGAGATCTCCCATAAAAACGGATGCGGGAAAGGTGTTGTACCAAAGAAACCCCAAACCGGCCGCGAAAATTGCCGCCAGCACAATCGTCAGCTCGCCGCTGCCCGCAACGTAATCGAGGCCCAGGTATTCCGCGGTTTTGATATTGCCCGTTACGTACGCGAAGATGGCGTAAGTGACGGCAACTGACATCACCGGACCGATCGCTAACCCATCCAACCCATCGGTCAAGTTCACAGCATTCGAAGTCCCCACCACCACCAATGCTACGAAAAGAATAAACAGCAGACTTAGTTCAAAGGTCATGCCCTTGACGAAGGGAATCGTAACCGAGGAGTTAAAGCCGAGCAGCATCAGAAGCAGCCCTGCCGCGATCCCTACTCCGAGCTGTGAAAGCAATTTCTGCTTTTCGGAAAGACCCTTAGAATTCTGCTGAGTGATCTTCCGCCAATCGTCGATAAACCCGATGGTAGAGTAAGCGCTCATCACCGCCAGGGTGATCCAAACATAAATATTGGTTAGATCAGCGAGCAGTAATGAGGAAAAGAGCACCGATACTACAACCACCAAGCCCCCCATTGTGGGGGTACCGGACTTGGAGTGATGCTCTTTTGGGCCATCATCCCTAATCGGCTGGCCTTTAAGGCCCAAGCTCTTAAGCTTGCGAATAAAAACCGGCTGCAGCACCAACACGAAAGCGAAAGAAATAAGAAATGCCAGCATCGCCCGGAAGGTGATGTAACGGAAAACGTTAAGCCAGCTGTAAACAACGTGCAGAGGAAAAAGCAAATGATAAAGCATGCAAATTTACGCCGGATTGCCCTGGGATTTTTCTACTAAAGTCTTTACTGAGCGATCTAAACCTATACCACGCGAGGCCTTCACAAGTAAGAGATCGAAAGGCATTTTAAGAGCGGTGTGAGCCGCACTTTCCGGCGTTTCCGCCTTAAAAGCCTGAATCCCCTTTTCAATCAACCTTCCAACAACCGCCCCGCCATGGCTTCCTACATAGATCACAAAGGCCGGATTGACAGCGGCCGCCTGATCCGCCAGCTCTAGATGGTATTTTGAAGACTCGCTGCCGAGCTCAAGCATATCCCCCAGAATCAGCCCAGTCCGGATGCCGGAACTCAGCAGGTCTTTCGCGATCTCAAGCGCAGCCTGCATTGAAGCAGGGTTAGCGTTATAAGAATCATCCAGGACATGCCGTCCATCCGCCAGCGCCAGTAAATTCAGCCGCATCAGCGGCGCCTTATAGGAATTAAGACCAGCGCGAATTGCGTCGACCGGCAGCTCCGGGAATAGACTCTTCACAGCCAGCGCCGCGCAGGCCGCGTTCATCGCGTTATGCGTTCCTAAGACCGCCATCTCGATCGATACCGCTTGGCCTTCAAGCTCCAACCCGAACTTAATCCCGTCAAAACCGAGCGACTGCTCCCCTGAAACGCGCGCCTCTAATCCCTCGGAATGGCCAAAGCGTTTGAGCCTTAAGCCCTTCAGATCATGCCGGGCAATGCCAGCGAGTAACTCGGGGCTGTCATGATTTATGATCAGCGTCGCCCCGGGCTTCAGCCCGGTGGTGATCTCTAATTTGGCATCCACGATCCCAGCGATGTCCTTAAAGAACTCTATATGTGCCGGGGCAATCGTGGAGACGACCGCCACATCCGGCTTAATCAGCTCTGTGAGGACGCGAATCTCACCGGCGTGGTTCATGCCGACTTCAATTACGGCCCACTTATGTTCCGGAGCAATACGGCACAGGGTGTACGGCACACCGACATGATTGTTAAAGCTCTTCTGCGAATATGCTCCGCGACTCTGCGAAGCTAACAGCGCCGCGCACATCTCCTTAACTGTGGTTTTACCAACCGAGCCGGTTACCGCGATGATCGGAGTGCCAAGCTCAGCGCGCCAAAACGACGCGAGAGCGGAGAAAGCAGTGAGCGTATCTTTAACTACGACCAGGCGTTCGGGCTCCTCGAAAGTGTCGAGCAGCTTAGGGTCTTCAACCAAGAACAGCGCCGCGCCGCGCTTGAATGCCTCCCCCAAAAAGGCGTGGCCATGGGAAGCCGCGCCCTTTAGGGCCACGAAAAGTTCGCCTCCACGGATCGCCCGGGAGTCAAATTCCAATCCGCTAAAGTTAAGCCGCGTCGTAGAGGGCTTAACTTCCCCGTTAACAACTTCAACCAGCTTGGTCCGACTAAGCGCGATCACTAAATGCCCCTCGATTCCAGCGCCGCTCTAGCAATTTCAACATCTGAGAAATGGCGCTTGGCAGAACCTATAATCTGATAATTTTCATGACCTTTACCAGCTATAAGAATGACATCCCCGGGCGCGGCCTCAAACACAGCGCGCCGAATTGCTTTTTCACGGTCGACCTCCACAATATCGGCGACCGCCTGCCCCGCTAAGATCTCAGCGATAATCGTCCCCGGCTCCTCGGTGCGCGGATTATCGGAGGTCACGACCACCCGATCGGCCAGCTTTCGGGCGATTTTGCCCATCTCCGGGCGTTTGGTGCGGTCACGATCTCCGCCGCACCCGAAAACCACCCAAAGTTGTCCCTTCGCCAAGTCACGCAGACACCCCAAGGCATTCTGCAGCGCATCGGGAGTGTGCGCATAGTCTACAAAGAGACCGATCTTCTCGTTGCCACAGCTTTCCAGCCGTCCGGGAACCTGCGGCAGTGCTTTGAAGACTCGCGCCAGTTCTGCGCGCTCGTATCCACAGCTACTCAGTGCCGCAAATGCAGCGGTAAGATTCTGCGCATTGTATCTGCCAACGAAAGCGGTCTCGATCTCGAAGGCACCAGTACGTGTAAAGATCCGAAAGCGCGATCCGTGCAGCGCCTGCTTGAATTCCTTGATCTGAAAATCAGCGCCCTCGGCAAAGCCAAAAGTGTAAGTTTGCAGCCCCGCCGGCAGACGCGTAAGCAGCTGCACGCCGTAAGGATCATCCAAATTGACTACGGCCCGTCTCAGCCCCTCCGGCTTCGCGAGCAAGAGTTCAAAGAGATGGAGCTTAGATTGGAAATAATGCTCCATGGTCTTGTGGTAATCGAGATGATCATGGGTCAGGTTGGTAAACACCCCCACATCGAATCCGATCTCTTCGACCCGCAGCTGGTCTAGGGCATGCGAGGACGCTTCCATGGCGCAATCGGTAGCGCCCGCGGCCTTGGCACGCGCGAAAAGAGCATGCAGTGAAAAAGGATCGGGGGTGGTCAAGCTGCCTTCCAGATCGAAAGCTCCGTCTACCGCAGCGCCCAAGGTCCCGACTCTGAAAGCCTGCTGCCCTAAATGGTTGAGCGCGTGGAAGAGCAGCCAAACGGTGGTGGTCTTGCCGTTGGTTCCAGTCACCCCAATAGTGCGAAAGCGCTTGGAGAGCTCACCGGTCCAGGTCGCTGCCAGCCGACTTACGGCGCGCCTTGAGTCCCCCACGATCAGCCCAGGCCTGCCGCCCAACACCGCCCCATCTTCGACTACGGCCGCTGCTGCACCGGATTGAAATGCTTGCTCCACGAATGCATGCCCATCGGAGCTGACGCCGCGCAGTGCGGTAAACAGACTGCCCGGGATTACTTTCCTGCTGTCAAAGGTAACCGATGAGATCTTGATTTCGTCCGGCAGGCAGTTCACTGGCTGCGCTCCAAGAGCTGCAGCGAGGGTGTGTAGGGAGAAATTGCCTTCTAAGAATGACATTCAGATTGCCATAAAGACAGCTTACGACCGCGCTAAAGCTGCTCCTGGCTCACATTAAGAATATTACCGGATTGGATCTTAGCCCGTTCAACCGGAGAACTCAATTCGTTACGGGTGCTCAGATAATGCAGGGTGCGCTGCATGATGCGCTTAAATACCGGCGCTGCCACCGCGCCGCCATAAATCGATTTGCCATGGGGTTCATCGATCGAAACCAGGAGGACTAGTTTCTTATCGATGCCTAAAGCGGAGGCATCCGCAAAACCAACGAAGGAGGCCATATATAATCCGCTTTCGTAACCACGCCCGCCGGACCGCGCCTTCTGTGCAGTCCCGGTCTTGCCACCGACCCGCACACCGTCGATCGATGCCAGCTTGCCCGTGCCGTGCTGATCTTCCACGACCCCGAAAAGCATATCCTTGATCTGTGCGGCCGCGCGTTCCGAAATCACGCGCTTTAGTGCAAAAGGCTCCTCGCTCTGGATTACACTAAGCTGTGGGAGCTTCCCGCCATTAGCGAAGACGGCGAAGGCGCGCACCATTTGGAGCGGCGTGACCGCGACTCCCTGACCGAAGGAATGGGTGGCGATATCGATCTTGGCCCAACTGCTGACATCACGCAGCAGTCCGGAGGTCTCGCCCGGCAGATTGAGTCCGCTCGAGCCTCCAAAGCCGAAAAGCTTAAGAAAGCTAAAAAGTTGATCGCTGCCCAGCCGCATTCCGATTTTGGTCATGCCGATATTGGAAGAGCGCACTACTACATCACGAAAAGAGATCACACCGTTGGGATGCACATCCTTAATGGTGTGGGCCGCGAAGAAGAACCGGCCGCCCTCGCAGTCTACCAGCTCATTCGGAGAGAATGCTTTTCTTTCCAGCGCCGCGGCCGCCACCACCGGCTTCATGATCGAACCCGGCTCAAAGACTGATTCTGCGATCATGTTGTGCAGACTCTTGCCGCTGCGTTTTTTGTTTTCGTTGAAATTTTCTCCGGGCGATTGACCAAGTGCTAGAATCTCTCCGGTGTCGGCATCAATCATTACGGCCATGCCGGCTTTGGCGTTGTTTTCGGTTTGACCGGCCGCCAATTCCTCGTCGACGATCATCTGGATTGAGGCATCAAGGGTCAGCGCCAACGACGAGCCTTTGGGCAGCTTGAACTCAGAATTCAAGTCGGGATCGAGCTCGAGAACTTTACCATAGGCATCGCGGGTGACCTTGGTGCGAAGGTGATCGGTGTGCAGAATGTTTTCATGGGTGGCCTCGAGTCCGGAAAGACCCTTGCCATCAACCCCCACCATGCCAATCAACGAACTCGCGGCCTGATTATAGGGATAGTAACGGCGCGCCTCCATAATCGAACCGATGCCGGGGAGATTCAAAGCCTGCACCTGTTCGGCCAGAGCACGGGGAATTTGACGCTTAATCCAAATAAAGGGTTCTGTGCCAGAAAGTTTCTTCTCAATCTCGGCGCGCGGTATTTCAATCAGCGCCGCTAAGCGTTTGGCAACATCGGCCCTATCACGGACCTGACGGGGACGCACATAGATCGATCCAGCGGGAACGGAGACCGCCATGAGATTGCCGTTACGGTCATAAATAGCACCGCGCTCGGAGGCCACGATGACCTCCTTAAAATGTTCCTTGAGCGCCCATTCCTGCCAGGTTTCGAAATTTGCGATCTGGAGACTGAAGAGGCGGAACAAAATTAATCCGGTCCAAAGCAGACAAAAAAGCGTTAAGCCGACCAGCCTAAAGGAGCGCGATTTTGAGCAAAATAAATGGTGCGAGCTTTGACCCACGGCGCGCGTGGCATAGTCAAAGAGTGGCAGGGTCTGGGCACGCATTTGCTACATCGCTGTATTAGTCGAGTTTTATGCGGCGTGCGCGCTTGGAATCAAAAGCCTGCAATCCAAGCTGTTTCGAGGCCTCTTTGGTCAAGGTATCAGGCCGGGTTAGGACCGATAGCTGCAACTCAAGCTCGCGCCGCTTCATATCCAGTTGTACAGTACGTTCCTTCTCTCGGGCTAGATCATATCCGAGATCGGTGCGCTCAATTTTGACCCAAACTTTCAGGGCCAGTGCAAAGAGCAGCATGCTCGCGGCAAAGATCTGAAATTTGAGCGACGCCGTGCTGCGGGTCCGGTCACAGTAAACACTTTGATAGTCAAGACAGATCGCCATATCGTTTCCTCAATTAAACTCAAAAGCCCGCAGCTTAGCGCTGCGAGACCGGGGGTTGGATGAAAGCTCTGCTTCAGCGGCCGTGACCGCCTTGCGGGTTAAAATCTTGCCGATCGGCTTAGGGGCCGACGCTGCGCCCGGCCAATTGGCGGAAAATTCGCTCTGCGCCCAGCGCCGCATCGTCCCCGCCACCGCGCGGTCCTCTAATGAATGAAACGAGATGAAGACGGCACGGGCATGCGGTTTGGCAAGTGCCGGCAGACTCTCCAGAAGAGTCTCAAGCTCCTGCAGCTCCTGATTCACGGCAATGCGCAGTGCCTGGAAAACCACCGTGGCCGGATCAATCTTCTTCCCGCGGTAGTGGCCTGCCAGAGCTTCGCGCAGTACCCGCGCTAACTCGGCCGTATCGGAGATCGGGCGCGCGCGCATGATCGCGGCGACGGCACGTTCAGCTTCCTGCTCCGCCCCGCCCTGCCTTAAGATGCGCAAGAGCTCGGGACGCTCGGAGTCATTGATCAGGCTAGCAGCGCTCAACTCCTGCTCTTCGTTCATGCGCATGTCCAATGGACCTGCGTCATTGAAGGAGAATCCCCGCCCCTCTGCCAGCTGATCGCTGGATAAGCCCAGGTCAGCTAATATGCCGTCGAAGCTGTGGCTCTCGAAACTCTTCGCCACCCGGGCGAATTCACCATGCACAATCTTCAAGCGACTGGAATACTGCTGTAACTTGACCTGCGTACGTTCTATGGCACGCAGATCGCGATCTACAGCTATGACCATATTTTCAGGATTAGATGCCAGGATGGCGCGGGTATGCCCTCCCCCTCCCAGAGTGCAATCTAGGTAGGTTCCCCCTCGGCTCGCGTTAAGAAAGTTCAACACCTCCTGCTCCAATACTGCGATATGGCAACTTGCGCTCTCAGACATCGACCTCGGCGAAAATCTCAGGATCTTCGAGGAGCGCCTGTTCGGCTGCCGCGAAGATCATGTTCCAAACGCGCGTGTCCCAGATCCGAAAACCATGAATTGAAGAGGTGAAGGTCACATCACGCTCGATCCCGGCATAGGTCTTAAGATGGGCCGGAATCAAAATGCGGCCGCTGCCATCAAGTGCACATTCGGCCGCACGACTCAGATAGAAATTTTCAAGTTTCTGAAGCTTGGGACTAAATCGACTTTTCTGCCGGAGCTTCTGCTCGAAATCCTGCCAGGTCTTGACCCCAAACCCCTCGATGCAGCGGGCGCCGTCTGAAATATAGTTGGTGATTACGACCGCTTCTTCGCTGTGGTCAGAAAGTATGCGGCGGAATTCGGCGGGCAAGCTGACACGACCTTTTTCATCCAGCGCGTGGCTGAAGTTCCCTCGAAAGGAGGGGAAAGACGCGGGGCTTTCGCCCCGCGTTGAGAGCGGTCGTTGCTCTTTTCTTGTCATAGGAAAATGAGAGAAACGTGGGGAAAACCTGATTTAAAACCCGTCTTGGTCAAATATCCCAACTTATCCCACTTCACCCCACTTCTTGACACTAAGGCATAGAGCTTCATTCCGTCAAGCGATTTAGTAAGAGTTTTTAATAGTTAAAGCGGATTAAAGTAATGCCCCCTAGCCTTTCGAGGGGTTAGTGCGAATTCAGCGCGCACTCGAATTTATGAAACGGCACAAGTTGGGTGTCCCGAAGTAAGGGTGGGACAGCGAAGGCGACTATTCCTCCGAAAAGCCGCTGTTTCCCCTCTCCGGATCGGCCTGTTCCAGCCCTGAGTTGTAGCTCTTGTCCTTACCGAGCGCCTTGGCCTTCTTCAATGCATTGGTATAGGCGCTAAATACTCCATCATCCTCCTTGGTATCACCGGCGTCGGGGGGCAGCTCATCGTCCTTGTAATGCTTTTCCGGCTCAACCTTTTGAGGCTCAAAACTCTCCTGATCATCACCCTCACCCACTTCAGAGCCGGAAGCGGCAGGTGCAGCTCTAAGCAGCACCGACTGCGGAATGCTCTTCCAGTCAGCGACCTTTTTCGGGGCTTGGTCAGAGATCGACAGATCGATTAGCGAGGCGTAGTAGCCGGAAGGGCCGTTGATAATCCTGACCGTAATTTGGGTCAACGGATAAGCCAGGTTGGGCTTCAGCCGATCAAGCAGCTTGATCCCCTCATTGTTCGAGGCCAAGACCGGCAGAGCCCGATCGAACTTGTCCTTGATCAGTAGCTCGGTCTGCTCACCGGCCGGCAGCCAGCTTTCATCCAATCGAATCACGTTTCCATATAACCAGACCTCTTTTAGCAAGATATCCTGGTTGTCATAACGCTCCGGGAAATTCTGCAGCCGCGCAATTGTTCCCTCCGTTTTATGCTCCTCAATCAGCCGCGCTAATTCCTTGCGGCTAGCCTGTCGCTCCTCATAATGCAGGCGGTCCTTCATTATGCCCCTTTCGGGGCTGTCCTGATCACAGGGCACGCTCTGGTTCCAAATGGCACCTTCAAGATTGCAAAGATAATTCTTCTTGGCCTGCGCCTCAGCGCCAAGGAGCGGGATTAGCAAAGTTACAGCTATGACGGCAGTGGGTACGTTTCGCATGATTTTATCTCAGACTTTCGGCCTGTTCTTGGATCGGCTTAACGATAGCAGGACAAAAGCGGCTTGGCAGTCCGGATTCTTAGCGTTAAGGCGCCGTTTCCGCTAAGAATGCGATTATTCGACAGTTACGCTCTTGGCTAAATTGCGCGGCAGGTCGACATCAGTGCCATTCAATACCGCCACATGATAGGCCAATAGCTGCAGCGGGATGGTCAGTACGATCGGACTCAGAAGCTCGGAAACATGCGGCATCTCGATCACGGCCTTGCAGATTTTTCTGAGCTCCGGATGATCGCCCGCATCGGTAATCGCAATGATTTTTCCGCCGCGTGACTCAGCTTCCCGCACGTTACTTAAAGTCTTCTCAAACAACAGATCGGATTTATGCATGATAACAACCACCGGCATCTCATCACTGATCAGCGCGATCGGGCCGTGCTTCATCTCCCCCGCTGGATAGCCCTCCGCATGAATATAAGAAATCTCTTTAAGCTTTAAGGCTCCCTCGAGCGCGATTGGGTAACAGATTCCTCTTCCCAGGAACAGAAAATCGCGCGCCTGGGAAAACTGCTTAGCGACCTCCTCGATCTTGTTGTTAAGCTTAAGCGCCTCGTCCACTGCCGTGGGCAGATGGACCAGCGGCTCAACCAGCCCAGCCAGCTGCTGATGTGCAAGCTTGCCGCGGCATTTGCCTAGATACAGGGCGAATAGATAGCCGACGACTAACTGAGTCGTAAACGCCTTGGTCGAGGCGACGCTAATCTCAGGTCCGGCCTGAGTAAAAATTACATCCTGAACCTTCCTGGTCAGAGAGGATCCGAGCACATTGCAAAACGCCAGCGTGCGCGCCTCATTTCTGACCAGCTCGATCGCACCGAGAGTGTCGGCGGTCTCCCCGGATTGCGAAATCGCGACCACCAAGGTGTTGCGATCGAAAACCGGCGTGCGATAGCGAAGCTCCGAGGCATAATCGACTTCGCACGGAATCCCGGCCAGATGCTCGATATAAAACTTAGTGACCAGCGCGGCATGCCAAGCGCTGCCGCAGGCTACCAGCACGATCCGGTTTAACTTCCGAACGTCATCAGGCTTGAGCGTGAGTTCTCCCAGATCGACATCGCCTTTTTCAAGTTCGATCCGGCCGCGAAATACCTCAGCCAGCATTTGCACCTGGTCATGGATCTCCTTAAGCATGAAATGCTTGAATCCGCCCTTCTGAGCTGTCACAGCATCCCAGCTAATATGCTGCGGCTTGCGCTCCACCGGCTTGCCATTGTGTTCAACGTAGATACGTCCTGGCGCTACCTCCGCCAGATCGCCGTCTTCCAAAATCAGAACGTCGCGGGTGATTGGCAGGACTGCAGGTATGTCGCTGGCAACAATGAGTTCGGTCTTGGTCATTCCGACCACAATCGGGGTCGAATTCTTTGCGATCAGCAGCCGGTCAGGATGGTCGGCATCCAGCGCCACGAAGGCATAACTGCCGCGGATCTCTGCGCAGGTCTGGCGCAGCGCATCGATCGGCGAATGTCCTTTTTCGAGGTGATAGTTCAAAAGGTGGGCTGCTATTTCAGTGTCGGTCTCCGACTTGAAGATCGATCCGGCCTTGCTCAGCTTTTCGCGCAGCGGAATATAGTTTTCGATAATTCCGTTGTGAATAAGGCTAACGCGTCCGGCGGTATGCGGATGGGCATTAATTTCCGAGGGTCTGCCGTGGGTCGCCCAGCGCGTATGGCCGATGCCGATATGAGTGGGGGTCCGGGGCCCCTGTTCGGCTAAGGTTTTCTTCAGCTCCGCCAGCTTCCCCACCGCCCGGGTAACCTGGATGCGGCCATCCTGGAGCACGGCGATACCGGAGGAGTCGTAACCGCGGTATTCAAGCCGCTCCAAACCCGCCACGATCAAATCGAGCGCATCCTTGGGTCCAATGTATCCGACAATGCCGCACATGGTGATTTCCGCCAATAAAAACGGTGCAGCCGGAGTTTATCACCTGCTAAAAGGCTTAACAACTTAAGCCCCCTGCCGGAAATTTTGGGGGACTTTGCTATCTCTCTTAAAACTCAATGTGCTAAGGTAACCCCATGGGGCAGGCGCTAAGAAGACCCGAAGACAGCGAACAAAGCGACACACCGGTAACATGCCGGCCATTCTTGAAATGGGCCGGTGGAAAAGGCCGGCTGATACCCGAACTATCCCGTCGGATTCCATCCAACTTTGAGCGTTATTTTGAACCGTTTGCTGGTAGTGCTGCGCTCTTTTTTCATCTGCAGCCGCATCACACCTTTCTCTCCGATCTGAACCCCGAGCTGATTGCTACCTTTGCCGCTGTGCGCGACAAGGTCGGTGAGGTGATCAAGCTGCTAAAGAGTTATCCTTACGAGAGCGCCTTCTATTACAAAATGCGCGCGTCCGATCGGGAGCCGGGCTTTGCGCACTGGAGCCCAGTGCGGCGCGCTGCGCGGCTGATCTATCTGAACAAGAGCTGCTACAACGGCCTTTATCGTGTTAATTCGCATGGCCACTTCAATACCCCCTTTGGGCGCTATGAGAATCCTACGATTTGCGACGCCGACAATTTAAGAGCGTGTAGTCAAGCACTGCAGAGCACCGAAATTCATTGCGAGACATTTCAGCAGGTGCTGGCCCATGCGGGCGCAGGCGACTTCGTGTATCTCGATCCCCCATATATGCCGCTAAGCTCAACCTCCTCCTTTACTAGCTACTATCGAGACTCATTCGGCAAGGATATGCAGGTACAGCTTCGCGACGCATGTGTGGAGCTGGATCGCAAGAATGTGAAGTTCATGCTTTCCAATTCGTCTGCTCCGGAAATTTTCGAGCTGTACGCGGCTTTCAAGATCGAAACGGTTGAGGCCAGCCGGGCAATTAATTCGGTTGCAGCCAAGCGCGGCAAGATTAACGAAGTGATCGTTAGGAATTACACCTAGAGTTCGTGATTCGAAGATCTTTACTTCAGCGTCGCAAGCTGAACTGTAATGCGGCGTGATAAAGGATCACCCCCTGGGAGATACCAATCCTTTGAGATCTTTTCCCTAAGAAAGTCAGCGACGCTGCCCGTTAAAGTGACGAGCGCGTTCGCTACTGGCCGATCCGGGATACGGTCCGAACGATCGAGCTGCACCTCAATACCAAACTTAGCCTTGCCTTCAGCGACACGACGGACCCCTGTCGCCGGAATTTCCAATCTTAACGCTTCCCCACCTTCGCTCTCTGCTGGCAGTTCAAGCGCCGGCTCAAACCAGCTGTCTATCGCCATCCGCATTCCGGCAAACTCTCGAATCTCATCAATACTAAGTAACGGTACGCGCTTCCCGGCGACCTCTCTCAACTCAAGGCGCAGCGTAAGCTCGACTGAATCAAGTGCGGCTTTGGGTTCTAATCTGGAAATATGCAAAGCACGATTGATTCCAGGAATAACCACGCAGGTCCGTTGGCGCGCTGGATTGTATACGGAGTGGATCTGATCAAGGGTAGTGGCTTGAAACGCTGTAGCACATAGCGGCTCACCCGGCTGGGCTGAGCAGCGATCGCATCCGCGCGGGGTTGTCGGGTCTTCGAACTTAGTCATAGCACCTCGAGTCACCGAAGAGATCTCTATAATAGGCCATTTTACCGCTGTCTGAGATCCTATGCAAAGACGGCTGGCAGTAATGACCAGCCAGGATGGCAGGCGATTGGTGTGCCGCACCCCGGCCGAGAGGCCGATCCAGAGAACTGGACTCTTCAAAAAGGATGCGGCGGCGATCAGTTTTTAGCAACTTTCGTCACACCACTGTCATTGCTGTACGAGTGACACAATTCGAGGACAGCATTGAGCTCCGTGCGCACGGCTCTGTAATTGCGAGCGGAGCGAAAGCCTGCCTCGCCGTAGCATGAGCGGAGGCGGGTAAACCCTAACGCTATGGCATTCATCGCTTTACATGACTTTAATGGGGAGGGGATCCCCTTCCCCCCTTTCGTCGGGGTCTACGCAGCTCCAGGCAAAATGGTAGGGATTGCTTCGCTTCGCTCGCAATGACAGAAGGAGGCGCGAATCGGGACCGGAGGCTGCGAAGAAATGAAGTGGCGCGCCCTGACGGCCGAGCACCGCTCGGCCTGAGATTCCCCTATCGCCTCGCGGCTGCTCCGCAGCCGCCTGTTCGAATCTCTCAGGGCGCGAATCGGGACCGGAGGCTGCGAAGAAATGAAGTGGCGCGCCCTGACGGCCGAGCACCGCTCGGCCTGAGATTCCCCTATCGCCTCGCGGCTGCTCCGCAGCCGCCTGTTCGAATCTCTCAGG